>NZ_AZGF01000009.1 GCF_001434475.1 Paucilactobacillus suebicus DSM 5007 = KCTC 3549 | reverse complement strand
TTTTATATCAGTACTTCTTGACGAAGAACCATTTTATGTTCAAAGTACAAAACAAGGCACACCAACATATTTGGGGATAACAGGTATACCTTGTTGAGCTTAAGCTCTCTGGGAGGCGGCTCGGGGACCGCTTAACAAAGGAGTACAGTATTCAAGGGCATTAATCTTGAATACATGGTTCATTTTAATTACATTCGAATAAGCTAACAACATGCTAACTCAGTTAATATTCTACAAAATTAGTGCAAAATTGAAACTAATGTGGAGTTATTTGTTTAACCATTGAAAAATATGGCTTTTTTATGTTTAATTATACTTATATAAGTAAACATTTCCGCAATAAATTCTAAAATTTTTTCATTTGGAGGTACACAGTGAAGGCTTTATATTTCAACCATTTTGGTGATTCAAATGTTCTAAAATATGGAAACATTGCCGACCCCATAATGGATGCAAATTCATTACTCATCCAAACAACGTTCATTGGTTTAAACTATGCAGATATATACCGAAGAAATGGCAACTATCACATTGAAAAACATAAACCATACATTAATGGATATGAAGGTATCGGCAATGTGGTTAAAATTGGTGAAAATATTAAAAATTACCATATCGGAGATCGAATTTTATTCGTTGATGTTCCCTTTTCAAATGCAGAACTAGTCGCTGTACCAGCCGAAAATGCAATTAATGTACCTAAATTCATTACGGATAAAATTGCTATTAGTTTGGGACTTCAAGGACTAACCGCTGATTTTTTAGCACACGATTTAGCTGCTAACCACATTGATGAACATGTTTTTATCCATGGACTTAGTGGTGGCGTAAGCCAGATATTAACTCAGCTTCTAGTTGCCGATGGAATTAAAGTCTCTGGAACTGTATCAACTGATAATAAGATCCAAATTGCACTTGATAACGGTGCTGAACATGTTTATAAAAGAGATGAAATTAGTAATGGTAAATTGTTCAATACTTTTGATACTGTCTACGATGGAGTTGGTAAAACACTGCCACAAAGTCTTGAGTTACTAAAGCACCGTGGTAAAGTTATTTTTTACGGTATGGCCGGTGGACTTCCCTCACCCATTGATCCCGTTAATTTAATGTCTGAATCTAAAAGTATTTTAACTGGCGATCTTTGGGATTACCTTACAGACCATAAAAGTCGACAATTAAGATTTAATCGACTACTCAAGTATATAAATCGTCATCAATTAAAAATTAATTCACCTGAAGTCATTCCTCTATCTAATGGACAAATTGCTCACGAGTTAATGAAGTCCGGTCATAGTGCAGGTAAAATCCTGCTACAGCCCTAACGTAAATAAATCTCAGATAGATAACTGGGTAAGATCTTTTGCAACCGGTTGCAACAATATGATAAGATAACACTCAGGAATTTTGATTAGAAAAGGAGAACCTTATGAATATTGTTTTAATGTTACTGCCAGCGCTTGCGTGGGGAATTTTACCACTTGTTGTTGCAAAAATTGGAGGAGCTCCTAGCCAACAGATTTTTGGGACTGCATTCGGTACCTTAATTGCGAGTGTTATTGTCTATATCATTTTACGTCCAACCACTGATCTTAAAAGTACCATTTTAGCAGCATTAGCTGGTGCGTTTTGGATCATTGGACAATTGGGACAATATACCGGCTACCAAAAGTTAGGCGTTTCTAAAACAATGCCCCTATCTACGGGCCTCCAACTAATCGGGACCGCATTGATTGGCGTAGTCATGTTTGGCGAGTGGAGCTCTTCAACTGCTAAGATATTCGGATTTTTAGGAATCATTATGCTAATTGTTGGCATCATTTTGACCTCAGCCCGAAGCACAAATACTGACAATAGTAATCAGTTTGGCACAATCATCATGTTGATTTTCACAACTGTTGGCTACTTAATATACAACGTTATTCCTAAAGAACTCAGTAGCTCCGGTTTAGCCATCTTTTTACCAGAATCAGTTGGTATGGTGCTAGCAGTTTTAGCATATGCAATTTTTACGCATAACACAGCAATTTTTAAAGACAAACTCAGTTGGAAAAATATTATCGGTGGTCTGGTATTCTCGTTTGCCGCTGTTACCTATATTCTTTCAGTTAAGCAAAACGGCGTTAACACTGCATTTATCGTAGGCCAAACATCGGTAGTCATTTCAACAATCGGTGGTCTAGTATTACTTAACGAACGAAAGACACGCAGAGAATTAATTTTAATGGTAATTGGGTTAATACTGATTGTTGGTGGTGCAGTCATCACCACAGTATTTTAACCAAAAAGGCAGTGATCAAAATTGATCACTGCCTTTTTTTACCTATTTTTCTCGTCCAAGTAAATAATATGCGATTGGTCCGAACGGCGGAACGACAAATACCATCATGATCCACAATGCTTTATTACCAACCTTAAAATCAGAACTCCTAATAACATCAATCAACGCGAATAATTGGATAAATGCGCCTACAGCAACTAACGGATAGGCCTTTTTCGGTACAGAGTGTGACGAATGACAATTATGTTTGTGCATGTGAATCATCCTCCTTTGTTATATACATTAAATATAACATTAATTAGAGGTTTTGACGCATTTAATGATAGCGCTTACTCTATTACATAACCGCTAGTTTTTAAAATTTTAGTTGCAGCACCCATTTTGTCATTTTTAAGTAAAACATAGTCAGTATTGTAGGTAGAAACTGCAAAAATACTAATGTCTTTATCAGCTAAAAGCGAAGCAATCTTAGCCAAAATACCAACCAAACTAAAATCCAAAACTCCTTCAATTTTAAATCCACTCCAACCGTCTTCGCGACTAATCGTCACGTCAGGCACATTTTTGGTTGGCCCAACAACTGAATTTTCATCTTCTGTGACACCAATAAAGACAGGTTTAGCGTTCAAGTTAATCGAATTTAAATTTTCCACCTGATAAACTGACAATGGTGCCGTTAACTGTACTAATTTCATAATTTCCTCCTTTTAACTGTAAAAAAAAACCTAGCAGACATTTAAGTAAATATCTCCTAGGCTTTTATCCGTCCGTGAACACATAATATTATGTGCATCATCTCTTGGACCTGACCCAGATAATCTGGCGGAACCCTAGATGATTAACTATGCAATATAGCATACCTTATTTATCGTTATTATGCAACATAAAGATTAAAGATTACTGAATACGTTTCAGAATTTCGGCAGTATTTTCAACATGCTTGAATGCTGACGCTGCTTTTTGATGAACACTTAACGATCTCGCTGCGCTGGCATCGGCAATTACTAACGTGGCCAAACCATTAGTTTCAGCCGTTTTAACCGTTTTGGTTACCGTATTATCAATTGTGCACCCAATAATGACCGTTTTTTTAATCTGTTGTCGTTTTAGCAGTGTCATTAGGTCTGTATTTTTAAACGCATCTGGTCTGGTTTTATCAAGTTTAAAGACATTTGCAGCTTGCCTGACGTTTACCAATGAAAATGCAAACCGGTCTCCTAAAGACGCTGGTAAAAATGCTGGTCTGGACGTCACAACAAATATTGGCCAGCCCTTTTTCATAAAGGCATCGGCAATTTCTTGATCTCGTGTGACAATCTGTTCATACGAGTCCGGAACTGCGCCTCTGAATATATACTTTGAAAGCCATCGTGATCCAGCTTGAACATCTAAAATAATTAGAGCGGTTATATCTTCACTTTTTAACTGAGTCATTAGTCTAATACTCCTCAAAATTATTGGAGTAATTATACCATTCGCTCAGTCAAACAACACGCTAATTAGTCAGCATAAATTTCCTTTGCTAAGTTAAATGCACTCCATGCCTTAGGCCAACCAGCATAAAATGATAGATGGGTAATCAGTTCCACCATTTCGTCCTTAGTGACACCGTTTTGTTTTGCAATCTTCATATGTGCCTCGAGTTGTGGCACACCTTGTGTTAAGAGACTTGAAACGGTAATTAAGCTTCGATCATGTGCTGACATTTTATCTTCACGTGACCAGACTTCACCAAATAATACGTCGTCATTTAATTCTGCAAATTTTGGTGCAAATTCGCCTAGATTATCGCGCCCTGCTGTTTGTTTTTTTGCCATTATTTTGCACCTTCTTCGGCTGCTTTATATTGTGCGTCACTCACTTCTTCCAGCCATTCTGGTGTACCCGCAGTAATAGCAATATGTGAGAACCAGCTATCTTTGGTTGCACCATGCCAGTGTTTAACTCCATCATGGGTTACCACAACATCGCCTGGGACTAGATGACGAGCTGGTTTTCCTTCTTCTTGATACAATCCCTCGCCACCAGTAACTAGCAAAATTTGGTATCCATCATGATGAATATGCCAATTATTACGACAACCAGGTTCAAACGTAACATTCCCGACACCTACATTGACAGCTGGATCGGCAACTAACCCCTGTAAATAACTTTGGCCCTTAAAATACTTAGCATACGCATCATTTTTAGGTCCTGCTGGAAAAATAATTCCTTGTTTAACTGCTTCATTCTTACTCATGTGTAATTCCTCCTATTAAGCTTGTTTTGTTGGATAAATAGTAAATTCGTTAACGTTCACTTCATCAGGTTGATCAATTGCAAAATTGACTACTCGAGCAATTGCAGACGGATCAATCCCAACTGCATCATACAATTGTTTCATTCCTTTTTCAGCATCTTTATCAGTAATTGTTGCCAATAATTCTGTATTGATAGCGGCAGGATATAAACTGGTAGTACGAATATTAGTTCCTTCTTGAGCACTTTCAGTCCTCAAAACTTCCATGATATTGCGAACTGCAAATTTGGTTGCACCGTACACCCCAGCTCCAGGAAAACTTTTAATTCCAGCAACAGAAGAGGTTGTGATAATTTGACCGTGCTTTTGTTCGGTAAAATCTGGCATGACAGCCGCAATGCCGTTCAAAACACCCTTTAAATTAATGTCAATCATCGCATTCCACTCATCAATATGCAGTGCGCTCATCGGTGAAGTAGGCATAATTCCTGCATTATTAAAAATCACATCGATGCCACCAAATTCTTCTTTAGCCTTATCAACTAATTTCTTCACGTCATCTGGTTTAGTAACGTCGGTCACAGCGTATGTGGCTTGTCCACCATTACTATTAATATGATCAACAATTTCACGTAAACGTGATTCACGACGAGCACCCAAGACAACCTTGGCACCGTTTTGTGCAATTAATTCTGCAGTAGCACGGCCGATACCTGATGACGCTCCTGTAATGATAACTACTTTATTCTTGATAGACATTGATCGTCCTCCTAATTATTTTTGACATAGTACTGTGTAAGCCAGTTAGCAAATGCAAACTGAGATTTACTGACACGGGATCCTCGGATGGGTAGGCCAATCTTGACATCGGCATTTGGGCAAAGTTGTTTAATCTGATTAACACTATTGCCCATACCCCCGCCTTCGTGCGTTGCAAACGGTAAAATGATCCTACCATCCGAATCATGATTAATTAAAAATGTTTTAACAGCACCTGGTAATTCACCGAGCCAATTTGGATATCCTAAAAACCATACTGAATCATTCAATAAATTAGCTGAAACTGGATGAATCGTAGGATTTATGTTTTGATCACGTTCCACCTTTGCACGCTGAACCGCCTCATCAAAATCAAATGGATACATTTCAACTGGCGAGATTTTGCCTAAATTAGCGCCACTGATTTCTGCCAAAGTATCTGCTGCAATTTTGGTGTTTCCTTCATTAATTTTTGCAGTAGATCCATTAATCAATGCATCTCCCTCATGTGAAAAATACCAAATGGTTGCCATCAAATCATCTCCTTACTCATTCCCTGTTTGCAAGATATATCATATGCCCGTTTGTGTTATGCGTCTAATGCTTAATTTATTTTTAATTATGCTTGGTAGGCATTATTGGTTTAAAAAAAGAAGTGTGGGAAAATTTATTTTCCCATACCTCTTTACTTTTTTTGATGAAACGTGATCGTGAAGGCAACTCCCTGACATATAAGGCCACAATTCCAATATTCCAAAGCCCAGGAATATTAGAATTGTGGCCTTATATTCTGGGAGCTATTCGCCTTCCGAATCACTCTGATTTTTAAACGCATCCCTAAAATACCCAATAAACTCACTAACTGCCGGTGTTAATACCCGTTCCTTTCGCCAGACTAACACGCAGTTTGTCTTGATTGCCGGTTCCAGTGGGAGAAATACCGTATCCCCTGGCTGTCGATGGCTAATTGCTCCCTCAACCATCAATGCTGCTCCGACCTGATGCGACACTAGCGGTAGAACGTTAAAACTCAAATTAGAGTTACCTACAACATTCAAATCATCAACTGACACACCCGACCACTCACTAATCATGGTTTGAATTTCCGGCCTAGCAGACAGCATGATCGCTGTTCCAGGAACATCTTCCTTGTGCATCACCTTCGATTTAGCAAAGTAAGAATCCTCTGATACTAGAAATCCCCATGTTTCAGTGCGCGGTAATCTTAGGTCTTCATACTTGTCAGTATTGATTGGTTCAAGTAAGATCGCTGCATCAATTAATCCCTTATCCAGTTGATCCGTAATGAGGTCACTGGTGCCACTAAAAATATTAAATGTCACCTGTGGATAATCACTAACAAAATCTTCTATAATCATCGCCAACGTGTCAGAATTATCCGCTTCAACACAGCCAATTGAAATATGCCCACTAAATAACTGATTTTTACGATCTTCAAATTCTTGCGTAGTTTGTTGAGTCAGTTGTAAAATTTCCTCCGCTCGACTCCTCAAGAATAATCCGGCTTGTGTTAATTCCAACTGATTTCTTTTCCGTTCAAATAATGGTGTACCTAATTCATCTTCCAAACCCTTGAGTTGCCGACTGAGAGTCGGCTGGGTAATATGGAGAACTTCGGCCGCCTTCGAAATATTTTGTTGTTCAGCAATTGTGTAAAAATATCTTAGTAATCGTAATTCCACGCTCATCAACTCCAACTGATTAGAACATCTTCTTTAGTATTTATAATACTCCGTCTAAATAATTCTACCAATTGAATTCTTCATAATAGTATTTGTGAGATGAAATATGGCGATCTGACAATGCATGAACCCAATTTTTGCCAAGAGCTCGCGGACCCGAAATCAAAAACGTTGATTGTTTGCTTATTTTCTCAGTTAACACCTCATTTGTTTTAAATCTGCCAGTTTGGACATTTACGGTTAAATTGTTTCGATCTTCAGCCCATTGATTTAATTGATCGATATAAACTTGATCATTTTGATTATGCACAGAATAGAACAAATCGATTTTTCTCTCAGGATGTCCCTCAATAATTGATAACATTGGAACGATGCCAGTTCCGCCAGTTACCAAAACCAAATCATCATGTTTATTGTCAGTAATAACTTCATTAAATCTGCCATAACCACCGTCAATTTGAATTAATTCACCAAGTTCTAATTGCTGAATTTTTTTAGTAAAATCTCCATCCCCACGAATTGCCAATTTGACCACGCCCGTTTTATCAATTCGGTTAACAACTGAAAATGGATGTAGTTCCTTTAGACCTCTTTGTTCGGGTATCTTAATAAAGACGAAATCACCCGGTTTCAAATGTCTGAATTGAAAGTATTTAACCTTAATATCAAACTCAAAAAAGTTGGGTTTCAGTTCTTGTTTAGCGATTAAATGTCCCACAGGTAAGAAACGAAAATCTTTAATTTTTTTGTACAAATAAGCCACAGTCACAAACGCAGTGTACAGATAAAATATTGCCATATAACTGTGAATACTTGTAATATAACTAATTAATTGAACGTGAATAAATACTAGCACCACAGCAATGATATTTAATCTATGAATCCAGACGGACAACTCATGTTTAAATATTTTTTCCAGCCATTTTTTTAACGCACCTAACAATTTGATTCTGTTTGTTAACCACCCAGCCATGAAGACAAGCGAATAAATCATAACGCCCAAAAACAAATCAAATGCCCAATTGCCTGTCATTCGGATTAGTCCGCCAGACGATAACTGAGTTTTATGAATAAATGCTAACCCGATTGCAAAAATACTTAAGACTCCATGGATAAAATACATATTTGGTAATCCAATCAGTCGATCAATCCATTTTGGTCGAGTACTCAAATAAATGGCAGTTAAAAACCAAACATATGCAATCGATCCTAGCTGAATTGCTAATGACTCAGAAGCATAAATACTGGGAAGTCCAAGTGCTAAAGCTTGAATCAGAGGTAATGGAATGACAAACAACACCACCAGCCATGCCAATCCAAATGTATACGGGAATTTTTTAAGCATAACTGAATTCCCCCTTTAACTCGATTAAATTTTGTCGATTATCAATCATTAACCCATTAATTCCTTGAATGACAGCGAATTTTTTAAATCTTAATTGTCCCATAGAAATCGCGGTAGTCGCGTAAACATCAGCATCCATAAGATTATTTGCAACAACCGTGGCCTGAACTAACGAATTATTTGTCTGCCTAATTATATGAGCGCCACGTTTGGAAACTCCTGAAGTAGCAATTGCTCCGTTTCTTAGTTGATAGTGCCAGCATAATTGCGTTACATTTGTTGGATTCTCGATACCAACGTCCCAAATGTAATCAGATTGAGAATTAACCGCCATTTGAATATCACCTGCGCCGTTAATTGCCGCAGCGACGATTTGATTGCTGTCGATTAAGGGCTGTAAAAATTGATGAAATGCCTCTTGAATCGCCCAACCCTTTACTATCCCGGTTGGATCATAATGATGATTAAAAAATGGATCAAACGCTCCTTGAGTTGTATCATATGCATCCATACTGTAAGCAAAAATAGCTTGAAATTGGGGAGTAAACGCTAGATTACTCAGTTCACCACGCTGATATTTGCAAACCAATGAATTCTTTTTAAATGGTGAAAAATCACGATCAACTTGATTCAAAAAGCCTTCAATTCTTTTTTTAACAGCTTCAAAACTTGAATATGAAAAATTAATGTCATCGTCAATGACAATTGAAACAGTAAACGGCATTTCCATTGATTCAATTGTTTTATTAATTATTTTTTCCATTCGTCTGATCCTCCGACTGGTTCAGTGCATTCTGGAGAGATCCTGTAAATCCTTTGTAGGTTTCGCTCGCTCCAGAAACCAGCTTGATATTTGCGCTTTGGCTTTTCAACGCCTCGGATTTATAGATTGGAATAACCCGACTATTAATCTGCTGATCTTTACCATTACTATTAGGGTATTTTAAGACATTGATTTGTGTAATTTTACCGGCACTAATCACGGCTTGCACCTGAACTTTACCACGTGGTGTTGTCACAGTTTTGCCTGTATACGTTCCATTTTGATAAGTTTTTTTAACACTGCTCGCAGACGTAGTGCTGACAGCTGTACTGGTTGAAGAAGTTGTAGTTTTAGCATTAATTCGATCCTTAACAAATAAAAAGAATACATCCAGAATAATTGCAATTGCGACTGCCAAGGATAGAACTGCTTGAATTATTTTCTTCATGTTTACACCTTCCTTCTACATTATTACTATTTGTTACGCCATTTCCGGTAATAACCAATCATTATCCAACAGTTGATGATATTTTTTGCCAATTGGAACCCATAACTTGGCTTTGAATACTCGGTAAATTGAATCCCAAAATAACGAATCATTAAATTCATTTGATGACAAATTAACCTTGATCATCTCGCCGTATTCACTTTGAGCAATCACAAATGGATAAAATACCTTTACAATTTGAGCATTAATAATATTCAGAATCTTTGCATCTTCATCTAGTAACATAATGAATCACTCCTTTATTTTGATGTGAATTCAGAATACCTGATTATTGAACATCAAAAAAGAGCAGTAAAATTGTAAAATTATGAGATTTTATCATATAAAATTCCGTTCATTTAAAATTATTTTTGACAAAAATAGACCGAGAAACTTAATTCTCGGCCCTTCTAATATTTTTCTATACTAAATCAGTATACTTATGTTCAATGTAAATTTGATGCCAAACCATAAATGTTAAAAGTGTCCACAGTTTACGCACCTTATTTTTTTTACCTTGACGATTTTCTTGCAATAACCTAACAGCGTAAGATTTATTAATATACTGGTCAACGTCAGATTCCTTAATGATTTTAAAAGCCCAATCATAAAGTTCATCTTGCAACCAATACCTAATGGGAACAGGAAATCCTAATTTACGACGATGTAATACATGTCCAGGAACAATCTCTTCAACAGCCTTCCGCAATACATATTTTGTAGTATGATGTGCAATTTTTAAATTGGTTGGGATACTACTAGCAACCCTAAATACTTCCTTATCAATAAACGGCGTCCGCAATTCCAAGCTTGCAGCCATCGAAGTTCGATCTGCATTTAAGAGCAAATCACCAATTAACCATGTATTCATATCAATATCTTCCATTCGTGTGATTGGATCTAAATTAACACTATTTTGATAAAGTTTTTTGGTGATATGTGTGTATGGTTTAGTTGGATCATATCGCTTTAAAAATCGTTTCTTTTCAGCTTCAGAAAATATCTTAGCATTACCAACATAACGCATTTCAATTGGTGTAGTACCGCGTTCAATAAAGCTACGTCCCTTTACGCCTTCAGGAATTAGCGTAGCCAGGCCATGAAGAACATGATTTAACATATTCGGTACAGATCTGAATACCTTCAGTGAATTTGGCTCATTATAGATATTATAACCACCGAAAATTTCATCAGCTCCTTCACCAGATAAAGCTACCTTACAGTGCTGACCGGCCATATGAGTCAAAAAATATTGAGCAACAGCCGCCGGATCAGCCAATGGATCATCCATTGAATAGACGAATTTATGAAAATCTTGGGCAAATCTAAGTGGCGTGATCGTTTCGCTAATGTTATCAACATCCAAACAAGCAGCGGTCTCCTTTGCCACATCAATCTCGCTATAACCTGGCCTTTCAAATCCAACGGAATACGTGTGTAAATTTGGATTCAATTGGTGAGCAAGAGCAACGATGATGGAAGAATCAATTCCACCAGATAAAAAGGCACCCACTGGTACATCAGAACGCATATGCTTTTGAACACTCTCAATTAAGCAATCACGAACTTCACCGGTTATTTTGTGTTCACTGTCGTTTCTACAAGGCTTAAATTGGGGATAAAAGTATCTTTTTATCTCCATTTTTTCGCCTGGATGCATTACAAAGTAATGGCCGGCCCGAAGTTTTTCAACAGATGGAGTCATTGTCCACGGGTCAGGAACATATTGAAAAGTCATATAATCCTGTAAAGCCTGATCATTAATTCTTTCGTCCTTTAAAAGATTTTGTAATGCCTTTTTTTCGGAAGCAAAATAAATATGTTCATTCTGTTTAGCATAGTGCAACGGCTTGATACCAAAATGATCACGAGCTCCAAATATCTCGCTTGATTCTGTATCCCAGATTACGAATGCAAACATTCCCCTTAAATAATTAACACATTTGACACCATATTTTTTATACATCGCCAAAATCACTTCTGTATCACTATCTGTAGTGAATGTTTCTCCTTCATTGACCAACTGATTTCTTAATTCAACGTGATTATAAATCTCTCCATTAAAAACAATCCAGTATCTTTGATTTTCAAGAGACATTGGCTGTGCCCCGTGAACTAAATCAACAATACTCAGCCGTCTAAAACCTGCCGTTATCCACTCGTTTTCAAAGTATCCCTCGTCATCTGGGCCACGATGTGTAATGATGCTATTCATGCTCTTAACATCTTGTAATCGACTCTGACGATCTCCATTTCCAATAACTCCAACAAAACCACACATAATTTATCCTCCCAGTAAAAGCACGACGGATCCCGTACCGCCTTTATTAAATTAATTCATCAATTAGTAAAACGTATTACCTACAAATAAAAGACTAACGGTTCAACGAAAATGCTGCCATCTACATTCAATGAAATCTTTCTGAGAGATTCTCAGAATAGTTCAAAAAAAGCGAAGTCTCTCATACAATAATGTACGAATAACTTCGTTTTTCTCGTTAAATTTTTTTAATTTGTTGGTGATGCTGAAGTATAGAGTAATTCTTCAAGTTCATCTGGAACAACAATTTTCTTTGAGTCTCCAGCTAGAATCGGTCCTGTTTTAGCATGTTTCAATTCCAACTCGCTACGCAGGTTGTTAGTAACCTTTTGCTTTTCGTGGTTTGAAAGGACTTCATAGTCCACACCATTATAATCAAAATTACTTTCCGCAATTGATGTCGCTTTAACGTGCTTACGCGCGCTGAAATACTCGGTAGCAATGCTGAGCATTACTTTGGTTGAAATATTAGTCCGAACGTTTGAAGAAATTGACTTCATAAATTTCTGATTCAATAACATTCTAGGATCTTTGGTATGCTTTAAAATTTGTTCAATTACTAATCTTTGCCTTTGTGTGCGTCCATAATCACTTCTTGGATCTTCATACCTCATTCGGGTGAATGCAAGAGCAGCAGCTCCATTCATCTTATGATAGGTTTTGAAATGAACGCCATCCTTAGCATACTTAAATGTTGTTTTACCCTTATAAAACTTATACAAGTTTTTCCCATATGAATGGGCGGTATCTGGACTGAATGTAAACGTCAACGGTGACTTAACTTTAATACCACCTAATTGATTAACAATTTTTTCAAGACCGCCCATGTTGACAAGAGCGTAATAATCAATCGGCACATTTAAGTATTTGGATACCGTTGAAACGGTTTTGCTAACGTTAGTAAATGTGTAGACTGAATTAATTTTTTGTAAATCTGTCTCTTTTTCCATGCCAGGAATTGTCACAATCGTATCACGTGGTATCGATGTCAATTTAACGTTTTTCTTGCTGATGGTGATCAACATCATTGTATCAGTACGGCCATTATCAGTTCTTTTAAGGGCACCAGTATCAGTACCCAGCAATAAAATTGAAATCGGCTTACCTTCTTTAACCAACTTTGAAGTATCACGACCGTTAGTTTCTTTAATCTGCGAATATGACTGAGACATATTGTTATCAACAGATTTATAAACCGAATGTAAAAACCAAAAAACACCAACTAACATCAATACGATAATTGAGATAATTGTTATTTTAACGCGACTACGTTTTTTATTCCGATCAGAACGATTTTCATTCATTGTGGTGAACCTATACTTTCCCAATCATTTTGATTGTATTAACCGATTTTTACCTAAAACAAATAGCAGCGAATTAAGTAAAAAACTTACGAGGAACAGTGTAGTTTCTTATTTAATCTGCTGCTATACATGATTTCTGATAGTTTTCTTAAAAACTTTAAGGTTCAATAGAATCAAAAGTTAATATGAACTGACTGCCCTTGGGAAGGTTATCTTGAACACTTACTTTCCCATGATTAACCTCAACTAATTGCTTAACAATCGCCAACCCAATTCCATACCCAGAGATATCCTTGGAACGTGATTGATCCGCGCGATAGAACCGATCAAAGATTTTCTCCTTGTCTGCAGAATTAACACCAACCCCTTCATCAATTACTCTAATTTCAACATTACTAGCAACTTTTTTAGCATTAATTTTAATTCTTGAATCAATTTCAGAATATTTGCGAGCATTGTCAATCAAAGCCATTAAGATTTGCTGAAGATTACCGTGATTAGCCAAAAGCATTAAATTAGGTTCTAGGTTAGTGAATATTTCATGATCTTCATCGTTTCGATACATCTTGACAATATCATCCACCGTCTCGTTAACATCAATTGATACCCGATTGCTATTAACATTGCTTGACCGTGATAGCTCAAGTAAGCTAGTAACTAGTTGTTGCATTTGATGTGCTTCATTATCAATATACTCAACGGACTCTGGCACAATTTCCGGATGGTCCGCAGCATGTTTTTTTAGCAATTCAGTATGACCAAGAATGACTGCCAGTGGCGTGCGTAATTCGTGAGATGCATCTGAGGTAAATTGTCGGTTTTTCAAAATAGTCTCATTAAGAGACCCTAACAAATTATTAAACTCGTTGCCCAGCTCCTGTACTTCCTTAGGATTAGTCGGAACAGACAATGTCTCTTGATACGACTGATTAGAATTACTAAAAATATCATGGGTAGATTTTGTCAATTCAACCAACGGCTTATTTAGTCGCTTAGATAATTTGGAGATCAGCCAAATACCAGCAATTAAGCTAATCACTAGAATAATAATAATGACCTCAATGATGATAACGAACATTCGAACAACTCTGTTCAAACTCATCCACACTGTATACTGGATCGTGACAAGTTGACCATTTTTTGTAACAGTTTGAACTCCCTGTTGCCGATAGTACATACCAGCACCTTTTCGGTACTCCAAATTTTTGCCATTTGTGAGTGTCCTAAAATTCTTTTTTAATAATTGATTAGTCCCTTTCGTCGTGAACTGTTTAATAGTTTTACCATCACTTTGTTCTACGACTGATACAAATGTTGAGGTTGTATTGATATCGTAATTAGTCTCCCATGAATTCCACTGAATAGTACCGTTAGATACTGAATTTTTTAGTGACTGAATGACTTCCTGCCCATAACTACGCTTGTCATCGATTAAACGATAACCAACAACTGTGATTGTCGAAATACTCATCAGAAACGTAATCACTACAATCATCAGAGCATACACTTGTGTAATTTGTGAAGCACTAGTTCTACTACGCCTGCTTTTCATCCATATGCCTCATTGTATAGCCGATTCCCCTAACAGTATGGATGAGCTCCGTTTTCGAATCATCAATTTTTTCTCTTAGATGGCGTATGTAAACATCCAAAATATTAGTACCACCTTCATAGTTCGTCCCCCAAACCTCATCAAGTAGTTCATCTCTTGAAATTACCTGATCAGCATGTTTCATCAATACCAACAATAGCTTGTACTCACGTTGACTCAGTTGAATAAATTGATCATCTTTAAGAACTGAGTGAGCTTTGGTGTCCAACTTTAAATTGTTAATTTGATACATTGTAATTTCATTACCTGGCTGGCCTTTTCGTCGCAATACAACTCTGATTCTGGCCATAAGTTCTTCTATCTTAAATGGCTTAGTAATGTAGTCATCTGCACCATAATCCAAGCCGGCAACTTTATCACTAACATAGTCCCTGGCAGTCATCATAATAATTGGCACATCATCATTTTTACGGATTCGCCGTAACAGCTCCAATCCATCCATTTTTGGTAGCATCCAATCTAACAAGATTACATCGATCTGCGGGTTATCTTGATACATCTGCAGACCGGCAACACCATCGTAAGCAATTAAGACTTGATAGTTCTCAAATTGCAATTCTGTTTTCAGATACGAATCCATACCATGTTCATCTTCAATTACTAATACGGTAGCCATCGTATTTATCTCCTTCACACATCTATTTGTTTGCATTTTATCACGTTCAATCGAATAATTTATTGATCAAATAAGAACTTATATTAGATTTTATAAATCAGATTAATTTAGCGAAACATTTCATGAAACTCAAAATAAGAAAATAATTCGTGTAATTTCTTATTTTAATAAGCATAGTGGCCTGTTCTAGACTATAATGAACAGTAGATAATTCGAAAAATAAATTGGAGTGATTGATATTGAGTGAAACTAAAGAACACCGTTTCTATTACGCAATAATCAACCTGGCTGGCCAACAATCTGAGCAGGTATACAGTCTTAGTGGTGATTTATATACTGCATTAGACCTATCTACAGAACACGGAACAATTGATGCTTGGGAAAAGGAATTTAAAAATGCATTGATTGTGGTTCCTGCGTTCCAGTATTACCCTCATATGCCTGATCCTGTATTCAGACTTGCCAAAGTTAAAAAACTCGAAATTACCAATCAATCGCAACCATTTATAGAACACACACGAAGTCAGTTTCTATTGCCACCAAAGTGGACTGTCACTGATTCCAAGGCCGTCAAAGATGCATTGCACTACATCCGTCACGATTACACCACATTTTCTCAGCAGGCCATTCAATCAGATTTCTGCTACTGGCGTGATCAAGAAGGCCTAGACATCTCTAACATTAATAAGACGCCAATTTGGATTCTAAATAGACAGATTCAACGTCGAGCGTTTGCAGCATACAAAGAGAACTACCGGATAGTAAACCGTTAGTTCTCTTTTTCGCAAAAGAAAAAGCCATTTTTGGGAAGAAAATGGCTTTCATGCAGTATGAATATTGGTATATATAGAAATGGTTTGGAACATGGGAATGCGCGGGAGACTGTAATTTCCGCACGAAAGACAGTATAACGCTCATTAAATGAAAGCGCAACCATTTGTTAGATCTTGGATTTACTTAATGTGACTTATTGATTTGAAACGTGATAAAAAGAGCAGACACACAACATAATAGGGCCGCCACCCATCAATCACAAAACCGGTGATTTTTTGATTGACCTATTGATTTGAAACGTGATAAAAAGAGCAGACACACAACATAATAAGGCCGCCACTCATTTAATCACAAAACCGGTGATTTTTTGATTGACCTATTGATTTGAAACGTGATAAAAAGAGCAGACACACAACATAATAGGGCCACCACCCATCAATCACAAAACCGGTGATTAATGGGTGGTGGCCCTATTATGAAGGTGTCTTGGCGCTCTTTTTATCACTCTAACTTGAAGTAACTAACATACATCTGTTCCATGGCCTGAATCCAGCAATAACTTAGTAATAACGCTCCTATCACTCCTGATCCATTTGTGATGTGCAAATTTATTTCACTTAACGCAGTTATCACTAATACTAAAACGGATATAGATTTAAGAAAGACAATTCCCCTGGCTGAGGTGATTACGGAACGACAAGCAATGTTAATAAAATAGATTATCAAAGTCATTAAAAATACGTGAGTAGCTGGAAATCTTGTAATTGCGGACAAATCAGCCATATTTGAACCACTGATACCTAACTGAAACATGATCAACAACAACATTCCAGTAATACTGGTGATCAACATCCAACTAGCTAACAATCTTTTCTGCCTGGCGGATATGATTAAAAGCATGATAACTAAATATATTATAAAAAATATCCAGCTGCTAAATGTCATTGAAATTTTATTAATCATCAATAGGTATCGATTATCGAACAATTGTAACTGACGATAAATCAATCGATTAAACGTGGTAATCGCAGTAGAATCCATGGAATCCAACGATCCAAGCATGACAAATATTAATCCAGCAAAAATTGCTGATAATTTATGATTTTTCCGACTATCAATAACCATGGGATCCCTCCGTCAACCAGTAAAAAGAGCTTAATGAATACGAGGCAACATCTTATTTTGACGCTGAACATTGCTTGGAATATTTGCCTTCAGAATATACTGTTCAATCATGTGCACAATCTGTGGGTTTTGTGGCAAGGCCGAATGGAACGTGCCAGAACCTGTAACAACTACTTCTGTGTATCCGGCCACGCAATCCTGAAAAATATACTTACCGCTATCGACACTCATAAATGGAACAGTACCATCACCGCTATAGTTCTCAGTTCCGGCAATCGAATACACTTTCATTTTCTTGGGCAGATTTTTTCTGCCGGCAATTAAATCTTTCAACATTTGAGTCTTTTTTGTACTTCGTCTTTCTAGATTAAACGGCGAAGCTATCGTCATCAGACGATTAATTGTCACGTGTTTTGGTAAATACTTCTCTAAAAATAATGTTAAGATCACACCACCATTTGAATGACCAACGGCCGAAAAATGATTAAAATGATAAATTTTTTGAAGTTGATCAAATGCGATGCTGAACCAATCCGCTTGCTTTTTAATATTGGAGTAGCCATCATGATTGTTTTGAAAAGCAACAACAATAAATGGTGATGGATCGTCCTTATTTATCTTTCCCGTATATGTCAGATGACCATCACGACTGACTTTGACCTTCAAAACGCTATGCACATGACCATCCTTATTCAATTTACTGAACAATAAATTGAACCGATTCTGTCCTGCAGAACTACCAGGTACAAAAAATACCGGTGCTAATTCAGAAGGAAATTCATTTTTCAGATCTTTGACTTGCTTACGTTGCCAAGTTGCCCCAAAGAAGGTTAAAAATCCAACTGCAATTATACATACGCCCCATTTAGCAATTCGTTTTGTATTCACTTCGTCACCTCTAAATCAGACAATTCCTTTAAGCTCGCCTTAACGAATGGTAAATAAATCCAAATCGAAATCAGTAGATTAACTACGCCAACCACCAGTGCCAACCAATTACCATTTGTTCCCAAAAAGCCTTTTAGAAAACCAGGTGTTGTGACCGGAAAAGGATAAACACTCGTGGGCAACCAGCTCAATTTAACTAAAATGATTGGTATGACACAAGAAACAAAAGTGCTTAGGACCAATGGAATTACCAATATTGGATTTAAAATTATCGGTAATGTCAACGTTAATGGCGATGCTGTATTAAACAACGATGGCAAAAATGAATATCTAGATTGTTGCTTGATATAGCCATCTTTGCTAAGAACTAAACATAAAATCACAACTGCCATTAACATCCCCTCACCGCCAGTGGTTGCATACGTCTCAAAAATTGCATGCACATTAATTGGATAGGGGACACCCGTCAGATGATGGTGCATAAATACATAGCTTAGGTTCTGACGAATGGCGACATCGGTGGTCCCTGATGAGTTCAATGAGATAGGACTGGCAAACCCAAACGAAGTGAACAATCCACTCAAAGTAGCGCCTAGTAACAACCAGAGTGATTGATGATTTGGTATTAACTGTAGAAAAACGGCTAATAAGTTAGTCTGCGACCACATTGGCCAAATAATCGATAATGCCAAAGAAAAAATTGTAACTATTACAATCTCAACACTTAAAACCAGTTTCTGGTGTTGATTCCAATGATTCAGCAGCCAACTTGTTGCCCAACCAACACATATAGCAATCAAAATATAAGAGAAAAATTGTCCTTGTAAATTCATAAATTCAGGTAAGTCGCCATAATCAACCATTGAAATTACCGGTGCACTGAATAATATGATCGTAGTAGCAATGGCTGAAACGAGTCCAGAATAATACCCTTTTTGTTTACTCAAATGATCAGCAACAAGATATGCCAACATTAGGACAATCCAAGTATTTAACATGAAGCAAATTCCCGAAATGACAGAATTAATTAAATCATCAAATGGTATTAACTTTGCCAGATGAAATATCTCATTTATAAAACCGTGTTTATCAAAAACTGTTAAATTAACTACTGAAAACAATACTGCAACATCAATCAATGAACTAATTTGTCTCAGTGATGTATAAACAGCATGGGTAATTTTAGTGTTTATAAACCAACGATTAACCTTTATCAAGTTATCAATAATTTCATTCCACCACCTATACTGTCGTTAAAAGACCATCGGATTAATTTGATTTGCCAAATTTTTGATTTGCATATTTTTTATTTGGTAATTACTTAGCAAAATAACCGCACGTTGCCCATCGGGACTAATCCGTAATGTGCTTTCAAATCCATATCCAGCTCCATTAGAAGCATTCATGGCCTTTGAAATATAATACCCACCGCCATAAGTGCTTGTAGATCCAGGTTGAAATAGTCTATTAACATTTTCTTTTGAGATGATCTTTCCTTGCAAAATGGAGCTTGCCACCGTATATAAATCACGCGTGCTCATGAATAACTGACCAGTCCCGAGTTCATCGTGTTCAAAAGCCAAATTATTACCTGCCGGACTATTATAGGTATTCATCGAAGTATGTTCCTTTTGTGTATTATAACCGGCCGCACTTTGTTTATTTTTTGGTAATTGATATGCAAAAGCTGTGTGTTTCAAACGTAACGGCTTAATAATTTCGTTATTAACCAATTTACGGTAACTATGACCAGAAACTTTCTCTAAAATTCCAGCCATTAAATTATAGTTAACTGGTTGATAATTCCATTTGCCGTGCATCGAAGAAGTGAACTTTGCCCGATAAATATCACTCTTAATAATTTGAGCATCTGTCTTCAAAGTGGTGGGCCCGACAGGCCCGTTCATTGATAATCCAGAAGTCATATCCAGCATTTGGCGAATCGTAATTGAGTTAGATCCCTGTACGTCAGGATAAAACTTGCTTAAATGATCGGTCAATTTAATCTTGTGATCTTGAACTTCTTTCATAATTAGTGTTGCAGTAACCATTTTCTGAATAGAATCAATCTCATACATCGTACTTGCACGATTGCTAGTTTTTTTACTGTTATTAGCATAACCACCCGCGTACGATGCAATCACTTTGCCGTTGCGAAATACTGTCGCAGTGCCAGAAAAGTTATTAGGTACAAGAACACTTCTCATTAATTTTTGCCTTTTTTTGGACAAGTGTGGTTTGCTGGATGCAAAGCTAATTGATTTATTTTCATGATTAGTTTCTGCCATAAATCCAGTTAAACAAACCGCTACTGTAAGAGCAAGTAAGCTCCACTTAATTAAGTTAACCTTCATTCACTGTCATCCCGTTTAATATTTTGTACTCATCTGCCATTTCTTACTGAAGAAGCGATTATCAATATGATAATGGTATGGAGCCTGTTTCTTAGTTAAGAACGGATCAACACTGTCATCTACCTTTAACCAACCGTTCCACCCAAGGTGAATTGTATCTTCCATGAAGTACTTTTTCCCACCATCGTTAGTTAGATCGGCAATATGGTAGAATCCTTGCTGATGCAATTGATAGACAATTTTGCGATCTGTTTTTTCATACATTTTTTGTGATAACCCGGTATATTTAGCCCATTTTTGGTTAACTGGCGGAATCACAAATAAAACATTTATATGGTAACGATTGAATTGATTAAGCATTAATTCAAGGTCGGAATATTCAGGTGACTTTGTGTAATTAAAGCTAGCTTCAGCACCCTTCAAATTTTTAACTGTTCGACCGCGCAATCGTAAATTGTAAAACGAATTTTTGATATTAAACCGATTGTTATCTGTATCTTTAGCAGCTAATCGACTAGATATTTGATACAACTTGCTCTTGTTATATTTATCCGGCAGTTGTTTTTGATCATTCTTAATCATATCTAAGCGGTGACCGGATACAAATCTTGAAAATAGACCATCTTCATTGCCCAGCAGCTTTTCTTCCATCCCCAAGTAAAATCTTTGCGATTTTGTAATTGGCTTGCCTGCAGCAATATTAGTTACAGCACTCTTCATCACAGCGCTGCTGCTAGCAGAAGGCATCGTTAACAGCCTCTTAGCAGCGTAACGGTTAGCTACTGTGTTGTTTGCATGAATGACCCAATCAATCGTCTCAAGTGGTGAATAGTAGTAGTCAAAAGCTTCCGGCATTTGCCCCTGCTTAGTAAACCATTGTGGCGAAACTACGAAGACAAGTTTACGGTTACGTAACTCGCTCATCATCCCCTGCATTGCAAAAAAGTGAACAATTGACTGTGTTCCAGGCTTTCCAAGTAAGAATGGTTTGTACCCACGGTGATATTTCATAGCCAGAGACGACGGATGCATAGGATCCATCCGTGCCAGTTCCGATGAACCAATAAATGGTACATATCCGTGACGAATGGCTTGCGACTTAATCTTGTTCCCCTTAAAAATGTTATTTGAAAGTGAAACGGCCGCACGCTGTTCAGTTTTTGAACTGACGTTGCCGAACCCTTGAGGAAAGAACAGAACCGCCAACACTAACACAAACGCTGCAATGACAGGGCCTAAAATTTTCCATAAACCCTTTTTTAAATTCATTACATTGATTCCACCTTGTTAATAATTTTGTTTGGTGTGTCCCATTCCTGACGATCAAATTCTGAAATTGGAACGTCAATTCCTAATTCATCCTGGAGATTAAGTAGTAATTCCACTGTTGCCATTGAATCAATCAAACCAGTTTCAAATAAATTTTCATCCATTTTGTCACTCAAATCTGTACCAGTGATATCCTTTAAAACGTTCATAACAGTTTCTTTTGCGTCCATAGTTATTACCCCTTTTTATTTAAACCAAAGTGTATTTAAAAATCCTGAAAAAATTAGAAAACTAAAACAAATCACGTTAAAAGTCAGAAAAATTGCGAATCCTTCAGTGAATCGATTATGTGGGATCCCTTTATGCTTTTTCTTAAACCTCAACCAAATATCATTGATAATCATCGCTGCAGCATGGAATAACCCATAAACGATATAGAACCATGTCACACCATGCCAAAAGCCCATGACCAAAAAATTAACCAAGTATGCTAACTGTGATACTCTGATTCTATTTTTGATCCATCTGTGTTTCATGATAAAAAACGTGAACCTCATGAAGATAAAATCACGGAACCAGAATGACAAAGTCATGTGCCAACGATTCCAAAAATCTTTAATGTTGTGTGACGCAAATGGCTTATTAAAGTTCATTGGCGTCTCAATGCCCATTAGATAACTGATTGCTACCGCGAATAAACTATATCCAGCAAAATCAAAGAACAAATACATACTGTACGTGTACATATATCCTAAGAGCGGTAGTGATAAACCTGTGTGGAAAAAGGCACTGCGTTGAAGCATTGCTTGATGAGCCACAATTGGCAACAATAGCTTACCAAACAGGTAGCCAAGAACAAATTTGTAGAGAAATCCTTGGAAAATATAAAAAACGGCTTTGTCGACCATTTTTAAATATCTATCTTTGTCCGGAATCTGAACATAATCCTTATGAAACCGACGATACCGATCAATTGGTCCTGAGGAAATCGTGGGGAAAAATAAAATAAACCGGATAAATGCTAGAGGATGGAACTCTTTAATGGATCCATCACGCATTTCCATAATCATTTGCACGGACTTAAATGTTAAATAGCTAATTCCTAAAAAGCCAATTAATGACTGCTTGCCACCTTCAATTGCTGGTGTAACTTTTACGATGACTAAGGGAATAATTGCAATAATCACCGCCCAAACAAACGGTGCGGTATTATTTTGTTTCGCTCGATACCGGGCATAGACGCCAACCGTAATCACTTCAAAGATTACATAACCAATCAACGCGACTCCCTGTTGCCACTTTGATCCTCCAAACGTTAATACCAAAAAGACGAGTGAAAACAAAGTTTCGTAATTTACAAACCGACGGCCATTAAATAATCCAATAATAATTGGCAATAAGAATAGAATGATTAATGCAAAGTACTCCGGCGTGCCGTATGGTTGAATGTTAACCATTGGCATTGACCTCCTTGATTAGAGTATTGATATCTACTTTACCGTTGATGTTAAGTGGTAAGTTATCACGATAAACAAATTGTTGTGGAATCATATACGGCATCAGTTCATGTTGTAAGGCGTCCTTTAACTTACTGGTTAAATGTAGATCATCATCATCTGCACTGAGTTGCGGCTGTTTGACCACGTAAGCAATTAATGCTGATACTTTTCTATCGTGATTATATTTTGGAACAACAACCCCCTGATTAATTTGAGGGAGCTGATTCAGATAGTGAGCAATTTCCTCAAGTTCAATCCTAAATCCATGCATTTTAATTTGGAAATCCTTACGACCGGCGAAAAATAGTAATCCATCCTGTTCTTGCATGCCAACATCACCTGTTCGATATGCGCGCTGACCATTATTAACAAAAAAAGATTTTTCAGTTTTTTCCGGTGCATTAAGATAGCCTTTGGAAACTGTGGGTCCACAAAGAATTAATTCACCATTTTCACCAAATTTTTGTTCACCATCTACATCGATCCATGCCTGACTATCAGACTTGATATATCCAATTGGTAAACGGTCATATTTTTCCAGAATTTCATCAGTAATATCAATTGCTGTCACTGCAACGGTTGCCTCAGTCGGCCCATAAGTGTTGTAAATATGCGCATCAGGGAACCTCTTTTTCAATCTTTCAGCAGTGCTATGTGTTAGTTCTTCACCACATAGGAAAAAGTAATTAAGTTCTGGGTAATGTTCTTGATTGAAAGTCTTTGATAATAAGCAAATATCAACAAAAGAAGGAGTCGAAACCCAGAAATTAGTGGTTAGATTTTCCAAGGTATTAAATAACTGACGAAAATCCTCAGTCACCTCTCGTGGAATCGCTTGAAGCTCACCACCCAACGTTAAGGTTGGGTACAAATCCATTCCAGATAAATCAAATGAATATGCCGTTTGTGATAGACCAACTGCATGTTCTGGTAAACCAAAACTATTGTCCATCCAATCTAGAAAACTCTGCAGGTTATCGTGACTGATCTGGACGCCTTTAGGCTTACCGGTTGTCCCAGAAGTAAAAATAATATAAAAATTGTCATCGCCATCAACTGGATGAGTCATCACGTAATCAATTGGATGGTTAAAAATACTCTTTAATTTAGCAGAGGTAATTACTTTAACGTTTGGAACTTCAACTGGTAGATCATTGAGTGCAATAATTAACTCTGCGTGTGCAACATCTTGAATCATCGTAATCCGATCTTCAGAAGAGTGCTCATCAACAGGAATATAGGCGTGGCCAGATTTCACGCATGCAATAAAGGCAACAATTGTATTAAACGTCTGATCGCCATACACAATAATTGGTGTCGTCTTACTGAGACCTAAATTATCAATTTGAAACGCAAGTGAATCTGATCTCTTTTTTAAATCATCGTAAGTATTGGTATCACCAAGGTAGTCGTACACAAGGCGATTGCCCATTTTAACTGAGATATCATCAATTTGTTTTACAAGATTCATAACTGTTCCTCCATTAGCTAATAACTAAAATTCGTTGTAGATAAATCCACTGTTATTAACACCGCTATAACCGTAGAGATAAATGATAATTAATAAAGCTACAAAATAAAAAATCGTTTTAAGTACAAATTGTGATACTGGTTGGGATAGCCACGCCATCAATTTGTTCACTTCTAACACCCCATTACTAATCAAATTTTTGTCGTATGGTCACAAAAAAACACGTAGACAAAACATTCATAATTACAGCTACACACTATAATTAATGTTTAATCTACGTGCCATACACGTTTACTTAGAATTAAATTAAAGATTCTAAGATATTAATTTTTTCTAAACGTCACAATGAATTTCGTACCGCGAGGTTGATTATCAAATACACTGATTTTACCATTGTTCAGTTCAACCAGACGTTGAGTGATTGCTAATCCCAGACCCGTTCCTTCAATTTTTTGCGATCTTGAATCATCAGATCTGAAGAAACGATTGAAAATTAGTTTTTTGTCGTCATCAGAAATCCCCGAGCCTTGATCGTCAACTTCCAACATAATATTATCAATATCCTTGTAAAGTCTGATCGTCACCACGGAATCATGTGGTGAGTACTTTTTGGCATTACTTAACAACGATATTAAAATTTGACGAACACTATCCTGGTTGGCAGTCAGCATAATTCCAGATTCAGCTTTCAATTCCAGATTCTGACTAAGTTGATTTTGATACATTTCATAAATTTCTGTAACTGAATCCGTTAAATTAAATTCTTTAAACTCTAGTTCAGCATTATTCATCCTGGAAAGTGCCAAGAGATTCTCCACTAAGTGCTGCATTCTCAGTGACTCCTCATCAATAAACTTCAGTGATTCAGGAATGATTTCTGGGTGCTCTTCACCTCGGCGTCGTAATAAATTAATGTGACCACGAATGCCAGCTAATGGCGTCCGTAATTCATGAGATGCATCGGAGACAAACTGCCGGTCACGCAACACCGTTTCATTCAATATTTTCAATAAATGATTGAATTCCCGTGTTAAATCTTGCACCTCTTTTGGATTATCAGGCACGGGTAATTTTTCATGGTGTGATAATTCGTCGGTGTTGATAATGTTGCTGGTAGCCTTTGTTAATACAGATAATGGTTTATTCAGCTTATTTGCCAACCTTGAAATCGAACGAAGTCCAATTAAAAATGTTATCAAACAAACGGCAATGATGATTTCAATAATTGTTAAAAACAATCTCAAGACACGATTTAGACTTAACCAAATCTCATATTTTCGATTAATGGTTTGTTTTCTACTGTTAGTAAAGTGGTCATAATCAACAATATGATAATAAACACCCTGTCCGGCACGATACTGAATATCATGTAAAATTGGCCAACTATGGTAATTTTCCTCTAAAAATTGATCTGTATGTTTTGATAAATATTGATGTTCAATTTTATTTCCTTTTGAAACTGTAACTTGCACAAATGTGTTATGGGTATTAATGCCGCTTGTTTCACGCCAGTATTCCCAATCAATATTGTCATTAATAATTGACTTTTTCAGTGATTGCATCAATTGCTGACTGTTATTCTTGGTGTTAACCACCAAAGTTGACCCAACCACGGCAATAATTGAGACACTCATCAACATCGTGATCATTATTAATACAATGGCGTATGCTCTTGTAATTTGGAAAGCACTCGTCTTAACCCTTGGTTGCTTATTTTTTGTCAATTTACCTATCCCTCAATGAATAACCAATCCCACGAATTGTCTTAATAATTGACTGATCACTTGTATCAATTTTTCCCCTAACATACCTAACGTAGACATCAACAATGTTAGGATCACCCTCAAAATCAACGCCCCATATTAAGTTCAATAATTCATCTCTCGTCAATACCTGATTAACATGCTGCATTAAAACTAATAGTAAATTATATTCACGTTGTGTGAGTGAAATTAATTGATCTTCTTGTTTAACGGAACGAGCTTTCGTATCAAGTACTAACCCATTAACTCGGTAAATTCGTTCCTTATCAACAGGTTTAGTATCTAAATGCCGAATAATCACTCTAATCCGCGCCAATAATTCCTCAATTTCAAATGGTTTAGTAATATAATCATCCGCACCATTATCTAGACCAGCTACTTTATCGCCAACGTAATCCTTGGCGGTCATCATGATAATTGGAATGTCATCAGTTTCCCTAATTTTTTTCATGACGCGTAGCCCGTCTAATTTGGGTAACATCCAATCAAGTAATATTAAATCAATATTGCCAGCATTATCACGGTAAATATCCAGTGCTTCCAAACCGTCTCCGGCTACTAGTACCTCGTAATTTTCAAACTTCAGCTCAGTTTGTAGGTAAGAAACTAAACTATCCTCATCTTCAACTAATAAAATTGTCGACATTTTGACTACTCCCATCGATAACATTATGAAACATATCCCAGACCTGATTATCGGCATTTATAACTTTTAAATCAACAATAACGAAACCGTTTTTACCATTTTTTAGATAATTTTTACCATTTTTTAGATAAAATATAACTTACATTTTTAATAGATCATAGATAATAACATTTTTTGTTGACACTCAACAATTTTGAGATATAATGTTGACTATCAACAAAAAAGTAAATCAAGGAGATTTTAAAAATGGCAAAACTTTTAGTAATCATGGCACACCCACACACTAACGAAAAAGGACTCTCAGTACAGGTTGGTGAACAATTTATAAGCTCGTACCGCCAAAGTCACCCGAATGACGAAATTGTTATTCGAGATCTGTTTGAAGAACAGATTCCACCTTTAGACGACACCACTTTTGATGCATGGCTTAAAGTTAAGTACTCAAAACCCATGTCAGAAGCAGAAAAAAATCAACTCGCACAGCATACTGCCTGGGTCGATGAATTTGTTTCAGCCGACAAGTATGTATTTGTAAATCCTATGTATAACCATTTCTTACCCTATCAATTAAAAAATTACTTAGATGTCACGGCCGTCACACGAAAAACTTTTAAATACACTGACCATGGCCCTGAAGGATTACTAAATGGTAAAAAGGCACTTCATATCCAGGCTGCTGGTGGAATCTATCATGATAACAACGCAAGCGGTGAATTTCAGGCTGATTTTGGTGATTCATATATGGACCACATGTTTAGTTTATATGGCATTAAAAATATCAGCAAAATTTTTATTGAAGGTTGCGATCAGTTTCCACAGCAACGCGATAAAATTTTGAATAATGCAATTCAACAAGCAAAGTCAATGGCACAGGAGTTCTAATAAGGTATAATTAGTTCAATTATTTTAGAATGGATTGATAATCATGGATCAACATATTGAACAGTCAATTTCAGAACAAATTCATAGATTTATTTCTAATCACGAATCAGTCAATCGTGAACAAGCCTGGATTGCTGATCATCTTGATGATATTAAACTGAAAAAAATTATTAGTACGCTTTCCATTGTTAGCCTGCACACGTTATCTGCACTGAAAGAGCATAGTAAAACTGGTATTGAATTAGCAACGGAGCTAAACGTTACCCGGGGTGGTATTACACGTGCCGCCAAGTCTTTAACTGGCCATGAATTAGTTGATACATTCAAGAAATCAAACGACCAAAAGAAGCTATATTATCGTCTACTTGATAATGGTAAAAAAATTGCTGATGTTCATGATCAAATGCATCAAATGATTGACAGTGAGCTCCATACCAAAATTGATTCAAAATATAGCAACGATGAACTCAAACTGGTAAACCAATTTTTAACTGATATGAACGATTTTCAGGAAAATCTTTGGTAGTGTATGAACAAAAAGTAGATTCAAACTGAAATTAATTGCACTGAAATAGCTTTTGTTTCAATTGGGTTTTAAGTTTTATGTACACCAAAAAACAGACATTGATTACCAAATTATGGCTAATCAATGTCTGTTTTGATTATTCTTACGATATATACGTACTTTGCGTAACTATACTAATTTACCGACTACTGTTAATTTAGCTAATACGCTCTTACCATGTGGTGACTTCAAAATCACATCTGATAAGTCTTGTCCGGCCACATTACCGTGATGCTGACCGTTAGCCCATGCCGGTACATCCGTCATGTCATAGACGGTGCCGTCAATTGCAACGTATGCTTTGTTACCATTTTGACCATCGAACTTACTTAATTCTTCTTTAGTAAATGTCTGTTCTGCCATAGTAATCACCTCATAATTTTGTTGCACCCAGTATAGTACGCTTACTAAACATAAGTCAATTTAACGGCTAATTAAAATTGAGCATCACCAAGTGCATGCTGTGCTGTCAAGTTCAAGAGACTCCATTGACGGTCAAATCCTGGTTGGAAGAAGAAATCAGCTTCGGCCAAGTCTTCCAGTCTTAACCCATTCTGAACCGCCAATGCAATCACATTGCCCTGTGCAGAAATGTCATAAGTTGATAATACAGCGCCACCAAGAATTTTATGCGTCTGAGGATCAAATACTAATGAAGCATAAACATCAGGATTATTTTTATTAGTTGGAACATAACTTGGACGCAATGTATCTTGATAGAACGTCGTATCTACTTTAACGCCAGCACGCTTTGCAGTGGTGGTATTTAAACCACTAGCAGCAAAGTGATAGTCAAACACGCTTAGTGCTGAGGAACCAACAACTCCTTTAAATGGAACTGATGGCTGCTTTTCAAAGATATGTTCAGTGACATAACGCGCTTCACGACGGGCAACGGTTGCTAAAGCAATTGGCATTCTTCCTTGAGCAGGAACTGAATATGCTAACGTTGCATCACCTAACGCATACACATCCGGTAAATTAGTCCGCAAATATTCGTCATTTTTAATAAATCCATGATCATCAAGGTCAACAGTTCCTTGTAACCACTTCGTATTTGGCTTAACTCCGGCTGCTTGGATAACGAGATCACTGTCGTATTCCCCATCAGCAGTTTTAACAGAAGTTACTTTACCATTCGTACCTTCATACGATTTAATTTGAGCACTCATGACTAACTTAACACCATTATCTTCAAGATGCTTTGTTAAAATATTAGTCATGTCTTCATCCAAGTACAGGCCGAGTGGACGATCAATCATATCGATCAAAGTCACGTTCTTGCCTGCTTTGCGACTAGCTTCTGCAGCTTCAATTCCAATATAACCAGCACCGATCACAGTAATGTTCTTAACAGATGGATCTTCAAGCTTAGCCTTGATAGATGTAGCCCAATCGTACCCACGCATTAAAAATACATTGTCTAAATCAGCACCTGGAACGGGAATTGAATTTGGTGTAACACCAGAACTCAAAATCAATTTATCATATGAATAGTCAGAGGTATCACCAGATTTTGTGTCCTTAACCGTTACAGTCTTAGCGTCAGCATTGATCTTAGTAACCTCATGATTATTTAATACATGTACGCCTTGGTCAGTAAAAAGTTTTGGCTCAAAATTACGAACGTCTGAAACATTAGTGACGCTATTTTCAAGGAATAGTTCCATTCCACAAGACATGAATGAAACAAAATCACCAGCTTCGAACATTGTAATATCGAGATTATCATATCTGTGCAGTAACTCCAGAATTGATTGATGACCACCGTGTGAAGCGCCTACTACAATTACTTTTGTCTTTGCCATAAAAAATAACCCCCATTTAATTTTTTTGAATCCCTGCTAATGGTATCAAACGCAAACATTCAATTAATTCTATGTTAGAATCATTCTAAACTACGGTCAATAAGAATGATAGATTTCTAATTAAAATATGTCTTTAAGTTAATTAAGATTTTTATTTATCTTTATCAACTGATTAAAGTGTATCACATTAATTTCTAATTTTTCTATTGAACGTTAAAATCATCATTTAAATATATAATTTTGGAATATTAAACTAAATAAAAAACACCCCAATAGTCATTATTGGAGTGCTGCCATGTATTTGATTATCTGCACATTTGATAGTCAAAAAAATAGTATAAAAAGGTTTTTTGTATGTTGTGAGCATTGCGCTGTTTCAATGCTTGCGGATCACTATAACAGCTCATTATGCACAAAACAACCAACTTTAATAATCCTTAAAATAAAAAAACATTTCCTAATGAGTGCGATGGACTGGACCAATTAGAAAATGTCTTAGGAGTAGTACTCCAACAATCACAGCTAGTTGGCTGTATAGCTGCAATTGCGGACGTGTATACCATTCATAGGTATACCCACATTATATGAGTAACACAACACAAGTGCAACATTAAAAATTCACATATATGAAGAATAACCTATTCAATCTTTCATCTCTGAAGGCATCTTCAGAAAATATGAGAGCGGACTAGCTATAAAGTACGTCACAGCTAATGCAATTAATGCACCTGATGCTCCGAATGGAGATATAAAAATACTAACAATCAGTGGCCCAAGAAAATTACTTAATCCAGATCCAAGGTTAAGTGCAGAGATTGCTGCTCCTTTATTTTCAGGAACCAAGTTAGGAATTATTGCCGAAAGAGGAACAAAACCTCCTAACCCCATCGTATAAAGAACTAGAGAAATGAACAGTGCAGGTATGTTGTGGCCAAGCATCTGTGGTACCAACCACAAACCCAGCGTTCCTAGTCCACAAAATGTTCCACCAAAATACACAAGTGTTTTGCGCCAGCCAATTTTATCAGCAATGTATCCAAACACATAATTTAAAAATAGACCGACAACATTAACAATTGCCCACACAGACAGCCATTCTGCCGTTGTGTAACCATAATGAATCAAATATAAAGGCATCACAATCACATAACCAAACTTGCCAATGTCATTGATTGCCTTAATAATGACACCCAATCCAAGCCTTGGACGTCGGAAGATCAACGTAAAACTATTCAATAGACTGGATAATGGTGGCTCCTCGCTCTTCGGAATGTCTGCACTATCCCGATTAAGAATTAACGCACAAAATGTACCTAAAATAACTAGCAAGAATCCCAGATAAAATAAATTCGTTTGCCCCATCATTTTCATTAAGGCACCTGAAAAATAAGGCCCAAACACTGTCATTCCAAGCCCAAATGAAATCCAAAACCAGGACATTGCACGTGCTAAAACTTCTTGAGGCGCCTTAAAGTTCAACCAAACCATAAAGGAATACGCAAAAAGCGGGTATGAAGCACCTCTGATAGTATAGGTCAACATAATTAACCAGTAACTTTTTAGAGGAATTGCAATCAAAACTAGTGGTAAGCTCCCTATAAAATAAAGGATAAAACCAAACCACATCAGTTGTCGAATTCCAAAGATCTGTGTACATGCCCCTGTTAACCATGCAAAAACGGCAACTACAATACCATACACGGTAAAAATAAGACCAACGTGAGCATTACTAAATCCCAAATTAGACAGCATTGAAGAAAACCATCCCTGTTCAATGGTGGCTCCAGTCACAAATAAAAATAGACCTACAAAGCCCCAAACTAAGGTGTGTGGAATCCCAATTCTTGTCAACCAATCACTTTTATCATAATCACTATTCATTATTAAATCTCCCAAAGCATCCCAGATTAGTTGTTTACATAAACTAACTAGAATAATATCTCTTTTCTATTAAAAAAGATAGCTCTGCAAGTTAGTAATTGTTAAACAGTAATATTTGTATAATACAAAGCATGTTTTAAAAACTATTTCAAATAACCTTGTATAGTGAAATATGCTGATGCTATGGTATTTTATATTTCATCTTATTCTAACTTTTATCATTGTCCAAACTGTGTTGATAATGAAAGCACTAGCAAAACTAAGTAACCAAGTTAATAGATAAACCACAAAGATGCCGATAAATAGAGACTTATTAGCTAACTTTTGACCAAACAATTCCCAAATTAAGTATGACCAAAACACATTGGACAAGAATGCTTTATATGCAAACGCGGCAAAGCGATGTACAAAAACCGTAAATGAAGAATGCTTCGTAATTTGAAATATTCCCAAAATGGAAATCAAACCAATAATAGCTAAATCATAAATGATCATTGATGGCTGGTAATATGCTGCACTTGGTAAACTAACCGGTAGTCCTCTATAAACCATTTGAATGCCTGTCCAAACGAATGCCAAAATTGCCACAATTACTATAATCCATTTTATTTTTGGGATAACCCGATAAAAAGTTTCGTTATTTTGCCAAGATAGCACTCCAAAAACTCCGTAAATCAAAAAACTAATAAAAAATCTATCTAATAAGTACCATGACTTGGCATGAGGCCCATAAAGGACATTAAAATCGTAAAACCATATCCATGCACAAGATAGCAAGATTACGACCGAACTAACAGCAATTACACGTCTAACATTGCTCAGACAAAATCGGCCAATCACCCAGAAAATCGGCATGATCATAATAAATTGCAACATCATTGTGTTATACCACAGATGAGGCGCCGCATTTCCATTGATAAACTGCCATAGAAACGATTTCCAGTCAGTGTAATGCTCTACTTGTTGTACCGATGGTATCATCAACAAATAAATTGAAGTCCACCATATAGTCGGAATAAAAAGTGCATGCCATTGTTGTTTCAAATACTGACGATACGTGATGTTATTATCAATTGTTAGCCTAGTTGTAGTATACAAAATTCCGAAAATAAAGGCAGGAGCAGTGAATTTAATCAAGTCATATACAAATCCAATCGCCATTTGTGCGTGACTTGATACTCCCGCATTTAGTGCATATTGTAATATTGGTTGAAGCATCACTGCAGTACAGGCAGCTAGTTTCATATAATCGCCAATATCGATGTGATCTTGTGCCGACTTCATGTAAAACCTCTCATTGTTTATTTAATGTTAATTCTAATTCAATTTACATAAAATAAACAACGTAACTATCTTATTTGAGTCGACTAATTTATAAATACACTTAAAAAAGGCAAGAAACCAATTCATGATTTCCGCCTTCTTCAAACATTTCAACTTTATCTAATTAAATATTAGCTTCTTTTACCCATTCATCAAATCCGATCATTTGTAAAACTCCTTGAGCACATTCACTTCCCTTGTTGCCTCCCTTACCTCCTGAGCGGTTGATTGCTTGCTCTAAGTTATCAGTAGTAAGTACACCAAACATTACTGGAATGCTTCCATTCAATGACAATTGCGTTAGGCCTCGCGCAGTTTCTGAACAAACATAATCATAATGAGATGTTTCACCCCTAATAACAGAACCTAGTGCTAACAATCCGTCAAACTGACTTGTCTGCTCCAGTATTCTTGCCGCTCGTGGTAATTCCAGTGCACCTGGCACATGAACAACCGAAATACTAGCAATACTAACACCAAACTTTTTTAATTCATTAATTGCTCCGTTCAATAATTTACTGGTAACTAGTTCATTAAAGTCTGACACCACAATACCAATTTTTTTGTTATTTCCCATGATTGTCCCTGAATACTCGTTCATTTAATTTACCTCTTTCAAGATATGATTTAGTTTACGTTTTTTAGTTTTCAAATAGTTCAAGTCTTCTTCATGCGCCGACATCTCTATTGCTCTTCTGGAACTTACTTTTATCCCCATGTTCTCAAGCTGATTAATCTTGTCAGGGTTATTCGTCATTAGTTCAACCGTTTTAATTCCTTTTTTGTGCAAAATTGCAGCTACTAAACCATAATGACGTTCGTCTGGTTCAAAGCCTAAATGAATATTTGCTTCCACAGTGTCATATCCCTGTTCTTGAAGCTTGTAAGCTTTAAGCTTGTTAGCTAGGCCGATTCCTCGACCTTCTTGTCTCAGATAAATAACCGCGCCGCTACCATTCGCCTCAATTTCCCTTAAAGCTGTATCCAGTTGCTCACCGCAGTCACACCGCATCGATCCTAGAACATCCCCTGTTAAACATTCAGAATGAATTCTCAGCAAAAGATTCTGTGAACATTCAATCTCACCTTTTGAAATTAATAAAGTTGGCTCATTTGAATCATTGGTTTCAAATGCCTCTAAGTCAAAATTACCATATTTAGTTGGTAATTTTACCTTGGTTATCGATTTCGCCACATCCAGATCATGCACAAAACGATACATTTTTATTTCTTCGATTGAGATCATAGGCATTTGCATTCCCTCAGCAAAAGCTTTTAAATCTTTCCGTCTTGCCATCTGACCATCTTTTTTCAAGATTTCACAAATGTATCCTACTGGGCTAGCCCCAGCAATCTTTGCCAAATCAACTGCGGCTTCAGTATGACCATCGCGTTCAAGAACACCATGATTTTTAGCGATTAGTGGAAATATGTGACCAGGATGATAAAAATCATCCCATCCACTATTTATATCTGCTAGTCGTCTAATCGTTAGTGCCCGATCAAAAGCAGAAATACCTGTACTGGTTTTCTTTGCATCAGTGCTGACAGTAAATGCCGTGCCAAATGCATCGGTTGCATTGCTAATCATCGGTGTTAGTCCTAGACGTTTGGCATATTCTTCTGCCATCGGTACACACAGCAGTCCACGGGCTTTATTTACCATCATATTTACTTTCTCTCCAGTGACGTATTGAGCCAATCCAACCATGTCACCTTCAGCTTCACGCCTTTCTGAATCTGTCACAATTACTAACTCACCGCGCTGTAATGTCTCAATCGCACGTTCTATTTTTAAATTCAACTGTTCAACTGTCATTTAAGTTTCTCCTTTGCCTTATTAACGATGTACTTCCCTAAAACATCCGTCTCAATGTTCACAACGTCGTTGACCATTAAGTCACCAAGAACAGTTTGATCCATTGTGTGTGGAATTAGACTAACTGAAAAGGTGTTATTGATTGCATCAACGACGGTCAGGCTTACACCATCAACACTAACCGACCCTTTTTCAACTACATAATCTTTATACTTTTCAGGTAAACTAAAAGATATAACAAGCGCGTTTTCATCTTGATGACGGCTAATTACGGTACTGGTACAATCAACATGACCAAGGACAAAGTGTCCATCTAACCGATCCGAAGCCAGTAATGCAGGTTCCAAATCGACTTTTCTATTTACGACATATTTGCTGATATTTGTTCGATGCACCGTTTCTGGCATAACGTCAACAGTAAAGCCCTGATTGTCCAATTTAGTAATCGTCAAACATACACCATCCACAGAAATGCTGTCGCCAATTTGACTATTGATTTGACCAGTTAAGTCTGTCGAAATTTGCAATTTTGCGGTATCACTAATTCGTTTAATTTCCGTAACTGTTCCAATTCCTTTAATAATCCCTGTAAACATAATTAATTTCTCCTTGCCGTAATTTTAACGTCCGGACCTAGCTGAGCCACCTGTTGAATGTTCATCTTCAGCGGTTTATTCATACCAGCACCTTTGGCAACTGGTAACGCAGTGCCACCAAATACCTGACCACTTACATAACTAACAATCTGATCAACAATGCCACTGCACATAAATCGTGCCTGGACCTCACTGCCACCTTCTACCAGTAGTGACTGAATCCCTTCATCATGCATTAATTCAATTATTTGTTCGACGTGCCAGCTATCATCTGCAAACACTCTCACATTCTTAGGCATCTTTTTCTTGCTAATAGTTTTACTAAGAATCCAGATTGAGCCAGCTGTTGAAAATATTCTCAATCCCATATTAATTTGATTCACATCATTAACTAGCAAAATTTTAATCGGTGGAAATTCCATTATCTTTAAACGAACAGTTAATAACGGATCATCAACATCAAGTGTGTGTTCTCCAATCAAAATCGCTTGGTTATCCATTCTAAGACGCTGGCTATCATCGTGGACGGTCTCACCCGTCAATATTGATCTTTGTCCATGTTGAAAGTTAAGCTTGCCATCTAAACTCATGGCATATTTCAATGTGATAAATGGACGCTGGTTGTTATAAAAAAAGTTATAGGTCTGATTTATATATTGAGTACAGTTCAAATTTGTAATTTCAATGCCAGCCTGTTTTAAAATCTGTATTCCTTTACCTGCAACCAATGGATTTGGATCCAGTTGACCAACCACTACCCGCTTAATACCAACTTCTACTAGCTTTCTTGCACACGGTGGTGTTTTGCCGTAGTGACTGCAAGGCTCCAAACTCACGTAGATAGTTGCGCCTTTTGCCTGACTTAGTTGGTCTAGGTGACTTAATGCATTAATTTCGGCATGTTCTTTACCAAATTTATGATGATATCCTGTTGCAATCACCTGATTATTTTTGACAATTACAGCACCTACAAGTGGATTAGTCCAAGTATCATATTTACCCAACAATGCTAAATTAACGGCCATTTGCATATACTTTTGATCTTGTGTAATCTTACTCACCTCACTAAAAAAGACCCCGCAATTAAATGCGGGGCCCATTATTTGATAAGCTAAATAAGATTTCATACGGAATTTGCGTACTCAAAAAAAGAGTACACCAATGGTACGAAATGATATCGTATTTTTTCTTCTCCCATCCAGACTTTACTGTCGGCTCCAGACTCTCACTGGATCCACCGCTCAACGCGGGTCACGGACTTCAACATTATGTTGTCACCGTCGGTCGGGAATTACACCCTGCCCCGAAGAAATCTATTCAGTTTTCAAACTACATGCTACTATACTCAATTTAATAATTCAACAAATAATAAACACGCAGACTATGAGAACAACTCATTATCAGCGTGCTTGGTTGAGAATATTGGCTTTTCGACACTTGGGGGAGTCTAGCAAGCCAGGAGAACATGGATAAAGTATTCTTCTTTGAATACTGACATTATTTTACATACGTATTTACATATAATCAATGACCTAAGAACTTTTTTTGAAAAAATTAAACTAAAAACGATAGTTTAAGTAAGCGCTTTAACGTTGGAACTATATCGTGTTATAGCTATATTAGAATTATGGGAGATGATTTGTTGTGCCAACAATATTAATTCGTATTTTATGGACTATTGGAGCAATAGCTAGTTTAGGTCTGGGTATTGCTGGTTTGCTATTGCCCCTTGTTCCTGGTATTCCATTTATTGTTATCACCCTAATCTGTCTGGAAAGACTATCTCCCAAGTTTCGACATTGGCTAATCCATACAAAGATAATGCACTGGCTGAGACATAATAATCCTAAACTTGCAAAGTGGATAACTCATCAATAATATTGAAATGGCGTACCTTTACGGGGGCGCTTTTTAGATAGAATTATTTATCCAGTGGTTTCGATCTTATGTATAATTTCAGAAATCACAAAAATATAGAGAGAATTAAAATTTTACCTACCCTTGTTTTATAGCTCATTAATATGTAGTGTGTACGTATGAAATAGAATTATCGTTATGCATTGTGCTATGCAATGATTTAGTAACCCACTAAATTACAAAAGAATGTGTAATTTACGAGCCATACACGTAATTAAACTGTGTAGGACTTTTATTTCAAAAAACTAAGTCGAGGAAGATGATACCAACTATGCATACATTTTTTGGACAACCCAAATTTCATTCAAACCGTCTGGGACAAGGACCTATTGGATATGAACTTTTTTTAAGAGAATTTAAAGACGGTCTATGGCAATTACCAGAAGACTTTTCGAGAATAACCAGTGAAGAACTGGAAAAGCTACTCAACAGCACGATAGCTGATCTACCAGCTAATATTGAACTTTTATCTTTCAATCTGGAGCAAGATCAATTCATAAATCCGAATTATATTGATATGGTGCGTCGAGTTCAATCGAAAACTGATATCGATATTTATACTGAATTAACAGAACGAATAACACCTGGAGTCACTGAGAATCAGTTGTATGATGGTGCAAAAATGTTCCACGATCGAGGCCTGCTTGTTTGCATTGATGATGTGGGAACCGGAGAAAATAGCCCAGAATTAGTCAATTATCTGAATCCGTTCATCGATGAATATAAATTTGCATTTCAGGGATTTCGACCATTTGATGATATTAATAAAGTAACTTCTCAACTTGACTATTGGTACGATCTATCGAACGAAAACAATAAAATGCTTGCAATCGAAGGACTGGAAACTGCCCATGACATGGAAGTAATTGGTAAGGAATATCCCTGCTACGTTGTACAAGGATATTACACAGGTAAACCAGCAATAATGAAGTAATCAAGGAATTCCTGGAGGAATTTTATGTCACAGTGGATCGTTCAAAGTATTTTTACTTTCATAGTTATAATTGGTTTTGAGGCTGTTTACTTAGTAATTTGGCAAGTCGCTCATCCAAGTATTGATAGATATTCAAACATCAAAGTCCAAGCTGCTCGATGGGGTATGATCGTAACAATCCTATTAATGATCGCCTTATCCAGAATAATGGAATCCGTCTACCCTCAATTATTTTTGCTCAACATTACAACTGGCCTGCTAGCTGTCACTTTGCCATTACTAAATGTTGGTATGATTCTTTGGGAGTACCTAGCCAGAGTTTTTTGCATTGTCCTGTGGTGGCTAGTCAATATACCGGCGATATCAACTTCGTCGTTAATTGCCATTGTCGTCCTATTTGTTGCCATGTCACTTAACTGGCACTTGAAGGATAAACTCTCATTTAATTTTTTGCCCCGCTTAATGTTCTGTATTTACACCTGCATCGTTTTTTGGTTGACTTCCTCTGAAACGGTCGTGTCAGTCATGATTCAAGCAATGCTGATGTACTTCATTGATTGTGCCATTATTGGTATCCTCCTAATTAAGGTTGGTCAAGGTGTAATGCATGCACGAGAAACAGCAAAAGTGGCCAGTTTTGACACTTTAACTAATGCAAGAAGTTACGCTTTATACACGCACGATGTCACAGAACTTTTCAAAAATTGTAAAAATGAAGATAGTGAATTTACACTGGTAACGCTGGATGTTGATCATTTTAAGAGCATTAATGATACATATGGTCACTTAGCTGGGAACGAAGTATTAGTTGGTGTTGCCACTACCTTGCGTGATACGCTAAAACCCTATGATGCAGATAAATACCTTTATCGTACAGGTGGAGAAGAATTTAACATTATTTTCCCAAATATGAATCCAAAACAAGTTGCACCTATTATCAAACAATGCTGGCAAGACGTTCGAACCAAAATTTTTGAATACGATAAGTATAAAATTAACGTCACAATTTCAATGGGCATGTCTGCAATGCAACCGGCAGATGCAATATTAGATGACACATACAAGCGCGCGGATAGCTACCTCTATGATAGCAAAAATAGTGGCCGTGACCGAATCACTTCAGAAGGTCAGGTTATTCAGGCTAACAATTAAATTTCAACTAAAGATGTAAAAACAAAGTGCTTAACTTATTTGGTTTAGCGCTTTTTTACTGTATTCAATTAACCAATGTAATGTACAAAAATTTGATTGTCTTTTAATAAACAATTTGCCCATCACTACATTAATTATTACAGATAATGGTTATTTATAATATATATCAACGTATATCGAAATTTTATTAAGGAAATGATTATTTTATTAAAAAAGAATGTCTTTTATTTGATTTACTTGTTATTAAAAATTGATGAAGTATTATTTATCAGAATATATAAATAATTACTAATCCAAATTAGGTGTCTCTAATTACAAAACATCTATTTTTTTGAAGAGGTGAGTATACTTTGATGGGACACAAAAAGACTAAATTATTATCTGTCGTAATCATTTTTTTATTAACTTGTATCTGTATCAATACCATCGCAAAGGCATCAACGCAATCCGTAAATTTCAACGGTGTCACACTTGATGTTGCCCGCCAACATTACAGTACAGCAACGTTAAGACAGTTTATCGATATCATTCATCAAGATAATGGTCAATTTTTACAATTACATCTAACAGATTCAAACGATTTTGGCATAGAAAACAGTCTGGTGGGCCAGACAAAGTCTCGAGCACAATTTCATGATGGAACCTGGGAAAATAAGAAAACAAAACAAAAGTTTTATTCACTAAACCAAATGAATAATTTAGTGAATTATGCGAAAAAAAAGAATGTCACAATTATTCCCGAAGTTGACACACCTGCGCACGTTGGCGGATTAATAAAAGACATGCAGGCCGAAAATATGAATAAAACTGTGACTAACATTTCTTACAACAATTCATATTATGGACGGGAAATCAAATTGAACAGTACCGGAGCTAATTTCGTTATCCACCTGGATCAAATGGTTGCTAAACCGTTCATTAATCAAAATAACGCCAGATTTCACCTCGGTGGTGACGAATTTTCAAACAGCAATAAACCAAACTCTGCCTATGTTTACTACCTAAATACAACGAGCAAAGCAATTTCTAAAATGAATATGATTCCTGAAGCGTGGAATGATGGCTTTTTAAATTCTGAAGTTAATCAAATTAATAAAAATATTCACATTACGTACTGGAACTGGACTGGTGACGAGACTGGAAAAGCCGCAAACCAAAGACGTAAGAGCCGTGCATCACTGCCAACCTTACTCAAATCAGGATACAAGGTTTTAAATTACAACGACTACTATCTTTATTTCATACTAAATAAAACAAATTTAAAAACAAAAAACATCAAATATATGAGTAGTGACATGAAATCAAATTGGAATCCAAAAATGTGGAATAACGACAATACCAGTCATATTAAAAATATAACCAATATTGAAGGAAGCTCAGTTTCAATTTGGGGTGATCCGTCACATACATTCCCCCAAAAGCAGGTTTTGAATTCATCAACTAAGTTCATTAATACCTTTTTCAAAATCTGTAACGAGTTCACACAAAAAAATAATTAGAAAGGAACAAATTAATATGTTTATAATTAGCGATTTTGTTATTTTATATCCGTTGATTGTCTCCATTGTTTGGATCTGTGGATCAATCTTTTTTTCTATCATGCAACATCAAGAAAAAGTCTTGGGTAAAAACAATTTGAACACTTTTCCTCTAGTTTCTGTTTTAATTCCAGCACACAATGAAGAGAAAACTTTGCATGAAGTCGTAGAATCAGTTTTTAATTTAAAATATAAAAATATTGAATTAATACTCATAGATGATGGTAGTACCGATAAGACACTATCAATAATGAAGTCATTTCAAAGCATGTATAACTCACGCCTTAAAGTTAAAGTTGTACCAATAGTTGTGAATGGTGGCAAGGCCAATGCACTTAATCAAGGTTTACCTTATGCATCTGGAGAATTCTTGCTTTGTCTCGATTCTGACTCCTACATTGACGAAAACGCACTAAATAACATTATGCCATACTTTCAAAACAAAAAAGTTGGCGCGGTTGCTGGGCGCCCAGTTGTTCGAAATCGAACCACTCTGTTGGGACGATTGGAACTATTAGAATATATTGGCATTATCGACATTATAAAACGTGGACAAGCGTTTATTACTGGTCACATTACAACAGTTTCGGGCGTGATAGTTGCGTACAGAAAATCTGCCATTACAGACGTGAATAACTGGACAGTCGAAGCGCTGACCGAAGATATTGATATGACATGGAAACTGTATAGCAAGAAATGGAATGTTGTTTATTGTCCTCAAGCTGTTTCATGGATTCTAGTGCCGGAAAAAGTTCGCGACTTAATTCGTCAACGACGCCGTTGGGCTAGAGGTGGTCTCGAGGTCCTCATTAACAGACGTGACATGTTTATTAATGGCCGTCTGGCCGAACAATGGCTTCTCCTAGACATGGTATTAAGTAATGCTTGGGCGATCTGCTGCGTTTTTGCAGTACTAATGTACTTTTTCATTGTTATCTTTACTCACTCACTTATTCTAGATGGTGGTATTCTGTTTGTTTTAGTAATTTTAAGTATTACTCAGTTTATAATTGGCTTTTTTAGTTCCAAACGTCAGGGATATGTTGACGTACGAGATCTCCTTCTCCTGCCTCTTTATATCGTCTTCTACTGGGTTGTTAACTTAGTAAGTTGTACGAGTGCCTTGGCATCATTCTTCATCGATCCGTCGAGAAAAGGAACTTGGAGTAGTCCGGACCGAGGTGTGTAATTTATGGATAAAAATAAATTAGTAATACGAAAAAAGTCGTCTCTTTTTAACCGTACAAAACGTGCAGTTTTTCTACTTTTTCTTTGGGCAATCACAATCTATATTATCGCTATCAACATTTGTTTTCTTTTCAATATTTATTCCGATGGATTAGTAACTAACTACCTACTTTTTAATCTTTCTCTTTCAATTTATAAAACACTAGGAACTGTAATTATCGTAATTGCCATCATAGTTTCACTATACGGAACAATCAAAATCAATAAACTAAAACGTGAGGTCAAGAATCATGACGAAAACAACACGTAAATGGATTCTAGGTATTTTTATAGTTTTTCTACTATCCGCTCTGTCATTTGAAGTTCACAAACAAGTGAAATTTGAACTTGGTAATCGTGAAAGTTATGCCCTATCAAAAAAAGACGAGCAAACAAAAAATGGTATTATTGTTTTCTGCTATCACAGAGTTTTGAATAACAACTCAACCGTCAAAACTGTCGAAAAACTTAGTCCAAACAACCAACTACATGTTTATAACGTCAATTTATCAACTTTCAAAAATCAAATGAACTTTCTTCAAAAGCATCACATAAAAGTAATCTCAACAACTCAGATGGCATCAATGCTTCAAAAACATCGTGAGGTTCGTGGAAAATATGTGGTGATTACATTTGATGATGTCGATAGAACTCTGGCTGAAAATGCTGCCCCAGTTTTAGAAAAACACCATTATCCATTCACAGCTTCCATTATCACAGGTAACACTGGCCGTTATCGTGAGGGTGAACAGTTAGCAACTTGGCCACAAATCATAAAAATGAAAAAGCAGGCAGGAAATCTCCTTGAGCTGGGAGTTCATACCAACAATATGCATTATTTAACGCCAAATGGAACTGCCGTCTTTAATATTCCAAAAAACTTTTCAAGATTCAAAAAAGATTTTAAAACTAGTGAGTTAGTTATGAAAAAGGAATCTGGTTCAAAAACTCCCATTTTTACTTACCCATACGGAAGCGGAGATCCGCAGGTAGAAAAGTTTCTAACTGATCAACCAATTTTAAAAGTCATATACACACTTAATAATGGCATTGTTACCTCAAGAGAGAACTTATCATTAACTCCTCGAGTAATAATCAACCACAACAGTTGGCCCAGTGTTTCAAAGTGGCTATCTACCAAATGAAAATAATAGGTCATCAGACGCTTTCAACAAGCATTTGATGACCTATTTTTATTATTATTTTAAGACATCTAATTGTGCAAACAAAATTTTTTTATGCGAACTCTGTTTCTTCTGCTTCGTCCAATAACCAGTCGTTATCAAGTAATTGATGATAGTTCTTGCCAACTGGCACCCATAATCTTTCTTGAGATACATTTCGAATTGACTCCCAGAATAGTGGATCCGTTAATTCTTCTTTTGATAGTCTGATTTTAATTAAGCTGCCGTATTCGCTTCTAGCGATAACGAATGGATAGAACACTTTAACAATCTGTGCGTTCATAATATTTTTGATTTTCTTATCTGAGTCTAGTAACATATGGCTTCACACTCCTTTAATTAACCATGCATTAATCATACAAAACGAATGTCTTCAGAAATGGAAGTTGAATTGAACTAATAATGATTATTTCTTTTAGTTTATCTAAAGAAATTTTTGACACACTTTAACTGCTTTAAATACTAAATTCTTACTTAATACATTCTTAATATGTTCATATATCACCGATAAAATCAGTTATAGCAAATAAGAGGTGATAAATGGTGAACAGGAAAAGAAAGGTTAAAGTAAGGCAATCTCTTAAAGATACATTTCTGATTATTTTATTTTGGGCGAGCAGTATCGTGATTATCGGTGTCGTATTGATTCTGGCATGAAATAACCGATAACTAAATACATATTAAAAAAGAGTCCTCATTTGAGAACCCTCTAATGAATTATTTTTCTTCGTAACTGTTAAGACGATCCAGAGCAATCTTTGCGTGGCTTTGAATAGTTTCTAGTTGACGCTTAACGGACGCTAATTGAATATCGGTTAGCAGGTCCAACTCCAGGTTACCCCAATCAGTTCCAAACTTTCCAGAGACCATTTCGTCTGCCGTATACTGAGTAAAATTGGTAATTTTATTGAACGTCTCATTATTAATCTTCGCATCTGTGTTTGCCATTTCTATTCACCTGTATCCTTCTTGACCAACCACCGAATCAACGATTAAGCGTTTACTACATTTTTATTATACAAGTCTTTGTGGATGCTGCAAAATAAAATATTCGGATATAAAGGGGGATTTTTATATCATTACTACTAATTACTAAAAATCATTTAGCAAACATTATATGCGTCCCCCGAGAGTCGAACTCGGATCATGAGGACCGAAATCTCATGTGCTATCCATTACACTAAGGACGCTGTTCTAGAAAAAACGCTTTTCTTACCTACAGTGTAGCAGTATTATCAGTAAATGTTCGAATTAATTATTATTTTTTGTCGATAATCTTGGAGAAATCAATATTTTCCTAAAATACTTTGAATTGCCTGTCAAACGGTCATATACATTTTCAAAGGCTAACCTACCAAGCTCTGTTGGATCCACCCAAATAGAGTGCAGACTCTGATACGCCATTTGTTCAAGTGGCGAAACGTTGATACTAAATACGCAAAAGCTATTATTTAAGTGACATTTTGTAATTTCACGCATAACTTTCAATGCCATAACACTGTTAGGAACGAATAATCCTGTTAATTTGCGATTAAGACTAAGATTTTTAAAGTTTGGCAAATTATGATAATCCATGTTTGTATGAATGACATCACTGTCAAAACATACACTATCTTGGTTTAGATAATTGATAAATTGTGTCTCCATTGCTCCATCCGAATCTGTTGAAATCATGGTAATCCGTTGTTGAATTTTTCTATCTTGCATCCCCCTAACCATCATTTCCACAACACTATCCAAGTTAATTTCAACACTACCAATATTCGAAGGCGTTCCATTTAAATTAACAAATACAACATTTGAAAATTTACGTGTAATTTCAGTAGCATTTAACATTAGCGAACCGCCAATAATAATGACAGCATCGATGCCGATATAATTTTTGAGATGCAAAATATTATCAAGACTAACTTCAAAATTATTAACATGTTTATCAACACATAGATCATTAATTTCTTTAGCGATTGACATGTTATAACTGCTTAAATTGTCATATTTTGCATTGACCGTCGCAATGCAGTATCTCGTGTGCTTTTTGTGATAGCTTAATTTAGACGCCCAATTTTCTACCTTATTTCTGGTTCTGTTATTTACAGATAGTGTTGGATCATCGTTCAGCACACGAGATACTGTGGCAACCGAAACACCTGCAGCCTTTGCTACATCGCTCAATTTAGTGACCATCACCAACACCACCCTAAATTAATTAAATAAAAATACGAGTCCTATTTACCGAACTCGTATCGAAAACATAAAAACTAAGCTTACTGTTTTGCACGTTGTTGCCAATAAAGTTCGATTTCTTCAAGTGACTTGCCTTTTGTTTCTGGCAACAATTTCCAAACAAAGACGGCTGAAATTAACGTTACTGCGACATACAACATAAACGTCCATCCTTCACCAATACTTTGAGTCAAAATTGGGAAAGTATAACTCAACGTAAAATCACTTAACCAAAGAACAACGGTACAAATCGACATTGCACGACCACGAATTCTTGAAGGAAAGATTTCTGAAATAATAATCCATGTGACCGGTGCAAGAGAAATGGCATATGATGCAATGGCCAGCAAAATAAATGTTAGTGTCAAAGCTGCAGATGCATGAACAAAGAAGCATATTGCTACGACTAACAAGCACATTGACATTGCAAATGATCCCCAGCCAAGAAGCTTTTTACGACCAATTCGATCAACTAATCCTAATGCGGCGATCGTAATGACCATGTTGATCACACCAATTGAAACTGTTGACCAAAAGGCACCACTTTGTCCAAACCCTGCACCCTTAAAGATTTCTGGTGCATAATACATAATCGCGTTACTACCTGAGAATTGCTGGAACAGAGCCAAACAAACACCAATCAAAACAACCGGCAGCCAAGTCTTATTGAACAAATCCTTGAAGTGGGTATCATCCACAACCTCTTCGGATTTTTTAATCTCATTTAACTGAGCTTGCGCATCTTCATCGTTTGCTTCAACCTTCTTTAAAATGGCAAGTGCGGCTTCTGGCTTTCCATGTTGGTGCAACCACCGTGGACTTTCCCCGGCTGGAATTAATGCCAGTACAAACAATACAGATGGGACAACACCGACACCCATCATCCAACGCCAACCAACGTTCACATTCCATGATTGTGCGGACCCAGATGCGATCGCTGCATTAATAAAATACACAACAAAGATCCCAATCGTGATCGCTAGTTGGTTAACTGACACGAGTTTGCCACGAACTTCGGAAGGAGCCATTTCAGCAATGTATAATGGCGTGATAAGAGATGTCAGCCCAATTCCGATCCCCGCAAGCATTCTCCAAACAACTAATGTAATATAACTACCAGCTAAAGCTGCGCCCAAAGATGAGCAGGCAAAAATCACAGCAGACAGTAATAGTATTTTCTTACGTCCAAATAAATCACTGAGCACACCAGCAATTGAGACACCAATAGCGCATCCAATTAAAATACATGATGTCACCCAACCAACTGCCACACTGTCCAAAGCAAATTTAATTTGTAAAAAGCCAATGGCACCAGAAATAACGGCTGTGTCGTAACCAAATAACAGTCCCCTAGCGCTGCCGCACAAGAAATTAAGATAACGTACGGAGTAAGTCGTTTCTTGTTATCCATTTTCCGTTCCTCCATTCAATATTTGACACATCATTTATCGAGATGTAAATCATATGTTGATCAACCTCATCTACAATTCTATTATGAAAGCGGATTCATAAAAATGTAATAACCCACTCTAAAGATGGACAATTGCGAATTTATATAAACCGATTTTATAATTAGAATGATTAGATTATCATTGAAAGTTATTTAGAATACGAACTGCCAGGAAGTCCAAGTATTGAACTTTTCGTTTGGTAATAAGGTAATCGCCGACAAATCGTGACCAGTTACTGGTGGAAACTGAGCTTCCAACGTCACACCGTCATACTGACCAATGTTAGATGTGATGCCTGTGTTATTAAAGTGATTGCCGGTATACACGACAATGCAGGGAGACTTGGTGGCCATTTTCATTGTTACTAAATTATCACTTGCTGTAAGTTGGGCAGCCATTTCATTGCCATTTAGCATAAACGGATGATTCAAGCCTTTTTCTGCAAGTATTTGTGGATCAGTAGACCTTAGTGCCGCCCCAATTTTTTTTGCTTGGCGAAAATCAAACGGTGTCTCATTAACCGAGTATCTTCCCGTGAAGGGCAGGCTTTCTTTGTCCAAAGGCAAGTAATAGTCACTGTCGAGTTTCAATTTCGTATCAGCCACAGAACGATTTTGACCATCAAGTCGAAAATAAACATGGTTAGTCGGATTGAAAATTGTTACGTCGTCCGCTATGGCATTAATTTCGTAGAGAATGCGATTATCATTATCCAGTGTGTACTTGACAGTCATTAATAAATTACCAGGATATGCATTTGACTGATCTGCATCGAACAAACTAAATATAGCCTGCACTGAGTCATTGCGAATCACTGTTTTAAAACTGTAGACTTCGGTATCTAAACCAGTACCACCATGAATATGATTCTTACCATCATTTTGTGGCAAATGAACGATTTTCGGACCGGACTGCCATAGTCCGTCCCTCACTCGACCAACAATTCTACCAATGGTGCCACCCAAAAAATTGCGTTCCTTAGAGTAATCCGCCGGTTGATCAAGTGACATAATGACATTTCGTAGGCCGTTACTTGTCGGTACTAGCACTTTTTCCAGAGTTGCACCGTAATTTAGTAAATCAACCTTCATCCCGTTATCATTGCTCAGTTCAATTTCACAATAATCATGTTCATCTTTGTATGCGTACTTGTTAACTTGAATGTTCATATCAAAGACTTCCTTTCAAAACATTAAACATTTCTTCATGCTGTTCGTTAAAAAAATGTGGTGGAGAATTCAACGAAAAATACTTTAAATTACTAGTTTCATTAGTACGATGATCCAGCAATTTTCCTCCAACATATTTCACAAGATAAAAACAATTAATCGGTTGAACTTGATCACCATTTGGATACTCGTATTCAAATGAATCTGAAAGCTTTAATAATTTAACTGGAACAACGCTTAATCCTGAGTCTTCTTTGAATTCTCGGACAACTGCTTGTTTATATGACTCGCCATATTCAAGGTAGCCACCCGGAAAGCCCCAATCACCCGTATCTGTTCGCTCTTGAAGCAAAACCTCATTCTTGTCATTTAACAAACCACCAGATGCTGAATTAAAAATTAATGGTCTATGTCCAACTAAGGATCTAAGCGAAGAAATATAACTTGCCATAACCAATGCCCCCTCAAAGGCAAAAAGAGAGCAGATCCTTAGCTTAAGCTAAGCAACACACTCTCTCATAGCCTTATTTTACTTCTGGTTTTTCAAAATTTTGGTGACGTAATACACCCTGATGATGATTTGTTAAACTCAAGGCTTTATCAAACAGTTCCTTTGCCTTATCTAAATGACCCAATCCTAAGTGGCCTAGAGCCATCAGATAGTAACAGTGCACGGAATTACGATCTTGGTAGTCTTCGTCAAATAACAATGCATCTGGTAATGACACCGCAAAGTAATCCATCTTAAATTTGTCAAATAGATGATGTTCACCAAAGCTGATCAGTTTGTAATAACGACCCTTTGCTAGATCCGCACGATCCAGTTGTTCTAAAGCGAGACCCTGATAAAAGATTGTATCAGCAGGTTGATCGTTGTAATACATCATATCTGTCGGTTCATTCAAGCCCTCTGTTGCCTTCTTGAAGTGTTTAATGGCGGTCTGCTCATCACCAGAGCCACGGTATGCTAACCCTAGATAGTAATCAATAATATTATCAACAGCAATTGGTAATTTACCTTCGCCAATACTCCGAGGATAAGTTAACGCCGTTGTTAATTTATCAATTGCATCAGAGAAATTAGCTGCCTTAATATCTTGCTTGGAAAGTTCAACCAATGCATATTCGTACTGCGTGCTGACCTTTCCTTCGCCGCCTTCCCAAGGATGGAAGGTATGATCCATAATCAAATCATAAGCTTGTTGATACCCACCAGTTTCATTCAGCAATGTGACGAGTGAAATATAACTATCATCCCGTTGAGAAACAAGATCGAAATGATCTTGCAGGAATTTAAGACGTTCCGCAAGTGGCTTGTTCAGCTTCTCATACAGCGTATCTATTTCAAAAATTAGACGACTATTATTTGAATCAAGTTGAACAGCTTTACTTAGTTGTTCCAACGCTCTTTGTGGTTCGTGTTGACGATTGTAATATGCAATCGATAAATTACGGTGTGCCATTGCATAGTCAGAATTTAATTGCGTACATTCTTCCCATAGCTTAGTGGCACGATCATAAACTTTACGGTCATAGTACAAATTACCCAAGTAATAGTTGGCTAAGCCGTCGGTTGGATAATCATCAATGATGTAATTTAGCACAACAACATCAAATAGTCGGTTAGGAAAGACATAATCGGGTGATGCTGCCGCCCCTGCGTTAGCAAATTGATCGGCTGAATCCTTCTGACCCATTTTAGCTAATAAATATGATTCATAGTAATCCTTCAGCGGATCGTCTGCGGTATACATTTTAATAATATCCACGGCTTCTCCAAATTCACCGCTCTTGATATACAATTCCGCTAAATCCAAATGGTTATTTAATTTACCATTTAGTGCAATGCTTAAATCATTTTGATTGGCTACAGTGTTATCTAACTGACATTTTTCATAACGAATGCCAATATCTAATGGATCAATCTTTTGGCTTTCTTCAACTAGTTTCGTTGCATCTGCTAACCGATTCAAGCGCCGCAACAAATTGATCTTTAGCGTCCGAATAGTCATATCATGATAGTTAGTGACTAGGGCTTTGTCTAACAAATTAATTGCCTTATCTAAATGATTATTTTGACTATCGATTTCAGCTAATGCTAAATATCCAACTGACTGAGTTTCGTATGACCAAGTTGCTTTGTAAAAATGATCATAAGCTGCAACCGTTTTTCCTTGCATCAGTAGGCTTAATCCTAAATGGTAATGTGCTGCACCGTAGAAAGGATTTGTATTATGCTGCGTTTCCCTTGCAACAGCTTTTTCAAAGTATTGTTGACTTTCAGCAAATAACCCTCGTCGGTAGAGCAGCAATCCATAGGCGTCATTGATACGATCATCACCAGCATCACGTTTGAGGCCCTCAAGGTAATAATCATCCGGGCGATACGTTGCATGCCTGTACTGTTCCAAATGTTGCCCTGCAAAATACAATTCATCATTTGTTTTAACCTCTGTCGGTGCCGGAATTGCGCTAGCAGCATCAGGAATTGGCTTGATATCGTCTTTATCTGGTTGATATTCGACAAGCGTAACACCTTGTTGATCCTTAATAACCACCTTCAAATTGCTACCAAAGTTTGCTATCTGATACTCATGTTCAAATGTTTGCTCAGGGCTAAGTGATACCGTTTCATCCGCAAATAACTCATCGTTCTGATAAACCAAAACATGTGCATCAGGGAAATTGGAAGTGACATATGCTCTTATCTTCACGCCATTATCAGACTGCTCCATGTTAACCGCAGCGTTGATAGTTGCATTCTTAACCGCACCAACATTTTTGTATGGCATGAAATATTCTGTTGATGACTTCTCCTCGTGGGGTTTTAACCATGTGAAATCAGGTTGATTATCCGTGAACGTGCCAACCATTAATTCAATATATGGCCCGTCACTATCCGTGAGCTGATTGTCCCATGATTTACCAAAATCACCGTTGCCCCACGTCCATTGCTTCTTTCCAGGTGACGTATGATGATCAGCGACATGCAGTAAGCCAGCCTGCTTTTGATGGTCATAATTACCGAGGAAGTCATAATTTGAATGAGCGGCCATGTATGAAGTTGGTACCGGTACATTCTTATATCGTGAAATATCGACACCTGCTGAGTAATCGACCTTGTAGTATTCGCCGGTGGCAATCGGAAAAGTTGAAACGGCTCGTTTACCATGGTCAAACACAGCATTTACATCAGGTGGAAAAATTGACTGAGTATTATCGTTAACGGGCACCGCTGGATTAGCCCACCACAAAATGTTTGTGGTAAATCAGTCGGATTGCTGAAATGTTCATCCATCTTCAGATAAGCTTTGTCAGGAAACATCGTAAAACCAACCAACACTTTAGTACCGTACATTCGATCAATATCACTCACCAACAGAGTTTTTGATCCATCACTATTTTCCTTTAGTTCATACTCAATTGGTAAGAAAGTGTCAGGTCGGTGATGTTGTGGCCAGTTAAATTCAATTCCTCCTGAAATCCACGATCCTGTGAGGCCCACCAGTGCTGGTTTAATAACATGATTGTAGTATACAAAATCATAATTATTCGTCTTATCCAGGGCACGATATATGCGACCGCCTAATTCTGGCAGGAATGTGATCTGTACATATTTATTTTCAAGAATCACGGCCTTATATTCACGATCTACCTTTTTCTCGGATATTTTTTCAGTGACCGGAAATGGATAAACTTTACCGCTACTCCCCTGATAAACTCTTTTTTCAAGAAACATCGGATTTTTTTCCGGCTTACTTGTTAGATACGTCGGTAGTGTAATTGTAGTTTCTTTAAGCAAAACGTCTGATTCTTCATTACTCATCACTATCGTTCCTTTCCTAATTACTACTATAACATTAATATAGTAAGCGCTTACTTTAAATGCAAATTCTTTTCCTAAAGATGGATTATTCGCTACTAGCTTATTGAATAATATTGGATTACAATAGTTTCAATCAGTCGGACACTTAACATTGGAGGAGAAACAACCATGAGACGCTTGGAGGATTTTGACAACGAATACCTATTTGTTTTGCCAGAAGACACACTAAAAGAATACGCTTCATCCCCAATTGTAACGAATTTATACGTCACGGATTTAGGCTTTTTCCCCAACGCAGAAGATCACTACGTCTCGCGAATTAATGGTGCACCAAGCTGGATTATTATTTTCTGTACAAACGGATCAGGTACCGTAGAAGTAAATGGACACAAATACGCAATGCACCAAAATTCTCTAATTATTTTGCCTCCTGGTATCAAACATGTTTACTATGCATCTCAAGGAGACCCTTGGGATATTTATTGGGTTCACTTTCGTGGCAAAATTGCCACTGATTTCATGTGTGTGCTTCGTGAGTCTGCCTTTTATATAGACGAGTTGCCCGAAGCAAATGCCAAGGATCTAATGGGAAAATTCTGGACAATGATTCAAACTTTCATTCCTGGCTTTTCATATGCCAGAGTAATTTATGTATCGCAGATGGTTGGCGCTGCGTTAGCTAGTCTTTCCGTCATTGATTCATCTGATGAAGAAGATAATACAACTGGCAGTAGCTACGTTGATTCAGCGATTAATTACATTTATAAACATATCAGTGAACCAATCAAGCTGCCCGAACTTGCAGATCAACTCGATATTTCCACAAGCTACCTAAGCCGTTCCTTTCATGCGACCGTTGGAACTAGTGTCAATCAGTTCATCACGACAACCAAAATGGCTCGAGCCAGCCACTATCTTCAATACACAAATGTACCAATTCAACAAATTGCTGCCCGTTTAGGTTACACGGACAGTTATTACTTTTCACGCGTGTTTAAAAAAAACTTTCACGTGGCCCCACGCAACTTCAGAAACCAACCCAATAATGATGAAATTGACAAATGATTCTATGTAAAGGTTAGGACAATATTCCTGATGATCTTTAATGTTTCAGTTTATCTAACCTGAACGTTCAATAAACAGCTACTCACGACACAAAAGACTCACAAGATTAAAATTCTGAATTTTAGTCTTGTGAGTCTTTTGTTCTGGGAGCAAAACGCCGTATTCTCACTTTATTGTCGGATTATAAAATTAGTGACAATAACGCAATCAAACCTGGTAATGCCTGAATCAAGAATATCTTTCTTGTTGCCGTTAAGCCACCATATATTCCAACAACTAAAACAAATCCCGCTAACAGTTCGGACACAGCGATTGAAGCAGCACCATTTACCATGACAAGAGACAATAAAATCACAATACCTAAGACCCCATTGTAGATCCCCTGATTTTTTAAAGCTGTCTGGGCCTCTGGTTGCTTGACAAATTCCAATGGCATATCAAAACTATTAGCCTGTGTTTCAGGCTTACTAAACATTTCGAGGCACATGATTGCAATATGCAATACCCCTAAAATAATCATCATAATTGTTGCAAATAAATTCATCTATACTCCCCCTAGCACCTATTATTCAACATGCGGATATTGATGTGGCTCACCCTTAATTTCGTGTGCCACGTGCCCAAGCATGGCATTTACCATTTCTAAGATATGAGGATCGTCTAAACAATAATAGACATGTTGGCCACGTTTGTTTTTTGTTACGAGTTGATACTTGAACAAGATTGACAACTGATGCGAAACTAACGGTTGATCCAGTTCCAAGTTATCAACAATTGTGGTAACATCTGCCTCATGATTTTCCAAAAAATATAATATTTTAATGCGGTTAACGTTGCTTAGAACTTTGTAAATTTTAACAGCCTCTTCCAAAATCGCATTATTGACTTCCATCACGCTTCCCCCACTTTAAAACTTACATCAACTTTTGATATTATCGATATTATTCATCTATAATGTAGCACATTTCATTGTGCGATTCACTTAACTGTAATTTGAAAATTATCATCGGATAAATTAGTTTCTACTTAATTTAAATAAAGCTAGTCTGTGAGAAATGCTTTCGCATATTCAAGACTAGCTTTATTTTATTTTTTCAAACTATTTAAGTCTGCCGGTCGCTCAATTCCTGGAAATAGATCAAACACATCTTCCTGATTAGCAGATGCCACAATTAATGCCGCATACTCATCATCGGTCAATTGACGACCCAAATTCTTAACGATCACATCCATTTCATCGATGTTAAGAACCTTATCCAAGTCGTGAAGTTCAACAACTGCTTGGTTAAATTCCTCGGAATCTTGTTTTGTAGTTGTAATTCTTTCTTTTAGGTCCGCTAACTTTGCTTTTACTTCTTCTACCGTCATTTTAGCCACAGCAATCCACTCCATTTAAATTAGTATTCATATTATAACAATCTCAGTGTTAACTTGCTAAAGTTGTTTTAAGTAGATCCTCGAATCACGATCCGGAAACTGATATGATACGGGTAGTTTTTCCCGTGAAATTAGTTTAAATCCGTGTTTTTCATAGAAAAAATGAGAGCGGTGTTCATTTTCAGGAGTATCTAATACAATTTCTCGAAAATTTTGATTTTTAGCAAATTGAATTAGCAGTTCAAACAATTGAACCCCTAATCGATGTGGATTGCCCCGATAATCTGGGTATGTAAAAAACTTTTTTAAAACCGCATAATGATTATCAATTGGAAGTAGTGCAATGGATCCCACAACCTGTTCATCATCAGTTGCCAACCAAAATTGACCACCCCGTCTTTGGTAGTAATCTTTAATTTGGAAAATATCATCTTGTTCGGCCATTTTAATGTTTAAACCTGCTTCTATGTTTTGACAGTAATTAATCAGATCGACTAATTGAGCAGTATGCTTTGGCGTGTTTTCAAATGGTTCAATTTTAATCATGTTTGCTCCACCACGTATCTATTGGATTAAATGTAACTAGATAATGTTAAATTATAGTTTTAATGCCCATTAACATCAATAGCACACCCATAAACGGCTTCAACCACTTATTATTTTTGCTATGGCTCAATCGGTCCATCAGTCTTGGTGCCAATAGTGCTCCAATCAGTGCTCCAACCATCAATCCCCAGCCAATTGACCAATCAACTTGACCACTACCCAAATGAAAAATAATCCCGACAAGTGTCATGCCAACTAGCACGTATGAAGAGGTTGCCGCAGCGTCAAACATATCCAGTCCCATCAATAGTAACCCGGCGACGATTGGTCCGCCTCCACTAAGTCCGGCGATACCGACCATCAACCCACTCAAAACGCCAAAACCTGATGCCTTTAAACGGTTGGGTTGATTAGTTTCCTTTTTATTACGTTGAACAAAGATTTGAATGCCTAAAATAATTAGGATCAAGCCAATTAACCATTTATAGAAGTTATTTGGAATATGGGGTGCTAAAAATGAACCAACCACAACCGCTGGTAATGCCGCAATTAACATTTGATTAGCTATTTTAAAATTAATTTTTTTAGAGTGAAAGTATGACAGTGAACCAACTACTAAAGATGGAAATGCGGTCATCAACGATGTCGAGGCTGCCACTGCTGGCGAGACATGAAATAGGGCAGTCAGTACCCCAAGATAAATTGCGGCTCCTCCACCACCCATTGAAATAGTGAACATACCAACAACAAATCCGATTACAATTAAACTAACAATTGTCATTACTAAAACTTCCTTTCATATTTCAAATTTATCGAAGCTTGGTCAATTAGTAGATCATCCAACTCACCCATTAAATCTCCTAAATTAAATTTTTCCTGAAGACTAGTTGGACCACTCAATGCGTATACGGTAAGCCGATACCGATGAATTCCGTTTCTCGGTCGTGGGCCAGCGTAATGTTGTTCATACCAACCTCGATCTTTTCTGAATCGCCAGAGCGGATCACGAAGATAGTTCAGTATTGAATGTAAACTATTCAGCCCCTGGGGAAATTGATCAGATGCACTAATATTTTCAGGTATTACGATGTTTGCACCTTCAACGGGTACGTTCACCATTACCCAGTGAATCCAAGCAAAGCCGATAAAAGGCACTGTATCGTAATCGATTAGTGTCACTGCCAAAAATTTGCTGTCATGCGGTAAGCCATGAACCTGAAATGGAAATGATAAATAATTAGACCGATGTCGATATGTTTCATTGCTACCGTATTTATCGGGTATAATATTATTATGAAAATTTGTGATAATATCCATCTACTGAAATCCTTTATTTTTATTTACAATTTGTAATTATACATTACATACTGTAAAATACAACTGAAAGGTGTTGAAGATAATTGACGCAACGAATTTTATCTAAGGAAAAAATCGTCAAACAGGCTGTTAATTTAATTAACTCTGGCCAATCGGCGACGTTCACATCGATAGGAAAATCTCTCGGTAGTAAATCACAGGCCATTTATCCTTACTTTAAAAATCCCACCGCTTTAGATAACGCCATTTTTGCCTACTCAACTCACCAATTGGTTGAAAACGTTCAATCTGAATTATTTGGCGTTCCTGCTAACCAGATCATCATGGCGTTTGCTAAGTACTGTCGAAAATATGGTTTGAAAAACGTTAACCTATTACGCTATTTACTCTCTTTTTCAGAAAATCAGCGTAATTCGGATGATGCTCATGCTGCAACACTAGAACTTGATGCACTTTATGAAAAAATTTTTACCAATGTTTCCGACGATCCGCAAACAACCCTTGTAATCAAGAGAACTGTCAGAAACCTAATTGTTGGCGACATCATTCATGTTGGTGCTGGTTGGTTTCATAACCCAATTATTGATTCCGATGAGAGCTTTGAGGTAATGATTCAAAATTTGTTGAATAAATAAAATGTCGTCTTACCAAATAATTTAATATTTGGTAAAACGACATTTTATTCTTGTATCATCTGATCAGAACAATTGTTTGATAGTATTTGAGACACGTTCACTTTGCTGGATCAATATTTACATATACTATATTACCGGTGTGTAGATGAACCATCAGTCTATCACCTCATCACCAATATCTTGGCCCCCAATCAATTGCATCCGTATTAACACTTCCATATTCTTTTTCCTGTTCAGCAACTGTATCCCATAGACTGCTGGAACTACCTTTAACCATTTCTACTTTTTATTCAGGTTTCAAAATGAACTGTACTTTGTCATGTTCCCCAATTTCTAATATTTCTCGAACACTTTTAGGAATATTAATTTGATTTTTGATGTAATTGTAGCCTTAACATATTTTTCATTCATATACATCATTTCCGTACTTTTTTCTTACTTAGATTATATTGTGTAATGTAAAAGTAAGGAAGTTAAAGATCAAATAATTTAACTGCATTATCATGCAAGATCATGTCTCGAAGTCTGGGGGTTAAAATATCAGCTCCTGTCAGCATATTTTGAGATTCATCAATTAGTGTTTTATATTTGGCTAATTTGGGTTTTTTATCAATAAAATGTCCCAACTTACTAGCAGTATTAACGGCCTGAAATTTAAACTTCGCTTTAACTCCTCCGGCTTCAGTAAACATATTCAATAATTGGTTTGCCAACGATAGGTTGGTATATGGAATATCACTACCATATAAGATGTGGGTCGGATCAGCCAAGGTTAACAACATTGGTAATTGACGCGGAAAAACAGCACCAGCAGTATCAAAGTAAACATGCTCCATCGCCGCAAACATATCTGACTTATACGTCTCTTTCGTATAAGGTGCGTCACGATCGGCTAAAATCGGCATAAATGCACCACCGTGCGGAATAATTAACCTGATATCTGGATACTTGTCGAAAAAATGATGCTGCAACAAATTCATGAACGTCATTGTTGTATCCATCAGAAAGCCCATTAATGGCGTTGGCATCCCCACATTAACATTCATTGGCTTGACTGGTGTTTGATTAGGATGCATCAAAACAACCGCATGCTCTTGATTTAAACGTTCATATACTTTTTCAAACAGTGGCGTGCCAAAGTAAATTCCACGTGAATTTGAGGGAACCGCAAACCCCTTCGCACCATTTGATAGTGATCGATTAATTTCATCGACCGATTCATTCTCATACGGTAGCGGTAACGATGCTAAATATCCTAACTGAGAAGAATATTGCTGATTTAACTTGCGACCATAATCGTTGGTATTTTGTGCTAGATAAACTGTTTCCTCCTTATCGCCAAAATTAATATGCGGTGATGACAACGATAGTAAGGAATATCCTATCTTATTCTTTTTCATAAATCCCAATGTAGTTTGTTCATTCCAACTAGGCGTTGGCCAGCCATCAGGATCGCCAACCACATTCTTTTTTAGTGCATCAACATAACTTTTAGGTAAAAAATGGGTATGTACATCAATAATATTATTCATGATCATTCACCTTTTAATTAGATTTTATCAATCAACACTTTGTTGATTTGCATTACTTTCACTCATATAATAAAATCAGTTACCACACAAAGCAATCAGCAAAATAACTAATTGTGTTCATTTACTAAATTGAGGAGGACATAAATGTCCAACCAAGAATCAAAAGTTGTTAAAACAAAGGCTAAAATTACTGATGCACTAATTGTATTAATCGAGTCAAAAAGGCTAGAGAAGATTAGTGTTGCAGACATTTGCCATGAAGCTCAAATTAACCGCGGTACTTTCTACCTCCACTACGTCGACAAACCAGATTTGCTAGCTAAAGTAGAATTAAACCTGATCAGTCAATTTGATCAGGTTTTAACCAAGAACATGCCATCACCAGTCGCAGCCATGGAACATTTGCGAGAAACAAATGAAGTTCTGCCAGTCGTGAAACAGTCCGTAACTTTAATTAACACAAATTTTACGTTATTTAGAGCCTTGACAAGCGACAATGGGGATCCCGCGTTCCTCACAAAATTGCGCAGTCTAATCAAAAAACATCTAACAGGAACTATCAGCGAAGTTCGCGCCTTTGCAAATTTAACGACCAATATCCCACCAAAATTTGCCGATGAACTTATCGTTTTTGGCCTGATTGACATTTGTCTAGTCTGGCTTAATGGGGATAATCCCCAACCGCCAGAAATAATTTGCCAAATAGTAATGAAATCCCTTTTCTGGTCACCATTTGACTTGTTGGCATCAGATAGATCAATCTAAAATACCAGTCCTTTTTATTTGTAATTTCAGTAAAAAGGACTGGTTTTTTATCTCACCCAACTTGTTCTTGAGATTAATCGAATAGCTACTCGTTTGACAAAGCTTAAAACCCTTGCCCTGGTAATAATGAGACCTAACAGATAAACTACAATACCCGCAAAAATTTCAAATAAAAACGACACGATCGAAAACGATACTTTCACGGTTAAATACTTTACAACTACATACATGACCATCCCGGAAACAAGATACTGCCAAGTACCTGAAAAAAGTCGTCTTAGATTCACAATATTGCGAATTCTGAATATTTGATATCCAGTAACCGTCGCTTCTGAAAGAACGGTCGATAAGCACGCTCCAAGAACCTGGTAGTTTCTGATTAACCAAATATTAGCAATTAAATTAACAATGGCACCCAAGACAACTGACATCGTATAGTCACGGTTATGATTCGTTGGCAAAAGATACTGCGTACCGACGACATTACTCCACGCAATCATCAAAATCACCGGTGATTCCGCCACAATATACACCGCAATTCCATTAAAATTACTACCAAAGAACCACGTTGAAAATCCAGACGCAACTGCTGCCAATCCTAAAAACATTGGCACCGCTAAGGCAGTCGCAAGATTAAATGTTTCATATAAATAGGCGTTAACTTTATTCATGTTGCCTGTTGAAAAAGTCTTCGCAACCCGTGGTAACATCACAGTTCCAGAGGCTGTCACAATGGCGAGAATTACTTTAATAACCTTATCGGAATTATCGAAGTACCCAGTGGCACTGACGCCAACCATTTGACCGAGCATCGTCTTATTAAGGACCAAGTATATCTGAGTTGCAATCTGTGGAATAAATAAAATAATTGCCGGTCTTAGATGACGTTTTAAACGTAATGAACTCAATGGTACTCTATGAATTTGTCCCTTTAAATATGGCCACAGCGTCATATTACCGGCTAATGTTGATCCACTAAGAATTAAAATGTACGTGTGTAAATCTGAAATTGATTTTACTAACGTGAAAATCAAAATCACGGAGACCAATTTAACCACGGTATTTTTCAAGATAGTCTTTCTAAAGTCTTCAATTCCCAAGAATAACCACGAAATATCAAACATCACTGCAATGATAAATAAAGATTGAAGCCACATATAGGACTGGTACTCGTGATCAACTACCATGAAACCTACAAAAATGACCGCTGCAATTCCAACAGCCACTAATCTTAAGGTTTCGATCTCCCAAAACAATTGGCTCATTTTTCTCGGGTTATCTCGCACGTACGCAATTTCTCGATTACCGTACAGGTTAATACCAATACTTGCGATAATCACAAAAAATTGCATAATCGAGTTGGTGTAAGAATTTATCCCGACGCCAGTTGAGCCAAGCACTCGAGAAATGTAGGGTGTCGTCGCCAATGGGACGATCAATACAAATACTTGATACCAGGCATTAAACAAATAATTTTTGACAGCTTTTATAACAATCACCAGATTCTATTTTTCTTTGATGAATACTAATGATCACATGTTACACCTCTTTATGTAGCTAACTACTGTGTTAAGAAAAAATTACGAAACTGTTCTTGCTTTTGTCAAAAATAAAAGAGTGTGCGAATTAAAACGCCAAAGCTAAAATCCAAATAAGGAATTTTAGCTTTGGCGTTTTTTTGACCAAGATTAGTAGTTTATTGCACGTTTGAAATAGATAAATTGAAAAACTAAATTATTTGTCTTGATAGACAACTATGTTTTCTGATTCAATCGCTCACACATTAAATGTATTTATTTGTTACCCAAATACCTCAATAATTTGTCGGACAGCCTTAACTAGTTGATCCCTGGAGGTTGCAAAATTAAGTCTAAACCAACCTGTTCCATCCTGACCATACTGTGAGCCCATGTTTAGCTGAACCTTAGCATCATTAATAAGCTTGCGATCAATTTCTAAATCACTAATACCGATCGCACTGAAATCAAGCCACATCAGATAAGTTGCCTGTGGCAGCATCGGCTTAATTTTGGTACCATCAAAAAGCTCAAAAATTGTATCGCGGTTTTCTTTAAGGTATTTCATTAGTTCATCGTGCCAACTTTTTCCCTGAGTCAATGCGACGGTGGTTGCGAGTACTCCAGTTGTTGAAATCCCACTGATAAATTGATCGTCCATTAAAGACTTGATTTGGTCGCGTAAGAAAGCATCCTTAACAAACATGTACGCACTTTGAACACCTGGCATATTAAATGTTTTAGTTGGTGCAGATATGACAATCGCATATCCTTCTACTCCTGGTATTTCAAACAACGATGTGTATCTTTCTGGTTCAAACACCAAGTCTTGATGAATTTCATCGGCAATCATAAAAATATTATTTTGTTGAGCCAATTCTGATAATTTTAGTAAATCAGCTCGAGTCCACACGTGCCCACTAGGGTTTTGCGGATTACAAATGATCATTGCTCTAATTTTCTGTTTGCTTAATGTATCTTTTAACTTATCGAAATCAATTTCGTATTGACCGTCACCACTAATTGTTAAATCAAATTCAATCAATTCACGATTCAGGTTGTTAACGGCCATTGAAAACGGGCCATACACTGGGTCAAAGACTAAAACCGCATCATTTGGGCTAGTTACCTTTTGCAACGCAAATGAAATTCCAGTCAACACGCCAGTCAAAGGAATAATTTCATTCTTATTAACTGAAACATGATGATACTGTTTTTGCCAATTAATAATACTGTCATAGTATTGATCACTTGGTTCTTCATAACCTAGCACTCTGGATGCCGGAACCAAATTATTAAGAATAAAATCCGGAGTTTCGAAGTCCATGTCGGCAATTGTCAGTGTGGTGACATCTTCATGACCTGGTTGAGCTGTGATTGCCCACTTTGGTACATTTTCATTACCAATTAGATTAGAAATCTGATCAAAATTCATCTAGTGTCACTCCTCAATATTAAATATGTCGTTATTTTAACATTGTCGGAATTATTTTGGACATGTTAACAATTATTCAATTAGTTAATGCCATATATTTATTAAGCTAGGCCACTATTGTACGTTAGTTGAGATATAAAACAAACTACTTATCACAAAAACCGCGCTACATGTACCCATAGGTTGATAGTAGATACGGAAAAAAGTTAAAAAAAGTGAAAAATTTCAATATTCTAATCATCTGATTACGTATTTAAGGTTATAATAGAGACATAATAAATGGAACTGGAGGGCAAATGTCATGCAAACAATTAATTCTTTGAACTCCGCAGTTGATCTTTTCTTCCCAACAGATCAATTCGATCAATGGCCCAAAAAATTGGAATACCAGCTCAACCTTGGTATCACTGATGCTGAGGTAAGAGTTTACCGTGCTTTCATGCAGGTATTAACTGGCTCGGATTTCTTATCAAAAACACAAATTCAACAAGCCAGAGACGTCGCATATAAATATATCGATAAGGATATCGAAAATTACAACGATTTATTCTACGATCAATTTATTGATGATATGAAACATGCCATCAACACCGATCAAGCAGAGACTGATGGTGTTGGCAACAAGCCAATGGGATACGGTCCTGTCCTTGAAGCTTTTTCCACCGGTTATCAGTTTGGCTTCACCCAAATGGTTAAGCATGTGTCAAATGAATACATGGATTTTAACCGCACACAATTTTCTGATAATAAGTTAAAAGAAATTCAGGCTGCTGCCTTTGACTATACTGATCAGCAATGGAACCATGTGTGGAAAGACGGCTTTGCGCAAATTGCAGTTTTAAAAAATTTACTCGGTGTGTTTTAAAAACACCGTGATCTTAATTTTCACTCGATCATTGATATATCATGATCGGGCTTTTTTATGCCGTTATTTTCTATAATTAATCCAAATATATGTATTTATAATCAAAAAAAATAACACACTAACGTTATATTGGGGATATAACGTTAGTGTGCTGGATAGAGGAACTGGTCTAGTTGATTTTGGGAGGAATCATCATAAACCAGGAGTAAAGTATCCAAAATATCCAATTCTGGGTACTTTTTTATTTTACTTTATATAATATAATTCGGCAATATGTTGGTTGAAAGTGCCCACAAAAAAAGCAACAGTTACTGGGGGATGACCAGTAGCTGTCGCAATTGTGATAGTTAGTATGGCTTCTTCAACATCTTAGGAGGAGTCGGAGTCAGCCTTAAACACTAATAAGATATCCAAAAATTTGAATACAATTAATATTGTAAATACACTAATACGATTGTGCAATACCTTGCCAAATTTTTCCACTTATTTTTTTCCAAACAAAAGAATGTTTAATAAAATAATGGCCCTCAAGCTATTTCGTAATCATTGATTAAAGCGGTACACTATTATTAATAAATAGACGTGGAGGCGCTATTATGCCAATTACCAACACCCTAAATGCCGCTATTGATACATGTTTTCCAGTGGAAGAATATCACCACTGGCCCGAAAAACTGGTAATACAGTTAAATACAGGAATAACAAATAGTGAACTTAAACTATATCAGTCATTTTTGCGACTTCAATTTCACACATCTAAATTGACTCAGAAACAAATTGTTGAGTGTCGCATAGTTACAGATTCATTTATCAAGAAAGACACTGTCAACTACCAAAAATTATTTCACGATCAATTTATTCAAGAAATGTCAGAAAGCATTCAATACGACCAAAGAATTACAAAAAATACCTATCATATTGTGGCAAGAACTCCTGGTGCACCCTTACCCATGGGATATACGCCGATTATTGAGGCGTACGCAACCGGCTATAATTTTGGGTTCACACAGATGATGGAGCATATCACTAAACAATATATGGTCACAAATGATGTTCATTTTTCAAATACCAAGATTCAGAAAATCGAAATGAATTCATTCGAATTTGATGATCGATATTGGGGTAAGATTTGGCATGATGGCGTAAAAAGAATTGCCGTATTAAAACATTTATTTGACATAAGCTAAATTCAATCTGTCTCCCCCAGTTCGGTAAAAATTGTCTGCATATCCCTTTCAATACTATTAAGTTCTCCAGCATATTTTTCTAATTCTGGCGCATGAACTCCTGCCTGCGAATTTTTAACCGCCTGGTAATGCATTTTTTCATCCAAACTGGCCCACATATCCATCCCCATCGTTCTAATTTGAACCTCCACTAAAGCTATCTTTTTACCATCAGTTTGAAAAACTGGCACTGATACCACTAAATGCAAACTCCGGTATCCGTTATCCTTAGGATGTTTAATGTAGTCTCTTGTCCTAATTAATTTGATGTCACTTTGAGCTAATAAAGCATCACGAACAAGGTAAACATCATCAATATAATTAACAATAACACGAACACCAGCAATGTCATGAATTCGTCGGTTAATCATATCTAAATCTTTGGGTATCCCTTTTCGTGCCACTTTATGCATTAAACTATGAATATTTTTAATTCGTTCATCAATTCGATTAATTGGATTATGTTCATATCGTAATTGGAAGTCAGTATTTAAATTATCCAATCTTGTACTAACTTCATTAACTGCTGATCTACATAATTGATAATACTTGAGGAAGTTGCTGAAAACCAAACTACCAATTTTAATTCGGCTTTCATCAACGACCTCTTTTTTTAATTGATCCTTTATTTCATCTGCTTGTAGTAAATTTTCCTGGTTAATTATCATTATTATTATTCACCCGTCATTAGTATGATGCCTATGTTATACCACACGTTTTAACTAAATTGTGTCACTAATTCATATCAAGATGCCAGGACATTCTTCATTGATCTGTCATAAATTGCAATTTAATAACTGATTTCAAACTGTTTGACATTATTTTCAAAATTTTATGTAAGCGTTTCATTTGGCGGTTAGACAGGGCTATGTTATGATCCAAGTATACTAAGATTATAGGAGGTCGATTTCATGAGTCATCGTTTAGACGGAAAAGTTGCAATTGTCACTGGTGGGAGTCTCGGCATTGGTTTTGGTATCGCAAATCGTTTTGTTAAAGAGGGAGCAAAGGTTGTCATCACTGGGCGTCATGCAGATGTAGGTGAAGAAGCTGCCAAGAAAATTGGTGGTCCTGATGAAATTCGGTTTATTCAACATGATTCAGCCGATGAAGATGGCTGGGTAAAATTATTTGATGAAACTGAAAAAATATTTGGTCCTGTTTCAACACTAGTTAATAACGCAGGTGTTGGCTTAACAGGATCGATTGAAGAAACCTCCACAGAAACATGGCGTAAATTAATGTCAATTAACCTAGATGGCGTATTTTTCGGTACTCGTCTAGCGATCCAGCGCATGAAGAACAAAAATCTTGGTGCATCTATTATCAATATGTCATCGATTGAAGGATTTATTGGTGATCCAAACCTTGGTGCTTACAATGCATCAAAAGGTGCTGTTAGGATTATGTCCAAATCCGCCGCACTCGATTGTGCTTTGAAGGATTACGGAGTACGTGTAAACACAGTTCATCCAGGATATATCAAGACCCCATTAGTTGAAAACATTCCAGGGGCCGAAGATGCGATGGCAGATCGTACCAAAACGCCGATGGGCCATTTGGGTGAACCAGATGATATTGCATATATCTGCGTTTATTTAGCTTCTGATGAATCCAAGTTTGCTACTGGTTCTGAATTTGTTGTTGATGGTGGTTACACTGCACAATAAGCTAAGTGAAAAATAATTTTTATATTCTACAAAGATGGCGGCCTATAATATTGACCACCATTTTGTTTTAAATTCACGAAAATGAATAAATAATTAAAAATCAAGCTAAAAATCTAACTGAAATATAACATTAAATCCAGTAACTTTGTTTTATAATGTAACCGAATACAAATACTTACAATTATTAATATGAAGAGGTTATTTTGATGAATTTAATTATCCCGGCTACTGTTAAGACGCTCGAACCACATATCAACCCTGCTCGATTAGCTCAAATTAAAGATCCGGCTAAGCGAAAGCATGCAGCCCGAAAGTCTATTCAAACATTGACGAAATTTGCTGAAGAACTGCGCTACTGGAAACATGAATCAACAATTAAAGATATCTTTGAATGTAATATTAGCCATGGATACAATCGCATTATGGCCTTGCGAGATAAAAGTCACTATTACACACTAGCGCTCGGTGAAATGGATTCTTCACTCCTAACGCTCGAAAATAAAAAAGGTGACATGGATGTCAATCAGTTGATGGAAATTACTGATTGGTTGATCCATGAAACAACACCCTTGGTTAAAGAAACTGATACCGTAGCTACAGACTAGTAAAATTTTAAAAAGCTGATATTAAGGAAAAATCCTTTAATACCAGCTTTTTTATTGTTTCATTTTTATTATTTATCATTCAAAAATAAAAACACTCATTTACGTTAAAACTATTAGTGCTAAAATAACTTACAATAGTTAACTAATTATACTAAAAGAGGTAATTTAAGATGCAAAAGATTAAATCAAAACAAATCTACGTGTTAATAGATAAAACTGCAACCGAAGATTCAGCAATTTACGCCAGCAACAAAAAGCTTCGCGTAATCAGTTACTGTGAAGAACAGTTCGGTAAAACTCCAGGTGATAATGAGGCTGCAAACCAGGATCGTTATGTGTTGGATAGCATTACGTGTGATCTAATCTAAAATACTGCTTTGGCGTTTCTGACAAAAAACGTCGGACGATGTCAATTTTGGCCACATTTGTTATTCGGTTTAACAATGTGTTGCGGATTATATTGTCCATTTCATCAAATCAATTTTTTTTTTACTTTGGTGGAAATATGTCCCCGGCTGGATAAGCATACAATCCCTTTCCAGGCCCCTGTAAAATCACATTATTAAAACTCTGAGTGTCAAAAATATATCGTTGAATGTCGGTTAAATCATTAAATCGATTTTCAGCGATTTTTTGCTTTAAATTCATTAAATTATCCTGTTGTTGTTCAGCCGGTAACTGCGAGTATGCGCTCATTGCCAATCCAAATTTAGATTCATTATCAAAATTAGCAGCAATCGATGCACTATGGTGGGCAAATTCTCGATAAATCTGTTCTTGGATATACTTAATCCACGTGGAGATGCTATTAACATCAATTCTTTGCTGCATATCTTGATCAGGCGCAAATATCAAGGATCTCATTATTTCATCAGCACTACTGTCCATGGTAATAATATGGTTTTGGCGTCGCAGTGAATCATTTTCTTTAATCTGATTTGCCCAATCTTCTCCAGCAGACGCATCAATAGACCCATCACTAAGGCGTTTGGTATATACAAAATTGCCAGTACCAACGATGTTAGCTGGATTATCAACTTTATTTGTAAAAGCAAAATTTACCAACTCGTTTTTAACTGCATCTGTCCAGTTAAAAATGACAAATGTTGTGTTATTAATAACATCCTGCATTAATTGGTCGTAATCGATCGTTAGTTTATGATCTGCATTTTCAATTCCGTGCTGCGCTAAATGCGTCATCAATATTTGGGAAACGTTAATTGCATACCGATCATTAAAGCTCAGTAGCATCCACTTTGGTTTGAAATCGGTGATTTGATTACTTCCTCTCGGTATATTGTATATACCATTATCTCATTTTTTGAAAATAAAACCATAAATATACACTTTTTATGTAAATACTGTATTAGTATTATCAAAATTAACAATTTAAGCTATAATTATATAAATTAATTAAATTGGAGTAACGTATGCGAAAAATAGACTCCCTTAACAGTGCGATCGATGCTTCATTTCCGCTGAAAAACTATACCGAATGGCCTATTATGTTAATGAACCACTTCATGCTTGGTCTAATTGATTCTGAAACTGATGTCTATACAGCATTCATCAGAATGACAGGACCAGATAAAATCGATGAATACGAAGTGACTATTCAGTTACAATCATCCATTAATTACTACGTATCTCAAGACTACGAAGATTATAAGTCTCTTTTCTACGAACAATTTATTAACGACATGACCACATCAATCAAATATGATGAGAGAGTCAGTCAAGAAGAATTTAACGCTAAACTTGGTGATGAACAGCATTTACCAATGGGATATACTCCAATCCTTGAAGCATATGCAAATGGCTACGAATATGGCTTCATTCAAATGATGTCGCACGTAACCGAAGAATATATGGAGGATAAAAACATTAATTTCTCTCCAGAAAAGTTACACGATATTGAAATGAATTCGTTAGATCTGAACGATGATTTCTGGTCGTTAATTTGGCATAGTGGTTTAAGAAGAATGAAATTGCTAAAACATATATTTAAAATTGAATAAACTCAAAAATATGGCTGAAAGGAGTGTATCCTTCAGCCATATTTTTAGTACTAGCTATCGATTAGTATCACTTAAATTCAGTTAAAAATCCCTGATCTGAGACATTTTCAATTAAAAACTCTAATTGATCTAACCTAAACATTATATCAAACGATCGCCCAGGAAATCTAAAACTATCCAATCCTAAAATAATAGTATCTAATGAAAAGTTCCTATCGCTGTCATCACTCGGTGTGACTGGTAACTGATGTTTGCCAAGATACGAAGAATTAGAATCATCATAGTTATCTTTTACATTTTCAGCATAACCAGTCACTCTTGAAACAACGTTGGGTGATACAAATAGCCATGACACTCCATTTTGATCTTTAAAAACACGGGAACGATCAAGTGAATTTGCACGGGTAAAATGATAGAAATCAAGAATTTGTTGCATGACCTGGTCTAACAACAGGTGCTTTTTAACGCTTTGGCTATCATCAGCTTGAACAATATGATAATCACTAACAAATTTAGCAAACAAATCTAGCTCCTGTTCTTGTGCCAATTCATTAGGTAAATTATCCGGAAAAATGTGTTGCATCACCTCTTGTAACTCAACAGGTGTCCTTTTTATTTCACGAATCATTCCAATCAGTCCCCTCCTGATTATGATTGCCACAAGTCTATCGGATCACCATTCATAACGCAACAAAATTGACTTATATAACTAACAATCACTCAGCATTAGGATGCTCATCTAAAAATTTTTTGATTAATCGGTCCAATATATTAGCAACGCTCACGTCTTCTTCAACAGCAGCTAATTTCAACTGTTTAATCAATTCAGGATCCATCGTTGTCGTAAATTTTCTTTTTGTCATTTTTCCCACTCCTAACCAACCATTACCAGATATATACAGAAAGAAATACACCATCTATATGTATATTTTAGTATGCATGGAGCCGACAAGTAAATAACAACGACCGATTTATCGTCCTTAGAAAGGATTTCAGTGAAATTTATGTAAAAATGTCAATATTATCTATTGATTTATTATATTTTTTAAGAAAAAGATAATTTTTAACACCATATATACATATTATTACGGTATAATGTATTCATTAGTTACGTTTTTAATCCTTTCATTACGTAACTACCGCGAGAATATAACAATCACCATCCATGATATGAAAGAAGTCACAGAAGTTTTATCAATTAGGATTGCGGTCAGATAATTGTTCTGTGCAATCCAGGGAACTATTGGCTGCAACGGCAATGTCCCAATATTTTTACATAAATAATAATATTACAAAGGAAGATCAGCATGTCAGAAATCCGTCCAGCCTCACTATCTCAAATTAAGCAAGTTATTGAAAATATTGAACACACAGATATTTGTTACCAAGTAAGAAACCACCAGGAACTTGTCGACGTGGTTGAGTTACTTAAAAATGATGCGATGACCACCAGTGATCCATTTAACGAAGTTACCGTTGAAGGAAAATCAGTTGATGATACTTGGAATATTGATACAGCAAAACCCACAATTAATGATCAACTAATCTTTCTGAATGAAATCGCACAATGCATTATGAAGAATTCATCCGTTAGTTCAATTACATTAACTAATGATAATGGTCGTTATTTTTCTTTTGAAAGAAAGCTTAAAACATCTGAAAAATTGTCGCGTTTATTTGGCTAATAATATAATTCTTCAACCAGGGCAATTTCCTGATTTTTTATGATAGTAAATCAGTTTTGCACCCGTAACATAAAGCCCACAAAACTGAAATCCTCAAATTTGGATTTTGGTTTTGTGGGCTTTAACCGTTTGCTGAACGTTCCGATTTATCCTAATTAACTAAAAAATTTAGCAATCATCTCTCGTCGCGCACGTTCTGCATCTGCACGCGTATAGAAACTCTGATTATATACTAAGTAACCTTGAAACCTTAATTTTGCCTTCCAACGATGACTGTATTCATCATACGAAACGCCTGATCTTCGTTTGTTCAATCGACGCGTTCTTATATATCTTACTTGTGGTTTTAAACGAGTCGTGAATTCAAAGTTCACTGACTGATTGGCATGCTTACTAAATGAATTATTGTTCATTAACATCAACCATCCTAAAATTAGATCATTAAAAATCTAGTTACCATCTCGCAAATATTTATAAACCCAGTATACTCTCAATTTTATCTGATACTAGAAAAAATATGCGGTCGCAATCTATGAATCCACCAAATAAGGCTTACCATAGTAATATCCCTGACGATAAGCAATCCCTAATCTGTCAGCGGTCACATCATCTGTAGACGTTTCGATTCCTTCTAACACAAATCTGATATGGTGTTGATTGGCAATATCTTGCCAATTACTAATCAATCTTTGGACTTCCGGCGCACTAAAATCTAAGTGATCATTTTGTAACGCAAATTTTATCTCGGAAGCAAATGGAATCAAATTAACAATTCCATCAAAATGATTTTCTCCGTTACTAACATCATCCAATGCGATTTGAATGTCGTTATTCCAAAAGAATTTCACCCTGTCCAATATTAATTCGTCATCTATTTTTTGAGAGCTCTCTTCCTCAGTAATCTCAATCACTAACTTCAGCGGTACAATTTTATCCTTACAATCGACAATTGCATTCAGTAAATCAATATTAAGTAGTTGGTCACGATTTAGATTTAAGGCAATGATGGGTACTTTACCTTTAAGAAGCTCAGACGCTTCTAGAAGTGCATTAACAACATCCTCTACTGGTATAGTTGCAAAATCCACGGGTAATACCCACTGATCACCATCACGCCTACGCATTAGTAGTTCATAACCAACCAGTGAATGCTGAAACTTGTCCACTAATTGTTGCACAAAGAATTTATACACAATGGTTACCTCACAATTTAAATATCACTAATTTGATGTTTATTTATAATAGCATTTATACATTATTACGTATTTCAGTATTAATAATTATATTTTACCCCTACTATGTCTATAACTCTGATCAAGCGATTACTCTGTAACATAATTGTATTATAAATAGTTACAAAACAAATATCACAATAAGTGCTGTGTTATTTTAACGACAAAAGAATTGGCTGTATCTCAATCTGCAGCCTATATTCAAACACTTAATACGCACGATTTATATTGATATGGTTTGATAAATTATTTAAATCCTGACGATCTTGTTTTCGTCTAATAACGCGTTTTTGATAGCCATCACAAATTGAATTTTGTTCGTCATTTTCAGGTATCAGATGATCAAATCCTATTTTCCCAGTGGGATTCTCCACCACAAATGTCACAAAACATGTGAACGCCAAAAATCTTTTACCTGTCCTTAAATCTTCACCAATGATTTTTGTGAATACTTCAATTGAACGGTGCCCGAATCCGGAAACATAGGATTCTAAATTCAACGAGACGCTCAGATCCATCGGCCTAATGAAGTTGATATGATCAATTTTAGCAGTGACAATTGGCGCTTTAGACACTCGTAATGCTGCTAATGATGCTTCGCGGTCAACCAAGCTTAATGTTCCTCCACCAAATAAGGTTCCATGCTCATTCAAGTCTTCAGGCATGATTCTGTGAGCCACAACTGTTAACGTTTGCCCACACGTTATTACATTATTATTGTCCATTAGTCCACCCCGTTTATATAATAGTTCTTATCATAAAAAGAAGTTTCGAATATTTAACGAAACTTCCTTTATTTATTTTAAAATTTTACATCGATCTCAACTAAAACTTCAATATTTACCACCAAATCTAAAAGCTTTGACAATCTATAATAAAAGAGTCCCTCGTCAGCAGTAACGAGGGACTCACACACTACAAAAAATATGGATATTTCTGTACTCAGGAGTAGTTGAATACAGTCTTAATTATAACTTTGCATTGTATCTTCTAACAACGCCTTGAGGACCATAAATTAACTATTTTTAATTGCTTGCTGAGTTGCCATCCTCATTCGTAATCTTGATTCGGTTAGAATCAGTCTTTGCATGACTAACTTCAGGAGCGTCAGTAACATACTCATCAACTGTACTCTTGTCACCGTTTTTGGAATACAAACTAGTTGATTTACCCTTTAATTGATCCTCAATCTTGATTTCTTTATCCAGACCATCTGAATAGTTGTAATCAGAGGCTTTAACTTTCTTGAAGCCCTTAGGATGGTAGAAGCGTAATAAGTTCTTTTCATTCAATGAATCGGACAAATCTAATTCCTTATCAACCTTATCTTGATCCTTCTCCAGACTCTTCTTTTGGGCCTTGGTTAACTTAGCTTTTTTACCATTACTGTTGTTATAAATGACTCCAGAAATGCTGGTATATTTTGGTGTGACAAAGTCCTTATTTCTGAACGCAACCGTTGTATCATGTTGGCTTGAGAATAAGTCGGTACCAAACTGAATATATCGTTTCGAGCTGACCCCTAATAAATGCATCAAGGTTGGTAGCACATCAATTTCACCGCCATAGGTATGAATGATTCGCCCATGGCCTCCAGAATCAGGAATTAAGAACATTAATGGTACACGTTGTAATTGAGCATTATCAAAACTATCCCAGCTACTTGCACTTTTACCCAATACCGGTGCCAATTTAGGATTCTCAGAATCAGAAATCCCATAATGGTCACCATAAATGACGAAGATTGAGTTTTTATATAATCCAGCCTTCTTAAGATACGTAAAGAACTCTTTTAATGATTGATCAAGATAGTGTGCAGTTACAAAGTAATTATCAACGGTACTATCTCCAGTATCAACCGTCTTAAAGTTAGGATCCTGATCTTCTGAATCAAGCGTATACGGCAGATGGTTAGTAACAGTAATATATTTAGCATAAAACGGCTGCTGCAACTGTTCCAAATACTTAACTGAATCCTTGAACAACAGTTTGTCCTTCAATCCATATCCAGTTGATTTATCACCAGAAGTATCATAATAACTGGCATCAAAGAAGTACTGGTATCCCATGTTTTTGTATACATTATTTCGATTCCAGAAACTAGCAACGTTCCCGTGGAATACTGCACTTGTATAGCCTGCTCGTTGCTTTAAAATTGCCGGCGCTGCTTGGAACGTATTATCACTACCAATTGAAGTAAATAACGATCCCTGTGCTAGTCCATAAGTACTAGTCTCAAGCATGTTTTCGGCATCGCTAGTCTTACCCTGCCCAACTTGATTAAAGAAATTATCAAATGAGTAGGTATTACTGCCGTGATAAATTGAATTTAAGAACGGTGTAACTTCCTTACCGTTAATCTTTTTATCAATCAAAAACTGCTGGAAACTCTCCAAGTGAATGATAAAGACGTTACGCCCTTTGGCAATGCCATACATACTCTTATTTGGTTTAGCGTAATGCGCATCCGTAAATTTCTTGACGGCTTTTAATTCCGACTTTGTCGCGGACTTTCGGACATGGCTCGTCTGTTCTGTGGTCACTGCATCGTATGCAGTGAACGCATCAATACCAAGATACTTAACAACATAGGTACGATCAAATGTCCGTGTCAACAATTGTGGCCGATCCATTTCTGCCAGGGACAGATTAACACCAAACAGCACAATCGCCAGTGAACTAAGTGCAAAGGCCGGACGATGATTCATCCCCCTTGGATCAAACTTAATTTTCCTAAACAGCATCAGTAACAGGATAATGACGATGTCAATCCAATAAAATACATCATGAAAATTAGTCAATGACCACGAACTGGCACTCAAACCTTGATTAACTTTCGAGTAGCCAGTCATTGCAGTGATGGTCATAAAATCCGTAAATTCACGATAATAAACAATGTTTAAATACAATAAAACCGTATTTGCAATATAGAGACCCATCAAAATTGGGTAAAAGAATCGTGATCGTTTAAAATAAAAAGCAATCCCAAATAAAAAAATTGTTGTCGCCAACGGATTTATTAAAAGGATGAAATATTGAAATATTCCCTCCACCCCTAAATTAAAATCCACAAAGTAGGCAAGCATCGTTTTTAACCAAAATAAGACCACCAGAATTGTAAAAAAGCCCATTCTCGTGTTCTTCATCGCATTTAATTTATGCATGTGGAACAATCCTCACAGTTTCTAGTAAAATATAATTCATAATACCGTTTATTGCAGTATAACCGCATCCAAACGTAAAGATCAATACAATTCCATATTACATGTTAGGTCTAAAATGTGAATTATTTTAGAGTAATCATCTGTATTTACTTTAAATAGTCATATTTTCGTTACAAAAAGTATCGTATTAAAGCTTACTTTCTAGATTAATCAATTAGCTAAAAATATTAAATGTGACCACGTATTTTGTTTTCTCTAAAAAGTACTCTAACTAATAACAGTTGGATGTGAATTGAACAAATTAAGTCAAAAGATTCAACGACAATTTAAAAAAATAGCATTTAATATTGTTTAATCAGTGTATACTTGAAGTGAAAACGTATTATATGTTAATACATATAGATGTATATAACCCTAAAGCAATATTTTAGCAACAAAGGAGACGATAGGATGGAAGTTAGGAACCTAATTAGTCTTTTAGAACACTTTGATGGTGAAAGTGAACTAGCGATTGATGTTTACGTTAAATCAAAGCAACGCGAGTATACAGTCACTGATTTGGGCGTTGAGCCCCTTATATCAGTCCATGATCAAAATGATTTAATTGTACTTAAGGGGCTTGTGGATGACCAAGACTCTGATCCAAAAGCACATTAGATAACAAATGTAATTAGCGAACATATTTTGACAGTTTGAACCGTATCAATACCAAAAGTAAAATTCGTGATCGTATCTAGAAAAAGTCACAACTCATAGTTTTTGGATCAATTTCAGATAAAAGGTTAATACTTACATAATAATTCCATACAATCCATTAAGTTTGTTGTAACACAGAATAAAAAGCCGCTTCAATTACTGATTAGCTGATATAATCCCATTCAAGAGGTGATAATAATGAAGCCAGATATTAACATTGATCTCACGGATATTAATCAGGTTACACAGTTTTTAAATCGAAGTGAACAAATTGCTAACGAATACGGTGATAATACTAACGAATTTGCCCAAAATGCCAGCAATAACAGCTATATAATGTTTTCAAAGGTCAATATTATCATTTGGAACATTATTGGACAGGAGTTATGGAGCGTTAATGGCTGGAATCAGCCACTAACAACGGACCAATCTGCTCGCCTAATTGTCGCTGGTGCAAATCATGAAGACATCAGCCAAACATTCCACATTTCAGAAGAGGCAACTAATCAAATCGCTGAACTGCAACGCCTACATCCTGATTGGCATAACCTGGGGGCCCCTGTCAGATTTACCAGTTATAGTGTTTAGATTGATATAAAAAATATTAAATTTGTAGATCAAAGGTTAAAATTTGGTCTTTTTTTATTACAAAAAATTCTTACCAGTCGGCCACTTTTCATGGATCCGTATTTATTTTATTCAAAGTAAACTAAAAAAGCTGTTGCAAGATATAATACCAGCTAAAATGATACAATGAAGACAGAAAAAAAATGGAGGGATAGCAATGAAAACGATTACTGCATATTTTGTGCGTCATGGTCAAACGATGTTAAACCGTTACAATAAAGTCCAAGGATGGATTGATTCACCCCTAACAGACAAAGGAATTAACGATGCAATTAGTGCCGGCAAACGGCTTGCTGACGTCAAATTTTCGGCTGGCTTTAGCAGCGATTCTGGACGTGCTATTGAGACCCTACGATTATTATTAAAACAAAATCCTGACAACATTCATTTGATTTCATACCAGTTTCCCGAACTTCGTGAACAGTGTCACGGATACTTTGAAGGAAATGATCTCAGTCAGATGTGGCAATTTGTCGGTGAACAAGTACAAACAACCACTGAATCAGGCATAATGAGTCATTTCGGTTTGGAAAAGGCCCGCGACTTAATTCATAAAGCTGATTTGTATGGTGACGCCGAAGATAACCAAATGTTTTGGACCAGGCTTGACCGTGGCTTTGACAAGCTAATCGAAAATTCTAACGATGGCGATAATATTGTAGTCGTCTCGCATGGCAACACTATTCGCTCAATCATCTCACGGTATGCACCACAGTTAGATACAGGCATTCCAACTAGAAATGGCAGTATTAGCAAGCTTATCTTGTCCGATGATAAAAAACCAGAAATTTTGTACTATGACAAATTAGATTAAAAAAATAGAATCCGTTCGGGATTCTATTTTTTTGATTGTAAACCAGCATTAATATCTCGATACACAATTAACATAGCATCATCGTGGTCTAATGTGTATTTAAACTGAGAAAATGCTTCAATTTCAGCTCTTTGTTTAACCTTTTTAGTCATTTGGATAGCTTCATCGACCTCATTCAAATCGGCCGCCTTTAACATTTCTAAGGAGACGTCAAACCCAACTTGCCAGCCGGAAAAATAGACACACATCAGGTCAATCATCAACAACTTTCTAAGGTTCCCTGCATTTTCAATAATAACTTCAATCTGCTCGTTCATCTGAGTGAACTCTTTCGATTTAACATTACTAAGAGCATCGATCATAACTCCTGTTGTAATTGTGGCCCAGCGATCTGCAAGAGAAATAATCACATTGTAATTTAATTGCTCGCGTTCTTTTTTAGTACTTGAAGCATAAGTCGTATACGCTGCATATAAGCCTGCCTTGGCACCAGTTAAATAGATTTCTTGAAGTTGCGATCGTGAAAAAGCGTGAGCGTCTTGTTCATTTTCAACCCTACTTTTAAAGATCAGTTGTTCATAGTGATTTAGTTCAGCTTGGCTAAGTTCGTTATGATTGTTATTTGAATTTAAGTAAGCAATCCGCAAATCATTGAAAGTCGACATGTTGATTCCTCTTCATAGTTATTTTTATTTCAGCATATCAGATAAATTTGAATTTATTAATAATTTGTGGAAATTGTTTATTTACACATACAAAATTGGAATATTTTCTAATTTAGGTGCGTATTATCACTGATCATGCTATTTACGTTATAATAAGTATCAAAATAGATCATAAAGGGAGTAAATAATATGGCATTTGTTGAAGGTACAGATTATGAAATTATCGAAAAAATTGGCGTCATCCGTAATTCAGAGAAAAGCCCGATTGAACTGAACAATATTCACTATGCAAAAATTGACGAAGATCGAATTGATTTACGCAAATGGTACGATGACAAAAATGGTGACCATAAAATGGCTAAAGGCGTCTCCATGACAATTGAGGAAGCTCGTAAATTAAGGGACCTGCTGGATGACTATTTGGATTGAGGAATGTTTTAATTAACTTTGCCAATAAATTTTTCTTCGTTGTCGTATCTATAAATTACAAATGATGTATCATTAAGTATCAGACAAACTACAAAACATAGTGAACTGAAGTTTTAGAACATCCACTATGTTTAAAATAATTTTATTGAAAATAACAAGCTGTTAGTCTCTGGGGATTCTGAGTACAAAGCTGGTTATTACGTGGAGGAGCAACTAATCATGGAAGAGAAAACAAAGTTTTGTTATAAATGCGGAGCAAAGATTCCATTAAACTCGGAATTTTGTCCAAATTGTGGGGCGAAGCAATCAGCTGACGCTTCACAGGGACAGAACAATCCCAACCAGAATAATATGCAGTCACAAAATGGCAATCAACAATTCAATAGTAGTCAGCCATCATATTCACAGTATGGCAACCAACCGGTTCAACGGCCGGCCGCTGGTAAAATAACGCAATTTATGATTTGGGGATGGATTACTTGTGTCGTTTCTTTGTTCTTCCCAATAACTGCCGTAGCATCCGTTATTCTCGGTGCATTTACTATTCAACGAAATCATAAAGCAGCAGGAATTATTCTCATTGTTGTTGCCGTCATCTTCTTCTATCTAGGAATGACAGGATTCAGATCTGGATTTATGGATGGTCTTAATCGTTATTAGATTTATTTTTACAAAAGAATAGTTAAAAAAGCCTCAATCACACATGATTGAGGCTTTTTGGTTACTATAAATATAAAATGGTTGATACCTAAAAAGGCAAGAAACATGAAGTTTCTCGCCTTTTTAGCTTATTTAATTTGAATTATTACGGATTAACCTCCTTTAGAATTATATTATTTTAACGATTTATTTATCGTCCTCTTCACGGCGACGACGAATACCTGCAAGACTGATAAGGCCAAGTGTAGCTCCCAAGATACCTAATATACCAGTGGTTTCTTTAGCATCTGATGTTTGTGGTAACTTACCGGATTTCGTAGAATTACTATCACTACCAGCGTTAGCCTTATCATGAGTTGTAACTCCCGATGGCGTCATACCTACTTTAATGCCTGTAGTAACACTAGCTTGTTGAGTTGACTCTACCGTTCCATCCGTATCAGAATTTGGTACTGCATTGCCTTGACCACTATCATTTTCTAATGAAACTGGATTATCTTTCTTAGATTCAACATTTGTGGTGGTCGTGGTAATTCCAACGTCTGGATCATCAGTTGTTGTGGTCTCATAGTAATCATCTGGTTCAACACTGATTGCAGCTGGTGAATCGGCCTTACTCAAATCAGAAGCACTGATTGGATTGGCACTGGCAGCCTTCGTGTAACTCAAGGTGCCATCACCAGTCACACTTTCACCATCCGTGCCGGTACTTGGAT
>NZ_AZGF01000081.1 GCF_001434475.1 Paucilactobacillus suebicus DSM 5007 = KCTC 3549 | reverse complement strand
CTGGTGTAATATCTGTTGTCGCATGCACTAAGTTTACAGTTATATTATCACTATCATCAGCTGTAAATTTGTAGTCCACTGTACTACTTTGATTATTTGCCAATGCATAACCATCGGGCACAACTACGTTGTAAGTTCCGGTTCCATCAACGTTCCCAGTCAAACTTGTATCTGAAGTCGTGACTTCAACTGAATTGTCAGGGTCCGTAATATCTTCGTAAGTTACTTTTAATGTTGCTTCATCTGCACTAGTTGTGACTTGATAACTTAATGCTGTCGCATCATTTGATTCATCCGCTGCGGCCGCATTAACCGCTGTCGCAATATGA
>NZ_AZGF01000080.1 GCF_001434475.1 Paucilactobacillus suebicus DSM 5007 = KCTC 3549 | reverse complement strand
TCTTTGACAAGCATGCAAATTTAAAATATAAGTTTGGAAATCGTCATTTTTGGGCCGAAGGATATTATGTTAGCACTGTTGGACTTAATGAATCAACGATTAGAAAATACATCAGAGATCAAGAAGTGAATGATCAAGCACAAGATAGATTGAGTGTGAAAGAATATGAAGACCCCTTTAGGGGTAGGTAAGTATTACAAGACCCCTTAAAGGGGTAGCAAAGTAGTTCACGCATTCTGGCTTGAACTACATAAAAGCCAGCGCCTTGAGACGCTGGCCGGTAGCAGAGGCTTATAGCCTCAGAGCAAACCACCCGTTTTACGGGTGGTTATGATT
>NZ_AZGF01000008.1 GCF_001434475.1 Paucilactobacillus suebicus DSM 5007 = KCTC 3549 | reverse complement strand
TATCAGTACCAAATATTGTAGAACCAAAAAAACGGGAATCCATGAACTTAGGATTCTCGTTTTTTGTGCTTATATGAACGGAGTCAGCCCTTTTTATCACGTTTCAGCCAAGCAGCAGAAAAGAGATGGGAATCCATGAACAGACAAAAAAGTCGGAGACTATAGTCCCCGACAAATTATCAATATCATCTTTAATTAGAACCCGCAGCATCCAATCCATTTTGTACTGCTTCATTAACAATATCTTCAAGCAAATCTTGATAATTATTGCTAAACAAACAGTTGTCGACAATGGCTGGGTTCATAAATTGTTCTTCGCTGCACGTATCTAGTAATTGGCGAAGAGAATCATAGTAACCATTCATGTTTAGAACGCCCATTGGTTTAGTTTTAATAAGCCCAATGTCCATCCATGATAATGCCTGCATCAATTCTTCAAGGGTTCCAATACCTCCTGGGAAAACAAGGAAAGCATCAGCCTCAGTTAGCAACAATTTCTTTCGTTCATCGATCGTCTTTGTTGTAATTAAGCGTGTTGCGTTGTGTCGTGGTAATTCGGATTTGAATAGATTTTCTGGATAGATACCTAATACGTCACCATTATTATCAAGCGCAGCCTGACTGATGGTCCCCATGATACCAGATTGTGAGCCACCATAAACAAGTTCAATATGGCGAGCAGCTAGTTGGGTACCCAATTGTTTAGCAACCAATTGATATTGATTAGCACGTCCAAAGCGAGAACCACAAAAGACAGTTAGTTTCATAAAGATCACCTCTTTTTTTAAATTAATAACTCATGAGGCAATTTTACACGGAAGTTGGGTGAAAAGCTATCAGAACGCGAAAGAGACTGGTTAGGACACGAGCATTAATGTGACAAATATCTTGTTCCATGGTCTTTGGAACGAGATATTTGTCGGATTAAGCGGAATGTCCTAGTCTCTTTCGCGTATTTCAGCTCACCTCCCGTGATTTATCCAAAACACAACACCAATATTTTCCAATGTGCTAGTATAAATGAGTCATATAAAAACGGAGGTGGTGGTCAAAGTGGATCGTAATCACGAAAATCAAGTTATCGAGTTATGTGGTCAGGTTGGCAAAATATTGCTGGTTAATGGAGCAGAAATTCCCCGAGTTGAGGAAACTGTTGAGTATATCGGCCATTCTGCAGGTGTCGCAATTTCATGTTATGTCACGCTAACTGCCATTTTTATTTCAGTTGACACCGAACCGATGACCCATGTTGTAAAAACTAATCCAGGAAGCTTCAACCTACAGAAGGTTGATGAAATTAATGAATTGTCACGCGAATTTGTGGCCCAGGAAATTGGTTTTGATGAATTATCTAGACACGTTGCTCAAGTAGATCGTAAAGTAATTGATTTTAACTGGCCAAGTAAAATTATTGGTGCGGGATTAGTTTCGGTTGCACCAATGTTATTGTTTCGGACCGCATGGTCGGATCTAGCAATGGCATTCTGGATTGGTATCGTGGGTTATTTAGCGGCAATGTACGTGAAGAAAATTGCCGCAATTCCATTTATCGGTGAAGTAGTTGGCGGGTTCTCGGTAGCACTGTTAGCATTATTGGTTGTTCATTTTGGCTGGGCTAACAATAGTAATAACATCATTATTAGTGCACTAATGCCCCTGGTACCAGGTGTTCCAATTACAAATGCCTTCAGAGAGATTATTGCCGGTCATCTAATTTCTGGGGTGATGCGCACAATTAATGCTCTTTTAGTAGCTGGATTCATTGGATCTGGAGTGATATTAGCTGGTTTATTATTCAGAGCAGTTTTTGGTGTCTAGGAGGAACATGATGAAATTATTAATTGAATTTATCGTTAGTTTTTTATCTACGGTTGGATTTGGCATCATCACGAATGTACCTCGTAGGGCCTTACTTCCAGCCGGCATTGCGGGATCAATATCTTGGATTTGTTATTATCTCTTGATTGGCAACGGCACCCATATATTCTTACCAAACTTCGTAGCAGCAGTCGTTATTGGTGTTTTAGGTAATATTGGAGCGGTTCTAAGAAAGGTCCCTGTGAACACAATTTACGTGCCAAGTCTAGTTTCTTTGGTTCCAGGTGCCATTATTTTTCTAGGTATGAAAAATTTTACAAGTGGCAATACAGGTATTGCACAACAAGAATTTTTGAATACGGTACTGATTGCATTGGCTCTAGCACTGGGTTTCCTGTGTTCTGAAGCAGTAGCAAAGCCAATTCGGGCAAAAATTCAAGAATTAAATCGTTCTTAAGCAATTTTAATTATTTTATTATTCTGATAGAATGTACGTATAATAACTTAAATTGGAATGATTATATTATGAATATAGATCGATTCATAGAAGCAAGAAAACAAATGGGACTGTCACAAGCAGAACTGTGCGAAGGTATTTGCACACAGGCAACTCTCAGTAAATTTGAAAATTCAGGTAAGGCTCCAGCAATTAGAATCCTAATTAAGCTGTGTGCTCGTTTGCACTTGACCTTGGACGATGTTTTTCCAATCACACTGCATTCGCAAACTAAGCAAGAGCGGATGTTAGATGAAGCTGAGTTTACGCTTATCACTAGTGATTTCGACAGCGCCCGTGACAAATTAGCACAAATTCAAGCAAACAAGCTGTCACCTATGATTAAGATGCAATATTTTTACGTTATGGGTTATGTTTCGGCACTTACGGATCGACCAATCATCGATACGCTATTTTATTTTGACCAAATCATTAATGGTTTGGACGAACATCATGAGACGATCTATTCGCAATTGGCGTTTACGGGAATTGGTATTGCTTATAGTCATAACCAAGAGTATGACAAAGGTGAATTTTATTTCCAGAAAGTTTTCGAGGGTCTACATGAACTGCCACTAAACGATGATAAGGCACTGTGGCGTGCTTTAAATATGATTTTCTACACGGCTGAGTTTTTTGCACAAATTGAGGATTATAGTACTAGCGATTCACTACTAGATTATGGCTACGATGTGTGTTCCAAGAATCATGTTACGTATTATGTGGCGCGAATTAGATTCCGCCAAGCTCAGAATGCCAAAGCGAATAACAAATCGCAAGCCGAGATTATTGAATTGCTGAATGATTCAAGGGCGTTTGCTAAAATTAATGGTAATCAGAAATTGTTGGAACGGGTTAATGATAGTGAATTAGTTTAGTTGGTTTGTGGGACTGGCCTTTTGGGGTTGGTCCTTTTTTTGGTTGGGATTTGATTAAACGTGCAAAAGACGCAGATACTCATTTTATAAGGCACACCAACACATCAACTGCATAGACCGCAGTTAATGCATTGGTGTGCCTTATAAAACAGTATCTGAGCGCGTCTTTTTACACTCTTTGTTTGTGTAACCCCTTACAAAATGCTACCATTAAATAAGTAAGAGAGAACCAACTCATACAGGATGGAGGAATTTTTTTATGGCAGATCGTCTTAAAGATAAAGTTGCAATTATCACTGGTGGTGTGGCTGGAATTGGACTTGGTGTTGCTGAGTGCTACGTGCGCGAAGGCGCTAAAGTTGTTTTAACAGCCAACCATAACGTTGATGGTGGTAAGAAGGCAGTTGCACAATTTGGTGATGACAAAGCGTTGTTTGTCCAAATGGATGTGGCCACCGAAGAAGGCTGGAATAAGGTCATTAAAGAAACTATCGCTAAGTTTGGTAAGCTAGATATCTTGGTTAACAATGCGGGTATTGGCGGAGATGGCAGTCCAATTGAGAATATGAGTCTTGATAACTGGAACAAAGTTATTAATGTTAACTTGACCGGTAATTTCTTGGGCGTGAAGGCCGCGATTAACGCAATGAAGGATACAAATGGTGGACACGGTTCAATCATCAATGTTTCTTCCGTTGCTGGCTTAGTTGGATTACCAATGGCGCCAGATTACTCAGCATCAAAGGGTGGAACCAGAATGTTTAGCCATGCGGTTGCTCTATCATTGGCACAACGTAAAATTGATATTCGAGTAAATTCAGTTCATCCGGGATGGATTGACACATCGATTGTGCCAGAACAAGCAAAAGCAGCGATCTTACAAACCATTCCTGTGGGCCACATGGGTGAACCAAAGGACATTGGAGAAATCTGTGTATACTTAGGTAGCGAAGAATCCAAGTATGCGAATGGAGCAGAATTCACGGTGGACGGCGGAGTTAGAGCCTAAATCAGAGTGATAAAAAGAGCGGGTTGACCCACATCATATAAGTAGAAAAAGCGGTGCATCACCGATCTGTGGTGATGCACCGCTTTTTCTACTTATATGATGTGGGTCAGCTCTTTTTATCACGTTTCAGACAAAAAGTTAAATTCATCTAAATCTTGATGCTAGACGTTAAGCAACGTGAATCATCCTTTTCATGGATATTTCAGAAAAAGTCTGAAATTTTTCCAACCAAAACCACCACGAATGATATAAATCTCTCATAAATAACAACCTACATATCCAAATATATGAATAAAATAATAACAAATGTTGCAAAAATACATAAATGGCAAATTCAAGATAAAAATTTGAAAAGAATTTTAAATTTTTATAAGTTCCCAATTTATAAGCATGTAAGCGGTACCTGTATAACTATAAATACTGATACTAAGGCTTTCTAAGTTAAAAAAATTCGAAATCAATTTGACCGTTTTTCACTAAGCTGTTAGAATATATTAATCAGATTTTAATATTCATGGGTAGAGTCCGAATACATAAAATATAAATCAGAAAATCTAATCTATTCTATTCACATTACTTTAGGTTCTGCCCTATAGGAGGATATGTGTATGGCAAGTTTGAAGGAAAAGATCTTCCGAAAAGAAGATCCTAGTGTTTATGACACAAAAGATGCGCATTTGGTGCGTTCATTGCGGGTGCGTGATTTCTTAGCACTCGGGGTTGGGACCATTGTTTCAACTTCTATTTTTACTCTACCAGGGGTTGTGGCAGCACAACATGCTGGTCCAGCCGTTGCATTGTCATTCTTGGTTGCTGCGATTGTTGCCGGCTTGGTGGCTTTTGCATACGCTGAAATGTCTGCTGCAATGCCATTTGCTGGTTCAGCTTATTCATGGATTAACGTTATTTTTGGTGAATTTTTTGGTTGGATTGCCGGTTGGGCACTATTGGCAGAATACTTTATTGCCGTGGCCTTTGTTGGGTCAGGGCTGTCCTCTAACTTCCGTGGCTTGATTGCACCTCTTGGACTTAGTTTGCCAAAACAGCTATCTAATGCCGTTGGTGTTAATGGTGGTGTGATCGATTTAGTTGCCGCAATTGCGATTGTGATTGTTGCTTTGCTGTTGTCGCGTGGCGTTTCATCTGCAGCCCGCGTTGAAAACGTGCTGGTTGTTTTGAAAGTTCTCGCCGTATTACTGTTCTTGGCAGTTGGTGTAACTGCAATTAAGGCTCACAACTACGTGCCATTTATTCCTAAATATCGCGCTACTGCTGATGGTGCATTTGGTGGTTGGCAAGGTATCTATGCTGGGGTTTCAGAAATCTTCCTTGCATATATTGGTTTTGACTCAATTGCCGCCAATTCGGCTGAAGCAAAGGATCCACAAAAGACAATGCCTCGTGGTATCTTAGGTTCACTTGTGATTGCCGTGGTCTTGTTCGTGGGTGTTGCTCTTGTCCTAGTTGGTATGTTCAAGTATTCAGATTACGCAAACAACGCTGAACCCGTTGGCTGGGCACTTCGTGAAAGTGGTCATGCTGTGGTAGCTTCAGTTGTGCAAGCAATTGCCGTTATTGGTATGTTTACTGCTCTAATTGGGATGACACTTGCCGGCTCACGTTTGATCTATTCATTCGGCCGTGATGGCTTATTGCCAAAATGGTTGGGCAAATTGGACTCAAAGAAGCGTCCTAACCGCGCACTTGCAGTTATTACTGTAGTTGGTGTTGTTGTTGGCTCACTATTCCCATTTGCATTCTTGGCACAACTTATTTCTGCCGGGACACTAATTGCGTTCATGTTCGTTTCGCTTGGTGTATATGGATTACGTCGTCGTGAAGGTAAGGATATTCAAAATCCAAGCTTTAAGATGCCGTTCTACCCAGTATTGCCAGCCCTTGGTTTTATTGGTTCGTTGATTGTCTTCTGGGGCCTTGGTACAGACGCTAAGATTTATGCTGGTGTTTGGTTCTTACTCGGACTGGTTATTTACTTTGTATACGGTTCACGTCACTCATACTTGAATGACAACGGTAAGCAACAGGCTAAAGACAGCAAAGAAGGTTAATACCATGAGTCAAAGCGAAAATGAGAAATTATTAGCTGAGGAAACTTCTGCGTATTCATCTGCAGCACGGGTCAAGTATTACAATATTGTTATTAAAAGCGGTAAGGGTGCTACCATTACAGACGCCAACGATCGTACCTATATTGATCTGTTGGCCAGTGCTTCGGCAACAAACACGGGGCATAGTCACCCACACGTTGTCAAAGCAATCCAAGATCAAGCAGCCAAGTTGATCGAATACACTCCTGCATATTTTGCTAATGATCAAGGGGCACGGTTGGCTCCACGGTTGACCAAATTAGCACCAATTAGCGGCCCTGTTGAATTAGCCTGGGGCAACTCGGGTTCCGATGCTAACGATGCGATTATTAAGTACTCGCGCGCCTATACGGGTCGGCAGTACGTTGTTAGCTTCACTGGTGCATATCATGGTTCAACATACGGATCAATGACGGTTTCCAGCGTTAGCTTAAATATGAGCCGAAAAATTGGACCGTTGTTACCAGGGGTTGTCAAAGTGCCATATCCGGATCCATGGCAAAAATTAAAGGGTGAGAGCGAAGATGATTTCGTGGAACGCATGTTTAACGCGTTCAAATTACCCTTTGAAACGTATTTGCCGGCTGAAGAAGTAGCTGTTATCTTGATTGAACCAATTCAAGGTGATGGCGGGATCTGCAAGGCGCCTACTGAGTACATCAAGAAGGTTTATCAGTTTGCCCATGAACATGGAATCTTGTTTGCCGTTGATGAAGTTAATCAGGGAATGGGTCGGACAGGTAAGTGGTGGTCGATTGAGCGCTTTGGCGTTGAACCCGACTTAATGTCAGTTGGTAAGTCACTTGCCTCTGGACTACCATTAAGCGCTGTAATGGGTCGTGCTGAAATAATGAACTCTTTGGAATCACCCGCACATGTATTTACAACGGCTGGTAATCCAGTCAGCTGTGCGGCCGCTAATGCAACAATTGACGTTATTGAAGATGAACATTTATTAGATCGTTCAACAAAACTCGGCAAATTGGCCGAAGATTTCTTTAACGATGCTAAGAAAAAATATGATTTCATTGGCGACGTTAGGATGTATGGATTAGACGGTGGAATTGATATCATTGATCCTAAAACAGGTAAGGGTGATGATGAAGCAACAACTAAGTTGATCTACAGAATCTTCGAGTTGGGTGCCATCATTATCAGTTTGAGGGGCAACGTGTTGAGATTCCAACCACCGTTGGTCATAACAGAAGAACAGCTAAAACAAGCGTTTAAAATCATCGATCAAGCATTTTCAGAGTTAAAGGAAGGTAAACTTTCCTTACCTGATAATGCGGATGAGATTGGTTGGTAAACAAATTAGGTGCGGATCTAAGCGATTAGATCCGAGCAATAATTGAGAACCGGGCATCATCGGCACTTTCGATGGTGTCCGGTTCTTGATTATGCACAGGATCTGCTTAGAGGAGCCGGTTATCAAAAAAAGGTGCGGATCTAATCGCTTAGATCCGAGCAATAATTGAGAACCGGGCATCATCGGCACTTTCGATGGTGTCCGGTTCTTGATTATGCACAGGATCTGCTTAGAGGAGCCGGTTATCAAAAAAAGGTGCGGATCTAATCGCTTAGATCCGAGCAATAATTGAGAACCGGGCATCATCGGCACTTTCGATGGTGTCCGGTTCTTGATTATGCACAGGATCTGCTTAGAGGAGCCAGTTATCAAAAAAGGTGCGGAGAGTATCAAACAAACTTGACACCCGAGACTACAATTTAAAGAGACAAAGAGACAAAGTAAACTAATCGCAACTCCAGTGATCAGTTTACTTTGTCTCTTTATTTTTCCAAAACATTGTTTAATTCCTTATACTGACTAGTCATCCACTTAACATAAGTCGTATGAGCTGGCATCGTTTCAGTGACCTTCAATACCGGAACGTTGTGCTTTTTAGCTAATTGTACGAAGTTAGACACAGTGGTACTTGAAACTTGTTTGTTGTCCACAAAAAATCTGATTTTACGATCAGTGATGCCTTGCTGCATTGTTTCAATTGATTTAACAGAGGGGTCTGTACTTTTTTCAATGGCATTTTCAAAACTAACATCCGCAACCTTGAAACCCATCGCTTTGATGGAGTAGTCAAATACAGGTTCACTTACATAGACAGATTTAATTTTACTTGCTTTAGCAGTTTTCTTTAACTGTTTCAGTTCGTCTTGCATTGGCTTTAATGATTTAATATATTTTTTTGCGTTAGCTTCAAAATATTTTTTATGTTGAGGTTGTTGCTTGGCTAGTTTGGCGGCTAAGTAATTGGAATACTTAATCATAGTGGTGGGGTTATACCAAACGTGTGGGTTATCACCTTTTTTAAGCCCCATGATGTCGCTACCTACTTTAATATAGACATGATCTGAGGAATTATTAACTAGTTTATCCATCCATGAATCGTATCCAAGCCCGTTGGCAATGACAATATCAGCCTTGCTAACGGCCTTGGCAGTGTTAGTGGTTGGCTCGAAATCGTGAGGGTCAATTGATGGTTTATTGATGATCGAAGTGACGGTGCCTTTATTACCAACAACGGCTTTAGCTACCTGACCGTAGAAGTTGGTGGTGGCTACAATTCTAATTTTACCAGTGTGGTCGCTGGTTTGCTGTTTGCCACAGCCAGCGAGTACCACCATTAATATTAATCCCAAGCTTAACAGCATGAGACGTTTGAATTTAAATTTCATTTATGCGGCTCCTATATCGTAACTATTACTATCCAAGGTTAACTGAATTATTGAGTAATGTAAATTTAAATTTTTATATTGATTGCATCCATACGTGGTACAACCGGTATTAGTGGACAATCATAATCGTTTACCTATATACTGGTTGTTATGCTGAAAAAATCGTTAGGAGGTATTGATATGCAACGGACAACCAGGCGCGCGATTTTTATCTTGGTGTTTAGTGAATTTTTGGTATGTTTGGGAATCAGTCTTGTGATCCCTGTAATGCCGTTTATTAAAAATGAACTTCATTTAACAGCAACCGACATGGGAATTATGACATCGTTATTTGCTCTCACCCAGTTTATAGCGTCACCGATTATCGGGCGCGTATCCGATCAATTTGGTCGTAAGCCGGTACTAGTTATCGGACTCTTTTTATATATGTTATCGGAATTTTTGTTTGCGATAACGAATTATTTGTGGATGTTTGACATCTCACGAATTGTCGGCGGTTTATCAGCCGCCATGGTGGTGCCGACGGCAATGGCAATGGCCGCTGATATTACAACAAAAAGGCAACGTGCAAAAGTCATTGGCTGGCTTTCTGCTGCGTTTAGTGGTGGTTTGATACTTGGACCCGGATTGGGCGGTTTACTAGCTAAAATCGACTATAAAGCACCATTCTGGGTAGCTGGTGTATTGGGATTGCTCAGCATGTTTGCAATGATTGCGATGTTGCCCAAACAAGATGCATTACCTCACAACGTTGAGGAAAAACAGCATGAGTCTACTAAACAGGGCTGGACGGCCGCTAAGTCTCTATTATTAAGTAGACCGGTGGTACTGCTATTCATTATGATTCTTGTATCTTCATTTGGCCTGCAAGGATTTGAAAGTATTTATAGTATTTATGTCAATGAGGTATTTAAGTTCAGCTTAAATGATATTGCAATTGTACTAACATTTAACGGACTGATTTCTCTATTTTTCCAAGTAGTGTTGTTTGATCGAATGGTATTGTGGTTGAATGAAACGAGATTGATCAGGTATAGCTTCTTTCTCAGCTTTGGGGGGACAATCTGGATTATGGTGGCACATACAAAGATTGAAGTCATGATTGCAACTTTAATTGTGTTTACAGCGTTTGATTTATTAAGACCAGCGATTACTACAATGTTAACGAAGATTAGTCCAAACAACCAAGGCTTGATTAACGGACTCAATATGTCGTTAACAAGTGTCGGCAATGTCATCGGTCCGATCATTTCAGGTAGTTTATTAGATTGGAATTACCACTATCCATACATGGTAGTCGCAGTATTCCTGATCGTATCATTTTTCACTACGTATAGCATCAAGCAGAGAACGTAGTGAGGCGATTAGCTCGTGTAAAATAAGGGAAAGATGGTCATTAAGACGTGAACTTTGTCCTGATGACCATCTTTCCCTTATTTTATGTCGAGTTGCCTCACGGAGTTCATTTTAACAGAGAACGTAGAGGGGCGGTTAGCTCACGAGCATTAACTGAATGAGTCGCGTAATCCCTGAACTTGGGATTGCGTGACTCATTTGGTTAAGCGCAGTGAGTTGCCCCTCGCAGTTCATTTAATCTATATTGAATAAATGAAATACAAATATTTCCAAAAAAACAACCTTACATCACGAAGATGTAGGGTTGTTTGCATTCAATGTATTAAAGCTTAATTTTTTGACCAATCAAAATGGTATTAGTATCTGAAATACCATTGAGTGAAGCCAAGGTACTTACTGAAACGCCATACTTAGCAGCGATAGCTGATAAGGTATCACCACTCTTAACTGTGTAAGCAGATGATGAGCTTGATGAGCTAGTCTTAGAACTGCTTGATGATCCGCTTAACTTAATGGTCTGACCAACCAAGATTGAGTTAGCATTTGAAATGCCGTTCAGTGAAGCTAAGGTACTTACCGAAACACCATATTTAGCAGCGATGGCTGATAAAGTGTCACCACTCTTAACCGTGTAAGCAGAAGAACTTGATGAACTACTGCTTGTTGATGAAGAACTGCTTGATGATCCGCTCAACTTGATGGTTTGACCAACCAAGATTGAGTTGGCATTTGAAATACCGTTTATTGAAGCTAAGGTACTTACTGAAACACCATATTTAGCAGCGATAGCCGAAAGTGTATCACCACTCTTAACAGTGTATGACCCACTAGCAGAAGAGCTAGAAGAACTACTTGATGTTGTTGAGCTTGATGCACTCAACTTAATGGTTTGACCAACATAGATCAAATTAGCATTGCTAATGTTGTTGATTGAAGCAAGTGCTGCCGAAGTAGTTCCGTACTTTGTGGCAATTGCAGAGAGTGAATCGCCGTTCTTAACTGTATATGTGCCTGAAGCACTTGAAGTAGTTGTTGAACTGCTTGATGAAGAACTGCTTAACTTTATCACTTGACCAACGTAAATCAAGTTGGCATTGCTGATGCTGTTAATTGTGGCAAGTGCTGCCGAAGTAGTTCCATGACTTGAAGCGATGCCTGAAAGTGTATCACCACTCTTAACGGTATAAGTACCGGTAGCACTTGAACTTGTTGATGAAGAGCTAGTTGACGATGAGCTTGATGTCGATGCCTTCACGAGTAACTGCTGTCCAATGTAAATCAAGTTGGCATTACTGATGTTATTCAATGATGCTAACGTAGCACTAGTCGTGTTGTAATTTGAAGCAATGCCTGAAAGTGTATCACCACTTTTAACAGTGTAGTACGAAGAGTTAGTTGAACTTGAAGAACTGCTTGAACTAGAAGTTGAACTACCACTTGATTGAAGACTGGCACCAGCAAGAGCAATTGCATCAATCTGAGTTAAGTTATAAGTCTGAATAAGTGAAATTAATGAACTTGCATAGTTTGGATCAGTTGCATAACCATCTGATTGTAAGTCTTGAGCAACTGTTCTGTAGTTTGTAACGCCTAACAAGTTCTTGTACCGTGAGTTTGAATATAGGAAGTAACCATGATCGGCAACACTTTCAGAGTTGTTTGCATAAGCTCTGAATTCTGCGTAGACGGTGATGTACTTGCCATTTACATATTCACGAGTTGGGTAGTTAACGTAGTTGCCGTTATAAGATCCCTTGATTCCAAAGAGGTTATGAGCCTGTGTTGATAATGAAGACTTACCCCAACCACTTTCAAGAATTGCTTGAGCAACTGTAACTGAAGGTAGGACACCATATTCTTCCCAACCTTGGATTGCCCCAGCTTGGACACTTTCAATGAATGCTTGAAGTGAAGCGTTTGAGCTATATGTTGGTTGAGTGGCCGTTGCACTGGCTGCGACCGCGGTAACGGTTTGTGCAACACCAGTTTCTTTGTATACTTCTGCGGCTGCAGATTTTGCGGCTTCAAGTGCATCACTGTTTTCAGTAACCAAAACAGCAGTTTGAACAGCTGATGAAGCGGCGGTGCTTGTTGCTGCACTAGCGCTGGTTAATGTTTTAGCAGCAGATGATGCAGTTGCTGTACTACTTGAAGAAGTTGCTGATGAAGCAGCACTAGCAGAAGTTGCAGATGTAGATGCTGAAGATACGGCGTTTGATTTTACAGCAGAACTGGCTGCACTACTCTGGGCTGTTGAAGCACTTGCGGTGGTTGCTGAACTTGATGCTTGGCTTGCAGAACTTGTGGTAGCCGAAACAGATGAAGTTGCGTCACTTAAAGCAGCTGAGGCACTGTTAGCATCGGCACTACTTGCTGATGTGGCATCCGAGTTAGCTGATGAAGCAGCAGTTGCATCTGAACTTGCAGATGATGATGCATCAGAACTAGCACTTGCTGTAGAAGTAGCGGTTGAACTTGATGCGCTTAATACTGCAACATTACTTGTAGTGCTTGAATTCTGGTCGGCAGCTGATTGAGTCGTATCGGCATGAGCTGTAACACCCGTTGCACCAAGGCCGATTGAAATGGCTGCAATACTTGCAAAGACCCATTTGCGACCCTGCTTGTACATTTTATAATGTAATTGGTGATCAATATTATGTGATTGCATTCTGCGTCTCTCCTTTATTGAAAAAAAGCAAATTAAGTTGTGAATTTATTGATAAGAAAAAATAACAAATATTAAGGAAACATTAAGATTATTAATTTAGTTACACGATAATCTAAAACCACTGTGGTGTCAACGACTTGTAGAATGCAAACATCTGTTTTCATCAAAGCCTGAATGTGTGGTCATATGTGCCTTTCCAAAGAAAAAGCGCGGGAACATAATTGCGTTTCTCGTGCTTTTGTAACATATTTGTAATATTAAAATTGAACTTTTAATACGTGAGAACTTCTCTACCTATATATGATTACGCATTTTTCATAAAACGGCGTAATGCTTGAACTTCTTGGTCACTCGGAGTAGTCGTCATCGATTTAATATTGTGAACTTGTTCCACCGATAATTGACTACCAAAAGCGATGTCGTTATCCGCCATATGCTTTTTCTTCTCAAAATCAATGATTTCTTCCGCTAGTTTACTCAAGTTATCCATTTCCAACCACTCCTTATAAAAATATTATTAAGTATTACCAAACCTATAGCTCTATTGTAACTTTTTTCGGTAAAATAATCACAGAAAATTCTGTTTTGAAGATTTTATGGTATATTTATGTCATAATTTAGAGAGACAATAGAGATGGGAGTTAGCAATTATGTTAACAGGTTGGAATTGGATTGGTGCATTACTTTGGATAGTCGCCATCGTATACTTGATTTTTGTTATTCATTTTATTAGAGTACGGCAGTTAAGATTAATCGTTAAAACAAAAAAGTCTTTTGCATGGAAAAACTTTTGGCAATATGCTGGCTTACTGGTAATTGCAGCAGCAGCCTTTATAATGATGGCTTACTTCACCTTCTTCCGTAAGGTGGACTATGGCAATCACAACGAAGTGACAATTAGTACCACATATCGTCCACTTGTATTAACATCCGTCAAAGACGATTTTTACTATGCACAGGCACAACGTCGAGACAGTGGTTCACACCCCGTGATCTCGTATTCATATTGGACTAAGGGTAGTAAGTACACTGTTAGTGGACATAATGCTTCAGTTGCAGTAGGAACTAAACCGATGGATATGGCTGCATCAGTCTACCCATGGAACAATAAAGAATTAAAGAAGCAGGATGAAAAAAATGGTAAGGCATTTGTTGCCGAAATGAGCGTGAAGTACAAGAATAGTTTTATTAATGGGTTGGGTATGCGTAGCGGACGAGATGCCGATCATTACACGCTGATTCGTGTACCATCAACAAACTTTGTTGATAAAAATTAGATATTTCATTTTTGAAGCTGTGGAAGTTCAATTCCATAGCTTTTTTTGTGCAATGAAAGATACAATATCGTGTACAATGGTTGAATTAATTTGTAAAATCTAGATAGTGAATGCAAAGATGGAGGAAAAACGATGCAATGGTTATTATTAGTCGGATCATGGGTGGCAGTCGCAATAATTGTCGGCGGATTAATGCTGAGCTTAAAGTCGAATAAAGTCCGACTATTAAATGGAGTAATTGGTAATCTATTGCTCGTAATGATCTTTTTTTCTTTAACGATGACTGTTATTTACATTAATGACAGACGGTTAAGTAGCGTCTTTATAGTTTTACTAATCCTGATTTTAATTCCGATCATTATTACATATTTACTATCTGGGATTATGCTATTGTGGAATGCCCTAATTGTATGGCGCCATGAAAGCCATACCTTGCAGAATATGCTGACATTATTAATTGGGTTAGCCATCATTGTTAGTCCATTTGTATTTGGGATGATCGATAAATATTTTCCAAGCTCAATTGCGGCAGCTATTACCGCTGTGACGGATGTAATTGTACTGTACGTGATTTTCTGGTTTTTAAACTTCTTAACGTCGTTTTTCTTATCTAGAATTTTTAGACCTAGCTACGATAAACAGTACATCATTGTTTTGGGAGCTGGTTTAATTAAAGGACGCACAGTGACACCATTGTTAGCAGCCCGTATTAAACGAGCTAAGGATTTCAGTGATTTACAGATTAGTAAAACAGGGTTGGCTCCAGTAATTGTCATATCCGGTGGTCAAGGGCCGGACGAAAAGGTGCCAGAGTCACAGGCAATGAAAGAATACGCCCTATCACTAGGCATCGATAATGATCACATTTTTATGGAGTCAAAATCTAAAACAACACTACAAAACATGCAATTCTCGAAGAAAATTCTAGAAAATAACGATATTGATCTGAGCAAAGGATTATTTGCCACTAGTGATTTTCATACGTATCGAGCCGCAGGTTATGCGCGCTATGTTGGTCTGAATATTAATGGATTATCCGCTAAAACTAGCCATTTTTTCATTCCTAATGCTTTGTTACGAGAATATGCAGCAATTTTACTAAGTCATAAAAAATTCCATATAATTGCGTTAGCGGTACTAATTATATTTTCAATCGTGCAAACAACTACGCATGTGATTCCGCATTTATTCTAAGGAGAGATTACAATGACAACTTTCTTAACGAATTCAATGATTGAAAAAACTAAAAATATGATTGATGCAAACGACAAATTGGAAGGCTTTGTGCCTGGCGAAGGATCACTGACACCGCAATTTACAATTGTCAGCGAGGCTCCTGGACGTGTGGAGGCTCAAACCGGTCACGGATTCATGGGGCCGGCTGGTAAGACACTAAACGAATGGTTGGCAAAGTTGGATGTTACACGTGATCAAATTTATTTAACCGGTGCCGTCAGAAGCAGGCCGTTCAATGAAAGAAATGGTCGTAAAAGTGACCGCAAACCAACCAAAAAAGAAGAGCAGGCATTTGCACCCTTACTTGATTTTGAATTAGGGCAGTTACCAGTGAACCATGATTTACTAATTCCACTGGGAAATACTGGATTACAACGACTAGTTGGTACATCAGTAAAAATTGGGGATGTGCATGGTCAACTTTTTAATTCAGCAATTAGGGTATGGAATGGTAAAAAGTATGAATGGTCACAACGTCAGTACCCAATTGTGGCACTGTATCATCCTTCATACGTGCGTCGTTTTCCTAAAATGGCGACAACTGCAAATGAAGATTTAAAACACCTGAAGTCAATATTGATGTAAAGATTGTAAATAGAAGCATGATTGCCTCTATTTTTTTTGTTATGAATAAGGCCGAAAATACTGTTTCTACTAAGTTAATGTTATGTTTTATAACATTGTTGAGACGGTTACACTAACTTTTAGTGGATTTTTTGAATTAATTACTAAAATACCATTGACCATCGCAAATGATGATGTTATGTTTTATGACATAGAGTAAATCTATCAGCATAAGGGAGAGGGATATATGAATTTAGCCAACACATCATTTATGATTTTATCAACAATTTTGGTCTTATTTATGACTCCGGGATTAGCGTTTTTCTACGGTGGTCTTGTATCAAAAAGAAATGTTGTTAATACAATGCTTTCAGTATTCTTTATTTGCGGCCTAGCGGTTGTTTTGTGGTTCTTAGTTGGTTATTCACTTTCATTTAGTGGTGATCACTTCGGAGTGATTGGCGGATTGAAACAAGTTTTCCTGCGACACTTTGATATGACGGCACTAACGATGTCGACCACTAAAATTCCAAATGGTTTGTATTCACTGTTTGAAATGATGTTTGCTATTATCACGCCCGCTTTGTTTGTTGGTGCGATTGTCGGTAGAATGAAGTTTAAATTTTTATTTCTCTTTGTTATTTTCTGGTCAATCTTTATTTATTATCCAATGGTTCACTTGGTATGGAGTCCAGACGGGATCTTTTATAAAATGGGTGCTTTGGATTTTGCTGGTGGCACGGTTGTTCATATTGATGCCGGGATCACTGCGTTAGTACTATCGATCTTTCTTGGACATCGTGTGGAAGATAAAGAACCGGTTCACTACAATCTGCCTTGGGTGTTACTTGGAACGACGATTTTGTGGATTGGTTGGTATGGATTTAATGCTGGTAGTGCGTTTGGTGTTTCGAATGTTGCTGTTCAAGCGACATTTACCACTACGATTGCCACGGCTAGTGCAATGATGACTTGGCTAGCAATCGATGTTATCAGGACTGGCAAACCATCGATGGTTGGTGTATGTAATGGAACGTTATGTGGACTTGTTGCAATTACACCTGCTTGTGGTTATGTAACTGGTGCCGGTGCGTTTTGGATTGGCATTGCTGGTACATGTACAAGTTATTTCTTCGTAAATTATATAAAGCCACGAATCCACGTTGATGATACGTTGGATGCATTTGGATGCCATGGTGTCAGCGGGATCGTTGGTAGTCTGGCAACTGGATTGTTTGCAACAAAGAGTGTTAATTCAGCAGTTGCTCACAACGGAATGTTCTACGGTGGCGGGTTTCATCAGTTTGGCATTCAGCTAATTATCACGGCATTTACCATTATTTTTGTAGCAATCATGGTAAGCATCATTGTCGTCATCATGAAAGTCTTCGTGCCAATGCGTGTTTCGGCAAGAGAAGAAAAACTCGGCCTAGATCTCGGTGAACACGGTGAAAGTGCCGACTACAAGGTAGCGAGTGAGGCGGCCAAGGATGTCGACATCTTCAGAAAAGAATTTGCTGGTCAGTTGGCTAATTTGAATAAGAGGCCGGACTAAAAAAGAGTGGTCAGTAAGCTGTTTAGGTCCAGTTATGTAAGTGAATTAGGCACGTATCCCGGTTTTGGGGATATGTGCCTAATTCACTTACATGGCAGGACCTGGCTTACTGACCACGTTTCGGCAAGACCGCCAGAAAAAGCAGGCTTGGGATGTTAGGATGATTTTCCTACATGGCAGGACCTGGCTTACTGACCACGTTTCGGCAAGACTGCCAGAAAAAGCAGGGCTTGGAATGTTTGGATGATTTTCTTACATGGCTGGGGCTGACTTATTGACCACGTTTCGACTAGATTGCCGAGAAAAGGCAGGGACTTTAGGATATGTGCCTGATTCTCATGCAGGCGTCTCATACAAAAAAAGTTCAAAATGCTATAATAAGCACGATGAATGAAGCTAACAAACCATTTTTTAGGCACTTTAGACTAAATGTGTAAAAACTTGCAGATGCTCATTTTCTGGACCGTAAACGCACCAGTTGCAAAAAGCGCAACTAATAAGCTTACGGCCCTTAGAGAACAGTATCCGGGCGCAATCTTTCACACTCTTTTAGGAGATTAACAATGCAAACCATTCTAGTAGTAGAAGACAATAATGATATGCAACAAATGCTGCTTAGCATGCTACAACAGAATTATTTGGTAATTCAGGCCTTCTCAGGTACAGAGGGTGAACTATTATTTTCTCAACACAGAGTAGATCTGATATTACTAGATCGAATGCTACCAGGAAAAAACGGCGATGAGGTTTTGAACGATATTAGAAAAGATAGCGATGTACCTGTAATTATGCTGACTGCGCTTGATGACTCAAGTGAAGTTGCCGAACTGTTAATGAATGGAGCGGATGATTACGTGACTAAGCCGTTCAACATCAATGAGTTACTAGCACGAATTACGGTTCAATTACGCAATCATCATGATAGTTCGCAGACCTCGATCATGCAGTACAAAAATATTCAGTTATTGCCAGATGAATATGAAATTGAGAATGGCCCAAAGAAAATTCAATTAAAGAAAAAGGAATTTGATATTTTAGCATTGTTATTCAAAAATCCTCAGCAGATTTTTACCAAGAAACAGTTATACGAGATTGTTTGGTAAGACGAATACTATGGGGATGAAAATACAATTAATGTGCATATTAGTAATCTGCGAAACAAAATTAGTCAGGTAGATGCTGATGAGCAATATATTGAAACCATTTGGGGAATTGGGGTGCGACTTGCATGATCATTCTTTTAACTGTCTTGGCGGTAGTTGTGATAATTATGGTCGGTTACCTGAGTTACGTAATTCTAGACATCCGTAGATTGAATCAACAAATGCGGTTTATTAATCGGCAAACAACGAATGGACACCTTCAACTTCACTCACGTAATCGTGAGGTGGTGGAATTAACCCGTGAAATTAACCAATTGATTGATAAACACCAGCAATCAGCGCAAAACTATGTGCAATCAAAGAACCAACTAGATTTGGCGATTCATAATATTTCTCACGATTTACGGACTCCACTGGCTGTCTCAAGTGGATATACTCAAATGTTATTGAAAAATGGCCAGCTTAAAGTTGAAGATCGCGAGCAGTTGGAACAAGTGAATAGTAATCTAGTCAGCCTGACGGAAAATCTTGATTTATTGTTGCTTTATAATCGGTTAATTGAAAATCGCATTCAAATTAATCTTGAATCACTCAATGTGTCGGAGATACTGCAGCAGGCGGCTTTGAAAATGTACGATGCCTTGAATGCACATCACATAAAATTAGAGCTGGATATTCAACCAGATGTAATATGGCAAATAGATAAAATTTCATTTGAGTGCATTGTGCAGAATGTTTTAGGTAATGTGTTGGATCATGGTTATCGTGATGCAAAAGTCACTTTAAAGATTGTGGAAACTCAACTTGTATTGGACGTAGAAAACAGTCTGGACAAACCAATTAAAAACCCACAAAATTTAGTTGATCGGTTTTACACCGAAGATTTAGCTGGTAAAACGCAAAATGCGGGACTGGGATTATACATTATTTCTCAACTAGCAAAATTATTGAACGGTAATGCGGATATTAAAACGCAAGATTTATCATTTGAAATCAGACTGACATTAGAAAAGTGAGGTTAGAACAAAGTTTTAATTTTTTAACAAACGCATGTCTAACCTAAATGCACGATAAATGACCACGTAAGGCACTCTCAACTAAAATCCAAATTCGGGATTTTAAATGAGAGTGCCTTATATTTTTGAAATTAAAATTTTGGTTCATGATAGTTCTTTTATAGATCGCGCTTTCTAAATGTCAGATAAGCTAAAAGCAAGCAGACAAATATAAAACCAAATGAGTAAGTTAGCATTGTGTGGAGGTGTGCAGTCGAGTAATTAGTATAGTAGGCAGAATCAATTCGGTTTTGGAAATTCAGGTTTTGAAGCCAGTGTTGTTTTTCAAACACCGCACCTAATACACTGATACAGACGGGAAAGATAATTGTGGTGATGACTGAGGCAATAGTTGAAAACGTTAAGTATAACGCAAGCACCGCAATCGAAAAAATGGCACTTACTTCTAAAATTTGAGTGCCAACAGTTTCAAATAGTTTGGTAAAAAAATGACCATTAATGTGACCAAAGCCATTTTTAAAACCAGCAATTAAGAAAATGGCAGCGTAATAGAAAATGAATTGCAGAATTGTGATGACAATAAATACACAATATTTAGAAATAAAATAGTTTAAACGGGTCATACCACTGCTGAGTGGGTTCTTGTAAATTTTACGTGAAAATTCAAAACCAATTGTCATAATAAATAACGGCAAAATAATGTAAATTAACAGGCTGGTCATACTAGTCATGGCGTTAGTAGCGTGAACCGCATTCCAGTAGTGCCCATTATTAGCGGCCTGAAATGTTGATAGTGAGCCAGAATTACCAAGAATTAAGCCAACTGTTTTGTTAAAAATAGAAATTAGCACAATGAAAATAAGAACGACTTCCGTAATATAAAGGCCCTTAGAGCGAAAAAGGCGGTAAAAATCTGCTCGTGCCATGTTAAGCATCTTGTTCACCTCCAGATTCAATAATCGATTTAAAGTAGTTTTCGAGGTTAATGTGTTGTTTAACGATCGTTTGCACCTCAATTTGAGCGGTCACCATTGCCTTAACAATTTCATTGTTGCTAGCATGAATGTCGTAAATGTTAATAGTGTGGGCGTCAATAACTTTAAAATTATCAATCCCGATTTGATGTAATACAGCGGTAGCATCACTAGCTTCGCCTATTTCCAATTTGATGTAGGCTTTGCTTTGTTCTTCAAATTCCTCTTTGGTGACTTCTTTAATAATTTCACCGTTGTTGATAATACCGAAACGGGTTGCCATTTGATAGAGCTCCTCCAGAATGTGGCTAGAAATCAGGATCGTCATTTTTTGAGTTTGATTAAGCTTAATCAGTAAATTACGAAATTCCGCAATGGCAATTGGATCTAGTCCATTGATTGGTTCATCCAAAATTAATAAATCCGGTTTATTGAGCATCGCTACGGCTAAACCTAATTTTTGTTTCATTCCCAAAGAAAAATTTTTAAACTTCTTTTTTCCGGTATCCTCAAGTCCAACGAATTTTAATGCTTCGTCAACGGCATTTTTATCAACGATGCCCTTCATTTTACAGTAGTATTTTAGATTTTGGCGAGCCGTGAGTTGTGCATTAGCGACAGGAGTTTCGATGACACTGCCTGTTCGTTTCAACTGCTTAAAATATTCGGTACCGTCTGATTGACCAAATAAAACAATTTCGCCGGCACTTGGTTGAATTAATTTTACGATCGATTTTAAAATGGTTGTTTTGCCAGCGCCGTTTCGACCGATTAATCCATAAATATCACCACGTTGAATCGTTAAATTGACATGGTTAAGCGCAGTCTGTTTACCAAATTTCTTGGTAACGTTATGCAGCTCGATGACATTTTCCATGATGTTTCCTCCTTAAGTTGATGACTTCAGTATATCGATCGGCTATTAATGAAATGTTAACTGAATTATTAACTGTTTCTTAACTCACAACAAAGTAACGAATGAAGTATGAGAATCAAATGAAAAATCATCTGATTCATTGAATATTTATACAGTTGTATTGTATACTAAATCGGTTAATTTGTTATAGGAGACGATTTTATGAAAAAATTTTGTAAGTTATTAGCGCTGAGCTTGCTGAGCCTGATGATGATTATGCCAGCATTGACAACTTCTGTGAGTGCTGCGCAGAACAGCAGCAGTTCGAGCAGTGTCAGTTCACAATCATCATCAAGCACTAGTGGTAGTTCCAGTACTTCCAGCAGTGCAGTAACAACTAGCAGTGATGATTCACTGGCTAGAATTAAAGCCAAGGGAGAAATTGTGCTTGGCACGAGTCCAGATTATCCACCTTATGAATTTACCTCAAATGGCAAGGTAGTGGGGATGGATATTCAAATCGCTCGTAAAATTGCCAAAGACATGGGCGTTAAGTTGGTCATTAAAAAGATGTCATTTGATTCATTATTAGTTGCGCTAGAGTCTGGCAAGGTTGACATGGTTATTTCAGGTGTTAACCCAACAGCCAAGCGAGCTAAGAGTGTCGATTTTTCAAATTCGTATTACAAGGCGGGTCAGTATATTTTAATTAACAAGACCGATAAGGGCGTCTACACGAGTCGTAATTCATTTGCCAACAAGACGTTAGGTGCGCAAACCGGATCGTTACCATATAATTTGGCTAAGGATCAGGTGAAGGATGCCAAGGTTAAAGGAATGGACCAAGTTTCTGACTTAGTAATTGCCCTTAAATCACACAAAGTTGATGGTGTGGTAGTTGATGAGCCAACGGCTAAAGCGTATGCTTCAAACGATAAAAATGTGGTCGCAATTAACGGAAAATTTAATCTAGGTTCATCGCAGACAAATGATGTTGTGGCAGTACAAAAGGGATCTACATCACTGCGTAATCAAATCAACACGTCGATTGCTGAAATTAAGAAGGAAAACTTAATACCAGGTTACCTGAAAAAAGCAGGATCCTACATGAAGGTCAACACTAATAACACATCAATGTGGCACTACTGGCACTACTTTGCCATTGGTGTTGAATACACAATTGGAATTAGTGCAATTTCAGTTATTTGTGGGTTCATTCTTGGTGTCATTCTCGCATTTATGCGTTTAGCTAAGAAAATTAAAGTACTTAGATGGATTGCGACTGCTTACGTCGAATTCGTTCGTGGTACTCCACTAATGGTTCAGATTTTGTTTGTTTACTTTGGTTTAGGCGTGATTGTCAATATTCCGGCGGTTGTTTCCGGGATTATTGCGGTATCGTTGAACAGTGGTGCATATGTCTGTGAAGTGATTCGTGGTGGTATTTTGTCTGTTGATAAGGGCCAGGATGAAGCCGCTCGTAGTCTAGGGCTGAACTCGCATGACACGATGTTCTCAGTAATTTTGCCACAAGCACTAAAGAATATCTGGCCAGCACTGGGTAATGAGTTTGTCTCTTTAATCAAGGAAACATCAATTGTCTCTATCATTGGGGTTTCTGACATGATTTATCAACTAAAGATTGTCCAAGCGGATACCTATCGTGGGGTCATTCCAATTGTGATCACCATGATCCTATACTTCATTTTGACTTTCGCAATTTCAAGAATTTTGAGACATTATGAGGTTAAGATGGCCAAAAAGTAGAGCGATAAAAAGCACGGTTAGATGCATTTAAAATAAGCAACACTCTTATTGATCACGGGTTTGGTGATCGATAAGAGTGTTGCTTATTTTAGGGTGCATCTGTGCTTTTTATCAATAGCCAGAAAGTGATCCCAAAATAGTGACCATGAACAAATCAATCGAAGCTTATCAGAAAAATCCCAGTAAAAAAAGACGCTACTTCCGCCTACGTTCACGACTTCTAACAGCCCCAGACCACATTCCAACCAATATCATCTCGCCAATAATAATCACAATAATTGATCCAACAATACTTCCGTTTCCGTGTCCGATCATGATCCAGATCATATAAATCAAAAAGGCAAGGCTAGGAATAAAGCCAAACCATTTTGGTAAAAAGTAGTCGAGTAAATAAATGATCACGACCAGAGCAATAATAATAATTGCTCCCTTAAAGTTATACATGAGTGTCCTCCAAATTTAAATTTCCTAGTAATAGAGTATCTAAAATAATCGAGTAAATCAATTAATGGTTAACATCCTTGAACATTGAAATGACGGCAAAAATGGTCATTTTAGAAAAAAATAAAAAAATTAATTTTAAAAATTTTTAATCGTTAGTCTTATAACAATGTATCCGCTTTCCAAAAATCTAAAATATGACTAAAAACGCCGATTTCTCGGCGTTCTTTTAACAAAGTGACTAATAAGTGTTACTCTAATACCATTATGAAAACGCAAAGAGAGAAAATGACAGATGGCGAACCGTACCAGCAGTTTGATCCTGAGTTAATTGAGCGACGAACGTTCATTCGACATAAACTGATTGGTATTAACCAGCTGGATGATAATGAACAACGTAATCAAAAGGTCAAAGAACTATTTGCCCAAACTGGAAAAGACTTCTTCGTTGAAGGTGGGCTTGAGTTTGACTATGGTTTCAATATTCATATTGGCGACCATTTCTACGCTAATTATCACTTAACGTTACTTGATACTTGTCCAATTACGATTGGATCGCATTGCTACATCGGACCGGATGTTGGGTTTTATACTCCTGTTCATCCGTTATCCGCAAAAAAACGGGATGCCGATGTAGAGCTAGGTAAGCCGATTTCTGTCGGCAATAGCGTCTGGATGGGTGGCCACGTCACGATCTTACCGGGTGTGACGCTTGGTGACCGAGTTGTTGTCGGTGCAGGCTCCGTTGTTACTAAATCATTTGGTGACGACGTGGTGATTGCTGGCAACCCGGCTAGAATTATCCATCATCTGGATGAAAATGGGGATGTGATCCCCGGCGATTAATTCAATCAAAAATTGAGCGAATTCATGAGTATTTGTATAAGATGGCAAGCAAAAGCACGCTGTGCAGATATCCCTAGTGGATCAACTGTGTCAGTGTGCTTTTTTGTGTAGAGAGAAATTGGAGGAATTTTTTATTTTAAGAAAGCAAAATATCGATAAGAAGATGTTTGTGCCAACAGCTGCATTGTTTTTATTAGTATCCGTGGCCTTGATTGCCGGTGGATCAGGATTAAAGACAACCTTAAGTGGATTGATGAACGTCATCAGTGCCAAATTAGGATGGCTGTACTTCGGGATTTATATTGTTAACTTTGTATTCTTTTTGTATATCGGATTAAGTCACTTTGGCCGAGTAAAGTTAGGTAAAACCAACGATAAGCCGGCTTACAGTACTTTCCAATGGGGTAGCATGGTTTTCGCAACTGCCATTGATGCCAGTATTTTGATGCTTAGCATGGTCGATCCGCTTCGTTACGTGCAACAGCCATTATTTGGTGCTAAGCCGATGTCCGCTGCTAATTATCAAAATGCTCACATGCTTGGACAGTTTGATTGGGGCCCAATGGCGTGGATGATGTTTGCATCGGCCGCAGTTGTAATTGGCTATATGATGTACGTCAAAGATGTCCATGTGATGAGAATTAGTGCCGCAATTCCAATGCTAGATGGTGATCAGCCATATAAGGCGTTCTTACGTAAATTAATCGATTATCTTGTGGTGATCGGGATTATGGGCGGAATTGGATCATCCGTCGGTATGGAAATTCCAGTGTTGTCAAAAATTATTGCCCAGCTTCTGGGTATCTCTGATAGTATCTGGTTAAAATTAGGTATGTTTGTTGTTCTGTTTGCCATTTTTACGTTAACGATGCTTAAGGGAATCAAGGGTGGTATTGATCGACTAAGTTCAGCACACATTTGGACGGCGATTGCCTTTTTAGCAATTGTGTTATTAGTTGGCCCAACAATGTATATCTTGAAGATGGAGGGTCACAGTTTAGCATTATTAGTCACCAAATTTGCGGCGATGAGTACTGGTACTGCTTCAGTCGCCAGTGGTGCTTCAAATACGGTTAACCAGGAAACAATCTTTTACTGGGGATGGTGGATGACATACATGCCATTCATGGGACTATTCATTGCCCGCATTTCGCGTGGCCGTACAATTCGTCAAGTGATCTTTGGCATGCTCGGCTTTGGTGCTTTAGGTTGCATGAGTTTCTATGCTATTTTAGGTGGCTACTCAATGTATCTGCAACAAAGTGGTGCAATTAACCTGATTCATATCTTGAACACCCAGGGACAAGCGGTCGTGATTGCTACGATTATTGCTACCTTACCAATGAAGTATCTGATGTTGATCATCTACGCTGGTTCAAGCTTTATTTTTCTTGCAACGACAATATCTTCATCAGCATTTGTTGTTTCATCATTTGCCAGCGGCAAATTAGAACCTGGACAACAACCCAGCCTATTTAACCGTTTAGTCTGGATGGCAATCTTCATGATCTTTTCATTTGGGATTGTGTTCGTTGGTGGGTTCAAGACAGTTCAAGTGATTAGTTCAATTGCTGGTCTTCCGCTAGTAATTGTCTGCGTGCTACTGATTATGTCAACCTGGAAGATGCTTCGCCAAAACGACGACGTCTTCGTGGCCGACAGTGCAATTACGCGTCTTAATCGTCAAATTGAAAGACGTAAGGCAAATACAGCAGCTGCAAAACTAATGAATTTAATTAATCTGTAGCGTAGGTGCCCATATCATCTGCGACGACGATGCGACCAGCATATTGCTGGCCGTTTTTTGTTGTTAAACCAATTTTGTTAAAGGTAAAAGTAACCGTTGTGTCGGCTTTAATGGCGGTACCGAGCACCTCACCAGTATCGGTGTTAATTCCAGATGGTACGTCCACGGCAATGATTGGAGCACTAGCTGCGTTCATTTGATTGATGATTGATGCGTATGGATCACGAACTTCCCGGTCAATACCAATGCCAAATATAGCATCGACAAGTAAGTCCGCGCTGTCGATAGTATCAAGCGTGGTGAGCTGTGGAATACGATAATAATCACAGGTTTTAGCTTGTGCGCGGTGTTCCTCAGAAAAATGATTTGGATTACCGGCTTCGATCACTGTGGTATGCTTGCCAGCAATTTGAAGTAAGCGAGCGACACATAAACCGTCACCACCATTATTGCCAGATCCGGCCACAATAGTAATATTTTGAGCTTGCGGATACTGCTTTAGAATTTCGTCGCGCAAGGCTAACGATGCGCGTTCCATCAGTACCATTGAAGGAATACCGATAGTATTGATGGTGTATTGATCATAATGTTTCATTTGTGCTGCCGTAATTGCTTTTGTCATAATATCCTTTACTCCTTTGCGAAGGTTCGAGTCGGTTCACCAGCGAGGTCTTTAATGGAGACTTTAGTGGTAGTAGGATCGTTGACTCCTTGAAACCAGTATTCTTGGGTCGCTGTATCGATGACGCCATAGTAATGTGTATAATCATGGCGATCGTTGTGCTTGTCAATCTTGACCGTGTGTAAAAACTGAATGATATCTCGTTGACTCAGATTTGTTGGTGCGTCACGGTACTTCCAAATGCTGGTTTTGATGAAGCGATCGGTGGGGATGGTTCGATTAGGAATTTCACCGTTAAACTGTTTCACCTTGGTCTGCGTGGCGCCACCCCAATTTGCATCATTTAAATTTAAAAATTGATTGAGATTAGCAATTTGTCGATCAAAGTTGGGCGTGTTGGTCAGCACCCCAACAGGATTTTTTCGAACGGTCAGTTGTTGACCAGTTGGTTCAATCAAATATGACCCAGTTTTGTCTGCTAGGACCCAGTGAAATGGATAAATGGCCTCGAGATCGTACCATTGAACACCAATGAGGGCCACTTGTGATAGTTCAGCTGTGATTTCCGCAACACTAGCATGCTGCGCCAGTAACCAGGTTGTGAAGTCTTGTGGTGATAAGTTGATTTTTCCTGCAACTGGGGCATCGTAGTACGTTGCCTCGACGGGAAAATATAGTTCAGCCACGGTTAGACCAGCGTCGTTAATACCGTCGCCAATGAGATAATGCCCGTGTGTTTGTCGCATTCCTCCAAGGATTACGTGTCGTGAGGTAAAGACTTGACCGCCCGTGACGGAACGAAAATGGTATTGAGTTGGTAGGTACGTTAATTGCCACGGTGTTTTGGTAGGGAAATCCATGGTGCGACCAAACATTAAATGATTGTTGTCAGCGTTAATTGTCAAACTTGTGCACATGTTATCATCTCCAGATTGACGATTTAACGTCATAATATCACTTATCATAAAAACAGTGAGAATTTTTTGTTGCTGATTGGGTGACTTTTAATACTAAATCTATTAAGATGAATGGTGAGATAGGCGGTGATCAAATGGACTTAGCAAAGTATGTCGATTATTTTAAGAGTATGCGTAATCGTGAAATCCCGTGGACGTCAATGGATGGCGAAGACGGTATTTTACAGATGGGTTATCCAAAGTATGATGAGCAAATGTTGCAATTTATTCGTGAATTCAAGGAAAGTTCAGATTTTGATCCGCGGTACAAGAAGACGCTGCGGCACTACCATATTCGAGTAAAAATGAATCACTTAACAATCGGACAGGTAATGTTGGTAAAAGAAATGCCGCTGTACAAGGCAATGCTTTCCTTAATAGTGACGGCAGAACAAGTAGACGCCGGCAGTTGGGCCAAGGCACTGCAAGAGGGTTATCTATATCAGGTGACCAAGGCGATTGTGTCGGAAGAACAAACAAGAGTGTAAAAAAGAGCGGTTAGATGCCAGAGTGTAAGCCGGAAATAACGGTACTCCCGAACTTGGAGTATTGTTATTTCCGGCTTACACAGCAGGCATCTGCTCTTTTTTGCACGTTTAATCAAACAAGATATCAAAACACGAAAAGAGCCGGGAAAAAACTTCCAGCTTTTTTATTTTCAGGGAGCAAACATCAAAATGGCAAAAAACGCAAAATACGAAGTTCATCGCTACACGGGCTTACCAGTTGAAATGGACAATTCAGGTAATTATTACTTTAAACAAGATGCGCACGGCGAAGCCAAGTTTCATGTGTGGCGAACTGGCAAACACACTAAGGGGAAATTTAAACACTTAGGTCAGTTATTCTTAACTGAAAATGATTTGCTAGTGGCGGTGATTAAGGTTGAAAAAATGGCTTTCAAGGATCGGCACAGCGAAGTGCCGCTGCAGCGATTCACGTCTGAGACGATCAGTGATGAATTATTAAAAAACGGCCTATCATTGCTTGAACAGGTTGACGGTGAAAAATAAACCTAGGAGTGGTAGAATTCATACCAACTAAGCGAGTGGGGTGGAATTTAATGTATACCGTGTTTACGATGTTAAAGTTAATCAATGTTAATCACCGTCATATCAGGAATTCACAGGTGGTTGTCACTGATGAAGCTGGGAAACCGAATGCTTTACTGACTGATTTATTAAGAGACGTTATTAATAGTATTAATATTTTTGTTAATATTAACGATACTTATTCGGTGGATGAATTGGTCGATGCATTAACGGTACACACTCCACTGCCGGATGATGTTTTGGAAGAGTATGAAAAAATCTTGGGACAGGAAATTCTGGGGATTAACTTTGCCACCCGTAAAGGGCAGATTGAGTTTATCCTGGAAAGGTGATAACTAATGAAGACTCTAATCATTGTGGCACACCCACAGCGCAACGAGTCAGTAACCCAGACATTTTTTAGGGATAGTCTAGCTAACTTAGACAACGTAACGTGGCATCCGATCGAACCACAGTTTGACGTAAAAGAGGAACGCCAACTGTTGATTAGTAATGATCGGATTATTTTACAGTTTCCGCTTTACTGGTACAGTGCACCAGCACTGATGAAAAAGTGGATTGATGATGTATTTGGCGACACTTTCGCCTTAGCACCAGAATTTGTCATGGAAGACCGTGAGTTGGGACTGGTGGTGACAACGGCGAGTGCTGGCGATGATTTCGGTGCAGGTAAACCTGAACAGTTCACGATGTCAGAAATTTTGCGACCATTCGAAGCGATGACTAAAAAAGTTAAAATGAAGTATCTGGCTCCCTTTGTTGTGCATCAGTTTGGCTATCAAACCGAAGAACAGCATGAGCAGTTACTGACTGACTATCAGCAGTACGCCACGAATTCAGACTTTCAAGATTTTAGCGGCCAAACAAAGTGGTTCTTGGCGCAATTGAAGAATAAGATGAATAAGCTTGATAACGAATATGACATCATTATGGTGCAATCATTGTATGATCAGTTAGAAAGTGGTCAAGACGAACTCAAGGATTTACAGTGGACCTTATCGATGATAAAAAACGCAGGTGAAGATAAAAATGGCAACAACGGATTGGATTAACCAAGCAGTAAGTCAACTTCAGCAACATGCGGATAACTACCCGGATCAGGCGTTTTATGCAGTGCTTGAAAAGGTGATGATAGAACAACAAAAACGCATTGATCAGGCACAGGGTGAGATAGATGGGAGAAGTTGGAGTGGCTGGTAGAAACTAGAGCGTGGAGAAACACGGGTTGAGATTGTATAATAAGAGGCTTCGAGAATTTAATCGCGGGTTATGCGATTGAGTTCTCGAAGCCTCTTATTATATGAATCTCAGTGTTTCGGAACGCGTTTCAGATCAGAGAGAAGAAAAGAATAGTTAAAGCAAAAATTGAAAATATCCAAAAATTTAATCGCGGGTTATGCGATTGAGTTCTCGAAGCCTCTTATTATATGAATCTCAGTGTTTCGAAACGCGTTTCAGATCAGAAGATAAGAAATTACATCATTTTTAAACATACTTTGATCAGCCAGTTGATAAATAAAAAAAGCCCCACCAACATGGTAAGGCTTCCGAACCCTTGGGAGAAGGTTCATGAGTAAAAGTTCGTATACACGAACTATAATAGGATACTAATTTTAAGACGAAATTCAATTATTTTTGTTTAGAATCTGTTTTAATTTGTGGTTCCTCAGATTTATCAAATAGTTTATGTCTCAGTTCGTTTTCTGGCATATCTGGTTGCTTCTCAAAGCCAGTGAAAGGTGTTGGGTTTTTATGCGCACGTCGTTGGTAACGAGCACCCATTTGCAATGCGTACAGCGTGAGCGAATGGTTCTTAATGTTGTCGCACAAAATAGCGCCTGGTGTCAGATTGACATTGTCGAGACGATCTTGCATTAGATCCAATACTTCCTGGTATTCTGGCCCCCAGTGAATGGTGGCACCGAAGTCTTGAAGTTGATCCATTAATTCTTGCCCTTCACGTTGGTAAATGGTCTTTTCTTTAGGATTTTCGAGCGCCACGGTTTCGTTCATTGCCATGCCCTGAGCCAATTTGGCCTGCATTTTGTCAGGACTAGTTAGTGCCGGTGCAAACAAGAAATAAGTCATCATCATACGGATAAAACGAATCGTGGAAGTTCGCACGCCCACGGCAGTCCCCGGATCGAGGTCCAACATTCTCAATTCGATGTAGTCGACGCCAGAGTTAAGGGCTTCTTTAATAGAAGCATCGCTCTTCTTAAACCGCACACTGCCATGGAATTCAGCTTCATTAAGCAATTCACCACTATCGATACCAGCTTCGATCTTATCAATGTAGTTAGCCACAGATGAATAGTCACCTTTTAGGTTATTACCGAGACCAAAATGAGATTCACGAATACTGCGAACTGAAGATGTCGGTGCCGTATCGTCGTCAAAAAAATTCTTTTCCGCAATTGGACTGTTACCGAATAGGTAAGTGATTAGCCATTCGTATGAAACAATGCCTTGAACAATTTTTTCATATAGGTGGTTAATGTAAGCCGCTTTGTCAGGGTGAGCATGTTGTTGAGCGGCATGCCATAATGTATCAATCACCTGGTCATTAATGCTAATATTAAGGTGAACGCCAGTAGGAATACCTGAAGTCATACCGTGGATTTTAGCCCACTGTTCATAGTAGGCCTTTTTGTCAGGATCAACGTCTGAAATCGCAATTTCGTGTTTGTCCTTTGGCAAGACTGGTGGCATGCTGAGGGGCCAGAGAATTTCATCAGGGGCAAGTGCGTTTCTGAGGGTGTCATTTAGTTGCATGAGATAGTTCATGGCGTCACTGGAATGGGCGGTCGTTGGCGTGATAATTTCTGTCTGCATTTGTAAGAAATCATTTTTTATGTACTTATTTTTGCGCTGGTTACCAACAGCCTTTGGGTAAGGACGGTTGCTGAGGTGCCCGGTGGTATCGACGCGGTGCATCTCGACTTCAATGCCCATATTGAAATCACTGGCAGTAGCCACAATTTCATTTTCAAAGATAGTTTTACCAATTTCGTCAAACATCGGATTACCTCCTATGTAAATTATGATTTACGGTATTTTACCGCGGATTACGTATATAAACAATTCATTCGCAACAATTCTTAATTGCATTTATTATCAATCGTGTTAACGTAAAAGAAATATTGCTATTAGTAAAGGAAGAAAAATATGTCACTTTCATATCAATCATTGCTTACCGCCGTGCCACTAGTTATTCGGGCGGGTAATGTACCAAACATTGTTGGTGAGGCCGGCATTGGTAAATCTGCATTGGTCGGTAATGTCGCCGATGCGATAGGTGCTCATCTATTTACCACGGTCGTTAGTTTATCTGAAAAAGGAGACTTGGCAATTCCGGTACCACCATTAACTGATGAGTCATTCGTTAAAACGCGTGATTATGGGACGCTGGCAAACGTCCAGTTTGGTTATTCGCAGACGTTAGTTGATATTATTAAATATGCGGAGAATAATCCAGCTCAACCGATCATCTGGTTTCTAGATGAATTTAACCGTGGTACGCAGGCCGTTCAGAGTGAACTAATGAACCTAGTGTTGCAACGTGAAATTAATTCTCTGAAGTTGCCTGAACAAGTTCACATTGTCATTGCTGAAAACCCGGACAGTACCATGGCTGGATTTGAAGATTCTAATTATGGTGTCACTGCCGGTGATGCGGCAATCAAGGATCGAACTGTGCGGTTAGTGATGCGTGTTGATGTTAACGATTGGTTGGAGTGGGCCGGTAACGGCAATATTCATTCACTTGTTCAAGGCTACATTCAAGAACAACCAGAGATGTTGCACCCAGCACAACATGGAGATGATCTGTATCCAACACCGCGGGCTTGGCAACGGGTTTCAGATAATTTAACTCAGCTGGACGAGTTAGACGAGGCGTCACGGGCGTCAATTCAGTTAGACTTATTGCAGGGCGATCTTGGACAAAATGTTGGTATTGCATTCAATAGTTTTATTCAGGAACAAAATAATCAGTTAAGTGTTGCCACTATTTTTGAAGGCGATGATTTTGAGGAAGTTAAGGAACAGTTTAGCAAAGCAGATGAACTACGCAAGCAACGTCTACTGAAGCAATGCATTGCGCAAACTGGCGAATATTCGTTAGCCGAAGAACAAAACGCATCTCGTTTTGTGGAATTACTGCAGGAGTTGAGTTATGACGGTCAGTACTCGGTAGTTTTAGCAGCTGGTCAGATTGAACATCAGCACGATATTTTAGAATCAATGTACGACCAAATCCAACAAACAGGAAACGATGAGTCAGCTGTGGCTCGTTTGTATCGTTATCTAGCGGTGATCGCAACACGCAATGATGCAGGGGAGAATGCGTAGTGAATCAGCAAAATTTTCAACATTTAATGACGCAACTCAGAGAAACTGGATCTGACCCGGTAACGGCTGGTAAATTGGCCGAACAAATCATGAGTGAGTCAGTGGTCGATTTATTACAAAATGAGCGTCTTTATGGTGAGGTGTTGCTGCAATTGCCGCGCCGTTATAGTTATGAAATATCGGCAATTATGGGATTGAAGTGGCGGAATAATTCACTGGAGTTAGTCATTAATCCACACGAATTAAGTAAACTTAAATTGAGTGATGAACTACCCAACTTATTAAAACACGAAGTTTTGCACATTGTCTGGCAGCACCCAATCCGTTATCGTAACTACTCGCATCAAAATAACGTGTCCATTGCGACAGACGTAGCGGTTAATCAATACTTGTCATCTGCACCTGTGGGCACGATGACCTTGGAAAAATTGCAGCCTTTGCTTGATGATAAATTACCAACTCGTGAAGATTCACAACGCTATCTAACAATTATTGAGCATGGCAAATTGAACAATGATGACCGGTCTGATAGTGATGAATCAACTAAGTTAGATCGACAAGCGGATACTGACAGGCAACAGATTAGCAATAGTCCAAGTCAGAATGTGCATACAGATTCACATGATGGATGGCAGACTGATAGTGATCAACAAAATGAGAGTCAACAAGTTGCCAACTTAAAACAAATGCTTGATAGTGCCTGGAAGAATACCCCAGACAAGCAAAGGGGACTGTTACCTGGCAAAGTTCGCGAACAACTGGAACAGGTCAATGATGAACCAAGATTAAATTGGCGACAACTGTTTAAAAAATCCTTGGGTACCATTCCATTAGGCAAAAAGAATTCGTATGCACGATTTAATCGTCGACAGCCGGTACGAATGGATTTACCCGGACAGATCACTAATATGGTTGTTAATGTTGAAGTGTTTGTGGACAATTCTGGTTCAATGGGACAACGTGAGATTAGTTACTTACTTAACCAAATTCGCGACATTATGAAGGTATACGAAGCAAAATTAACGGTTTATAGTTTTGATACCGTGGTTCATGGGGATGATGCTTATGAAGTTAAGCAGTACAGCCAAATTCGTTTTGAACGAATCGGTGGTGGCGGTACCAGTTTTCAAAGTATTTTTAATTTTCTACACCAACAGCATGCTACTAATAACGACACGCTAGCGATTGTGCTGACCGATGGCTGGGGCGAGTCTAAAATCGAGCCTTACCACTTCACGAACGTGCTTTGGGTGCTAACAACACAACGCAGTGAGTTGTCAGTTGAAAATGTTAATCAACGGGTCGTTTCACTTCAAGATGATCCGAATTATCAAGCAATCACAGGAGGATTAAAATGACACAAACTTATTTATCGCCAGCTGATATGCAGTCAGTGATGGTACATGATGTTTCATATCAGCGGGCTATTCGCTTGTTGTCCGAGAATTGGGATACACAAGAAAATCATTTGTTTAGTGACTTGATTAAAACCAGTGATGTTGTTTGGGCACGTAAGCTACAGACCGCTGGATTAATTAAGGGTAAACGTGATTTTACACAGTATAAAGACATTCGTCAGTTTATCGTGGCACACGATGAATGGCTAACACCAGCAGCTAAAAGAGAGCTGCTATCATCATTTGATTAATCCAACTCATACAACGGTTTTGAAATACCGGAGTGTGAGCTTTTTTATTATCGATAATCATGTTTAACGGTCTATTATTGACGTAAGCGTTTTAATTCCATTTTTACTCTTTACATTCAATAACGAATATTATAAGATAGCTTACGTGATTTCGTTCGTATATTTAAGAGAGGAATGGAAACTTCATGTCATCAATTACAAAGTATTTCCAATTAAATGAATTACATACGACGTTCAAGCGGGAAATATTGGCCGGCTTTACCACTTTTATTTCAATGGCTTATATCTTGTTCGTCAACCCCAGCGTGCTAGGCGCCGCCGGAATGAATAAGGGCGCAGTGTTCACTGCAACTGCTTTGGCAAGTGCCCTCGGCTGTATTTTGATGGGTGTGTTGGCCCGTTACCCAATCGCCACCGCCCCTGCACTAGGAATTAACGCATTTTTTGCTTATTCGGTTGTTATCGGTATGAAAGTGCCGTGGCAAACAGCTTTGGCAGGCGTTGTTGTCGCGTCACTTATTTTCTTATTGATCACGATTTTTAAACTTCGTGAATTGATCATTGATGCTATTCCAAGTGATTTAAAATATGCCATTTCTGCCGGAATTGGCTTATTTATCGCCTTTCTTGGTTTAAATGATGGAGGCTTAATTGTTGCTAATAAGTCAACGGTTGTTGGACTGGGGTCATTATCAGTTGGTACCACTTGGCTCACCATTTTTGGCTTAATTGTGACTTCAATTCTGATGGTCCGTCGTATTCCTGGTGGAATTTTCATTGGGATGTTCTTAACCTCAATCCTTGGCCTGGTAACTGGTTTAATTAAAATGCCAAGTTCAATTATTTCAGGTGCACCAAGTTTAAAGCCAACATTTGGTGTTGGTATCAGCCATATTGGTGACATTAATACTGTCCAATTATGGGTCGTTGTGCTGACCTTCTTACTGGTAACGTTCTTTGATACGGCCGGTACTCTAGTTGGCTTGGCTCAACAAGCGGGCTTCATGAAGGATAACAAGATGCCACGTGTCGGCAAAGCTCTTATGTCAGATTCAACTGCCATGTTGGTTGGCTCAGTCTTGGGAACATCACCAGTTGGGGCCTACGTTGAATCATCAGCCGGAATTGCGGTTGGTGGTCGTTCAGGAATCACGGCTGTAACAACTGGATTGTTCTTCATTTTAGGGATGTTCTTCTCACCATTATTAACGGTCGTCACGGACCAAGTAACGGCACCAGCTTTGATTATTGTTGGTGTATTGATGGCACAATCGCTCAAGCACATCAACTGGGGTGAAATGGAAATTGCCATTCCATCATTCTTGATTGTATTGGGAATGCCATTAACATATAGTATTTCAGATGGCCTAGCATTAGGCGTTATCGTCTACCCAATCACAATGATTGCAGCAAAGCGCGGTAAGGAAGTACACCCAATTATGTATGCTTTGTTCTTTGTGTTTATTGGATTTATGTGGATTTTAAATGTAGAGTAGTGCAAAAACAAACGGGTTGATCTCGTGGTATAACAGACAAATCTCCTTATGGCCTGAACTTCGGCCATAAGGGGATTTGTCTGTTATACGATAGAGATCAGTTTGTTTTTGCACGTAATCAGCAGTCAGAAGAAAAACCCATCCAGATGCATTTTATAAAACTCAGCTTGAGTATCTGTTGAAAAACCTAAATATTAATGAACTAGAAATTTGTGAAGCAGAAGTCCCTTTTTGTGTTGATACTACCAAAGTGGCGTTCGATCTTGGATATAAAATTTTCATGACCCATGGAACTGTCTCAACTGTTGAAACTGGAAATGAGTTGATTCCTTTAGATATATTGTATAAGCATTACGAGTACGTGTGGAAGAGTAGGTTTGTGACGTTTTTAGAGTAGATACTGATAACTTAAATATTATTAATCAAATTCATCCGTACAACCAAAAAATAAATTTCAATAAATATTTACCATCACCCTAAATCTATGAGAAAATGATCAGTAATGAAAGCGATTAGATAACTAAGGTGAAGGGAAGTATTAACCGTGTCAGAAGAACATGACCAATTAAACAAGATGATTAATGGTGAGTTATATCATCAAACACAAGAACTATTTGATATTCGGATGAAGGCTCGTGATCTGTTATTTGAATATAATCATTTAAATTACCGTGAACTAGATCGTCGCAAAGAAATTATCAAAGAGTTATTTGGCAAAGTGGAAAGCAACTATTTCGTTGAAATTCCATTTGCGACCGATTACGGTTTTAACGTTAAACTTGGAGAAAACTTCTTCTCCAATAATAATTTAACTTTGCTAGACGCTGCACCAATTGAGTTTGGTGATAACGTGTTGATTGCCCCCAATGTTGGTATTTACACGGCAGGACATGCACTAGATCCAGATTTACGACTTAAAACAGGAGCAGAATACGCTTATCCCGTTAGGGTTGGCAATAATGTGTGGATCGGCGCAGGTGTCACTATCTTACCGGATGTCACCATTGGCGATAACGTTGTAATTGGTGGCGGTGCCGTCGTTACCAAAGATATCCCAGAGAACTCATTAGCCTATGGTAATCCAGCTAAAGTGGTGCGCAGGTTTGATAAACGGGATCGTGAGTATTACTTTAAACAACATAAAGTGACGCAGGATTATTTGGATCGATTAAACAGTGGCGAAATATTTCATAGGTAATCAGAATTGTAGTGTTTGAGACAATAAAAAAAGCCAACCATAAAGGTTAGCTATCCTCATACGTACTGTAACTAGAGCTTGCGAACTTGTGGAGACTGTGACAGCAGTCTTCACTTTTTATATACATAACTATAACTGGGTTAACTAAAACTTACCAGCGCCGAGTCACTATTCTTCAGTAACAGCGGTAATTGAAAATTTGGTTCCATCAAATGCGGCATTTAATCGCTCTTTAGTTAAATTAGTCCCAGTAATTGTAGCCTTACCGTTTTGAAGATCAACGCTCACATCTTCCACACCATCTAAATTCGATAAAGTATGGTGAACGCGCATTTTACAACGAGCGCATCTCATTCCTTTAACCGTTGCAATTTGTGACATATGATCACTCCTTCTATGTATTCAGTTACGTAACTGATGGTGATTATTTTACGCTAAAACGATGAATGGTCAAATGAGCAAATAATGTCAAAAGTACGCCGTAAAAGGTATAATTAGGAGGAAAATTAGGATTGGAGGATCAGTAATGGCAATTAACGAAGCATTGATTAAAGATGATCTATATGAGGCGGTGAACGGTGACTGGATAAAAACGGCCAAGATTCCCGATGATAAGCCCGCGACTGGTGGTTTTAACGACCTTGTCGATGAAATTGATAAACAATTAATGGGTGATTTTGACGAATTAGATGGCAAAATTGATGCACAAACCCCATTGTTACAAGAATTTTTAAAGTACTATCGTCTGGCACGCGATTTTGACCGTCGTGATCAAGAACAGACTGCGCCACTGAAAAAGTTGGTTGCTCCAATCGAACAAATGAATTCGTATGCTGATTTTCAACAGCACTGGAGTGAATGGCTACTAGCTGGATTGCCAAGCCCACTCGGATTTGATATTGATGCTGATATGAAGAATGCACAAATTAATGCCCTGTTTATCGCAGCACCAAATTTAATCCTGCCAGATAAGACGTATTACGCTGATGGTAACCCACAGGCAGATACATTATTAAAGATATTTAGTTCGATGATGACCAAGTTGCTGAATGCAATGGGTTATGATGACGCTAAGACTAAGCAGCTGATTGACGATACACTGACATTTGATCGGCTACTAGTGCCACACGTGAAGAGTGCTGAAGAATCCGCTGATTATAGCAAAATGTATAATCCACAGACCTTTGATGAATTTACAGCCCACAGTCAGCAGTTAGATCTTGGCGCTGTTATTCAAGAACTAGTTGGTGCCAAGCCTGAAAAATTGATTGTGATGGAGCCTAAGTTTGTCGATGCTTTTGACGAAGTGATGAGTGATGATCATTTTGCCGCATTTAAGAGCTGGATGATCGTCAAGACTGTTTATGGCTTGAGTAGTTACTTAACTGATGATTTGCGTGTGATTTCTGGTGAATATAGTCGGGCACTATCTGGTAGTAAAGCACCTAAGAAACAAAAGAAGTTTGCTTATTACCTAGCAATGGGAATGTTTGGTCAAGTTGTCGGTGATTACTACGGACGTAAGTATTTTGGTGAGACAGCTAAGGCTGATGTTCGTGGCATGGTCGAAAAAATGATCAGTGTTTACCAAAATCGATTGGCCAACAATACATGGTTGAGTAAAGCCACCCGCGATAAGGCAATCGTGAAGCTCAACAAGTTAGGCATCCAAGTTGGTTATCCTGACAAGATTGATCCACTATATGCCAAATTACACGTTGATGAATCGCAAACCTTACTTGATAACGCGATCAACATGACTCGCGTGATGACTGAGGATATGTTTGGTAAGTGGAACCAACCAGTCGATCGTGATCGCTGGGAAATGAGTGCGGCAACCGTTAATGCGTACTATCACCCATTTAAAAATATTATCGTGTTCCCTGCCGCCATTTTACAGGCGCCGTTCTACAGTCTTAAGCAGGGTAGCAGTCAAAATTACGGTGGTATTGGTGCGGTAATTGCACACGAAATTTCACATGCGTTTGATAATAACGGTTCATTGTTTGACGAATATGGTAACTTGAACAACTGGTGGACGGACGAGGATTATGCTCAATTTAAACAATTGTCACAGAAAATGATTGATGAGTTTGATGGGATCGAGTTCGCTGACCAAAAAGTAAATGGTAAACTCACTGTGTCGGAAAATATTGCTGATGGTGGTGGCTTAAGTTGTGCACTCGAAGCTGCCAAGTCTGAAGACGATGTTGATATTCGTGGATTCTTCATTAACTGGGCAACAATTTGGCGTATGAAAGCTACAACACAGTACATGCAGTTATTACTTTCGATTGATGTGCATGCGCCTGCTAAGCTACGTGCCAATGTTCAGGTACAAAACTTGGCTGATTTCTACTCTGAGTTTAATATCAAACCCGGCGATAAGATGTATATGGATCCAGATAAGCGCGTTAATATCTGGTAAACATAATTGAACGTCACCTCTCGATTAATTTGTAATGATTAAGCCGAAAAGATGTTGCAGGAATGAAAGTTCCTGCATATCTTTGAATATTATCCCGTAGTTATCTGCATTCTACTAATTGGGGGGATCAAAATGAAAGCAGAGACACATAAGGGGAGTACCCGAACTTTAATTGTCTTGGGATTATTTTCTTTTTTGACTAGCTTAGCTGGATCAAGCATCAATTTGGCATTACCTAAAATTTCGTTAGATTTGAATATTTCTAATAGTATGTCGACATGGGTTGTGCAGGCCGGTCTGATTGGTACAACCTGTCTGTTGGTGTTATTCGGTCATATGGGTGATCTGTTTTCAAAGGACTACGTTTTTATTAACGGTGGCAGTATTTTCCTAATTGGGTCCGCAATTAACGGATTTGCGCCAAACTTTACTGTTTTGATTTGTGGCCGTGTTGTCCAGTCAATTGGCATTGCGATGATTATGGCCAATTCAATGGGAATTGTGACTGAATCGTTTGATGACCAGCATCGGGCAGAAGCATTGTCGATGATCTCAGTGTTTATATCTGCAGGAGCCATCTCAGGACCAGCAGTCGGTGGCTTTGTGCTGTCGGTACTTTCATGGCGTTGGATTTTTCTATTAAACGTACCGATTGGGTTGGTTGTACTGCTATTTGGGTGCAAAGCATTACCAATTCCTAAAGAATCGTGGCAAAATATTAAATCACAGTTGAAAGTCGCTAATTGGACTGGGCAAATCTTATTCACCATCGGCGTAATTATTTTCTTTTTAAGTAGTTCGTTTTTTACGGCTGCTAATCATAATTATTTGATGGGGTTGGGCGTTCTGATGGTTGGCCTAGTGATTACGATATTCGCATTTGTACAGGATGATTTGTCAAAAAGCCCGTGGATTGATCCATCCATTGCGCGCAATGAAGCTTTTTTGGTGTCGATCAGTGCGCTGTTTTTGGTTAATTTAGTCAATGCAATTTCAAACATTTTATTGCCATTCTATCTGCAAAGTTTTGACGGCTATTCAGCGTTTGCGAGTGGGCTGATTATGATTGGTCAGCCGGCTGCAATGATTCTTGTGACGCCAATTACTGGTTATTTGGCTGATCGTATGAATCGAAATTTATTGACTATGTTTGGCTTAATCGTCTTGTTGCTGTCTCAATTAGGGTATGCTACCTACTCACAGAACGCCAGTTTACTCAGTATTTTGATACCAATTATTGCTAACGGGGTGGGAATGGCAATGTTTCTATCACCAAACAATGCAATTACAATGGGCACGGTTGATAAGAGTTTGTCTGGCGTAGCTGGTTCGTTCAATTCATTTGCACGAACTTTCGGAATGACTATTGGTATTAGTGCTGCGTCAGTGATGCTATTTGCACAATTGCCAGGAGTGCAGCATATTACACCAGCATTGGGATCATCTTTTGTGAAGGCCTTTTCCATTTCATTTATTGTCGGTGCCTTAATTTCGGTGGTGGCACTGTTGATTGTGACGTACCGATATTGGAGTGCACGAAGGGCTAAAAGACAGGCTGCTTAATAAAAAAACGTTCGAATTGTTAAGGTTCGAACGTTTTTTTTGATAAAGTGCGTACATTAATAATTAGAAAGATTATTCAGTAGCTTCTTGTTTTGCGGTGTTCTTCTTAAATGAATCGTGATTTAAAATCAAATTAAGTATTACGGCTGTTACGCTACCAACAACCACGCCGTTGCTCAACATTAACTGCCATTCTGTAGACAAGTGCTGGAAGATTTGAGGATAAACGGTGACACCGAGTCCCAAACCAATCGACATCGAAGCAACCATTAAGTTGCTGTTCTTGGAGAAGTCAACCTTCTTCAAGATCTGAATGCCTTGAACACCGACCATACCAAACATGACGATCATTGCACCTCCCAGGACAGCTGAAGGAATAATCGTGGCAATGGCCGCAAACTTGGGTAAGAGTCCTAGTAAAACAAGGAAGAAGGCGGCGAAATAGACAGGCTTACGAGTTTTAACACCAGATAATTTCAGTACTCCGACATTTTGTGAAAAAGTTGAGTATGGGAAGGTGTTGAACAAACCACCTAAAACGGCGGCAATTCCTTCAGCACGGTAACCACGCTTCAAGTCATTAGTTTTTAACTTCATCCCGGTCACGTCACTGAGCGCAAAGTATACCCCAGTTGATTCAATCATGGTGGTGATTGAAACTAGCATCATTGTCACGATTGAAGACGTGTTGAAAGTTGGTACGCCAAAGTAGAAGAATTGCGGTAGGTGGAACCATGAAGCCTGCGCCACTGGGTTTAATGAAACAATTCCCATTGCTCCGGCAATTAATGAACCAGCTACGATTCCAATCAGAATGGCGATAGATTTAATGAACCCCTTGGCAAATGCGTTAACAGCAATAATAATCAAAATGGTAATAAAACCGATGGCTAGGTTGGAAACACTACCAAATGATTTGGCAGTTACATCGCCGCCACCAAGATTTTGAAAGCCAACTGGTACTAGTGTAAAACCAATGACAGTAATTAGAGAACCAGTCACAACTGGTGGAAAAAGATTTTTAATTCGAGCAAATAATCCGGCAATCAGGAATACAAAGATGCCGGCACAAATAATCGCACCATACATGTAAGTAATCCCCAGTGTGCCACCAATTGATTCTAATGGTGACACTGCCTGGACAGCACAGCCTAAAACAACCGGTAGACCAATCCCCGTTAATGGGGTGGTGCGCAGTTGTAGCAGTGTTGCAATGCCACACATGAAGATATCTGCTGAAACTAAATAGGTCATTTGGGCAGAATTAAAGTGAAGTGCACCACCAATTAATAATGGTACTAAGATATCACCAGAATACATCGCCAATAGGTGTTGAATCCCTAAAATGATGGCTTTCCATGTTGATACCTCACGAGATTTAGCCTGTGCTTGTGAATGAGTCGCACTAAGAGTTACAGCAGCTTTCAAAATAATCCTCCTAGGTGCAATTGTCTGAAAATAAAAAGGACTCTTTTGCCTGCATTAATGCATAGGCAAAAAGAGTCCAACTCAGTTTGCTTATAGTCCAAAGTTTACGGTTTTGGGTAGAAACTTACCGCCCGTATTGCGGCATTATATAGGCAATTGCGATTTAATTTATAACTGAATGTTACCACCGAAAAAATACGGAAACAAGGTAAAAATTGGGAAATCTACATGTAAACGATACCAAGTTAGAATACAATTAGAACGGTAAAGGAGACGATTTTAATGACGAATATTAAGGTAATTAAAGGTGACATCACCACCATGCACGTGGACGCAATCGTGAATGCAGCAAACACTACCTTATTAGGAGGTGGAGGCGTTGATGGGGCGATTCATCGAGCCGCGGGACCAGAGCTACTGGCTGCAACGATGAAATTGCACGGTGCGCAGACTGGCGAAGCAAAAATCACGGCTGGTTTTCGGCTGCCGGCTAAATATGTGATACATACTCCAGGACCAATTTGGCATGGCGGAAATCAAAACGAAGCACAGTTATTACACAATTCTTACTTTAATAGTTTGACACTTGCGGAACAAAACAACTGTCATACGGTGGCTTTCCCATCAATTAGTACCGGTGTTTTTCACTTTCCTTTGTCACAAGCAGCGAAAATTGCGACAGAAACGCTTCGTGATTTTTTGGAGACAGCAAAGACTGTAACTGAAGTGACAATGGTGTGCTTTGACGACACAACGTTTGCTGCGTACCAAGATGCGTTAACTCAAATTAATCTCTAGATGTATATGAAGCAATATCATTAATTAATTTGGTTAAACGAATACCAAATTTACGTGGAATGTCAGATTGACTGGTTTCTTGAAGTGCGATAAAGGTTCTGCTCGTGGCTAACCTGATCGCCTGTGGCAGAGGTTCTTCATTTAGCAAGTAGCCAGTTAGTAATGATGCAAATACGTCTCCGCTACCGTAGAAGTGACCTGATAAGATTGGCCTACCAACGAATTGAACTTGACCGTTATCGTTGATCCAAGCACAGCCCACTTTGTTTGAAAGTACAATGCCAGTAATAACAGCGTGTGCCTGCGGTTTGAGTAATTTTTGAAGGGCATTTAACAATGGCAGTATTTGATCTACAGTGTTGATTTGGTTTGTGGACAACCCAGTCAAAAACTGCGCTTCGGTCAAATTAGGGACGATCACATCGGCAGCTCTGATGAATTTGCGCATGTGCTCAGGATAATCAGATGGCAACTGCGGGTACAGGGATCCTTGATCACCCATTACTGGGTCAACAACTATTAGGTTACGGGGATGTCGTGTAATTACCTCAGCTAATTGGTCAATGATGCGGTTAGAACCTAAATAACCAGTCAGTGCACCACTAATCTGGATCTGTTGTTCTTGCCAATGCTGTAAAGCACGAGGTAAAAAGTCGGATAATTCTATTTTAGCAGGTGTACCAAATTCTTCGGTTTGTGTCGACAATAGACTGGTCGGTAAGATGGCTAGGGGCTGACCGAAGGCCGACAAAATTGGTACTGAGACACCCATTGAAAGGGTGCTGACTGCCGACAAGTCCTGTGCCACCATAAATGGTGATGTTTGTTGGTGAGACATATCATCTCGCTCCTTTGGTGAAATCATGAAAACAAGACTATCTAGCTGGGGACTGTAATACAGTTCACATCCAGATAGCCTTGCGGGCGTTAACGTAAATCTAAAATTATAATTTTAAAGTCTTTTTTAGTCGTAATCCCAGTGGTAAACCAATTACAACGCCAACGATTCCTTGAACGATGTTCATTGGTACACCGGCTAACCCAGTTGGAATTTTGTATAAAATGCTGTCTGTGACAAAATACCCAAATACCATGAAGGCGGCACCCAGTACCATGGCTAAGATTTGCATCTTGCGACTCTTATTGTAACCTAACCAACCGAAAATGAATCCCTCAAGTCCGTGGACAATGAGTGAAAAAAACATATAGTTGGCGTAACCGGATATCAGGTCAAGTAAGAATCCTGATAAGCCGCCCACAATCAGGCCATCCCGTTTCCCGTATAGGATAGCTGCAATAGCAATGCCGGCATCACACAGATTGATATATCCGTGAGTCATTGGTACCGGAATAATAAACATACGTGAAATAGCAACGGTCACCGCCACCAGCATGGCGGGGATGATCACGCGTTTCACCGAATAACTTGATTCCATAATCCTTCTCCTTTAAATCTCTCTTATATAATTGCTACAAACTCATTATAACCATATTTATACGCGAGTAAACGAATAAAATGAGAGCTAGATTAAATTATTAGAATCTTCTATCCGCTTTCACAAAATTTTGCCTCATAATTTTATGTTATTGCTATCAGCTGGGATCTAAATGTAGTAGGATGTTATAGGAAGTTTCATGTTCGAAAGGGGGAGGGGCTAAATGAATAAGTATCGTTTACAGGCCACCGTCTTTGTTTTGGTGGCTTTTATGTTGGGCTGTAACGAATTCATGGTTGTTGGGGTACTATCGGATATCGCCAATCAGTTCAACGTTTCCATTGCGACAGTCGGTTACTTGGTTACCGTTTTTGCGACGGTGTATGCCATTTGTACGCCTGTGATAACCGTCTATTCCAGTCGATTTAACCGATATAAAACACTGATGGTGTTGATGGCGGTGTTTTTTATTGGTAATACGTTTAGTGGCTTTGCACCAAATTATTTTGCACTGGTGGTTTCACGAGTGATTACTGCGGCGGTTGCCGGTTCGATTATCTCATTAATCATGACGTTTGCTAATTCAATTGCGCCTCGCCACAAACGGGCAATGTTGGTGTCGTGGATCTATTCCGGATTTAGCATCGCTTCAGTTATTGGGGTGCCACTGGGAACGACGATTAGTACAAGTTATGGCTGGCGGTATACATTTATCATTATTTCAGGAATTACAATCATCACCTATGTATTGCTTGCGTGGCTATTACCAAGACAGGTGCCACAAGTTAGAAGTACGATGCTAAAGCAGCTGGTGCTATTAAAGGATCCACGAATCTATATTAGTGTCATCACGGTCTTGTTTTCCGCCGCTACGTTGTATGGATATTACACTTATATCAGGCCCTTACTTACCACTGGACTTGGATTTAGTGTTGATAGTCTGAATTGGTTACTGTTCTTAATTGGCATTATGAATATTATTGGTAACCAATTATCTGGTCAATTAGCAAATCATGCCGGTCTTAAAAGTATTCCATGGGTTTATGTCAGCATTGTGATTATGCTAGTTATTATGCCACTAACGATGGGTATCAAATGGCTTGGGTTGGTGTTCTTAATGATTCTCGGCACAACCAATACACTTCAGAGTGCACCAATGCAAATCCACTTTCTATCGGTCGGTGAACGCGACTATCCACAAGCTCTGGTATTAGCATCGTCGTTAAGTTCAATCTTCTTTAACTTTGGTATTTCACTAGGTTCGGCCACCTCTTCAGCACTGGTTGATGTGATTGGCCTGGACAAGTTACCATTGGAAGCCGCAGTGTATGCCGCACTGACGTTAATTTTTGCTATTACATTAAATCGCGTTATCAAACGCCATGACGAGAGGAGTGCTCATGAATAAGTATCGTCTACAATCAATTGTTTTTGTTCTTACGGCCTTTATGCTCGGTTGCAACGAGTTTATTATGATCGGGATTATCTCCGATATTGCCCACCAATTCAATGTTTCCATTGCCATTGTTGGTTATTTGGTGACTATTTTCGCGACCGTTTATGCGATTAGTACGCCATTAATTACAATGTTTACCAATAACTTCAATCGGTTCAAAACGCTGATGGTCTTAATGGTGATCTTTTTAATCGGTAATACCGCAACGGGATTAGCGCCCAACTATTTCACACTGATTTTGGCGCGGATGCTAACGGCGGCCTTGGCTGGTTCCATTATTTCTTTAATCATGACGTTTGCGAGCAGTGTGGCTCCCCGTGAAAAACGACCAGCGTTAATTTCGTGGATCTTTTCAGGGTTTAGTATTGCATCGGTTTTTGGTGTGCCAATCGGTACTGCGATTAGTACTGCGTATGGCTGGCGAAATGCGTTCTTGATTGTCACGGTGATCAGTGTGATCACACTCGTTTTGCTTTTCCTCCTGTTACCACGAGATATAAAACAAGTTAGTGGCTCAATGCGTAATCAATTAACTTTAATGAAGGATTCTCGCATATATCTGGGAGTCATTTTGGTTTTATTTGGTGCAGCAACGATGTACGGGTATTACACATACATCAGACCGCTGTTAACCACAGAATTGGGCTTTAGTTTGAATTCACTTAATTGGCTACTATTTTTACTAGGATTAATGAGCATTTTCAGCAATCAATTATCTGGCCAAATTGCCTCACACGGTGGGCTAAGAAAGATGCCCGGAGTGTATGTCGCAGAAATTATTCTTTTAGCGGTTTTGCCATTTACACTTCATCTGCAAATTCCAGGACTACTGGTGTTATTAGTGCTCAGTCTAATTACATCAATGCTCAATTCGCCAATTCAATTACATTTTTTGAACGTTGCGGAGCAAGATTATCCACAATCAATTGTGCTGGCGTCATCGTTGAACTCAATCTTCTTTAATTTTGGTATTTCATTAGGATCAGCGACTTCATCAACGATGGTTGATATGGCCGGTGTCCACAATATTGGGTTTGGCGCGGCTGTCTATGCACTGATAGCATTGGTCATGGTGATTTTACTGAATAAGGCAATTAAGAGTCACAGTAACTTTGGCAGTAGCCATGATCTAGATATCTAAGTAACAAAAAAGAGTTGCTCTACACGAGCAACCCAAATACATATTATTGATTTAAATTGATGAATGCTGTAATGAATTATTTTTACTCATATTAGCAGCATATTCGTTTTCCTCAGAGATCAAACGAGCACGTTCCTTCTTGTTATACCAAGGGGAAATAGTGAATGCTAACACATCATTAGCAAGGTATACGGCACTGTTGATGAACATTGCTAGTGTAGCTGATCCTTGACGGAACGAGATGTACCACAGGACCATTTGTGCCAATCCGGAAGCAATCCACCAAACGTATTGGTTGTTGAAACGCAAGAAGCAAATAACACCGGCAGTTAGGCAGATAGCAAAGCTGATGGCATCAATCCAAGGACGAGGGTCATCGGTTAGGGCACCAATCAGGTAACCGGACACAACGTAAACGACTGCTGTAGCAACGATCGCAACTAACCAGCTTCTGCCGGTAAACTTACGAATTTTAGATGCCATGTTGACGTTCCAGTTGGCACTGATGATCACGGGAATGTCCAAAGTTAGCATGTAGGCAACCTGCTCGCCGATTGATAGGTAGTTCTTGGCCGCAAAGCCAGTAATGATGAAGCAAATTGCTGAAATTACACCAAGCCAACCATTAATTGACTTAGCTGCATTGATAGCGAGAACACATAATACACCAAGAGTGGTTCCAATAAAGGTAATAATTGTTAAAGGTGTGATCTTCGTTCCGACTAAAGTCATGATTTGACAGCCAAGACTGAAGTAGAATAAGTAATAATTCTGCTGTGGCCAACCTTTCAACTGGTGACCCAAAAATTTAAAGTAATTGATCATAATAGCTCTTTCCCCTTAACAAATTGTATTTGCCACAATACAGTACTATATATAGTGGCTACTGATTTAAAATACACAACATGTTGTGTTTCTCTTTTCGCGACGTTTTCTAGTATAACACGTTATTGCTCCTGAGCAATAGTTAAATTTTCGAATAATCGACTGATAATTATGAACACATCCTACTAGAACAGTCTAGCAACGAGCCTAAAAAAATTATATTTGGAATATTTTGATACATAAATTTGGAATTCATTAATCTTTTGACAAAATTGTCGCAATTTAACAAAGATGTGATACGATTACAAAAACAATCTTCATGTGATTTTGTAAAAGTGGGGAGCTTTCCATCATGAAAAATGACGTTCATTTCTGCCCGAAATGTGGTGCGAAATTAAACGGTCAACCTAAATTTTGTCCAAAGTGCGGGTATCAACTGACGCAGATTAATGAATCAGAAGAAACACCTTCGAGAAGATCAAATCCAAATAAAAAACCACCGAAAAAAAGACGGTGGCGGGTAGTTTTAGTAACATTAATTATTTTATTACTGGCAATTACCATCGCTTACTTTGTGGGACGGACGATTAAGAACACCCAAGTTGGTTCGGCCAGTTCATCGCATTCCGCCACTGTGCACCACATTAAGGAAGGCGCTAATTCCAGTAACGATTTTAGTGACGAATCAACTTCCAGTGGTGATCAATCAGACTCTTCATCATCTGAATCCGGTGATCAGCTGGATGCAAGCACACTAAATGCGACCCAAACGGCTGCCGCAATTACTTACTATGCTGATCAAAATGGTATTTGGCCAGGAATGGTTAGCGCTGGTCAACCTGGCGGTTTAACAGCCACTCAGACTGCCAATAATATTAATTTATCTAATGAAGACAGTGGTAATGATAGATATGATGTGACCACCAGCAGTTCGTCGTCAGATGAAACCTACTCATACGTAGTTAACGGATCGATGGTCTATTTTTACGTTATTCCAAGTGATGCAGCCACGGTGTACACTGATAACTCGCTGAGTCCGTTAGCGAGTGTCTCACTGTCAGACATTGTTCAGTATGCGAACGATAATTCGGCAGCTCAAACTGTGGAAGATTTAGCCTCGCAGACGACGGTCACTGGCAGCTAAATCTGAACATTAATTATTTTGACGTTGTATTGGTCATCCGGCGCGGTGACTGAGACAACGTCATTTTTGGTGTGGTTGGTAAGCGCACGACCTAGTGGTGAATCAAATGAAAGCTTCTTATTCTTGAGATCAGCTTCTTGCTTACCAACAATTGTATACGTTTCTTGAAATTCGTCATCTAAGAACTCAATAGTTACTTTTTTACCGATATCAATTTTGCCTGATGCACTGGGCTTAACAATTTGGGCATACTGCAACTGTTTATTAAGAAATCGGAGGCGACTTTCTAAATGACGCAAATCTCGTTTAGCCGCACTGTACTCAGCGTTTTCAGAAAGATCACCAAGAGCGCGTGCCTCTTGTAGCTGTTTAATTTTAGCAGGGCGATCTTCTTTTAGTGCTTCAATCTCAACTTCGATGTCGTGATAACCGCCTGCGGTCATTTTATTAAAGTATGGTTGCATACATATAACTCCTCATAAAATTAATAACTCGATTATAGCTCACTCACGTTGTGGGTTAAATAAGTGCGTACTGGAATGGTAATGTTTCGATTTTTGAGTTGACAAATGTAAACGTTGAGTGTAAATTGATCTTATCAGTTACAACCGTAAACGGAGGATAACGAAAATGGATAGCACAAGTACACAAACAAAAATTGATGATATCACGCCAGCAGAATGGGAACTCATGAGAATCGTTTGGACGAAGGGCTCGGTCTACAGTCGAGAATTAATTAGTCTAATGCAGCAAAAGCGTGACTGGTCTGACTCAACAATTAAAACGTTGCTAAGACGACTAGTCCAAAAAGGATTACTTAACACAGAAAAAGAGGACCGCAAGTTCAAGTACACAGCTGCGGTCGAAGAAATTAAGGCCATGGATGTGACAGCTCGACAGTTGTTCGATCATCTGTGTGCGATGAAACGCGGGCAAACATTAGTGAACTTAATTGATCATTTGGAACTCAGCCAATCTGATATTGAGAGTTTACAAGCTGTGCTGACTGAAAAGAAGAAGACGGCACCGGAAACAGTTAAGTGTGATTGCCTTCCTGAAGGCATGGATGAAACGTGCGACTGTAATTAGACGGGGATGAGAGAATGGAGAACGCACAATTTAAAATTACTGGAATGGTATGTGCTAGTTGTGCACAAACCATTGAACAAGCAGTTCGGAAACTGCCAGGAATTGATGAAGCAAACGTTAATTTAGCGTCTGAACGGATGCAAATTGAATTCGAAAATCAAGCAGTGACACCAGCACAGGTGATTCAGGCGGTAGTGAATGCTGGTTATGGTGCCGAATTGGCGGGTGAACTGACCAAAGAGAGTGATCAGCATGATCGACAAGCAAAACAGATTGAATTAGGCAAGCAGAAGCGATCAATGATTAGTGCGTTGGTTGTGGCGGTCGTCTTAATGTACGTCGCTATGGCTAGTGATCTGCATTTACCGATGATTAATTGGCGCAACACGCTATCTATGGCCAGTGTGGAGCTCTTGTTGAGTTTACCAATTATTTGGTTAGGTCGTAGTTATTTGATTGCCGGTGCTAAGGCGTTAGCCAACTTACACCCAAATATGGATTCACTGGTGCTAGTGGGGACGGCGACGGCTTGGCTTTACAGTGTGGTTAACACGGTTATTATGGCAGTCAGTGGCGCGGAACAACCGTTATACTATGAGGCTAGTGGCACAATCTTAGCTTTGATCATGTTGGGTAAGTACATTGAAGCGTTGTCGAAACAAAAAACAACCAATTCTTTGACATCGTTGTTAACACTAATTCCGGCGACTGCGGAAGTTGTCGGTGATAGCGGGGATGTTACGACCGTCGACGTCAATGACATTCACGTTGGTGATCATGTGCTGGTTAAATCTGGCCAATCAATTCCTGTTGATGGAAAAGTTCTGACCGGGCAAACAACGGTTGATGAATCGATGCTGACGGGTGAAAGTATGCCCGTCACAAAGATGACCGGCGATCCGGTGGTTGGTGGCAGTATTAACAAAAATGGTCAAGTAACTTATGAAGCAACACATGTGGGTAGCGATACGGCATTGGCTCACATTGTTAAGCTCGTATCAGATGCGCAGGGTTCCAAAGCACCAATTGCGAGGTTGGCCGATCGTATTTCCGGTGTGTTCGTCCCTGTAATTATGACGATCGCATTATTAGGGGCTATTGCCTGGTTGATCAGTGGTCAATCGCTGGCCTTCTCGCTGACAATCTTTGTATCTGTTCTTGTGATTGCTTGTCCATGTGCACTAGGACTTGCCACGCCGACTGCGATTATGGTCGGTACGGGAAAGGGTGCTCAGCATGGTGTGCTCTTTAAGAACGGTACTGCATTGGAGCAGCTAACTCAGGTAAATACCGTTGTATTGGATAAGACGGGAACAATTACTGAAGGTCAACCACGTGTCACCTCAATTGAGACGAATCATCAAGATACGTCAACAGTGTTGCAGCTGGCGGTTAGTCTTGAATATTACTCCGATCATCCCCTAGCAGCCGCAATTGTTGAAGCAAATGATCAACAACGTTTGCCGGTTGAAGGTTTCAAAACGCGTCCCGGGTTTGGTTTAACCGGAACGATTGATGATAAGGTGATTGCTGCCGGTAATCAGAAGCTGATGGCGGAACAAAATGTTGATGTTTCATCATTATCTGCGACAACAGATCGTTTAACAGTGCAAGCTCAAACCTTGATTTATGTAGCTAGTGATCATGAACTGATGGGCGTGATTGCGGTCGCTGATCCAGTCAAAGAGGATAGTCGAAAGGCTGTGCTACAGCTGAAAGAGCGGGGATTGAATGTGGTAATGTTGACGGGCGATAATCGTGCCACAGCGATGGCGATTGCCCAGCAAGTTGGTATTACTGACGTGATTAGTGATGTGCTACCCGATCAAAAGGCTGCTGCTATCCAACAAATTCAAACGGATAACACACGGGTCGCAATGGTCGGTGATGGTATTAATGACGCACCTGCCCTAGTGCAGGCGGATGTCGGAGTAGCCATTGGCAACGGCACTGATGTGGCAGTTGATTCGGCTTCAGTCATTTTGATGAACTCAGATTTAAGTTCACTGGTGACAGCACACCGTCTCAGCCATGCGACGATGACTAACATTAAAGAGAATCTGTTTTGGGCTTTCTTTTATAATGTGTTGGGCATTCCTGTTGCGTTAGGTGTTTTGTATCTTTTTGGTGGTCCGCTGTTGAACCCGATGATCGCTGCAGCGGCGATGGGTTTCAGTTCAGTGACCGTTGTGTTGAATGCATTAAGGTTGAACCGATTTAAGGTTTCGAAAAACGAAAGGATGAATAAAATGAACAAAGTTGCAGTTGAAGGTATGATGTGTCAGGGTTGTGCGGATACAGTTACAGAAAAATTAGGGCAAGTTGTGTCAAATGTGAAAGTTGATTTAGATGCTAAGTCAGCAACCTTTGATGGGGATGCTAACATTGATCAGTTGAATCAAACGTTAGCTGATACCCCTTATTCGGTTAAATAAAATGTCCGAATCAATCAGCACTGACCAACTGGCAGTACTGTTGGCGCAATCACAAATTAATCTGATTGATGTGCGAGAAACATTTGAGTTTAATGTTCAGCACATCGATGGTGCGGTGAACCATCCGTTGAGTGAGATTGATAAGTGGGACCAACAGCTAGATCATAATCAAAAGTATTATTTGATCTGTCGCTCCGGACACAGATCGAGCCAAGCACAAATAACGTTAACACAACTTGGTTTTGACACTGTGAATGTCGAAGGTGGCATGTTGAACTGGCATGGGTCAACTGTTTAGCCTCGACTGATTACATAGATGGCGCTATACTGGTTCATAATTGAAGGGTGGCGTTCACATGGCAGTGCTTGAGGTAACAGATCAAAATTTTGCAGACGAAACTGGGACTGGGTTAACGGTCACTAATTTTCACGCAACATGGTGTGGTTCATGCCAAATGATGACGCCAATCATTAGTAAGTTAGCGGAAGAAATGAATGGCACGGTTAAATTCGCCAACATGGACATGGACCAAAATCCCTATGTAGCTCGGTATTACGGTATTAAGAGTTTACCAACAATGTTAGTGCGTAGAGATGGTAAGGTCGTGAAGATCATTGTCGGTGTTAGGTCTGTTAGTCGATTGAGGGCGGAGATTAAGCAGTTAGAGTGAAACAAGAGATGCCCTGACCCGTCTCCAATAAGTAGTAAAAGACTAAATCGTCTCGGTTTTTGAGATGGTTTAGTCTTTTACTGCTTATTGGATGTGGGTCAGTCTCTTGTTTCACGTTTCGGCTAAACTGCATGAAACCAATCTAAAAATATCACTATAAAAAATCACCCAAGCAATATCCACTTTGCTTGGGTGATTTCGTCGGTGTTAGATTGTTGGAAGGTTTGAAACTTTGGGTGTGTTATGGTTGAAGCTTGTCTAGCTATGCTCCGAAAACCAGTTCATTCCGCTTAACCCAGTAATATCAATCATCCCAAGCCCAGGGATAATTAATATTACTTCATTAATGCTCATGAACTACTCGGTTTTCTCCGCACACTTATTTTGCTTTATAATCAAAGTCCGTAAACGTGGCCTTTGCTCTATTGAACTGACCCATATCAATTGTATCTAGTGCAATGAAGTTACCCGTAAAGCCACCAGATAGGAAGCTTAGATCAATGTTATCATTAACGATCTTATGTTGATCGCCATCCGTGAATGAAACTGATCCGCTTAAACCAGTGACGTCAATTTGCATGTTAATAGCCGCATCACTAATCGCAATTGGTTCGGTCAAAATTTTGAAATCACTCTTGACTGCCTGAATTAAAGTTATCGCACGGCCCACTTTTTCATCGTGCGTGATAGCTAGAAACAGGTAGTTATCAATATCTAGATAAAGGCCTAACCCCGCTAACTGCATATAATTAGTCGGTTGAAATTCTACCGTTACGCTGGTGCTGAAATTAAAGTCGGTCTGACGTTTAGCAATCAGGTGCTGGTCGAATTCAGACTGTGGTGATTGACCACCGGCGAGTGTCACACCATGACCGGTCAATTGTAGCCAATCATCAGTCGGCATCTTGCGGAGAGTATTCCAGTGCTTGAAGTCGATCTTACTGTCAGTAAAATCATCATGAAAATCGTGGGGCTCAACTACGACATCAGTATCAATTGGAACCGTGTAATAATCATCCGGTTGATTAGTGCCGTTTGACAATCTTAACCAGTCGTCATCAGTCCAATAGACGTTTTGGATGGCTGATTCACGTCCTAGTAGTGTAACATCGTCTTTCAGTGGACGTGTTGTGAGGTGAGCCATGTACCAGTTATCGTTATCATCCCTGACGATACTGGCATGCCCAGCGTTTTGCAGTGGAAGTTTTGGATTATCTCGTGAAGTTAACATTGGGTTTTGCGGATCAAGTTCGTAAGGCCCAGTGACATTTTTTGATCTAGCAACTGTTACCTGGTGGCCTGCTTCAGTGCCGCCTTCCGCAGTTAGCAGGTAGTAGTAACCGTGATGCTTGTATATTTCAGGTGCTTCAGTCTTTTTAGCCTCTGTACCATTAAACAAGACTTGAGGATCACCTTTAACATCAAGCGTTGACGGATAGAGTTCCTGAATTAGAATCCCAGCAGACTTGTTATGTGTTGACATGCGATAGTCCCAGTACTCATTCAAAAAGTAAATCTTACCGTCATCATCAAAGAAAATTGATGGATCGAAACCTGAACTATTAATGTACTTGGGTTCGCTCCAAGGACTATCGATACTGTCAGATGTAATAATGTAGTTATTAACATCTTTGTAGGGGACCCGAGTGCTTTTGACATCGGTATAGATTACATAGTACTTGCCATTATGGTAAGCGGCAAAGGGAGCCCAAATCGAGCAACCTCTGGTATTACCGGTTAGATCAATATCAGTAAGAATTGAAGTGCGGTAAGACCAATTAGCTAGATCATTCGATTGATAAACTCGGATTCCCGGCATGAATTCAAACGTTGAAACTAACAGATAATAAGCATCTTTTCCTCTGAACAAGCATGGATCGGGGTTGAACCCTGGCAGAACCGGGTTAGCAACTTTTACCATGAAATCACTCTTTTCATATACAAATATTTCAAAATTAATCTTGTGAATCTAATTCCTTAGCGTTACGTGCCTTTAATTCAGCGGAAATCTTAGCATAAGTATCCTTGTCCAAGTTGTAGAACTTCATTGAGATAATGGCGATGAAGTAGATAATGATTGGAATAATTGTGGTTGCAAGCACGATACCGTGAATGGCCCCAGCACTTTGATGTTGGACACCTTCAACGTAACCAGTCATGGATAATACCAATCCTGGAATCATACCGCCTAGAGCTGTACCACACTTAAACACGAAACCAATAATGGCATAAATCATCCCGCCCATTCGTTTGTTAGTTTTCCATTCACCATATTCAACGGTTTCAGGAATAAGAGCCCACATGTATGCACTGATCATCCCATTACCAACAGATGCAATTCCACGTGAAATAAAGATTAAAGCAATCCAACTTGGTTGGCAGAAGAATAATCCAGCCATACCAATGATATCGCAAGCAACGGATACAATAATTAGTTGAAATTTTGTCATCTTTTTTGCTAACCATGGAATAATAGGAATAAATGCTAAAGCTGGTAATGTACCCGCCAGTGAATACCATTTAACTAAATCAGCACGGCCAACATAGTAGGTAACGTAATAGATACCAGTTGAACTAACAATTGATTTAACACCATAGATAACAAAGAAGAAGATACATAGGACAACTAATGGACGATTTACTCTGAATTGTGCGAAGACATCTTTTAATGATATCTTTAAATGTGTAGGTGGAGTCTTTACACGTTCATGAGTTGTACCAAAACAGATAAGCAATAGTACACCACCAATGGTACCCATGATGACCATTGTTAACTGCCATGCTTTGGAAAGACCAACAGATTTTGTCATTGCATCTGCTAAAAATGGAACACCAAATGCAACGATAACTTGACCAACATTTGCTAAGAATGTCCGGTAAGTAGTTAAACTAACGGATTCTTGTTGATCATTGGTCATAGCAGCAGTTAAAGCACCATAAGGCACATTGACAAATGTATAGCACACATCCAACAAGATATAGGTGGCATACGCATAAATTAACTTAGTTGCACCCTGAAATGATGGACTTGAAAAACAAAGAACAGCCAAAACAGCAAATGGAACAGCACCATAGAGCAAGAATGGACGGAAACGACCAAATCTTGTATTTGTGTGATCAATGATGAAACCCATGATGGGGTCTGAAAATGCATCTACAAATCGCACAATCAGAAACATTAAGGCTGCGGCTGCAGCACTTATACCGAAGACATCGGTATAGAAAAATAAAAGATAGCTAGAGATACTGGCATAGACTAGGTTACAAGCCATATCACCTAATCCAAACCCGAACTTTTCACCCGCCGATATTTTACCAATTGGGCGAATTTTTTTTGAACTGGCGTCCATGTGACGACTCCTCCTTAGTTAATTGAACAAATCAATTACGTGCAGAATTCGAAAAGCGCTTTCAAAAATATCTCAAAAAAAATCTCCATTGCAATGGGTAAGAGATGCTAAATTAATGTTAACGTTAACATTAATTTGATAAACACACATTAACATATAATTTTTAGAAGTGCAACACTAACTTATGGCAAATATAAATGGCTATATCACCAGTATAGTAAGCGGTTACTGAAATGCGACGAGATTTAAAACTGAAAATATTTTGAAATAATGTTAACGTTAACATAAATATTCTGTTTGTTGGTACAGATATCAAATGTTTAGAAACTAATAAAAGAGTAGTAGATCATCTAGATAAGAATGATTTACTGCTCTTTTAACTATACTGTTAGTGTTTTGACAAATTTAAATTTTAGCCACTGATTCTCTAATAATTAACTTAGTAGGTAATGACTGGAACAGACGAACTTTTTTGGGACTTTCAATTGTTGAGATCAGCCGTTTAATTCCTAAACTGGCCATTTCAGGAATCGGATTAGAAATTGTTGTTAATGCGGGGGTGCTCAATTTTGAATAACTGTTGTCATCAAAACCAGTAATTGACATTTCCTCAGGAATTTTAATGCCTTTTTCGTAGCAAGCACGAAAAGCACCAATGGCCATATCATCATTAGCACAGACGACACAAGTTGGCCTGATTTCCTTAGGCAGTTCTAGAATTTCTTCCATTAAGTTCTTACCGGTGATTGGACCAAAATCACCGATCTTGATTGCATCATCAACCAGTTTTAAATGGTTGGCAACACATCCTAGTTCAACACCACGTCGTCTTTTAATTGTGTTTTCATAAGAGGGTGGGCCTTCAATAAATCCAATTCGTTTGTGCCCTTGCCTAGCAATGTAGTTGATAGCATCTAGGATACCTTTTTCATCGTCTGCGTAGATATTGTCAATCTCTGGATTATCCATTGCACGGAGGACGACGACCATTGGAATGTTATTATTTTTTAACTTGTAAATGAATTGGTTATCAGCAGCAGATTGACTAACTACCAAAATTCCATCAAATCGATTTTTAACCTTTTGATCGAAGCTCTGAATACGATCGATTCCCTCGACCGATAACAGGTAGTTTTCCGGTAGAGAATCGTGAATGTTACTTATGATATCTGATAGGTAAGTAGACATATCAGTATGAATACTTGAAAGAAAGACGCCAATCACGAACTTCTTGTTTGTGACTAAACCGCGGGCACTGATGTTTGGTGCATAGCCAATGTCGTCAGCAATTTTAAATATTCGCTGGCGTGTTTCTTCTTTAATGACCGCTTTAGGATTAAAGGCTCGTGACACGGTAGTCATGGAAACCCCAGCGATTTTTGCGACTTCTCGAATTGTTACCATTGGAAAACCCCTCAGAGTGTGACGGAACGCGATTTGAAGCCGTGGGATAAGACATGATTGGAAATCGATTGCGTTTTTTGCAATTGATTTCCAATCATGTCTTATCCGTTAGGCTTCAGCGTTCCGGAACACGTTTAATCTATATAAAGCTAAGGAAAACAACCAAATCTTCCCAAATTAACCTGACAACATTCTACCATAATTATCCCAGCATCCTCGTCCTGACGACTAAGTTAAATATTTCAAAGTAAAAAAATAGTAAAACTAAATAATGTTACCGGTAACATATAAGCACAAATTCATCCCAGTAAAAACCGCTTTAGAATAAGAATACAACCGATTTAACAATCGTGACGCTAATCACATATGCAATTATTTTTTAGTAAAAATGTTGATCCACTAGGATTTAGTTTCAAAAAAAGCGTTGACAAAAATATGATAAGGCTTACAATGAAACCGTTAACAAAAATAATTTATTGCTATTTTAACGAAGCGCTTCGTAAAAATTATTATTCTTGTTAAGTCGTTGGTTTGTTTGGTGTTTGAAATTTTATATTTTTTTCGGATAAAATGTTACCGTGTGCATTTAGAGCCGAAAAAGGGAGTGAAAAATAATGAGTGACAATCCAAGTACAGGGCATCACCGCGAGCCGTCAATGCCGCAAAAGATGGTCGATGCTAACTATAGTAAGCAAATTCCCGTAACGCAAAAGATTGCTTATGGGTTTGGGGACTTCGGTAATGGTTTCATGTTTGACTTAGGTCAAGCATACCTGACTAAGTTCTGGACCGATGCCGCAGGTATTGGTGCCGGTGCCGTTGCCGGTATCTTCGCATTTACAAAGATTTTCGATGCATTTATGGATCCAATTGCTGGGACTCTTATTGATAATCGTAAGAACATTGGTAAGCAAGGTAAGTTCCGGCCAGTCATGATGTTGTCAGCTATTATTCTTGGTATTATGACTGTCGTTACATTCTACATGCCACTAGGCTTATCTGGTGGTGGCAAGATCGCGTACGCATATATTGCATACATGATCTGGGGCTTGTTCTATTCATTTACTAATGACCCTTATGGATCACTGGCGTCGGTTATGTCGCGTAACCCACAAGATCGTAGCTTCATGGCTACTTCACGTCAGATTGGTTCAGTTGGTGCCCAATTCATCGCCGGTGTTGCATTTATTCCTTTGATGGAATTGCTTGGTGGTGGTATGGGTAGCAGTAACGAACGTCATGGCTACTTCTGGACAGCCGCAATCTTCGCATTTATCGGTGTATGTATGTTCTTCGTTTGTTTCTTAGGAACAAAAGAAAACGTTAAGATCGATCGTAAGAAGACTGACAAGAGTAAGAGTGGTAACGCCGCTAAGGATTACTTAAAGGTTGTCTTTACTAACGGACCTTTGTTTACAGTTATCCTGATGACTTTGTTCACTATCTCAGCCATGAACACTAACAACACGATGATGGTTTACTTTGCTCAATACAACTTGGGTAACATTAACTATCAACCACTTGTTAACTCAATCATGATGGGTGTTTCTATCATTGCTATCTTCTCAATTCCATTCCTTACTAAGGCATTTGGTAAGAAGAAGACAACAGTTGTTTGCTTGGTTATTTCTGGTTTAGCTAGTCTTTTGAACTTTGTTATGCCAACTAGTCCTACAACATTTATTGTTTTGGTTACAATTGGTTACGCTGCAATGTGTATCCCTAATGGTATTACTTGGGCCTTCGTTTCTGACGTTATTGATTACGGGGAATGGCATACTGGTATGCGTAAGGAAGCTATCACATACGCTGCCTTCAACTTTTCACGTAAGATTGCTCAATCATTAGCTGCTATTGTCAGTGCTGGTATTCTTGCCATCACTGGTTACGTTGCAAACGCACATCAATCTTCAGATACTTTATTAGGTATCAAGGGTGCGATGACTCTTTACCCTGGTGCATGTATGATTATTGCTGCTATTGTTATCGGTCTTCTTTACAAGTTGAATGACGATCGTTTCGAAAAGGTTGCTACTGATCTTGATAACGGCAAATGGGAACATGGTACTATCGGTGATAATGACGATAATGAATAATCTTTAATTAGACTATTTAAAAAAATTTATGGAGGTAATTTGATGAGTACAAGTAAGTATATTGATGACGCAAGAGAAATCTTCGCCGCAAATGGTGACTATTCAAACCTAAGTGACAAGGATGTCTATGTTCCATCAATTCAGGTTGATCGTACAAATGTTTACTTCATTTCACATGCTAACAATGAAAAGAAATTAGTTGTTTTTGAAAACGGCAATACAATCGGTGACTTTGACGCCGAAGAAACAGAAGTTGCCGGCGCAGGCAAGACTTTAGTTGTTGCACCTTTAACTAAGGCTAACAACGATGCCATTGCAAAGCGTTTCCAATGGGTTAAACCAATTTCACGTCATGGCTACAAGTACACCTTTGGTTTAGGTGATCGTTTAGGCAATGCTTCAAACGCTCACTTACGTTTATTCAAAGGCCGTGGCATCTTCCCTATCTTAGGCCAACAATCAATTCGTGAATTGCTTTTGACTGACCGGACAGAATTAGATGTTGTTACTTCAGCTGCATGGGCAATCTTCGAAGAAGGTTACACAACTGGATGGGGTGCTGATGGCGACCACGTTAAGGAACCTTATGAAGTTGAATATGCCGTTGAAAGTGGCTGCACCATGATCACTTTGGATGCTACTAAGAAGATCCACAACGAAATTGCTGATCTATCTGATGAAGAATTGGATGCTAAGTTCAATGCTTTGGATGATGACTATGTTAAGTACTTCAACGACACTTACTTGGACAAGACATTCGATCTTGGCGACGGTGCAGAAGTTCACTTTACCAAGAAAGATGTTGAACAATCAGTATTAATCTTCTTTGACGCCGTACTTTATGGCGAATTCATCTATCATCGTTTCATCGAACCAAACAACTTGGACTTCGAAATTTCAATGGATGAAACTATCGTGCCAACAACTCCAGCAAACCATTACTTCTTTGCTAACGAATTGCACGAAAAGGGTATCACTCCAGAAACTTTGGCACCTAAGTTCTATGGTGAATTCCAGAAAGCCATCGATTACATTGGTGACTTGGATCGCTTCGAACGTGAATACAAGATTCACCAAGCTATTTCAAAGCACTTTGGCTACCGTGTAAGTATTCACTCAGGTTCAGATAAGCTTTCAGTATACCCAATCGTTCACAAATTGGACGACGGTACTGGCTGGCACGTAAAGACTGCCGGAACGAACTGGCTTGAAGCTATGCGTGTTATCGCAAAGCATGATCCTGAATTGATGAAGGAAATGTACTCATATGCCTACAACCACCTGCAAGATGTTAAGCCATTCTACGTCTTCACTGCTGACAAGGACAACTCTCCTAAGCCAGAAACAATCAATGACAGCAACGTTATGTCATTGCTCAGTGATGACAACCCACGGCAAATCATCCACACTATGTATGGGAACTTGTTGACATATCAAGAAAGCTTCCGTTATGTCTTCCGTGATCGTTTCTTCAAGGTATTGACTGATCACCAAGATCAATATGATGACTACTTGAACCGTCACATCTCAGAACATATCGACTTACTACAAGGTAAGGCTGCTTCTAGAGACGAAGTACGTGCAAAGTACGAACCAAAATAATGTAGCGCTTGATCGCTAACACATTGATAAGTCTGTTTTTCCTGCGGGAATCGCAGGCTTATCGTTTTCAAAACGGTGTGTTGTTATGACAGATACAAATTTCTAAATAACCGATAAAAATTAAGGAGAGTGTATTTCACATGGCATTACTAGACGACAACTTTTTGTTACAAAATGACATGGCTGTTAAATTGTTTAATGACTACGCAAAAGATATGCCAATCATCGATTTCCATTGTCATTTAAACCCAGAAGAAATTTACGAGAACAAGAATTATCCAAACATCACACGGATTTGGATTAACGAAGACCATTATGGTGATCACTACAAGTGGCGCTTAATGCGTGCCAATGGTGTTCCTGAAGAACTCATCACTGGTGACGGTGACGAATATGAGAAGTTCCTTGCTTGGGCAGGAACGATTGAGAAGTCAGCTGGTAACCCATTATACGAATGGACTCACCTTGAATTACGTCGGTTCTTTGGTATCAATGACACCTTTAACCGTGAGAGCGCTCCAGCAATCTGGGAAAAGGCTAACAAGTTATTAGCCACAGATGCATTCAAACCACGCAACTTAATCAAGGATTCAAATGTTAAGGCTGTCTGCACCACTGATGACCCAGCTTCAGACCTTAAGTATCACAAGTTATTGAAGAAAGAAGAAAAGGAAAACGGCTTCCGTGTTCTTCCTGCAATGCGTCCAGATGGACTGATTCAAATCTTCAAGCCTAACTACGGCGAATACTTGCAGACACTTGGTAAGGCAGCTGGCGTTGAAATTACTGATTTCAAGAGCATGATGAAAGCTGTTCACCAACGCTTTGAATTCTTCAATGAAATGGGTGGCCGTTTATCAGATCACTCATTGTGGACATACCACTTTATTGAAGCTAGCGAAGCAGAAGTCAACGCTATCATGCAAAAGGGTATCAAGAACGAAGAACTAACTGATGATGAACAAGATAAGTACCTCACTGCTTTACTTGAGGAACTCATGAAGTACAACAAAGAATTTGATTGGACAATGCAGTTCCACATCAACTCAGTTCGTGACTTGAACCGTCCTATGTACGATCAACTTGGTGCCGATACTGGTTACGATGCCGTTGGTACTCAACCAGATATCGCATTGCACATCCAAAAGCTATATACCAAGATGCGCAACACTAACGACATTCCAAAGTCAATCTTCTATTCATTGAATCCTAATGACTGGATGGAATTGGCCACAATGATGGGTGCCTTCCTCGAAGGTGGCGTTCAACGGATGCAGTTAGGTGCCGGCTGGTGGTTCAACGATACTGCCGAAGGTATGCATGAACAACTACGGGTATTTGCACAAGAAAGTTTGCTTCCTAACTTTGTCGGTATGCTGACAGATTCACGGAGCTTCCTATCATACCCACGTCATGAATACTTCCGTCGTGTATTGTGCAACTTCTACGGCGAACTAGTTGAACAGGGACGTGTTCCTGATGACGAAGAATACCTTGGTAAGATTGTTCAAGATATTTCTTACAACAATGCTTACAACTTCTTCGGATTCTTCAATGACGCTACTCCAGAAGAATTATTCGGTAAATAAGTTAGACAGTCTGTGTTAAAAAGGAGTTACGTGATTAAGGTTGCGTAACTCCTTTTTTTCGTCGAGGGTGTTTACGTGGAAGAAAGGTTGGGCTAGTCAAATGGGCTTTATAGTGTGTGGTTTGGATTCCTTATTATGTGGGGCCATTAACTAGAGGAACGCCTTTGTTTTCCAACAGACTAAACTGGCTGCATGAGGCATATCCGACTGTCTAACACAGAATAATGAATACTCCCAAGTGCAGGGACTATCCATTATTCTACGTTAGTCAATCGGATATAAACGCCTCACTCCGCACCAAATAAAACTGGCTACACAGGGCATATCCGGAGTTCTAACACAGTCCAGGGGACAACTCCAAACCCGGGAGTTATACCCTGGACTACGTTAGCTCACCGGATATAACCGCCCTGTTCTGCACCTAATTAAATCTAAAGCTGTAAAAACGTGTTGCATTACTCTATAATTCATTATATGTATACATGCTTCAAGGCTAAGGGAGTTGAGTATTATCGCCTCAAGTAAAAAAGATGCTACAATTCGAACAATTGCAAACATTGCTGGTGTGTCACACACGACGGTATCGCGCGCATTAAATGATAGTGCGTCTGTAAAAGAAAGTACTAAAACTAAAATTAAAGAAATCGCCGAACAGTTAGGATATGTTCCTAACCTGAATGCCAAAGGGTTGGCAAGCCAGAAAAATTACTTGATTGGTGTATTTTTTACCAGTTTAGGTGTCGGAACTTCTGACAGTTTTTTGTCCGACGTTGTTCATGAAATCAACTTCAACTTACCTTCTGAATACTCGATTTCCATCAATAGTATGGAGGAACGAGACAAATCCGCTTCAGCTCAAAAATTTGATGGGGCGTTAGTGATCAGTCAAGCTAAGTCAGATGACAAGTCGATTGACCAAATTTTTAATCGTAATCTACCCTTGGTGGTTTTAAACCGGCCAATTGATCGCAATGATATTCCTAATATTACGGTTGATGAATATGTTGGCTCTAAAGCGATCACTGACTACGCTATAAGACTTGGTCACAAGAATTTCGGAATTATTCGTGGAGAGAATAACTTTGCTTCTAGCCATCTGCGTGAGCGAGGGTTCCGTGATGCATTGGACGAAAGTGGCCTCGACCTTAATCCGTCATTTGTTGCAAATGGTAACTATTTACCTAAGAGTGGGTATTCAGCCATGCGTGAGATTCTTTCAGGTGGTACACACCCAACTTGTGTATTCTGCTTGAATGATGAAATGGCGATTGGTGCGATTCGTGCTTGCTCTGACTTGGGCTTCCGGGTGCCAGAGGATATTTCGATCTATGGGTATGATGATACGCGTTACTCAAAATACCTACTACCAGCACTCACAACCGTTAATAAGCCGACTGATCTATTGGCTCGTAAAGGTATTAAGTTGTTAACCAAGATGCTGATGGGTGAGGAACCGGTCCGTTCGAATGTTCGAGAGGCAATTGAACCAATTCCGATTATTCGTAATTCGGTCGTTGATTTGAGAAATAAATAAGTTAGTTACGTGGGAAATGAGGCAATTACCTTGTTTCCCACGTTTCGTTGAATGCCGTTTTACGATACAATGTAACCATATTGCTCGCTGTCTTTTTGTGAAGCACGATGAAAGGTGACTAACCACATGGCGAAAATGAACTATGAACAAAACAAGCAGCACGTTGCTGAATTTGTGGCATCGAAAAATTTTAAAAGATTAACTGACAATCAGCAGAAATATGCTGAATTAATTTTGAATCGAATTAATGAATTTATGGAAAAAGAATCTGAACGAGATGATCAACATTGGACAGCACCAAGCTTGAGAAAAGTTTTGTCTGGCGGTTTTTCGTTTGATCAAACTTTTTCTGATAACAAATATAAAGTAGCTATTGTACCGGTCTTGAAGAGCTACATTAAATATCTGGGGCTAAAAAATAAAGATGCACTGGATAAAATGTTAACGGATAACAGAGAAAAGATCATTTACAACAGAGATTTTCAAATTAATCAAATCGTCGGTAATTCAAATATCAGCGATATTTTTTCCGATGACGATGAAGAATGGGAGAAGATTGATGATGTCTTACAATTGATCCCTGATATTGAAAGCAAGCTGGTTAAAAGTTCTGAGTTCAAGAAAATCGATTTGGATGAAGAATCTAAGATAAATATTGCGTTTATATTTATGACTGATTTAGCCGGTCAATTGGATCAGATGCCAACAGAATGGAATGCTGATGGGCTTGGCATTGTTCTGACACAAATGTTGCCAATTGATGTTCAAATTGAAGAAGATGATATGCAGTTTATAGTGCCGGTTATCCGTTCTTTGATTAACAGTTTATCAGCTAACGATCAAATATCGGTAAGACAGGCTTCTCAGCTGTTAACCGCGTTAAGTGATCTAATGCCAATTATCGATCAAGTGATCTCAATGGATGATATGGGTCGTCATGTGATGGCCATGGGACCATTTATTCAATCTCATATTAAGGGCGAACCCACGGATGAAAAGATGCAAAATTATGTCATGGAGCATATGGATGAAGTAGTTGCTTACATGAAGTGGTTACAACCGTGGATCGAAGACCTGAATGTTGAGGATGAATTGAGTGATCAGGATATTATTATGGGTATTACTGACGATGATATGTCTGATCTTTCACCGAAAGAATTACAGAGAGTTCGTGATACGAATGAAATGGTAGCTCGTAAAGAGGCTAAATCGTTTGCTAAATCAGAATATTTTTCGAAGTTGTCTAAGGGTGAAAAGGCCGATGCTCAAGATATTATTGAGTCAACCGCTGATTGGATGTTTGATGTAGCTCAGCAGCAATTAACAGATTGGACACCTGATGCATTTGAAGATGTTTTGACCATGGTGATTCCAGGTAAGGTGACGGCGCCGAAGGAATATTTTGAACATATCATTCCTGTGTTGATGCAATTTGTTGGGTATGAAGGTATCCAAAGAAATATGCAATCTGCTGGTGATTTACTAGAGGTTATTGGTGATAATTTAGAAACCGTTGTTAAAAATTCACAGGATCCTAAGATGTGGGGATCAGGTAAACAGGTGGGGATGTCAATGATGGATGCTGGAGTTGATCCTACTGATGAAAATGCGGTTAATAAATTTATTATGGACTATAATCAACAACTTGGTGTTGGTCAGATGGCAGAACGTAGGATTCCTGAGAAAAAAGAGCGTAAGGTGATTCCATTTAGTAAGAAAAAACGTGGGAAAAGGAAGAAACGTAAGAAGTAAAATATTTTAAAATGAAGCTAAGATTTTTTTCTTGGCTTATTTTATGCTTTTATAAGTAAGCGTTTACATTTGCTACGTAAATAATTAAACTAGTAGTTAAGACAATTGGGAGGGATGATGATTGGAGTATTTGGAAGATGATTTCTTAATGATATCTGGAATTCAACATTTTTTGTTTTGTAAGCGTCAGTGGGCACTTATACATGTTGAACAGAAGTGGGAAGAAAATTTTTTGACATATGAAGGTCAAAGATTGCATAAAAAGGCTGATAATCCATACATTAAGGAAAAACGAGGTCGTAGTTTTTTAGTTAGAGCGATGCCTGTTCACTCAAGAATATATGGATTGACTGGTAAATGTGATGTTGTTGAGTTTATTGAATCAAAAACTGGAATAAATGTTATTGGACATGACGGAAAGTACACTTTAAGACCAATTGAATATAAACATGGTCATAAAAAATATGATTTATCAGACTCTCTACAGTTATTGGGAGAAGCGTTGTGTATCGAAGAAATGATGCAGTGTGAAATTACTCAAGGATACATTTATTACAATGAAACAAAACATAAAGAGACAATTGCATTTGATGATAAGTTGCGCAGCATATTAAAAAAGACGATCGAAGAAATGCATATGTATTGGTATAAGAAATATACACCAAAGGTTAAAACTGGTCGTTGGTGCAATAGTTGTTCATTAAAGGACGTTTGTTTGCCAGAACTATTGAACAGACAGACGGTTGCGTCATATTTAGATAGGCGGTTAAACGAATGAAAGAAATGCTTAATACGTTGTACGTTACGCTTCCTGAATCGTATTTGTCGTTGGATGGCGGGAATGTTGCAGTCATCGTTAATCATAAGTCAATTGGAAAGGTTCCGTTACTGAATCTTGAAGGAATTGTAACGTTTGGTAGATCTGGAGCAAGTCCCGCATTAATGCAAGATTGCATGGCAAGAGGCATACATTTATCATTTCTTACGCCAAATGGTAAATTTATGGGACGTGTAGAGGGCGCAGTTACGGGTAATGTTTTACTAAGAAAGAAGCAGTATAAAGTTTCTGAAGAAGATTATGGTAGCTGCATAATTGCCAGAAATTTTATTATTGGCAAATTGTATAATTCGAGATGGCAATTTGAGAGATCAACAAGAGACCACGCCATGATTATTGACGTTCAAAAGTTTAAAGAGATATCGGGAAAAATGAAACAAGCTATTAGCAGTGTCAGAACAGTTTCAAATCTTGAAACCCTGAGAGGTATTGAAGGTAATATGGCAGCCGAGTATTTCTCAATTTTTGATCAAATGATTCTTCAACAAAAAGACGTATTTAAATTTAGTGGTAGAAATAGACGACCACCACGTGATCGAGTAAATGCGTTGCTTTCTTTTACTTATACACTATTATCACATGATGTAACTTCAGCGCTTGAAACTGTTGGATTAGATCCATATGTAGGATTTATGCATGACGGGCTTCATTGTCGTTAGATATGATGGAAGAACTAAGAAGCGTGTTCGCTGATAGATTCGTTTTGACAGTAATAAATAAAAAAATATTGAAAGAAAAAGATTTTGTTGTTAAAGAAGATGGTGCTGTGATACTCACACAAAATGCACGTAAATTATTTTTAAGTGAGTGGCAAAAAAAGAAACAAGAAGATATAACTCACCCATACTTAAAAGAAAAAATTTGCTGGGGACTTGTACCTTACACACAAGCTGCACTGTTATCAAGATACTTAAGAGGTGATATAGATGAATATCCACCTTTTTTGTGGAAGTAGGTGAAAAATTGCTAATTGTGGTAGCCTATGATATTTCAATTACTACAGAAAATGGTACAAAAAGGCTAAGTAAAGTAGCCAAAATATGCTTGAAATATGGACAACGAGTGCAAAATTCAGTTTATGAATGCAATATAGATACTTTAAATTATAAAAAGTTGAGGAATGAATTGATTGATACAATTGATTGTTCATATGATAGTGTTCGGTTTTATAATTTAGGAAAAAATTATGAAAATAAGATAATACATTTTGGCAGTAAAACTATAAATAATGTTGACTCACCTTTGATATTATAGAATAATATTAATACAATCGTTTTTAACAATTTTTATAGATGGAGGACGAATTATGAATTATTATAATAAGCGTATGTCACCACCAGTTACCTTTAGAGTATGGGGACCTCTCGCACTGTTCACAGACCCAATAACTAAGGGCGGTGAAAAAGCAAGTTATCCGGTTCCTACACAAGAGGCTTGTAAGGGAATTACTGAGTCTTTGTACTGGAAACCAACAATCATGTATCATGTTATAAGTGTAAGAATTTTAAATGAAATCAGATATCAGGCGATGGGAGAAACGCCAATGATTACTGATCAATATGCAACAGGACATACGTCTCGTCGAACACAGGCATATAATACTTATTTAGCAAATCCAGCATATGAGATAACAGTTCGCATACATTTCAATCCATTCGAAAAAAATATGGTTCAGGATAGAGATATGACAAAACATGTTGCCATGCTAAAACGAGCTATTAAACATGGAGGACGTCGAGACATTTTTTTTGGCACTCGTGAGTGCCAAGCACATGTTGAGTTGGTAGATTCTGAAAACAAAGAAGAAGGATTTTACGATCAAGTTTCCACAGATATTCCCTTTGGTAATCAGTTTTTAAAGTATGAATATCCTAACGAAACCGGTGTTCCAGAACTGCAAGCTGACTTTGGACTGTATGTAATGAAGCGTGGAATTATTGATTTTACTGAAATTGAAAAAAAAGTAAGGCAGCAACTGGTAAAAAGAATTGATCATATAGACCTCTTTAAAAATAAGAAGGTGGATTGATTATGCAGTTGTATGAGAGTTTGTACAATCTTTATGAACAAAATAAATCGCTAGTTTTACAGCCACAAATTGATAGATTTGATAACGAGTATTGTTTATTGCCACCAGGTGATTACGTCTTAAAAGCTGCTATTCAAGTTACAGTAGACTTAAATGGAAAATTACAATCTATTATAAAAAATGAACGAAAAATACCAGTGCTTGCAAGTCCACAAAACAATGCTCGAACAAGTAATCCGGCACCACTAGCTTTATTTGATAAAGTTGAATATTTGACTGATACTTCGCTACTACAATTATCTGCAAAAACCCAAGAGAAAAATACAAATAAAAGAAAAATATACTCGGAACAATTGCACGATTGGATAGACTATGCATCCAAAAACCAAAAAAATGATCTAGTTTTAGAATGGCTAACTGCTATCAGTGAATATTTGAGTAAAGATACACTTATTAGTGATATTGATAAAAGTATTGGCTTGAAAAGTTTTAAGACCGCTAATATTGTTTACTTTGATATTATGGATCTTAGTCCACATTTATGGTATCAGACAGCCCTAGCTGAAAGTTGGTGGAATTTTGTTTGCAAAACGCAGTCTGGAACTAAGGGACTGGATTTAATTACTGGTAATTTTACAGATAATCAGGCAACTGTATATTCAAAAGGACTCGGCGGTTCTGCCAATAATTCGTCTAAACTTATCAGCTATAATGATAATGATGGGTATACCTATCATGGCATTTTAGGCAATCAGGAACTTAAAACTAATGGGGAAGCGCACTATTTAGCTCCCATGGATGCGACAAACGCCGCTAAATCAGAAAATATGCTTCTTTTCTTGAGACAAACTCAATCGATGCCATTAGTTTCAGGCTCATCGAATAATACAACATCTATAGTAATTTGGTCTGACAATAATGAAAAAGTAAATCATGATACACAACTTGAAGTATTTGCAGCTTTGGGCCTTAATTTGTCCAATACTAGCAAGGATAATCTTGATGAGAGTACAGGACAAAATGATGCTACTGCTGCGATGGAATTGTTGCGAGGAGAGCCATTAGGCGGCGAATATAATAGTCACATTAATTTATTGACAGTAAATGCTACAAGCACAGGGAGATTGTCTGTAGTTGATTTTCAAAGTATTACTTTAAATGAGTTCAAAACTGGATTTAAAAATTGGCAAAATCGTTGTAACTATCGACATATTGATGATTACAAGCAACCAAATTTAAAACAAATGTCCAAGATGATATATGCTGATAAACAAACAAGCTCTGATAAAGGGGCATCATTTGTTAGTCGTGCATATAGTCAATTATTAAATTGTATGCTTAACAATACTAAAATACCTTCCTACATTATTAGACTTGCTACAAAGCGCTATGTTGATGGAGTCCTTAATCGTGGTGGAGGATACGTTCGAAGATGTAGTGCTCAATGGAACGATATTTTACTTACATTAGTTAATGCTGAGAAACCGGAAAGGAACGACAAATTGATGTCAGACAAATCGATAGAAACAAGAGACTATAAATTTGGAAAATTGTTGGCTACAATCCATTTGTTGGAAAATGACGCTTTATATAAACGTTCAACAGGTGGAATTATTAGACAAACTAATGCCCAAAAAGCATTGGGACGTCTTGGAGATCAGCCAGCTAATACTATTAAAGTGCTGGTAAAAAAGGTGAATCCTTATTTCAAAGACGATCCATACTTAGTCAAAGAAATAATGAAACAATTAGCTGGATTCGATGCTGAGGAAATGACCAATGAACCACTTAAAGCAATATATCTTGTTGCATATGGAAGAACTATTGACAAACATTTTGAAGATTTAAAACGTTATAAACAAGAAACTGATAAAAATATTGAACAAAATGGATAGGGGATAAATAAAATGACAAAATTAGAAAATCGAATTGATTTCACTGCTGTAATTGGTGTTAAAAATGCTAACCCGAATGGAGATCCTTTGGCAGACAATATGCCTCGTGTGAATAATCAGGGTAAGGGAATTATTACGGATGTTGCATTGAAACGAAAAATTCGAAATGCTATGTTGGATCAGGGGGGGAGTGTATATGTTCAATCTGATGATTATTCTAATGACGATTACAAAGATATGAGAAGTAGATTACTTGGAAATAAAGAAATTGCAAGTGTTCTTAGTGAAAATGATGCTACCAGTGACGAAGGGAAACCAATTTTTTATAAAACAGCGTGTGAACAGTTTTTAGATGTTCGAGCTTTTGGTGCTCTTTTTGCTTTTTCAAAAGGAAAGAAAGATGGATTAGATGGTGCAGCAATTGGTATTCGTGGCCCTGTTTCTATTCAAATGGCAGAATCAATTAAACCTATAGATGTTACAGATATGCAAATTACAAAGTCAACTTCAGCAGAATTAAAAGATAACGGTGCAAGAGGTTCAGATACGATGGGCCATAAACAAATAGTTGAATTTGGTGTGTATAAGTTTAGTGGTAGTATTAGGCCAAATTTAGCTGAAAAAACTCAATTTAGTTTGGAGGATTCGGAGCTTTTGAAACAGGCGTTATTACATATGTTTGACAATGACGCATCAGCTTCAAGACCTGCAGGATCTATGCAGTTATTAAAAGTAGTATGGTCTGTGCACGATAATAAATTAGGCCAGTATCCGCAGTGGAAAGTAGAACAACAGGTTTCTGTTGAATATAATGATACGGCTTCTGATTTTGAAAATGTTAAAATTAAGTTTAACGCATTACCAAATCTTAAAAATGAAGAATTTTAAAAAGTTTAGTAGCAATAATTTTCATCAGTGCGAAAGTGTTGTGCACATGAAATTGCACGTTAATTCGCACTTGATGGAATTAACATATTACTGCATATAGTATTATTGTATTAGCTTTCTTTACACGAATTATGTATATTTTGAATCTTAAAAACGGATTATATTACCTGAATTTGGGTATTTATCCGCAGTCGCACTCTTCGTGAGTGCGTGAATTGAAATTGAAACAGGTAGTATGCGTAGATTACGAAATGAAACGTCGCACTCTTCGTGAGTGCGTGAATTGAAATATCATCTGTAAGGCCAGCTAGTTATGGTGGTACTGTCGCACTCTTCGTGAGTGCGTGAATTGAAATATGATCGAACAAAACGCTCTTTCACCGATCTTAAGTCGCACTCTTCGTGAGTGCGTGAATTGAAATACAACAGGATAAATATAAAAAATGTTGTTCTTTAGTCGCACTCTTCGTGAGTGCGTGAATTGAAATTTAATCACGGGTACTAGTGCCGACGCCATACGATCGTGTCGCACTCTTCGTGAGTGCGTGAATTGAAATAACGCTACCATGTTGATGAATTTGAATTAGATGAAGTCGCACTCTTCGTGAGTGCGTGAATTGAAATAAAACGAATTTCCAGAAGAAATGGCAAAACGTACCGTCGCACTCTTCGTGAGTGCGTGAATTGAAATCATCTTGCCAGCCTTTTGTAGTGCTTTAATCAGAGTCGCACTCTTCGTGAGTGCGTGAATTGAAATGGAACTGCCCAAATGAATTAAGTGAAGTCATGCCGTCGCACTCTTCGTGAGTGCGTGAATTGAAATATGTTTGGTGATGATTTGGCTAATGGGTCGAGTAAGTCGCACTCTTCGTGAGTGCGTGAATTGAAATAAGGAAAAGCTAGAAGAGGCCACTAGGGCTAAGCACGTCGCACTCTTCGTGAGTGCGTGAATTGAAATCAAGAGGCATTTAGGCTTAAAAATGGTTTAGTTGGTGTCACACTCTTCATGAGTGCGTTAAGATCTATTATCTGAAAAAATAATGCCTGTAATTACCATTTTTTATCAATTGTAGTTTTTGCCGTCACCTTGAAACGATATATAAATTATCTCTACTAATGTGTAGACACGTTTTTATACTACAAGACAAGTAGAATAAATCTCGCTATCGTCTGTTTACTACGCAAAACGAAAATCTATTTTTATAAAATGTTATAATGATTGAAGTCGCATTCTTTTAAAATGCGTGAATTGAAATTATAAGATCAAGGGTCCTATTTGAGCCTTTTACTCACATACTTATTTTATGAAAGCATGTGAGAATACATACTTTTCAAAAATGAATTGTTGGCAGTGTAACATAACGTATGCTTAACGGGGTGACTAGATTTGGAATATTTGGCACATAAGAATGATGATGGAAGTATACAAACACTTAGAGAACATTTACAACAGACAGCTAACTTGGCTTATAAACTAGCACCTGGCAATCTTAAAAATATCGCCTATTTGCTAGGACTGCTACATGATATTGGTAAGTATCAACCAGAATTTCAGTCTCACATTCAAAAACAGGATCATAACAAAGTTGACCACTCTTCTATGGCAAATGCGATTTTAATAAATTACTTTGAACAGGTAAATGATGATATGTCACGACTATGCATTGAAGCATTTGGTGGTATCATTATGGCTCATCATGTGGGATATTTACCAAACTTTGGTAACGAATTGCTTCAAGAAACAGATTATGAAAAAAGAAGCAAACGGTTTGATTTCGAAAGTGTTAATGACTGCTATTTAAGCTTTTTAAAGGATAATAACATGTCAGAAAATCAAGTAGAAAACTTATTTCAAAAAGCAAAGCAACAATATATTGACTATATTAAATCCCACAGCAACAATGTATACGTAATGTACTGGACAGAGAGATTATTATTGTCGATTTTAATAAATGCTGATCATAGCGATACTTCAGGGATAATCCCAACTGCTAGCTATGCTAAATGGATTCACAGCAAATACAATATTTTGTTGAATAATCTAGAAACTAAATCGATTGAGACCAACGTTGATAAGGTGCGACAAATAATTTCATCACAGTGTGATGAGGCGGCAAATAGCATTCAGCCGAATATTCGTACATTGGCGGCACAGACGGGTCTTGGGAAAACTTTTGCGTCATTAAGATGGGGACTAAAGACTTGTATGATGACAGATCAGAAGCAAATTATAATAGTTGTTCCACTTTTATCTGTTATTGAACAAAATGTAAAAGAAATAAGGAATATATTGAATGTAGACAGTTCAGATTTAACAGTTATAGAGGATGATTCCAACACAAACCATCATACTTTGGACGATTATGAGCTTAACAATTGGGATGCTCCGATAATTATTACGACGACTGTTAATTTTCTTAAGGTTTGTTTTGGATCTGGAACAAGTCACGTGCAGCATTTCAGTAATATTGCAAATGCAGTAGTAATTTTTGACGAAGTTCAAGCAATACCAACAAAATCTTTGGATTTATTTAGTATTCTGCTCGATTGGTTCAATAGTTTTAGTACATCAAAAGTACTTTTGTCTTCAGCAACATTACCAGACTTTAGAGTGCTTCTTCCAACACTTAAGGTTAGTGACAGAGCTTCACTTGTTTCAAAAAGAATTAAAATTTCACCTCGTTACGAAATTAAGTATCATATGGATCATGTAGTTGACCCTGAAGATATAGTAAAATTTGCTTCTGAACGTGCAAAAACTGGTACTGTACTTATAATCGTAAATACAAAATCATTGGCTAATGAGATTTATAATAAGCTAGATTTTAATAATAAAAAGTTAATTACAACGGATATCTGTCATGCTGAAAGACTTGATAACTTAGCGGATATCGCTGATTTATTAAAAAAAGATAAACCAGTAATCTGTGTTAGTACACAAATTATGCAGGCGGGTGTAGATTTATCATTTGACTATCTAATTCGTGATTTAGCAGGATTGGATAGTATTATTCAGTCTGCCGGTAGATGTAATCGAAATGGTAATAAACACCTTGGCTGCGTGGATGTGTTTAATATAAGTGAAGATCTCAATAAGCTTCCTGAAATAAATGCGTCAAGGCAAGCTATGTTAGAGATAGATGATAAAAATGATGTAAATAAATATTTTAAAAAGTATTTTGGATTGATTAATACTAAATTTTATATCACTCTTTCGAATGGAAAAACATCTATCTTACAAGACTTAATAAATTCAACAAACATTAATTATAGTTTAGGAAAAGAAATTCACTCACAGTTGTACGGAACCGTAGCCCGCAATTATGAACCAATTGACAATGAAGCAAAATACACAATTTTAATTCAGTGTAAAGGTAGAGGAGAAGATGAGGACAAGGGTGTACGAATTGTAAACGAATTAATGGATGCTTACAATAATAATGACCCTAAAATGATAAAAAAGATGACACAATTGGCTCAAGATTACATGGTAAAAAAGTATAATAAGCCTGATAGACATGAGTATAAAGAAGTTGTTCCAAATGAGCTCTATTGTAAGATTAGTAAAGATTCTTTAATATTTTAGAGATATTTAGTAAGACCATTTTTTATGAAGTAAATTATAATGTCTGCTATGCCATTAATGATGTATAATAACCTCAACCGATTTCTAATCGAATTTTAATAATACATAGCAGGAAGGAAGATAAAAATGGCAGATAACAATACTGCAGCAACTAAATTACATACTCTCGATGACGAACATGACTACGATCGCCAAACGTTCACTAGTTCAACCGACAAGGATTACAGCCAGACGGCTGACAATCGTGAAGCATTTATTGAAAAATACAATGTTAACGAAATCAATGAAGGTTGGCGTAATTCAGAATTAGCAGAGTATTTAAGCTATAACTTTGATAGAAATAGCGAATATAGGTTTTTATTTAAGAATGCACGACGAGTGGCTTACGATACTGATGGTCAAACACATGAAATTTTAATGACCAGTGTTAACAAAGCTGACACTGATAAAGCAAAACAGGCCACCAAAAAATTGAGTGACAATGTTCAAAATGATTTGCGACGCAAATTAAATTACGAGTTCAAAGATACCGAGGACAGTATTTTCGATGCTGGCAACACAACCGATCTAATGATTTACAGCCGTTAACATAAAAGTGATCCACCATAATTTGGTGGATCACTTTTTTAACGTCTCAGATACAACCCAACGCCCCAAAGTACGACAAGACCGCCGATTACTTGCATTATGGATACCTGTTCACCTAACAATGGAATTGCAAGAATTGTGGTGCCAATTGGCTCACCTAACATGCTCATCGAAATCACGGTGGTGTTGACATATTTAAGGAGGTAATTATAGATAACGTGCGATGCAGTGGGGAAAATAGCGAGTAGCCAGAATAGCGACCATTCATGACCAGAATAGCCCATAGTCGGCACGTGACCGATCAGATTAAAAACGTTGAGCGTGATGCCGGCAATTAGGAAGACGCTAAAACTATATGTAATAAACGAAATTTCTTTGACGTGATGCTGACCAATCAACATATAACTGACCAGCGCCACGATACAGAGAAATGAAAGAAGGTCTCCGAAAATAGCGTCCATACTGCCACCACCAAGGTCACCCCATGCTACAAAGGCAATACCGATAATTGAAATGCCGATTGCAATCAAAGATTTGCGACTAGTAGTTTCATGGTACACAAGAAACCCGCCAATCAAGGCCACTAGTGGTTGTAACGCGGTAATGATCATCGAACTAGCGACAGTCGTTAACTTTAGTGACTCGAACCAAAGCGAAAAATGCATTGCTAGTAAAATACCGGCAAGAATAAGATAACAGGTTTCTTTGACCGACAACTTGAGCCAATCTCGTCGTTTAATCCATGCCGCTGGTAAAAGCAATATGCATGCTAAGTACATCCGATACATACTAATAATAGTTGCGGGTGCACTGCACCATTTGACTAAAATCGAGGAGAATGAACTAGCGATGATTGAAAAAATTAGTAAAGAGATTGTTTTCTTATTCACCAATAAATCCTCCCAATTCGAAAATAATTACTCTCTATTATACGCAATATGCTAAAAGTTATTAAGTCCGGATTTTACTAATTGTGATTGATTTTAAAAATTACGCATGACGTCGTGATGTTATGTGTGTCTCAACAATTATCGATAGTTCAAAAACTCAAAATAAATTTAGTTTTTAACGTAAAACATTTTACGTTGCGTCAAAACGCTAACATTCACGTTTGAATCTATCTTGATCGTTAAGAAAATGCTTTAAAACTACTGAACGTTGTTATACCATGTTACAGGGCATTTTTAAAAATAAAGATAGAGGACGTGGAAAATTTGAAAGCAACGCGACAGTATCCGCTCGAAAGTATTGCACCAAAACACCGTCATATGAACTACTGGGATATGTTTGCCACCTGGGTTGGGGCGAACGCCAACAACGGTACCTGGTTTATCGGTGGCGTAATCGCAGCCTGTGGTTTGTGGGGCGGCGTATCAGCATTAATTATCGGATCGTCAATTGCTTACGTCTTTCTTGCAATCGTTGGATTGATTGGTTATCGCACTGGAATCACGACAACCGGACTATCCAGAGCTTCATTTGGAATCCGTGGCAGTGTGGTCCCTTCGATTGTTAATTTGGTTCAATTTATTGGCTGGACTGCAGTGAATACATTTATTGCTGCAACCTCCATCTCGTACATTTGTAATACGGTGTTTGGGTGGCCGGTGTATGGTAAACCTGGTGGTAACTGGACGCTATTGTTCGGGATTGTTGTCATGAGCGTGTTACATCTGATTAGCGTTAGTGCGGGGCAGCGTTCCGTGCAAATGATCGAACGGATCGGCATGATTCTGGTCTTTGCGTTCGTTGTATGGGAAACGTTTGTCGTGTTCAAGCAAACTTCATTTCATCAAATTAGTCAGTGGCAGGTACCATTTAAGCAAAAGATGTCGTTTGGATCAGCGCTGGATGCTTTAGCTGCATTTAACCTGGCATGGGTGACCGCTGGTGCCGATTTTACTAGATTTACTAACAAACGGTTTGTGGCAACGAGTGCACCATTTTGGGGTGCCTTAATTGGAGTTTTGTGGTTTGCCTTAGTTGGCCTTGTAGCCACTATTAGTATTGCCGTTTCATCAGGGACGTACGATGCTAATAACTCCGATCCAAGTACAATCGCTGCTAAGTTAGGGCTCGGCATTTTAGCCATGATTGTCATTATTTTAACCAGTATGACGGCCAATGCGGTTAATCTGCAGGCAGCCGGTTCCGCCTTGAATAATATGATGCCAAAGATCAGCTTAAAGGTTGCGCTGTGGATTGCCACGATTGTAGCAACCTTTGTGACAATGATTCCAATGGTTGTTGGTAGTTTTCTGGATACGTTCACTGCGTTTCTGGACATTTTGGGGATGATTCTAGGACCATGGATGAGCATTATGTGTGTGGACTACTTCATTTTACATCGAGGTCATTATTCAATGGATGATCTGACTAATGGGGATGGACCCTTCTGGTATCGTCTAGGAATTAACTGGTGGGCATTCGCATGCTGGATTCTTGGCGTGGTTGTTTTCCTAGGCCTGCAAAAGATTGAATGGTTCGACCAGACAGTTGGTGCAGCTTATCCTGCCATGGTAATTGTCGGTATTGTATACTATATTATAATGAAGATAAGAAGCACGATGATTCATTAGGAATGGACATTTACTGGGAGGTAAACCATGTTAATTAAAAATGTGCACATCGAATCTAACGAAGAACCACAAGATGTTCGAATTGAAGATGGCAAATTTGTGCAAATCGCTGATAAAATTGACGCCCGTGATAACGAACAGGTAATCAATGGGGATGGCAAGCTAATATTACCGCCATTCATTGACTCACACGTTCATTTAGACGCTACCAGAACGGCTGGTCAGCCAGAATGGAACGAAACTGGGACTTTATTTGACGGTATTCGAATTTGGTCAGAACGTCGTAAGACACTAACCAAAGAAGATGTTAAAAGTCGCGCTAAGCAAACTATTCGTGAACAGGTTGCCAATGGTATTCAGGTTGTCCGTAGTCATGTGGACGTGACTGACCCTAGTTTGACAGCGTTGGAAGCTTTGTTGGAAGTTCGTGAAGAAGTTAAAGATGTGATTGATCTTCAACTGGTTGCTTTCCCACAATCCGGTATTTTGTCATTTCCACACGGTAAAGAATTAATGGAACAAGCCGTAAAAATGGGTGTGGATGTAATCGGTGGCATTCCGCACTATGAATTCACCCGTGACTACGGTGTTGATTCACTGAAATTCATCGTTGGTTTGGCACAAAAGTATGACCGTCTAATTGACGTTCATTGTGATGAAATTGACGATCCTAATTCTCGCAACCTTGAAGTTTTAGCAACGCTAGCATATGAAACTGGGTTAGGTAACCAGGTTACGGCTAGCCACACAACGGCGATGGCATCTTACAATGATGCATACTGCTACAAGTTATTTCGGCTGTTGCAAATGTCTAACGTGAACTTTGTCTGCAACCCAGAAGTTAACCTGCACCTTGGTGGACGTTTTGACACTTATCCTAAGCGTCGTAGTATGACTCGAATTAAAGAATTATCTGAAGCTGGCGTGAATGTGTCATTTGGTGAGGATGACATTAATGATCCATGGTATCCAATGGGTAACGGCAACATGCTGGATCAGGTTCAAGTTGGTATTTTAGGTGGTGGCTTAATGGGCTATACCCAAATTAAAAATGCCTACAATTTTGTGACCAACAATGCTGCCAAAACGCTACACATCAGTGATTACTACGGTATTGAACAGGGTAAGCCTGCTAACTGTATTTTGTTGAATCAGACTAATTTTTACGATGCTCTAAACGAGCATGCAGAAGTCTTGTATTCGATTCACAATGGTGAGATATTAGTGGAGACCCAGCCTAAGCAAGTCAAATTAAATTTCTAATGAGGTGAAATGCATGAAGTTAGCAGTAATCGGCGCAACCGGTAAACAAGGCTCGCGCATAGTTACAGAGGCACTTTCGCGTAATATTGATGTGACCGGTATTGTACGTAACCGTGCAAAATTAACGGTTGATATTCCAGTAATTGAAAAAGAAATCAAAGATATCACTAAAGAGGATGTGGCAGAGTTTGACGTTGTTGTTAATGCGTTTGCTGCACCAATTACTCAGCCTGAGCTACATGTAGAATATGGTCGTCATTTAATTGAGATTTTTACCGGTATCACTACACGTCTAATCATTGTTGGTGGTGCCAGCAGTTTATACACTGACAATACGAAAACTGACCAATTATTTAATCACCTAGATGTTCCAGATGAATTGAAGGGTGTCATGAAGGGCCAGTTGGACAACTAAAAGGATTATGAAAAATCATCAATTCGTTGGACATTTGTCAGTCCGGCCAGTTTCTTTGATCCAAACGGACCAAAGACGGGTCACTATCAAGTATTTGATGATGTAATGCATAATAACCACGACGGCGAGAGTTATGTCAGTTATGACGATTATGCCAGTGCAATTGTGGATGAAGCTCAGCAAGGGTTGCATGTGCAGGAGCATATTTCGGTGGTTTCGGACAAAAATTAAAAATTAGACAGCGAAGCAACACGGGTTAGCTCGTGTAAAATAACAGGGCAACCACAAATGGTCACGAACTTGGACCGGTTGTGGTTGCCCTGTTATTTTATGACGAGCTGTGTTGCGGAGCTGCTTTAGGCTGATAAGTTGAAATAGTGGTTCATTAATGACTAGCAAACCATACTTATATGCAGTCTAGCCGAAAGCAGCTCCGCCAAGCAGGCATCCATGATATAGTGAGAAAATAGACTAACCGTTCAAAGTGCGAACGATTAATCTATTTTCTCGCTATATCACAATGCCTAACCGCTTGGCTCCGCTGTCTGATTACTGCCACAAATCCCACACACTATAAACCAGCAACAAAGCCACAATCACATTTAACAACCGATAATGGTCGTTATAAAATCGCTGAATCAATTGGCCCGCAAGAGTCCAAGTTAGGGTTCCTAGAATACCTATAATCACCATCAATCCGAATTTAACCGGGAAACTGCCCCATACTCCGGCGATGATGAAGGTGCCCATTCCTGTGACAAAATATAGGTAACACTTGATGTTAGTGGCCTGTAACAGTGCTCCCGTCATTAGAGGATGACTGCCAGCCGAGGCATTATCACCTGGTTTAGACACAGCCACATGATAGGCCAAATATAGCAGGTAAATTGAACCAATTATTTTTAATCCATTAACTACCAGCACGTTGCTCTGAAAAATCGACGAAAAGATTGAAATGACTCCGCCGATTGTCAGTAAACCAATTAAAATACCAAAATTAAAGACGAGGCCACGTCTAAAACCCTTAGTCTGGCCCTCTGTCATCGCCATCAGGGTGTTTGGCCCGGGCGTAAATGACATCACCGTCACAAATGTTAAAAATCCAACCATGTGTATCGCTTCTCTCTTTTTTATTGCAAATGCAATTTTTATGTATTGCTGATGATTCTAGCATGTTATAATGACGATTGCAACGAAGGGAGCAAAGTTTATGTTTGAGATTATTCGCCGCATTGGTGCCATCACTCGATTGATTCAGATCGATTCTAATCAGCATTTCAAGGAACAAAAGCTAAACAACAACCTATTTATTTACATCATCCGGACTGTTGAACAGCCGGGAATGTTTTTGGGTGAATTGGCCGATAGTATGCAGATTGATCGGACGACGAGCTTTCGCACCGTCAAAAAATTAATTGAAATGGGCTACCTTGAGTTAGAAAATGATACGGAGAACCGTAAGATTAAGCGGGTCTATCCAACACAGCGGGCGAAACAAATATATCCAGAGCTCCATAGCTACGAACAGGTAAAGTCGGACAATTTATTGTCTGCGCTGACGGAAGATGAACGGGAACAGCTTCGCCAGCTATTGAATAAATTAACGGTATAGGAACGAAGAGAGGGAAGATTGGTGACAGATAAACATAAAGGGCTCCTATTTGCAATTTTAGGACCCGTCTTTTGGGGTGTATCCGGTAACGTCGCCGAATACTTATTTAATGATCCACTAATCACACCGCACTGGCTGGTGGGGATGAGATTAATTGGCTCTGGGATTTTACTAATGGGCTGGTGTCTGATTCGTCAGCGCAAACAGGCGTTTCAGATTTGGCGTAATCGTGAATCCGCCATTCGGTTGATTGGGTTTGGACTATTAGGCGTTTTAGTTTCACAATATACATATTTTTCGGCGGTCAAAAACAGTAATGCGCCGACTGCCACAATTATCCAGTATTCGGCGCCAATCATGATCATTATCTACTTGGCTATCCGACATCGGCAGTTACCGCGACGAGTTGATGTGATTTCAATTGTAATGGCTGTGGTGGGGACTTACATGTTGGTTACCCATGGTCATTGGAATTCGCTAGCCATCTCACCGGCTGGTGTGTGGTGGGGCTTAGGAGCCGGCGTTGGTGGTGCAATTTATACACTCATGCCCCGCAAGCTATTATTTCATTACAACGCACGTATTGTGACTGGCTGGGCCATGTTAGTAGCCGGACTATTAATGTTTCCGACATTATTTCATCAGCAATGGCCAGCCATGACCTTTACAACGGTGGTTGGTACGTTATTTGTGACCGTGATTGGCACAATGGGCGCCTATTTGTTGTACATTCAAAGCTTGAAGTATTTGACACCTACCACAGTCGGAATGCTTGGCGTGTTTGAACCATTAACGGCATCGTTCGTGTCGGTTCTTGTATTCGGCACCAGGTTTGACTGGGCTGAAATTATTGGTGCAATTCTTGTACTGATGACGACGTTTTTACAGACGATTCCGGCCAAGAAAAGGGTCACGCATAAAATGGATCATAACGTGAATGCGAAACTCTAGATTGTATTGCCTTGCTTTCGTGAATACGCTATCATTACAGTAGAAACGGGGGATTTAAAATGAGCGATATGCTAGTAACTACCACTGAAAAAATTCCAGGTAAGGATTACGAGATTATTGGTGAAGTATTTGGGCTGACGACCCAGTCTAAAAATATTGTGCGCAATATTGGTGCTGGACTGAAAAACATTGTTGGTGGTGAAATCAAAGATTACACCCAGATGATGGTTGAAGCACGGGATGTATCAATTGACCGTCTCCGTGAAAATGCGGCAGCCATGGGCGCCGATGCAGTGGTAATGATGCGGTTTGATTCTGGCTCAATTAGTGCGGATATGCAATCGGTCGCCGCATATGGAACGGCTGTTAAATTCATTGATTAAGATTAAATTAGAACAACGAAATTCATTAACTTAGTGAATCTCGTTGTTTTTTTATGGTGAAAACTTAAAATAGAAATATAAACACGCAATTCGGAGGGTAGCTAATGGTCAAAAAAGATGGACACACGCACACGCAATTTTGTCCGCACGGCAGTGGTGATGATGCGGAATTAATGATTCAAAAAGCGATTAAAATGGGATTTGAAGAATATAGCATCACAGAACACGCACCGTTGCCGGAGACGTTCGGGGATGTTTATGCTGGCGAAATTACGGGTTACACAGAAGCATCAATTACCATGGAACAAGTTGAACCATATTTGAAATTTGCTGAAAAAATGCAACAAAAGTATCGTGATCAAATTAAAATTAACGTTGGCTTCGAAGTTGATTATTTACCAGGATTTGAAAATTGGACAACCGAATTTTTGAATCGATTTGGTTCGCGGACGCAAGATAATGTTTTGTCTGTTCATTTCATGCCTGGTAAGGATAATAAATTCTGGTGTGTTGACGACACGATTAGTGACTTTGCAACGGGCTTTGCCGCATCTTTAACGGATCCACAAATACTGTTTAATCATTTCTTTAACTTAGAATTACAAGCAGTGACTGTCGACCTTGGCGAGTATAAACCTCAAAGAATTGGTCATTTGACCTTGATCCGTAAATTTCAGGATTACTTCAATTTGCCGCAACAGCTTGACGAAAAAAATACTGCATTGATCGATGAAATTTTGCAAGAGATTAAACAACGCGGATATCAACTTGATTTAAATACAGCTGGCTTATACAAGGAATATTGCAATGAAATTTATCCGTCTAAAAATATTGTGAGTCAAGCTAGTCAAATGAAAATCCCGCTAGTATTTGGTTCCGATGCTCATAGTATTAAAGAGGTCGGTCATGGATATCATGAGATTGCAGAGTACATTAACTAACGTTAATATCGATGCCATTTTCCTGCCTTGACTTAAGAAAAATAATCAGATCTTTTTCTTGACAATCAAAAATTAACGCGTATGATATGAATTAAATTAAATCTGAATTAGAGAAAAATTAAAAGTTTTGAATAGTTTAGTAGACACGGGGCAACGTACCCAGGGAGTTTTGGCCATCGATTGCAAGCCAAAATTACGTTCCGCGGTCGAACTCACAGCTATGAACAACTGATTAATTAGCGAATACTATAATCCGGTGCAACCGTTAAAAGCGTTGACAGCATTTTTGCCAACATGAGCCAATCACTGCAAGGTGGTTGGAAAATGAGGTGGGACCGCGATTATATCGTCCTCGTAACAGAAACTAATTCTGTTGCGGGGTTTTTTTTATTGTCAGGAGGAATGAAATTATGATGCGTAACCAATTACCAACCGGAGTTCGAGATGAACTTGGTGATTCAGCACAAATTAAAGAACAAATCGTTTATACAATTCAAAACTACTTAAAGAATCGGGGATTCGACAAGGTCATTACACCAGTTGTTGAGTACCAAGATGTATTTGAGGATTACGATGCCGGTCAAAAGAAATTATTCAAGTTCCTCGCATCCGATGGTAACATGGTTGTTCTTCGACCAGATATGACGTTACCGGTAGCTCGGGTGGTCAGTTCAACCAATATTTCGTTACCAGCTAAATTTTATTACTCCGGCGATATTTTCAGAATCAACAGAGCCTTATCTGGATCACAAGACGAAATGACACAGGCTGGTGCTGAGTTGATTGGGTTTGACAGCATTAAGGCGGAACAGGAATGTTTGGTGATGATGATGCAGTTGAGTGAGAAGTTGGAACTCACTGGTGTTCAGATTGAACTAGGAATTGCCAGATTTGCTTTACTAATCCTTGAATCATTCATCGATGACGAATCTCAAATTAAAGAAATTGAATCAGCATTATTCCAAAAACAAATTACCCAGTACAACAAGTTGATTGAACCATTTGCAGATAATGAATTATATCCTTTATTACAAATTTGGCCACGGCTCTTTGGACCAACTGATGAAGTCTTAGATCAGATTAGTGACTTCGAACTACCAGCCGAAATTCAAGCAGAGATAAAGGAACTCAAGCAGTTAGTCAAATGGATGGCCGATAAATTTCCTGCAGCTGATGTACAAATCGATTTAAGCGCCAAAGCACCGCAGGACTACTACACGGGCATCACGTTCCAGGCATTCAGTGCTAAGTCATCTAGCTACCTGTTCAGTGGTGGTCGTTACGATCATTTGATGGCTCACTTTCAAAATAAGAACGTAGCTGCGATCGGACTAGGTATTGATATTGAACGGTTGGTTGAAATTAATCAGGCCGGTAAACAAAAACAACAACGGACATTTATTTATTTTGACGATGCACAGTGGGACGACGCAGAACAAAAGTTAACCGAAATTCCAAATTCTCAGTTGTGCCTAGCGGATAACCTTGAACAGGCCAAACAAATTGTTAAGGCGCAAGACGGCAAACTATTAGATTTAAGCGGGGGTGATTAAATGACAGATCGAATCAAAATTGCATTAACTAAGGGCAGAGTAGAAAAGCAAACATTGCCGTTACTCGAACAGGCTGGATTCAATATGGCACCGGTGCGGGACAATAAGCGCAAGTTAATCTTTGATTTACCAGATGATCCATATACTGTGATTTTAGCCAAAGGACCCGATGTTTCAACGTATCTTTCGCAAGGAGCAGTTGATATTGGAATTGTTGGTAGCGACATCTTGACCGAACAGCAAAACCAAGCGTACGAGTTATTGGATTTAGGCATTGGCAAATGTCAATTCGTTCTTGCATCAACCAAGGACTTCGATCCCAAAGCATCACGTCGTAAGGTGATCGGCACCAAGTACCCACTTATCACGCAGCGTTACTTCGCAGAAAAAGGTGAGGACGTCGAAGTAGTTAAAATTGAAGGTTCAGTTGAATTAGCACCGTTGATCGGTATGGCCGATGCAATCGTTGATATCACTGAAACCGGCACGACTCTTCGTGAAAATCATCTTCAAATTTATGATCGTCTCCAAGAGGTTTCTACCAGAGTGGTTGTTAACCCAATGTCGCTCAAGCAACATCGACAAGAAATATTTGATTTTGTTGATCGATTAAATGAAGTAATTAAAAAACCACAAGCCAATTAGAAAGGAATCATTCACTATGAAAATTATTACAGATTCACTTGAAAGCCAGTTAAAACAAGTTAGTCAACGGACTGCAGGATTAACCGATCCTAAGATTGAAGCAAGTGTTCGTGAGATTATCGAAAACGTCCAAGCAAAGGGCGATCAAGCGTTGCGCGACTACGAAAAGAAGTTTGACAACGTTGATCTGACATCATTTCGCTTAAGCGATCAAGAATTAACCGATGCGTTAGATAGTATTGACGATGATTTGCGTGAGGCTCTCGAAGTTGCCAAGGCCAATATTACTAGCTTCCACAAGAAGGAAATTGAATATGGTTTTGTTGATTCAGAAAAACCCGGTGTAATGCGTGGCCAAAAGGTGATTTCAATCGCTACGGTTGGTCTGTACGTTCCAGGCGGCACGGCTGCTTATCCATCAAGTGTGCTGATGAATGCCATTCCTGCTAAGTTGGCCGGTGTTAACCGTTTAGTGATGGTAACACCACCACAAAAAGATGGAATTAATAAAGCAGTTTTAGCTGCGGCTAAATTAGCCGGTGTCGATGATGTGTTCCAAATTGGTGGTGCTCAAGCAATCGCTGCTTTAGCTTACGGTACAGAGTCAGTTCCACGTGTTGATAAAATCTTTGGTCCCGGCAACGTCTTTGTGGCTACCGCCAAAAAGATGGTGTTCGGTCAAGTCGCAATCGATATGATTGCTGGCCCTTCTGAAATCGGCGTCATCGCAGACGACAGTGCCAAGCCCGCACAAGTGGCCGCTGACTTACTATCACAAGCTGAACACGACAAGCGCTCACGTCCGATTTTAGTTACCGATAGTATTAATTTAGCCAATGCTGTTTCTGACGAAGTTGAAAAGCAGCTTCAAACCTTGCCGCGTGAAGAAATTGCACGGGCCGCTGTTGAAGATCAAGGATTCATTGCTGTGTTACCAAAAGTGGATGACATGTTCACCTTGATGAATGCCATTGCTCCAGAACACTTGGAAATTCAGTTACCTAATCCAACAGATTATTTAGCTCAAATTAAAAATGCTGGTTCCGTCTTCCTAGGCCGTTATGCTTCAGAACCACTGGGAGATTACGTTGCTGGTCCTAACCACATTTTGCCAACATCCGGGACTGCTAGATTCTCCTCACCAGTCGGCGTTTACGACTTTGTTAAGAGAACCCAATTTATTCAATACACCAGTGATGCCTTAGCTAAGGAAGCTGATTACATTACTAAGTTGGCCCGCGTTGAAGGTCTGGAAGGTCACGCACGAGCAATTGAAGCACGGGAGGAAAAGTAATGAGAACAGCCAAAGTTACACGCGAAACCAAAGAAACGCAAATTACGATTGAACTGAATCTCGATGAACAATATGATAGTGAGATTGATACGGGAATTGGTTTTTTGGATCACATGCTGACATTGTTTGCAAAGCACGGCCGGTTTGGCTTGAAAGTTAAAGCCAACGGTGACTTGAACGTCGATCCTCACCACACTACTGAAGATGTCGGAATTACCCTTGGCGAATGCTTCAAGGAAGCACTTGGTGACAAAGTTGGTATTGAACGCTACGGAATGGCCATGGTGCCAATGGACGAAACATTAGGCCGCGTGGTGGTTGATCTGAGTGGGCGTCCTTACTTAATTTTCAATGCTGAACTAACTAACCCAAGATTGGGTAGTTTTGAAACAGAAACTGTTGAAGATTTCTTCCAAGGTTTTGCTTTTACTGCACTGCTCAATTTGCACGCTGAAATTTTATATGGCCGTAACACTCACCACAAGATCGAGAGCCTTTTTAAGGCACTCGGCAGAGCGATGCGGGCTGCTGTCACAATTAATCCAGAAATCAAAGGAGTTAATTCAACGAAAGGGGTCATCTAATGATTGCTGTAGTCGATTACGATACCGGTAATATCCGTAACTTAATGAAGGCCTTAGACTATGTGGGTCTGGATAGTAAATTAACTGATGATCCGGAAGAAATTTTAAACGCTGATGGCGTAATTTTACCGGGAGTAGGCGCATTCGCAGAAGCCATGGATGAACTGCGTCGGCGTAATTTGATTGATGTTTTGAACCAGGTAGTTGATAAACAGATTCCGTTGTTGGGAATTTGTTTGGGGATGCAGTTATTATTTGAAAATAGCGAAGAATTTGGCTTGCACGATGGCCTTGGGTTTTTACCAGGTACCGTGAAAGAAATTCCAGCAACTAATGATCTGAAAGTTCCTGAAATGGGTTGGAACGAAAATAAGGTGCTGAAAAATGATTCATACTTCAGCGAAGCAAACGAAAAATTTACTTACTTTGTTCACTCGTACTATGCTTCATGTCCGTTAGATATTGTTACGGCTGGCGTAGATTATGGCGTGTTTGTGCCAAGTATCGTCCAAAAAAACAAAGTAATTGGCATGCAGTTTCACCCTGAAAAGAGTTCCGATGTTGGGCTTGGCTTACTACAAAATTACAAAAGGATGGTGCAGGATTATGTGGATTCCCGCAATTGATTTATCTAACGGGCAAAGTGTTCGGCTCTACAAGGGTGATTTTGATCAGAAAACATTGATTAACGCCGATCCCTTAACCCAAGCTCAAACGATCGAAGCAGCGGGATTGACCACATTGCACCTTGTTGATCTTGATGGTGCCAAGGCCGGTAATCCTGAAAATTTACAGGTTATCAAGAGCCTGGTAGCTAACACCAACCTGACAATCGAAGTGGGTGGTGGAATTCGAACAATCGAACGAATTCAACAATACCTACAATTGGGTATTCGTCGTGTGATTATCGGATCCGCTGCCGTTACTAATCCAGAACTGGTTAAAGATGCGGTCCAAAAATTTGGCACGGATAAAATTGTGGTGGGCGTTGACGGCCGTAACGAAATGGTTGCCACTCAGGGGTGGCTGGATACTGCCACGGTTTCGATGAGTGATTTGATCAAGCAAATGATTGGATTTGGCGCACGCACGTTTATTGTGACCGACATCGATCGAGATGGCACCATGCAGGGGCCTAACGTTGATCTACTGGTTAAATTACAAAATGAGTTTCAAACCGCTGATATCATTGCTTCAGGTGGAATTCGTGATATTGATGACTTGAAAAACTTGAAAGATAATGGCATCACCAGCGCAGTGATTGGTAAAGCACTGGCTGCCGGTGGTATGACATTAGAACAGTTAAAGGCGGTGAGCTAATGTTAGCGAAACGAATTATTCCGTGTTTGGACGTTGATGACGGTCGTGTAAAAAAAGGTGTGAACTTCGTTGATTTAAAAGACGTGGGTGATCCTGTTGAAATAGCAGCCAGCTATCAAAAACAAGGAGCCGATGAGCTTGTTTTTCTCGATATCACCGCTACCAGTGATCATCGTCAAACGATGAGCGATGTAATTGAACAGGTTTCTTCACAGGTTTTCATGCCACTAACGGTTGGCGGCGGGATTCGCAGTGTTGATGATATGCAAGCAATGTTGCGGGCCGGTGCTGATAAGGTCTCATTGAACTCGGCGGCCGTGCACAACCCAGAATTAATTACACAGGGTGCTGAAAAGTTCGGCAAGCAGTGTATTGTGGTGGCCGTTGATACCAAATGGAACGAGTCAACCAAGCAATTTGACGTTGTGATCAATGGTGGCCGTGTTAATACAGGCATGAACGCCATTGACTGGATTAAGAAGGTCCAAGACTTAGGTGCTGGCGAACTACTGGTGACGAGTATGGATGCCGACGGGACGAAGCAAGGTTATGATATTCCCCTGTACCAAGCCATCGATAAAGTTGCCACCGTACCTGTAATTGCCTCTGGTGGTTGCGGTAAGGTTGAAGATTTTAGTGAAGTATTTGAGGATACTAAGGTGGACGCCGCTTTAGCAGCATCAGTTTTTCATTTCGGTGAACTGACGATTGCTAATGTTAAGCAACACCTGACAAATGTGGGGGTGACGGTCAGATGATACAACCACGATTTGATGAAAAAACGGGTCTGATGCCAGCAATCATTGTTGACGCCACGACCAAGGATGTTCTAATGATGGCTTACATGAACCAAGAAAGTTTTGATAAAACTATTGAAACTGGGACGACGTGGTTCTGGTCACGTTCACGGCAAACGTTGTGGAATAAGGGTGAAAGTTCGGGCCATACGCAGACGGTGAAGGAAATTCGAATCGACTGTGATCTTGATACATTGGTGATTAAGGTCGATAAGAAAGGACCCGCGTGTCACACTAATCACGAGAGTTGTTTTTTCAGAACCATTAATGATGAAGATGAAACTGTTTATTAATAGAAGAAACATGGAAGGAAGCAATTAATATGAGTAAACAAGAACAGGATTTAGACGAATTATATGCGATGATCAAGGATCGTAAGGAAAACCCAGTTAAGGGTTCATACACTGACTACTTATTTACTAAGGGACTCGACAAGATTTTGAAGAAGGTCGGCGAGGAAAGTACAGAAGTCATTGTGGCCTCAAAGAATAACAACGAAGAATTACAGTATGAAACTGCTGATTTGTTGTATCACTTGATGGTTTTATTGGTGGAAAAGGATTTGCCATTTGATGCAATCAAAAAAGAATTAGCATCACGTGAAGGCTTGATGAGCAAGACTAAGGATCGCGACGAAATCAAGAAATTATAGTCATTACTGCGCTACGTTGTTAACAGAGGAGGATCAGGATGAAGAAGAGTATTAAAGATTTAAAACCATATGTGCCCGAAGAACCGTTGGATGATTTAAAAAAACGCCTGCATTTAGATCGGGTAGTGCGTTTGTCAGCCAATGAGAATCCTTATGGCACCTCACCAAAAGTGGCAGAAATGCTACAAACTAAGTTATTTGAATCAAATCGTTATCCTGATGGTGGTGCTGTTGAACTGCGTAACGCTGTGAGTGATTTTTATGGCGTTAAATCTGAACAATTGGTGTTTGGTGTTGGCTTAGATGAGATCATCGGGTTACTAAATCGAACGTTCTTAACTGATGGTGATGAAGTCTTAGTCAGCGTTCCCACGTTTTCTGAATACATGATCAACGCTGAAGTTGAACAGGCGGTACCGGTTAGCGTGCCAACGTTAGATAATGGACACATTGATTTTGCGGGGATGCAAGCGGCAATTACTGATAAAACGAAGATGATTTGGATTTGTAATCCTAATAATCCGACCGGAACCTACGAAACAAAGGCTGATATTATGGCGTTTGTTAAAGAGGTGCCAAGTAATGTTTTAGTCATTATTGATGAAGCGTACTTAGAATATGTTACTGATGAGTCAGAACCTTCTTCGTTGGTATTGCCAAGTCAATTTGATAACGTAATTGTGTTAAAAACATTTTCTAAAGTTTACGGATTGGCCAATTTCAGAGTTGGGTTTGGAATTTTCCCAGTTCAGCTCGCTAGCTACATGGAATCGGTTCGTCCGCCATATAATTTGAATACCGTATCCCAGGATGCAGCACTAACCGGATTAAAAGATCAAGAGTTCGTTCGTGAAACGGTTGATAAGACGGTAGGTGAACGTGACAAGTGGGAAGAATTTTTTAAACAAAATGGGATTAAATTCTATCACAGCCAAACCAACTTTATTTTCTTTGAAATTGATGATGCGGATGATGTTGCAAATTACTTGCTGAACCATGGCTTTATCGTCAGAAATGGATTGCGTGATGGGTGGCTAAGACTGACGATTGGCGAACCTGAGGATAATCAAAGAATCCAGCAATTACTGCTAGAAACAATCAAATAATAATCGTACAAAAACAGACTGAAATTAGTTTTCAGTCTGTTTTTGTATAGTGCCTGAACAAATTTATTGATTAATAACTATATACGTATTTACTGGATAAGATAATAGCCTTACAATGAGTTATAAGTATTTAAGTTATCAAATATTAACTTAATGAGGAGATCCGGTTTTGGGAGGCGTTTAATATTGGTCAGTAAAAACAATAATATTCGGGAAATTAATTCTAATTTAAAGAAACATTATAAATCGTATAAAGTCGGTAAGAATTGGGCGTATGCGGGAATTGGTAGCATCGCTGTGGCAGCTGGACTAATTATTGGGGGCAGCACAGTTGCTCATGCGGATAGCACAACTGCTACTGACCAAAGCCCAGTCTTGAATGATAATGCTGCTAGCTCAACGGTCACCAGTCAAAGTGCAAGCAGTGTTACTTTACCGGCAGGTAGCTCATCTGCTAGTGAAAATAGTAGTGCATCTATAGAGAGCGCACCTAATAGTGTGGCAACAACAGCTAATTCAGATCAGCCGGTGTCGGATAGTGGATTAAGTGCACAATCAGCGTCATCAACTGGCACAGTTTCTAATTCAAGTTCAACTAGTGAAACTCAGGTAATATCAAGTTCTCAAGCTGCAAGCTTCAGTGCCGGTTCGCAGACATTGGTTAATCCAACATCTGATGAGTTGAATACTGCAAAATCAAGTGCTGCACAGGCATATGTGGCAACGGGACAGGCACAAGAAGTTAATGCTGTGGCAGCAGATACAACTTCACCAATTGACGTTACTCCGAAGATTGAGGATCAGTATGGAAATCAGATTGATTCGGTTGGTTACGGAAAAGGAATTGCTGGTTACTTCCAGTTAGTTTTTACTATTTCAAATCCACAGGCTGGTGACACTATTAGCATCACAGTCCCAACAAGCACTTCTGTGTATACTGTTGGGCAATCTAATGTTGAACAAATAACTACTGGTGGAAAAACAACTTTTGTTACGAACTCAGATGGAACTATGACAATCACTGATACCTTTTCAAGTGGTGCATCTAGTTCATATACTCAAGCCATTAAATTTCAGGTTAATAATAACTATAAAGCACAACCTAAACCAATGACGGATGTTGGAACTACTACGCAAACGATTAGTTATTCAGTCAATAATGCCCAACAAAATCTAGTTACTTTTACACAAATTGTCACACCAAATATTACTCAGTTAGGCAATATTACAGCGGCTTATCCAAATAGTTCGACAACTACAATATTGCCCGATACAGATTATGTATACTCTTTTAGTGTTAATGAAGCTGATGGGGTTTTTGATGGAAGTTATACATCGGACAAAATCAATTCTGCAGCTAACTATGGTGGCACGACTATTACAATCCCAGTACCAGAAGGTTTTGTACTAAATGAACCAGAAACTTTAAGTTTAAGCGCGTTAACTGATGGGACGACTGTTACCCAACCAGGTGGAAAAGGTAGTGACATAATTATTTTTGCAGGTAAGGGTTTAGGAGAGCAAAATTATAATACTATGCCATACTACCTGGTTGGATCATTTGATGTGACACAAACAGCTACAGATCAAACTCTTACAGCAGACGGCGAGAGGTCTTTCTCACAAATTGTTGATAGTGCTGGTAACACTCTTAAAACGCAAGGAATTTTACCGTGGACAGTGACTATACAAGGTACTAACGATAGTGATAAAGCCGCAACAGCAACAGTCACAATTAGTAGTGTCCCAGGTTCCAACAATAGTTTGGTGTTGGACGACAATGCTAATGATGTACCTGCATATTTGGCAAGGCTTGGCTTTTCTACTAATTCTAATACCACATCGACTGATACACATATTGTCATTAGCGTGCCAGATGGCATGACGGCAACGCAATTGCAGGTACCAACAGCAGGAGCTTCATCTGATCCTACCGCGAATACCATGTATTATTTACCAGGAACGACTTCATATTCATACACGCTAAGTTATGCAGATGGGAGTACACCTTACAGTGGAAATATCAATTCCGGTGGAATAATTACATTCTATCCGGGCAAAGTTGTTAGGACAATCGACTTAGTACCAAATTACCTGGCTGCGGGTGCGACAACAGGAAATGGTGATTATTTCACTTTACTGGGATCACTTTCCTCATCTTATGACAGTGGTAAATCTGTGGCAGTTGGTGATCAGTTAACAATGAACATGACCATAAGTTCAAGTGATCTTGTTACAGCAACTCAATCTGTCACATATACTGTTTCACAGGCAATTTCCAACGTATATTCATATTCGTTATCTATGAGTAGCACTCCTGGAACAGACAATGCGGCTTACTTGATGATGAGCAGTACGGGTGTAAATTCACATACAACTGCTTATATTTATGAACCAATTTTTTACTATGTGATTCCAACATCAATGACCGTCTCATCATTTATGAAGTGTGGTGATGCCGCTACGTCTGTGTTTACAGCAGATGATGGCAGGTCAGTTGCCAAGATTGATTATACAGGTACCAACGAGTATGTTAATGTCGAAAATAGCGGCATTAACGAAATTGCATTGGCAATCAATGCTGATGCATTACCTGGAAGCTACGATTACGAGATGTATGTGTATTCTCCTGTTACTGAACTAATTAATAGCACATTAGTTGATAATACTTCTTACACTGAAGGACATGCAGACGCCGTGTTGATGTCAGATATTAGGCCAGGATACGCAACCAACTTACCTGTTGACGCGGCAGGCACGTACTCCATGTATTCATTTGCGCAAGGAAATCAGGATGCTGAGGCTGTGGCATCCGGTACATCAAATATATCTGGGAACAATGTACAAACTTTTTACACATCAATCAATAATACTTCTTCTGATAAAACTGGTACCGCAACGATGGTAATTAATTTACCAACTGTTGGTGATGATCAGGGATCACAATATAATTTTGATCTAACCGGGCCAGTGACAATACCAGATAATTACACTACCAGTAGTGGTGGTACCGGTGACGAGATTAGTGCGACGGTCTATTATTCGACATCACTGAAGACAATGACCTCAGGTGAAGCAGCACCAAGCACAGACGGATATGTTACAGCTGATCAAGTAACCGATTGGTCCAGTATTAGATCAATAATGATTGTTTTTACCAACATGGAAAACAATGCATCAACCGGTAGAATTGCAATTAATGGTACTGCTGATGATTTCGCAAATGATGCGGGTAAGACTGGCTATTTAGAGACAGGTTTTTCAATTGGTGATGGTACACTTAGTGTTTCAAACAAAAGTTCTACAGTTCCAGCTGCACAAATTAGTATAATTGGGACTTCAACGATTAAGGCAAGATTCCACTATCAAATTAACGGTGTGGATAAATATATTTATCTTGATGATTTAAGCCAAACTCTTAATGATGGTGTCGATTCGCTACTTGAATCATTTTATCCAACAAGTAAAGAAGGTTTATCAAGTACGGATTTGGCTTTAATACCAGATGGATATGATTTTCAAAACGATACTCTAAGTCCAACACTTATTGACACGGATGGAAAAATCGTTACCGATCAATTTGGTGAAACTGTTACACCAAGTCTGGATGGCGATTACATTCAATATGAACTAGTTGGTAAAAGCAGTATTTCAATTTCGTACGTCGACGACGATGATGATGAACGGCAAGTTGGTGATACAGTAAATTATAGTGGGGCACCTGGCTACACAGGCAATTATCAAATTGCAGTTCCGGATAATTACGAACTAGTTAGCGTTTATAACGGTGAATCAGAAATGACGGTTAACGATGGTGATACTGTTAACTATGTGCTTCCAAGTGAAAATGATGACGCAGAAAATTTAGTAATTCATTTGAAGCACACACATACCATTGACAGTGAGACAACAACTGATACGGTTTCATATACCGGCTTACCCACAAAAAATGTGCAACCCGATAACGTGTATACGTTGATTTGGACAACTGATACAGATAACGTAACAAAGGAAAAGACATATACCCCTAGTGTTTCAAGCGAGAGCGTAAGCACACCAATTGTTGCTGGATATACAACAAGTGATCCAGTGGTTACATTTTCACACACGGAACAAACCGACCAACCAACCGATCAAATTCAGACTGTGATATATTTGGCTAGTTCACAAACTGCAGTGATTAATTATGTTGACGATGATAACAACGAAAATATAGTAGCATCAAATCAAATCGCAGGCGTTACTGACGGCAGCGAAGACTGGACCACTAATAATTTACCTAGTGGATACCAGTTAGCCAGCGGTCAGCCAGCAATTGGGACCTATACTTTTACCGCTAATTCTGATCAGACTATCTCAGTTCATGTTACACATATCCATACGTCTGGGGCTCTCACAACCATTAATACTGTTAATTACACTGGACTTCCCGATGCTAAAGCAATTGCTGATAGTACAGTATCAGTTAATTGGACAACTGATACAGACGAGGCGAATAACACAACAACATATACCCCCACTGCAATTAATAGCACAATAACTGCTACGAATGTTGCAGGTTATACGCCAAGTGAATCGAGTATTACATTTACGCAGGCAGCAAGTACTAGTAAACCGAGTGGTCAATCAAAAACAGTAACATATACAGCCAACCCACAAACAGTAGCGGTTGAATATCTTGATGATAATGACAATGGAATGATATTGAGTACGAACAAGATACTTAATGGTACCACTGATGGCATTACAGCTTGGGATACATTAAATTTGCCTGGTACTTACGCGTTAGCAGCAGGCCAAGCAGCAAACGGAACGTATGTCTTCACCGCAGATTCAAATCAGGTAATTCAGATTCATGTTGTCCATCAACACAAATCAGGAACTGTTACTTCAACGGACACAGTTAGCTATACAGGATTACCAGCTGATGTTGCGGCATCACCGGTTAAAGTTGATATAGATTGGACTACGGATACCGATGAGGCAACCAGTAATGTCACATATACACCAACTGATAGTGCAACGAGAGTTATCAATTCACCAGTAATCGCTGGCTATACGCCTAATCATGAAACAGTATCATTTACTCCTGTGGCAACCACCACACTTCCTGGTGATTTATCTTCAGTTGTAAACTACACTGCGAACGCCCAAACGGTAACGGTTGAATATGTAGATAATGATAATAATGAAGCTATTGTTGGTAATTCTGTGACTATTAATGGTAAAACCGGAGATACTGTTAATTGGGATACGGTTAATTTACCTGATGGATATCAGTTAGCTGCAGGCCAACTTGATGGCGGAACATACATGTTTACAGCTGATGCCAATCAAGCGGTCCAAGTGCATGTTACTCATATTGTTACCAGTGGGTCGATAACGACAACTAATACGATTACTTATTTAGGATTACCAACTAGCGATGCTCAACCTAACAGTGTTACTAGTGTAGATTGGACAACTAGCACTGACCAAGCAACTGGTACTATAACTTACCAACCTTCCATCCAAACAAATTCTATTGTTTCACCAGTCATTGCCGGATATACAGCTGATACTCCTACAGTCACATTTAGCCAAGAAACTACTACAAAAGAACCGGAGAATCAAAATGTATCTGTAACCTATGAAGCTGATCCCCAAACTGCAACTGTTGAGTATGTCGATGATGATAATGATGGAAATGTTTTGGGAATATACGCAACTATTTCCGGACATACTGATTCCAGTGCGGCATGGAATACAGATAATTTATTGCCTGTTTATAGTTTGGCAACGGGTCAAGCTAGTAGCGGTAGTTATACATTCACTGGTGCAGCTAACCAAGTTGTTGAAGTACATGTTAAGCATGTGCATGCATACGGTAATTCTATAACCACTGATACAGTTAATTATACAGGACTACCAGCAGATCGGTCACAGACTGCACAACATGAGGAGGTTAACTGGGATACTGATACTGATGAAGCAACGGGCATAATTATTTATACTCCAAAAAATAAAGAAACTGAAATTACTATACCGGTGGTTGATGGTTATACTGCCGATTCAAATTCAGATACAGACGCCACCGTATTCAATCAACAAGTGGTTACTGTAGATCCAACTGATGCCCAAGTAACAACTCCCACAGATCAAACAAAGACTGTTAATTACAGCGCAAATGTGCAAATAGCATCAGTGGTATATGTCGATGATGATAATAATGGAAGAGTTGTGTCATTAATTCAGACCATTACCGGTGGCACAGATAGTACCGTTAACTGGAATGCAATTGATGTACCATTTGGATATCAGTTAAATCCTAATCAAGCTACTAGTGGTGCTTATACATTTACGGCAGATGCAATTCAAACAGTTGAGGTCCATCTAACCGAAATTCATAAAACTGGTAATTTTACGTCTGTTGACGAGGTTGTTTATACGGGACTGTCTGCTGATATGCCTCAAGCAATTACAATCACGGTAGACTGGCAGGCAAATACTAATGAAGTAACTGGTATCACATCTTACACTCCGTTAACAAACACAAGCACAATTGTTTCACCAGAGGTTGCTGGTTATTCTCCAAGCATTTCTAGTGTAACTTTCTCACACGAGTATTCAGATTCAACAGCGCCGACTGATAGAATAGTAAACGTTTCATATGTTGCAGATACTCAAATCGTAACGATTGAGTACATTGATGATAGTGAAGACGGTGCGGTATTAGGTGAGATTCAACAAATTACTAGTACAACTGGAAGTACTGAATCTTGGAATACTGAAAATCTACCTGACACTTATATTATTGTGAGTGGGCAGAATTTTAATAATTATGAATATACTTTCACTGCCGATTCTAATCAAACGATTCAGGTTCATGTAATTCACAATTACTCGGTATATAAATATCAAACAACAAATACGATTAATTATGCTGGATTGCCTGCTGATAACGTAAAACCAGATCAAACATCTACTGTAGATTGGAATGAAGTTACAGATCAGGTCACAGGAGAAGTCACATATTTATGTCTATCTCCTTCAGTAGTTTACACCGTACCAATTGTGGACGGATATACACCTGATCAACAGTTAGTTACATTCCCAGAAGCTACAGTTAAGACTGACCCAAACGATCCAACGATTGTTCCACCCGCCAATCAAACAATTACTGTCACATATTCACCAAACGCTCAGCAAGCAACAGTTGAATATGTTGATGATGACAATGTAGATAGCAACGGTTATCCACAAGTATTAGGAACAACCGCAACAATTACCGGTGTAACGGACAGTACAGTAGATTGGAGTACTGATCATTTACCCTATGGATATCAGCTAACGACCGGTCAAGCTTCGTCTGGAAGTTACACATTTACCGCCAATGATGATCAAGTGATTCAAGTACATGTAAGTCATGTGCACAAACAAACTAGTTTGGTGACTAAAAATACAATTCATTATGAAGGACTGCCAACTAGCCAGCCAGATTATTCAATGAATATTGCCTGGTCAATAGATACTGATGTAGCAACTGGGACAGTTACTTATGCGCCAATGGTTTTGAACACAACCGTTGTTTCGCCTGTCATTCCTGGATACACGCCAGATCAATCGACAGTTACTTTTAGTGAAGTATTATTAATGCCAAGCGATCAGGCGGTAACAGTTAGCTACACGGCAAATCCACAAATTGCTTCAATCGAGTATATTGATGACGACAGCAATGACACGATTCTAATGCCAATCACGACAATTTCTGGTTATACAAATGGAAAAGCTGACTGGAACACTGATAATTTACCGAATGGTTATCAATTGGCTAAGGGCCAAGATGCAAATGGTACGTATCTGTTTACCGCTGACGCTAATCAAACTGTTCAAGTACATGTTGACCACATCCATGTCACGGGTACTGCGAATTCGACAGATTCAGTCAGTTATACTGGATTGCCGAAAGATAGTACTTTGAACGATCAAAAAGCAACAGTCAATTGGACTACAGATACAGATCAAGTAACTGGTGTTACCACATATACTCCTGTAGATACTGTGACAACAATTTCTTCACCAACTGTGGCCGGTTATGAACCTGAGCAATCTGAAGTGAACTTTAACCAAGAAGTTCAAACAGATGTACCCGAGGACAAAACCGCAACGGTCAGTTATAAAGCTATTCCAGAAACGTTAACAATTTTGTACATTGATGATGTGACAGGTAAGACGGTTAAAACATTTGAAATTCACGGTATCATTAATGACAAAGGAACATACAATGTTGATTTAAGCAACCTTAATAGTGGCTATCGCCTTGCTGGCGGACAGGATAATACGATCCAATATAAGATGTCACCAGATATCACTAACGTTGATATCAACTTGAGTCATCATATAACGGACAGTACTATTACTGGGACAAGAACGATCGATTATGTTATTTTGGAAAAGGATGGCAATCCTGCCAGTGACCAATCTAAGGCACCAACGGATAACGTGGATACGATCACCTGGAAAGTGGTCACGGATGATGTCGATGGTTCAAGTTACGCAACCGCAAATGCTACAAGCTATGCGGCCGTTGATTCTCCGATTGTGCTTGGATATACAGCAGATCAACAGGTGGTTAACGCATATCCAGCACCAACAACTGCCGCAGAAGCGAAAAACATTGTCATGACCGTTAATTATATTCCAGACACCACAACGTTGAATGTTTCATATGTTGATGATGTGACAGGTAAGATTGTTAAGACAGTGCCAGTGGAAGTAGTAACTGATGAAACTGGTGCATATAAGACAAATCTTAGTGGCCTAAATACCGGTTATCAATTAGCCAAGGATCAAACCAGTGCTGTTAATTACGCAATTGAACCGGATACCACTAACGACCTTACAGTTCACCTTAGTCATATTATTAAGACCGGTACCTACCAAACCACCAGAACTATTAGATATGTAATTGCTGATGGTGATCAAAGTAAGACGCCAGCACCTGTGACACAGACGATTAACTGGATCACCACTACTGACGAAGTGACAGGTGTCAGCAGTGCGGTTGCTAAAAACTCGTATGGTAAAGTCGATACTCCTCAAATTCCGGGCTATACTGCCAACGAAAGTAGTATTGCGGATGTGAATGAAGGCGACAAACCAACAGATGAGCTGGGTGATACCTCAGATACGGTTACCTATACAGCTGATCTGCAAACCGTCACGATTTCATATGTAAATTCAAGGACGGATGCGATTGTTAAAACAGTGACAGTCACTGGTAGAACAGATTCACAGTTTATGGTAGCTAATTTGCCAGGATATGTTTTGAATAGTAAGAATTTGCCAACTTTATTTGAACCTGGAATGAAAACAATCAGCGTGCTAGTATCACCAATTAATGATGAAACAAGTGGAAATGATAGATCAATCACGAAAACAAACGATAATGGTGGGACCTCAGGTGCTACTAACGTTTCATTAAACACTGCACGCACAGCAAAAATCACTGAAAATTCAGTTTCAAGCGATGTAAATGGCGATTCTCAAACAGCATCACGGCTAAATATGGATTCTCAAAATGAAAATAATGGTGAGACGCAGTTACCGCAAACTGGTGAAGCAAAAAATCAAACAATTGGATTATCAATTTTAGGATTTGCTACGGGGATGTTTGGACTAGTTGGTCTCAAGCGAAAAAAACGTAACGAAGACTAGTTATTGAGTAATACAACAATCAACAATCTATAATTATTACTATTGTTAACCGATATTGTTAATTAACATTGTAATAACTTTAGATTGTTTTTTATATAAACGTTAATCTGTCAACGCTGTTTAAGATTTCACACATTTATCTTTTCAAATTAATCGAAAAAAATAAAATAATTATTACGTAGTTATTTACTTGACGTATGCAAATCTATTAAAATGGTGGCGAATAATAAATATTTTCTGGCCGTTATTTTAAATGAATCTAATAGTAATTACGCTTGGGTTATTGGACTTATTACTCTTAACGGTCTTGTAGTATGAATTGAGCGTCTATACAAATAATGATTATCATATTATATAAATAGACGTGTATTCGTATATCTCTGGATAATAATGGATAGGAGGAGTGTTTTAAGTGGAAAAGAGGAAATATACAACCACGTTGGATGCTGATCTAGTTAAGCGGATGAAGCTGCTGTAGAAAATGACACCAGTGTGACGGGATTATTGTAAGATTTGATGAAAAATTATTTGAATAATTCAGTTAAGGTTCACTAATAAGTTGGTTTTGGGGGGATAAAAGATGGTAGGAAAAAATAACCGTAGTAAAGATATTGAGTCTAATTTAACCGAACATTACAAATCATACAAGGCTGGCAAAAACTGGATATATGCTAGTATCGCCGGTTTAGCGATGGGTGCAGGATTGTTCTTTGGTACCAGCGTGACAACACATGCTGATACAACTAATGCTGACGCAAATGATGCCAGTACAATGAATGATGATGCTGGTAGTGCAGCAGTTCAAAGTCAAAGTGCAAGTACGGCAACATTAAGTGCAACAACCTCAACTGCTTCATCGTCAACGGCATTGAGTGTCCAATCTTCAACTGAAAATAGTCAAGCAAGCAGTGCCTCAACAAGCACTGCCATTAGTGGCGCAACAAATGAAACCGGTTCAACGGCTACTTCTGCAAGTGCTGCAACAAGTGCATCGACGAACTCTGCTGTAAGCTCAGCAGCTAACGCAGTTACTCTATCAGCAAGCTCAAAGAGCAGTGCAACTGCGGTTAATAGTAACTCAAACAGTGGGCTGGCTAGTGCTGCAACGAGTGACTCAACGGCAACCTCTACTAACGACAGTGCAAGCGTTACAAGTAGTTCAAATGAAGTGACACTGGTTAACCCGACTTCAGCACAAATCAGTTCTGCAAAGGAAACAGCAGCAGCCGTTTATTCAGTTACTCAAGAAGAACAACGAGTTAATCTAGTTGCTGCGGATGAATCAACAATTAATGTAAACGCCACTATTGACCACACGACCATTGGATATGATACAGGCGTAACTGAACTGGAGTACCAACTAAGAATCGCAAATGCTCAAGCTGGTGATGTAGTAACAATTAATGTACCAGCTGGTGGATCCGCTTTTAGCTTTGGCAGTGTTGAACAAATTACGGGTGGATATGCTACTGTTGTGACAACAAAAAACGCAGATGGTAGCTATACCATTGTCGATACATTTACTGGGCAACCTTCATCTGTCATTACACAGAATGTTGATTTTTCAATTAACAGTAGTTATGGCGGACAGGCAAGCCCAATCAGTGATGTTGGTACTACTACCCACACCATTAGCTATTCTGTAAACGGTGGTACTGATGTAGCAACTAATTTTACTCAGATTATTACTCCGACGATCAATATGAGTAACGTTACTCAGCTCTATCCGAGCTCAAGTATTACAGAATTAATGCCCAATACGAATTATGTGTATACTCTTAATATTGGTGAATCAAACGGTGTTTCTGATAACACTTCACCATCGGCTACAGTTAATTCTTCCGTCAACTATGGCACAACGATTACAATTCCAGTCCCAGCGGGGTTCACGTTAGATAGTGCTTTAACTGCATCATTAAATGGATTTACAGATGCTACAACGATTACTCAAACGGGTACAGGAGCTGACATTATTATCACTGTTCCTGAAGGATCTGGTACACAGGGGTATGCTAGTGCAGCACCTTATAAGATTGCAGGTTCTTACAGTGTTACTCAAACTAGCGCCAATCAAACTTTAACTGCTAGCGCACCTGTTTCTTTAACTCAACAAGTTGATAGTTCCGGAACAACAATAACTGCAACAAGTCCAGCCAATTGGTCAGCAGTTATTAGTGCTGCGGGTACTAGCTCAAGTACTGGACAAGAGTCAATTAATGCTATCACTGGTGGTAACAGTACAACTTCTACTAATCAGTTAGTGTTGAATCCGGACGCGGCTGATACACCAACATATTTGGCAATGTATGGCTTTTCATCTCAGGCCGCAGCCGCTGTTACAGATGCTCATATTGTAATTACGGTTCCAAGCGGATTTAGTAATGTCAGCTTACTTGTACCGGCTGAAGGTGCAAATACCACTTACTATATGACTGGTACAACTTCATACACTTACACATTGACATTTGCGGATGGTACAACTGAAAAAGGGAATGTTGACGCTGGTGGGACGATTTCCTCAACCTATGGATCGCAAATTAGAAAAATTGATTTAGTTCCTAATATTCTAGCCGCCGGTGCATCAACTGCCACTTCATTGTTTGGTGATATGGTTACTGCAAAAGAATGTTTTGCATTGTACGGAACTCTGGCAGATACCTATGATAATGGTAATGCTGTGCAAATTGGTGATGTTTTAACGACTTCAATTGCCATTTCAAGTAGTTCGGCTGACGTATCTGGACAAGCTTCATATAGTGAAACTGTGGTTCAACCGGCTGCGGCTGTGTATAAGTTAGCAACTCAAAACTCGGTGGTTCCAGGTATAACGAATTCTGGATCAATATATTTGATGAACACTGGTGGCTTTACACATACTACAAGCTCAATTTATGAGCCAATCTTTTACTATGTTTTGCCTTCGGCGACATCATTTGCAGGTACAGCAAATACTGGCGACGCGACTGTCACTGAGTTTACAGCTGATGACGGTAGAACAGTAGTTGAAATAGATTACACGGGCACTAATGAATATGTATCAACAATGAACACATATGCAAATCAGGTTTTCTTATCTAATAATGCTGATGCATTACCTGGGTCGTATGGGTACCTTATGTATGTCTATTCACCAGTTACAAAATTAGAAAATTCTACTAAAGTTACTGATACTTCCTATACCAATGGAAATGCCAACGCATATGTCATTACAGATGGATATAATAATGGCAATAATTGGACCATTGATGCTGCCGGAACGTTTGATGAGTATTCATTTGGCCAAGGTAATCAGGATGCAGATCCAGTAGTTGATGCGACGTCCAACGTTTCTGGTAGTAGTGATATGACTTTCTATACTTCAGTTACTAACACTACTTCAGCCGTTACTGGTACTAGCTCAACTGTTGTAATTAACTTACCAACAGACGGTGACGATCAAGGATCACAGTACACGTTTAACATGACTGGTCCAATTACAATTCCAAGTAATTACACAACGGTGAGTGGTACTGGGGATCCAATTAATGCAACTGTATTGTATTCAACTGAACGTCAGACAATGGCTTCTGGAGAAACAGCACCTGATACAACCGGTTATGTAACGGCAGATGAAGTGACAGATTGGTCGACGATAAGATCAATTATCATTGAATTTAGTGATGTTCAGGCTAATACAACGACTGGACGGATTGCCATTAATGGAACCGTGGCGGACTTTACAACACAATATGGTAAAACTGGTTACCTACAGACAGGATTTTTTGCTGCCGGTAGTAGTGTTAGCATAAGGGGAGCTGGCCAGGCAGGCCAAATATCAATTATTGGTATTTCAACAATCAGAACCCGTCTTCACTACACACAAGATGGAGCAGACAAGTATGTTTATTTAGATGATTTAACACAAACTCTAAACGACGGTGTTGACACATTTACTAATGATTATCCGACATCACTTAGTGGCTTTTCAGTAACTGATCAGGCATTGATCCCGTCTGGTTATCAATTAGTTACAAATGCTGACGGAACGGTTACTCCAACCATCCAAGATGTTAATGGTGATGGTGCGGCTGAATTTGGTGGAATTGCAGAATACTACTATGATGGTGATATTGTTCAGTATGAGCTTGTGCAACAAGCAGCTTTAACTGTCACATACGTTGATGATGATAATGGTGGCGTTACTGTTGGAACACCTGAGACCATTTCAGGAACCGTTGGTGAAACAGGCAGCTACAGTGCAACAGCACCAACTAACTACGTGTTAGCACCAACCCAGAGCGCTACGATTAATTACACAATGACGGCGGATGATACTGATAATATTGTTGTTCATTTAAAGCATGCAACTACAACGACTACTAGCACAACGACAAATACCGTTACGTATACTGGGTTACCAGCTGACAAGTCGGTTCCTAATTCAACAACTACTGTAACTTGGACTACAGTGACAGATGACGTAACAGATGAAGCAACTACTACACCGGATACAGATACTACAAGCGTTGCTAGTCCAACGGTTGCTGGATATACCGCATCAGCGACATCCGTTAGTTTTACAAATGCTACACCCGCTATAGATCAAAGTCAGACTGTTACTTACACAGATAATGCGGCAACAACAAATAATGTCATCACGTACACGGGAGCAGGTGCATCAACACCGGCCACCAGCACAACACCAGTTAACTGGACGAGTGATACGGATGAAGTAACAAATACANCTGGACGAGTGATACGGATGAAGTAACAAAGACGGAAGTTTGGACACCAGATAACGCAACAACTTCGGTAACTAGTCCAGTCATTGCCGGATATTCAGCAGACAAAGGTACAGTTACATTCACCAATGCGACAGCTAATAACGATATACCAGCTGATCAAAGCGAGACAGTCACATACACAGCTGGAGATCAAACTACGACATTGACATATGTGGATGATGACGCAGATGAAGCTGTTGTTGGAGATGTTGTGACACTTAGCGGTGTGACAGACGGAACCACGCCATGGACGGCCACAGCCCCAACAGGTTATGACTTCGCCGCTGGCCAGGCAACTACTGGAACAGTCACGTTTAGTGCAACAGGTGCACCAGCTGTAACCGTGCACTTAGTGCACCATCACACAGTAGTAGATAATGCGGCAACAACAAATAATGTCATCACGTACACGGGAGCAGGTGCATCAACACCGGCCACCAGCACAACACCAGTTAACTGGACGAGTGATACGGATGAAGTAACAAAGATGGAAGTTTGGACGCCAGATAACGCAACAACTTCAGTAACTAGTCCAGTCATTGCGGGATATTCAGCAGACAAAGGTACAGTTACATTCACGAATGCGACAGCTAATAACGGTATACCAGTTGATCAAAGTGAGACAGTAACTTATACGGCTGGCAGCCAAACCGCTACAGTTGAATATATCGATGATGATAATAACGAAGCGATCGTTGGTACACCTACCACAATTTCAGGTAATACTGATGAAACAACTACATGGACTACCAATAACAAACCCACCGGGTATGTTTTGGCCGATGGTCAAGCAGCAAGTGGCAGTTACACGTTCACTGCTGATAGTAATCAAGTTATAAAGATCCATGTTAAGCATTTGATTACGAACAGCACCGCTACAACCACGCGGACAATCAACTACGTGGTAGATGATTCGAACTACACTGGTGAAGTACCAG
>NZ_AZGF01000079.1 GCF_001434475.1 Paucilactobacillus suebicus DSM 5007 = KCTC 3549 | reverse complement strand
GGTACAGTTACATTCACCAATGCGACAGCTAATAACGATATACCAGCTGATCAAAGCGAGACAGTCACATACACAGCTGGAGATCAAACTACGACATTGACATATGTGGATGATGACGCAGATGAAGCTGTTGTTGGAGATGTTGTGACACTTAGCGGTGTGACAGACGGAACCACGCCATGGACGGCCACAGCCCCAACAGGTTATGACTTCGCCGCTGGCCAGGCAACTACTGGAACAGTCACGTTTAGTGCAACAGGTGCACCAGCTGTAACCGTGCACTTAGTGCACCATCACACAGTAGTAGATAATGCGGCAACAACAAATAATGTCATCACG
>NZ_AZGF01000078.1 GCF_001434475.1 Paucilactobacillus suebicus DSM 5007 = KCTC 3549 | reverse complement strand
AACAGAGCTACAATGGCGTCGCAACGGCTGACCTTCCAGCCAATGCGACTGTGACAGTGACGTACACCGCTGGTAGTCAAAGTGCAACTGTGGAATATGTGGATGATGACGCAGATGAAGCCGTAGTTGGTACAGCAACTCCAATTAGTGGCGACACCAACGCAACGGCAACGTGGACAAGTGATAACAAGCCAGCCGGTTATGTTTTGGCCGACGGCCAAGCAGCGAGTGGTAGTTACACATTCACCGCTGATAGTGATCAAGTCATTAAGATTCACGTTAAACATTTGATTACGAACAGCACAGCCACGACCACGCGGACAATCAACTACGTGGTGGATGATTCGAACTACACTGGTGAAGTACCAG
>NZ_AZGF01000077.1 GCF_001434475.1 Paucilactobacillus suebicus DSM 5007 = KCTC 3549 | reverse complement strand
TTTCGTCTTGAAGACCTAGTTGAGCACGTAGTGCGAAACATAAAACCACCCGCTATGCGGGTGGATAATAAATGGTTATACAAAAACTCCCTCGACTGACATAGAATACTGGATGTTCAAGCCAGAAAATTATGTTAGAAAGAGGGAGATAAATAGTGGCAAATAAATTAAACAGCCTTGCACATACTAAATGGCTTTGTAAATACCACATTGTGTTCACGCCCAAGTATAGAAGAAAGATAATTTACAATCAATATAGACGAGATTTGCAAGGAATTCTTAGATTACTTTGTCAGTATAAAGGGGTTAAAATTTTGGAAGGCCATATGATGCCAGATCATGTGCATCTATTAGTTAGTATTTCGCCTAAAATAAGTGTATCCAGCTTTATGGGATATTTAAAA
>NZ_AZGF01000076.1 GCF_001434475.1 Paucilactobacillus suebicus DSM 5007 = KCTC 3549 | reverse complement strand
CGCCACCATTGACTACAGTAACTTGGATGCCAATGGTCAACCAACGATCACCTATGGTGATTGGACATTGGAAAGTGAAAACTTCAGTGCCGTGCCAGCAGCACAAGTAAGTGGCATGGTGCCAGATCGCACCAGTGTAATCGCCGATAATGAAGCTCCAACAGTAGCCAGTCAAGCCAGTGATGGTTCAGCCTTACCAGCTGATATCACGGAAACGGTGGTTTACCATAGTTCGACGGTAACCGTTGCACCAAGTGATCCAAAGACAACGACGGATAGTATTGATCCGAACGATCCAAACAGTATCAAATATCCCGCTGGTGTCGATGAAGCTAACCTGAATGCCCAAGTAACGCGGACAATTGATTTCGTAGACGAAGCTGGCAATACAGTAGCACCAGCCGAGACACAGACGAACGATTACAGTCGGACCGCTACCATTGACTACA
>NZ_AZGF01000075.1 GCF_001434475.1 Paucilactobacillus suebicus DSM 5007 = KCTC 3549 | reverse complement strand
CGTAGTTCTGAATAGTATCAGCAGTCCTATATGAATCGGTGGTACCATAGTCACCAGAAAGATTTGCAGTGCTTAGCACCTCACCAGTTGTGTCGTCAATGTAAGTAACATTAGCAGTCTCTTTGTTTGCTGTATAGGTAACAGTGTCTACAATATCAGCTGTATCAGCTGTAACATTGTTAACACCGTCAACTTGTCCCTTATCAGGGGTGTACCCAGTAATGGTCGGCGAAGTTACCGATGAAAAACTAGATCCATCTACTGCAGTCCAATCACCATAAACCTTTTCACCAGTCACATTATCAGTCGTTACGGTTCGCGTAAATTCAACTGGAGTAGCTGTATAATCAGAGTATGCCTCGCTACCATCACTGTAAACATAATGGATGGTTTCATTCACAGATTTATTTTCAGTAGTTTCGCTAGTACTGTGCGTCAAATGAACTACATAACTCTTAACTGTTCCGTCTTCATCATATACTACACCATCAC
>NZ_AZGF01000074.1 GCF_001434475.1 Paucilactobacillus suebicus DSM 5007 = KCTC 3549 | reverse complement strand
TTTTTTGATTGTTTTGATTTTATTGTTGCATCCTTCAACAGGGCCATTGGTAAAGGATTGGTTTTTATCAATGAAGCTATTTTTAATTTCTTCAAAATGCCTTCTTAATGTTTGTTTAGCCTTCTTCATTTCGTCAGAAATATTGTATTGCAAGTCGTCCTTGGATGGCCATAGGATTCGTTTTAGTAGATTCATATCTTGTTTATGCATGGCAAATAAAATATCTTGATAGAAGTCATAGGCGTCTTTCAACATCGGTGATAGCGTCAATAGACGCTGAACAACTTCGTTGTCAGTTAATAATGCGCCTCTATAATTTGCTCGTTTGCGTCTTACAGTATTGTCTAAATCAGATTCATATTTCATAATCAGTTTCCAAAACTTTTTTAGTTGTCTACGTTCTCTGGAATCCTTTGGAAATTCTTTCATAACATGGATACGGACTCTCTTTAAGGCTTCATAAACTTGAACGGCAACGTGAAAATGATCCGCTAG
>NZ_AZGF01000073.1 GCF_001434475.1 Paucilactobacillus suebicus DSM 5007 = KCTC 3549 | reverse complement strand
GATGGTAAAAAATATCTAATTAACGTAGATCGATTCACGGTTGATGAGATTGGAGTAGACGATGTGGGAGAAAATTAAAACGGCCATTATTGGCATTGTTGGGTATGGAATTGTGATCGGATGCATTGGAGTCATCATCTACTTGATTTGGTTTCATACCGCATGGGTGATTGACATTCTAAATGGGTACTAAAAAAACGCTCACCAAACGGTGAACGCGGAGATGATGCCTCTTATTAATATAATTTATATGTCAACTAAATTATACCATATAAGGGGTGTCGGAATTGGGACTATTTGAACAGCAAACGATTTTTTCTAGTCACATCGACAAAGAGAAGACGCAAAGAAACGTAAAACGATTGTTGAAAGATGAATTGCCTCGGTTAGAAAGAATAGCTGGGGAATCATTAATAAAGGCAGCCTCAATGGACGGCATGCCTAAAGCTCCTAGTAGAGGCAATTCACAGGAAGACAGAATTGTTCAGAGACTTACAGCTCATGAAATTATAGTTGCG
>NZ_AZGF01000072.1 GCF_001434475.1 Paucilactobacillus suebicus DSM 5007 = KCTC 3549 | reverse complement strand
CTGGTTCGAAGTCAACATCGTTGAGTAAATCGATCTCCGGTTCGAAATCAACATCGTTGAGCAAGTCAGTATCTGGTTCGAAATCAACGTCATTGAGTAAATCAATCAGTGGTTCGAAGTCGACATCGTTGAGTAAGTCGATTTCAGGTTCGAAATCAACGTCATTGAGTAAATCAATCAGTGGTTCGAAGTCAACATCGTTGAGTAAGTCAGTATCAGGCTCGAAGTCAACGTCATTGAGTAAGTCGATTTCAGGTTCGAAGTCAACGTCATTGAGCAAGTCAGTATCTGGTTCGAAATCGACCTCGTTGAGTAAATCGATCTCCGGTTCGAAGTCAACATCGTTGAGTAAATCAGTATCTGGTTCAAAGTCGACATCATTGAGTAAATCAATCTCTGGTTCGAAATCAACCTCGTTGAGCAAATCGATCTCCGGTTCGAAGTCAACTTCGTTGAGTAAATCAGTATCTGGTTCAAAGTCGACGTCATTGAGTAAATCAATCAGTGGTTCGAAGTCGACATCGTTGAGTAAATCGATCTCCGGTTCAAAGTCGACGTCATTGAGTAAGTCAATCTCCGGTTCGAAGTCAACGTCATTGAGTAA
>NZ_AZGF01000071.1 GCF_001434475.1 Paucilactobacillus suebicus DSM 5007 = KCTC 3549 | reverse complement strand
GTGGCTTTTTTAGTAGTGATCGGGATTGGTGGTACAGCCCACGCGGCTCGCACCGATATGTTAGACGTGTCCGATTATAATAACAATGGTCATGCTTTAACTACACAACAGTTTGTCAATCTACGTAATAATTACGGGATCAAGGCTATCACGGTTAAGATTAGTGAGGGTCAGACGTGGAATGCCTCGACTGCTAAGGCTAACATTAGTGACGCTCAACAGGCCGGATTGTATACGAATGGGTATCATTTTGCCCGGTATAATTCGGTGGCCACCGCACAAGCAGAAGCACGTCATGCGGTCCAACAGGCGCAAGTCGATGGTTTAGGTATTGGCTCGGTAATTGTAACGGATGCCGAGAGTTCAGCACAATCTGGCGTATCTAAGGCAACTAATGACAAAGCAAATCAAGCATTTTCCCAGATTATTCAGCAAGCCGGTTATCGGTGCGATATCTACACGATGGGATCATGGGTTAACGCTAAGATGACCGTTGCCAATGGCTCGGGTTGGATTGCCTATTATCCATATCACGTCACAACTGATCGGTATACTAGTAATCACGCATGGCAATTCAGCTCCACGATGACCTTTGCAGGTTTATCAGGGCGCTATGACGTTAGCCAATTGTACGATAACTATTACACGGCTAACACCGACAAAAATGCCGTAATCAGCAACTCACAGACGACTCACGTGACTACCCAAACGGCGGCTAAGTCTAATAAGAT
>NZ_AZGF01000070.1 GCF_001434475.1 Paucilactobacillus suebicus DSM 5007 = KCTC 3549 | reverse complement strand
TAGTGTTGCACTTAACTTGACAATTGAGGAATTCAAAAATTTGTTGCAGAATTTAAATTAAATCCCCAACCAGGCACCTTTAATTTTAGAAATATTTTCGGTACTCATGATAGATCCGATGCTGTTTATAATGCTCCACGTGTCTGGTATGGCCATCAGATGTTTAATGGTAATACGGCAAATAACGATGACCCTGAGTCAATGGATCTTCCATTTATCATGCATGCAGATAGCTTAATTTCATTGGCAGACGTTAAAAGATATCTAAGCTCTCATTATAACAGTACCGAGTTTGATCCGATTGGTACAGGTCCTGTTCAGTTGAAGAAAAAATATCGGCCAATCAGTCTCGCAAAAACACAAGAGTCACATGTTTTACAGATGAGACCTAATCAACATAATATTCACTGGTTGTCGATGGGCGTCAGTGCCCAAAGTATTTATATTCCAATTTTTGCCGAGACAAAAGACGTTCCCCGCGCGTATAAGACTGGTGGACAAGTATATTCAAGTTTGTCCGCATATTGGATTTTTAAACTTACGGGTGTTTTGGTGGATGCTCACCTAAAGGATTTCATTCCACTACTTGAGGATACTCATAAGAGATTAGATATTTCATTTGGGAAACAGATAAAGAATATTGACCATCATATTTCTGACGTCAAGAATGATAAAGTAGCCGAATTTTTGACAGATCAAACGAAAAAAATGTCACTTGAGGCACTGAGCGCATTTAGGGAATTAAACGCAGTTATGATTACTAAATCTACTGATATGTCATTGTTAAATTTTAATACTGATGAAAATCTAGGTTCTTCGTCAAGAAGTACTGATAGAAAA
>NZ_AZGF01000007.1 GCF_001434475.1 Paucilactobacillus suebicus DSM 5007 = KCTC 3549 | reverse complement strand
AATCTATCAGTACCAAATATTGTAGAACCCTTTTTTGTATATTCATTATTAAGTCTAAGTGAGTGGTTATTTAGCCTGGTTGGTAAGTTCTCTGATAGTACCGATCCTGACTACTATTATAATGACCAAATTTATAGTTTGAGCTTTGTTTCCATGTACTGAGGTCCTTTAAAGTTGGCCAAATCGTGAGGACAATTAGTTCGTTTGATGCGTACTTATTTTCCAGGAGATAAGCTGCAAACATTTTAGCAGGTGGATTGTTTAAAAGACTGGTATTAACTACGGAACGCAAAGCTTTTTGATCATCTGGTTCGAGCTTAAAGAATTCAAAATTTAGTAATCCTCTAAATTCATTATCTCCCACGTGGCCCAATACTTGATACTCAACAGAAGACTGAAAAATTGTTGGTTTATCTGAAATGTCCAACAGTTGTAATTGCTGTTGCGTCGCATTTGATTGTAAAAGTTTAAATTCTCTTTCTGGATGTCGTTTTATGACATCTTGTAAAACGGTTCTACTGCCAAAAGTTGCACTAATACTTTTAATCATGGTACCCAACCCCCTTTATAGTTCTTGACCTCATTATAAGTGTTTAATGGAGTGAATGAAAATGATACCATCAAAGTAAGCAAAATTAATGGAGGTTTTTTTATGAAAATTACAGTAATTGGATTTTATGGTGGTTATCCCTACGCAGGACAAGCTACATCTTCTTACTTGATACAAAGTGGTTCTTATAATTTATTACTAGATTGTGGTAGTGGAGCATTAATTCAACTTGAACGTGTTTTAGATCCTCTCCAACTTGATGCTGTTTTACTTTCACATTACCATGCCGATCACATCGCAGATATTGGAGTTTTGCAGCATTATTGGCAATTACGAAAAGGAGAAAAAAAAGAACAACTACTTCCAATTTATGGACACAAAAACGATTCTGAAAATTTCAATAAGCTAAATTGGCCAAATTCAACAATTGCTAAAGCATATGACCCAGATAAAACTCTTGACCTTGGACCGTTTCAAATAAGATTTATGCCTGTACAACATCCTGTGTCTGCTTACGCAATGAGAGTTGAAGAAGTAAATACTGGAAAGAATTTTGTTTTTACAGCAGATACCAGATATTTTGCAGAATTGAGCGAATTTATTGAAAATACCGATCTTTTAATTTCTGATACAAACTTTTTAAGGGATCCTGATGGACCAAAATGGCACTTAACAGCTAATGAAACAGGTAATTTGGCAAATATATCACATGTTAAACGTTTATTAATGTCGCATTTACCTCAAGACGTTGATCCTCAAAAGCTGATTGAAGCGGCCAGCAGAGAAATTAAACAGTCGATTTTAGTTGAATGTGCAAGTACAAATCAAGTAATTAAATTATAGAATTCACTAACTTTTTACAAGTAGTTTTTACTATTCATATATAATTTTTTTCTTCTTGAATATATTATTTTTTAAATAGTTGTATGCAACCAAATGTTGTATACATAATCTAAATATAGAGTGTTTTTCAAAATATATAATACTAATATAGTAAAAATGTCTTTAAAAAACTTTGACCTTTATTTTTAAAATTAAAAAAAGGTCTATTAATTTTAAAAATTATGGTGTATACTGTAAACATACAAAGGAATTAAATCATGATGACTCATGAGGTTTCAAGGAGGCAATTACTATGGTTACTCTATACACATCTCCAAGTTGCACATCTTGTCGAAAAGCTCGTGCTTGGTTACAAGAACACAATATTCCTTATACTGAACGGAACATTTTTTCTGAGCCTTTAACAATGGATGAAATTAAAATGATTCTCCGTATGACTGAAAATGGGACAGAAGAAATTATCTCAAAACGTTCAAAAGCATTCCAAAAACTTCATGTTGATTTAGATGAAATATCCATGAAAAGTTTGTATAACTTAATTCAAAAGAATCCTGGCCTGTTAAGAAGACCAATTATTATAGATGACAAACGAATTCAAGTTGGATATAACGAAGATGAGATTCGTCGATTCCTTCCACGTGAGGTTAGAGCACTGGAACTTGAAAAAGCACGTCGCAAAGCAAACATGATGTAATTAAGAAATACCTGATGCGATAATATTGTGTCAGGTATTTTTGTCATCAAGAAACTTTACTTTTTGGCAAAAACAGTTAGAATATACAATAAATGTGGATTGAAAGGGGGCGCTTGAATAATGGAGATGGAAAGAATCAACGAGAATACTATTCGTGTATTAATTGGTAATGATGATTTGAGTGCACGTGGTATTACGGTTCTAGATTTGTTAGGGAATCATCAACAAATTGAAAGCTTTTTCTATAGTATTTTGGAAGAAGTAGATACCGAACATCAATTTCAAAATAACGATTCTGTTACTTTTCAAGTATTACCAAACAGAAATGGATTAGAGTTGTTTATTAGTAAAAATGGGGTCGATGACGATGCAATAAGTCAGGAGGATGATGACACGGAGATTCATCGTGATGATATTTCTGAATTCTTAAAGCGCCAATTGGAGCAGACTGATGCTTCTGATAACAAGCGAAAGACAACTGTTCAAACTAACGATGTGAGTGAAGCCCTTGATAATCAGGAACTTGAAAAGAGTACAACCGTTATTAAATTAAAGGACTTTGAAAGCATGATTCAAGTTGCTAAAGTATTGCGTCTTGAAAATGCTGCAACTAATTTATATCTGTACCGCAATGAGTACTATCTTGAAGTAATTTTCTTCGTTGATTCCACGACCCCCGAGACAATTAAAGATGATTTGGCAATTGCCTACGAATATGGAGAGAAGACTAATATTAGTCCTGATATTCTTAATGAACATGGCAAACAGATTATGGAACAATCGGCTTTGGAATTGACACGTTATTATTTTGACAAGTAAGGAAGCATATCCTTTCACATATATTGTGAAGGGATTTTTATTAGAAACAAATTTACTGATTTAATATTTTTAGGCCAACTATGACTGATAAATTGGGATATTGTCAAAATAAATTATATTTGACAATTTTTTAAATGATGATATGATTAAAAGAAAGTTAAGACAAGATGGCATTGAAAAGAAGAGTAGCGGCGCATTACTAATACAGAGAACCTCAGTTGGTGAGATGAGGGCGTGTGATGATCGTTGTGAAGATGGTCTTGGAGCCTGTGAGTTGTGGTGCATGTGTGCTGACGAACCGTTCTGCAAACGATACCTTGCACGAGTATTTGAATTATTGTACTTGATGAGGTGTCGGTTGTGAGGCTGACATAAATATGGGTGGTAACGCGAAACCTTCGTCCCAATCTGCTATTAGATGGCAGGTTGAGACGAAGGTTTTTTATTTTTTATTGGAGGTGTTAATAATGACTGAATTAAAGCAAAAATACGCAAAACGTTATATTTTAAATCAAGCTGGTAAAGAGGCTGATCAGACATTGAACTTACTGGTGTTGAATATTATGCCCAATAAATTGGAAACTGAGGGACAGATTCTTAACCTTAGTGCTGGATACTCAAAGAACTTAAGCTTTACATTTTTGTACCCACAGTCACATCATTTTAAGTCTGATGTTCTTGGTCACTTAAAAAAAACATACGCAACGCTGGATGAAATTGAGGATGAGAACTTTGATGCTTTGATTGTTACCGGTGCTCCCGTAGAAACAATTGACTTTCATGACGTAGATTATTGGGAGGAATTTACTAAGATTGTTGACTGGGCAAAAAGCCATGTGAAGCAAACTTTGTATTTATGCTGGTCTGCACAGGCCGCTTTATACTACGATTATGGTATTGGTAAGCATGCAGTAAACGATAAAATATTTGGTATTTTTGAACATCACGTTGAGACTCAGGATTCTTTGCTGGAGGGACTTGGTGATACTTTCTATCTGCCACATTCACGGCACTCAACAAATTATTCAGAAGACATTTTGCAGCACCCCGAATTAACTTTACTTGCGGATAATAAAAAAATTGGGCCTGCAATTATCATTTCAAAAGATCACCGAAACACTTTTATCACAGGCCACTTGGAATACAACACCAATACATTAGCTAACGAATATTTTAGAGATTTAAATGTTGGAAAAGATATTGAATTACCTGAAAATTATTTTTATGCTAATGATCCTTCACAGCGAGTAATTAATCGCTGGCACGAGACGGGATTACAGATCTTTTCTAATTGGTTAGATCAGATATAAAAGGATAAATTAAAACTACCTCTTTAAGAAGTCATTTTTGGCTTCTTTTTTAGTTGAATTTTCATTCTCAACCGTATCTTTTAGTTAAAGGGAATGAAATTTTGTTAGTTGGATTATGTAATCAAAAATTCGTACTTGCCAGTGCCAAGCTAAAAAAATGTAGTTGTTACTGTCCCGCGTGTGGAGAAAAATTAGTATTAAGATCTGGGAGCATCAAAATTTGTCATTTCGCTCATATTAAGGGAAGTGACTGTTGTTCCAGTGAAGGTGAAACCACAGAACATTTGCAAGGCAAAAAACAGTTGTTGGAGTGGGCTGTAAAAAATCATATTCACGCAGAATTAGAAGTATATCTACCAGAAATTCATCAAAGACCAGATGTGCTATTAACGCGGAATAATGGACAACGAATCGCACTGGAATTTCAGTGCAGTCCATTATCCGTTAAAAGATTACGTGAACGCAATGAAGGATATCAATCAATGAATATAAAAGTTTGGTGGATTCTTGGTTCTCCATACATAAAACGCAAATTAACAAGGCAAAAGATTGCTCAATTTTTACAAATCAGAAATAATAAACCAGTGCTATTGTTTTGGTCAACTAAGCAACAGAAACTAATTTCTAAAATTTATGAAATTGAGCCATTGCAACACCCATCAAAGGAATATAAGTACTCACTAACAAAACAAATTCAATTAATTCAAAAGAAAATTCGAATGAAAGATGTTTCAATAGTTGACTTACAAACATTATGTTATTTAAACCATCGTAATCTTGCTGGTGTACCATTTGCTGCTCATAACTTACGATTAGTGTTCGATCTATTAATTCCAAATGAGTTGCACTGGCGCGTTGATATTTTAATGAAACTAAACTTGATGCCAATCAATTATGCTTGGAATAAAAACCGATGGATGGAACGACTGATTGATTGTGGAAATTGGTTAGATTTTCCCTGCATTTGCACGGCCATAATTAGTCGTTGGCGGTTTGAATTTGTTAGTGCATTCATGGAAGATTTAGCTAAGTATGGCATTATTAAAATCAGCGATACCAGAGTTATGTATATAAACAAAGCAAAGTGGTTTGAAAACTCTGATCAGAAAATTAACCTAGTTAAACAAAAATAGAAGATTTAGTGCAAACAAAAAGCCATTTCTATGGAAATGGCTTTGGATAAAATTATAATACATGTAAATTTGGCTGATGATTATTTGGTAATGAAGCAGCAAATGATTGAACAGAATCACTAATATTTAGTCCATGCTTTTGATACAGGTCTAATAGCGTGTAGTAATCGAAGTTATTTATTAATAACCCATTACTGTCATTACGTGTGTCAAAAACAACGGCTGATGACGGTTGATGAACGCCCATTTCGTTTGCCATTTTTTGATCATCATGGAAAGACTGAAGGGCTAATTTAGATCTTCTGTCTTCCCCAAACATTTCCAAGTCTAACTTAACTTCTTGAGCAACTTCCTCACCCAATTCACGAGAATAGTCCAGTTTATTTCTTACCAACAATCGTTGAAGGTTAACTAAGAATGATCGCCCACGTTTACGTCCTTGAAATAATGCAGCTTTGTAATCCATAATAATTTGAAAAATTGTATCAGATACATTGTTTCTAACGGTCAAATCGTGAAGGTTCAACTTGTGTGATTCCAGGGTGTTGTTAATCGTTTGCATATTAAGCAGTGGTACAAACTGGTAAGCAATTTGCCCATCTAATTCGTTTTCCAATTTTAGCACATCGTCCTCACAACGCATGCAATGGGTTCCCAATGGATTCACAAATAAATATAGCTCAAGCACAATAAATCCTCCTCGACTTACTTGGTGGTTAGTTTAATTTGGTTACTAACTATTGCAAACTAACTCTACCAAAATAACAATAAATTTCAATTTTAATGCTTACAATGAAAATAATATGTATGCCAATACGTAACGCACTAGCATTTGTATTTTGCCAAATAATTGACCAAATGTAAAGTTATTTGCTGTAATTGTTTTTGTAGTGACTTATCACAAGTTATTGGACAATAGGTATGATAAAATGGAGTTTGAAGACGAAAGAAGGCGACACTATGGTAGAAGATTGGCGACATTTTTTGTTACCCTATCAACAAGCAGTGGATGAATTAAAAATCAAACTCAGGGGAATGCGAAAGCAGTTTCAAGATTTGAATCAGCATGCACCCATCGAGTTTGTGACTGGTCGTGTCAAGCCCGTCGATAGTATCAAAGAAAAAATGGTTAGAAGACATATTGAAGAAGACAGATTAGAACAGGATATGCAAGATATTGCTGGTCTAAGAATTATGTGTCAGTTTGTGGAAGATATTTATCAGGTTGTGGATCTGCTTAGAAAACGCAGTGATATGACAATTCTCGAAGAGAGAGACTATATTTCGAGTGCAAAACCAAGTGGTTATCGGTCATACCATATTGTGATTGAATACCCTGTTCAATTAGTAACGGGTGAAAAAAAATTACTAGCAGAAATTCAGGTTAGGACACTAGCAATGAATTTCTGGGCCACTATTGAACATTCTCTTAATTATAAGTATCAAGGTGAATTTCCTAAGGAATTAAGTGCTAGACTTCAACGGTCTGCTGAAGCTGCCTTTAAATTGGACAATGAAATGTCGGAGATTCGTGAAGAAATTCAAGAGGCACAGAACTTATTTTCGTATGGGAAAAGTAATGCGTGGACAAGTCAAGAACACAGTGACCAGGAGCAGCAGGATGACTCAGGTCAAAAGTAAATATCAGCGTTTATTTTAAATATAAGAGGAATAGAGTATGCGAATCGCAATTTATAGCAACCCAACAGGTGGTTCGGTGAAGGTCACTAAGCAATTAAAAAGCAGTTTAGCGGCCGCAAATTTTATATTAGACAACGATCGTCCGGATGTGGTAATTACCGTTGGTGGGGATGGTACGCTATTGTCTGCATTCCACCATTATCGCCATCAGCTGAATCATGTTAGATTTGTTGGTATTCATACAGGACACTTAGGCTTCTATACTGATTGGCGTGATTTTGAAGTTGAAGAACTTGTTGACAGTTTGAAACAAGATACTGGTCAAAAAGTGGATTATCCATTGGTGGATGTTGATATTACATATGTCGATGGCAATGTGAAACATTTTATTGCTTTGAATGAATCAACAGTCAAAAAAGCAGTTAATACACTTGTTTGCGATATTTATATTAAGGGCAAGTTGTTTGAAAGATTTAGAGGAGATGGTTTGTGTATTTCGACTCCTACTGGTTCGACAGGCTACAATAAATCAATTGGTGGGGCCGTAGTCGATCCCAGTTTAGTTGGAATTCAGTTGGGTGAAATTGCTTCGATTAACAATCGAGTATTTAGAACACTTGGATCACCAATAATTGTGGGGAAGGATCAGTATCTTGATTTGGTTCTTCGGACTAATGATCGCTTAATTGTTGGGTGTGATCAAATGCAGGCCCATGATTTGGATAACCCTAAAGAAGTGAGAAAGATACACTACCAAATTTCACAAAGTCATATTTCGTTTGCCAGTTACAGACACACTAATTTTTGGCAACGTGTTGATGAGTCGTTTATTGGTGGATTAAAGTGAAGTTTGAATGGAAGAACCAGCAGGATGAACCAATCAAAATTAGAACATTTTTAGGACAACATGGCGTTAGTCGAGCACTAATTATTGTTGCTAAATACCATGGTGGTGCAATATTGCTTGATGGCAGACCAGCTTACACATCGGCTCTGATGACAAAGGGACAGGTAGCAACCTTAGAGTTGCCAAGTGAAAAAAGCAGTGAAGTTGTGACTAGATGTGATGATCCAATTGATATTTTATATGAAGATGATGATTATCTAGTTTTAAATAAGCCTGCTGGAGTTGCATCTGTTCCGGCCCACCATGTTGAAAGGGCGGATAGCCTTGTCAATCGTGTGAAAGGATATTATGAAAGACAGCAATATGAAAATCAGGTTACACATATTGCAACTCGATTGGATAAAAATACTAGCGGAATTGTGGTATTTCCTAAACACCATTTTGCTCACAGCGTTCTTGACAAGCAGTTAAAGGAACATCGAGTTCAGAAAGATTATATTGCGGTTGTTGAAGGTCGACTCGATGTTAAACACGGCTTAATAGATGCACCAATTGCACGTGATTCAGAATCTTTTGTAAAACGACAGGTTGATCCTAACGGTAAGCCATCCCAAACTGAATATTGGCTGGAAGATAACCTCAGCGGTGCTTCAATTGTGCGAATTAGACTTCATACTGGAAGAACCCATCAGATTCGAGTACATTTTGCATATTTGCATCATCCACTGGTTGGGGATGATATGTACGGAGGGCCCATGTGGCTTAATCGCCAAGCGCTTCATTGTAGCCACATTAAATTTTTTAGTCCATTTAAACAAAAATTTATTCAAATTGATTGTACAGTGCCAGATGATCTGGCTAAAATCGTTAACTGAGGTTGTAAATATGAAACTGACCAGAAATGAACAGACGGATAATATCATAAACGCCTTGAACAAAAAGGATCCTGAACAATTTAGGGATCTTTTTTTAAAACTTCATTTTTACGATCAATCGCAATTATTGATCCTGATGTCTACCCAGCAAAGAAGCTTACTTTATCAATATTTAACACCAAAAGAACTGGGTGATATGTTTGACGAACTTGAAGTTAATGAAGAAAACGGAATTGACTATTTAAATGAAATGCCCACTCGACTGGCTGCCAATGTGCTTAGTGAAATGTATACTGATAATACTGTAGACATGCTGAGCAAGGCTAGTCGAGATGAATTGTCAACTTACTTGAACCTGATGCCAATTTCTGAAAATCATGAAATAAGGCAACTGCTAAATTATGATGACAAGACTGCTGGCGCATTAATGACGACTGAATACATTGCAGTCAACGTTGGTTCAACTGTGGGTCAAACTATGCAAACCATCAGGCAAAACGCTGAGAATGCAGAAATTATTTATTATGTGTATGTTCAAGATGATGCAGAAAATCTGGTTGGGGTAGTGACATTACGTGATTTATTGAGTAATGACAAGCGTGCACAGGTTAAAGAAATTATGAATTCAAATGTGTACCGTGTTTTTGTTGACGATGATCAAGAAGAAGTTGCACAAACCGTTAGGGAATATAATTTTTTGGCGATGCCAGTTGTTAATCGTGCGGGGCATTTACTGGGTATTATTACTGTTGATGATATTATTGACGTCATTGATGAGGAATCGGTTGAAGATTACTCTGGTTTGGCAGGTGTTAACGTTGATGAGCCGGATGATTCTCCGTGGGTTACGGCACTGCATAGATTGCCATGGCTTATTACTCTTTTAATTTTGGGAATGTCCACCGCTAGCTTGATTAGTCATTTTGAGGGACTGGTAAGTGAAGCCAGTGTGCTAGCCGTATTTATTTCATTAATTACTGGAACTGCAGGAAATGCCGGTACTCAGAGTTTGGCTGTGGCCGTTAGAAAACTGTCGGTTAATAATAGTCGCGAAATGGGACGCTTGATTAGAAACGAAGTAGTAACAGGTGTTTTAATTGGCATTGTGACTGCAGTCGTGATTACAGTGATTGTTGGGTTGTGGAAGGGCAATTTTGTGTTGGGGATGGTTATTGGATTTTCAATGGTTGCCGCAATTATTGTCGCCAATTTAGCGGGTAGTTTGATTCCAATATTGATGGATAAAATTGGGGTTGATCCTGCAGTTGCCAGTGGCCCATTTATTTCAACGTTATCTGATTTAACCTCTGTAATGATTTATTTTACGATTGCTAGATTATTCATTGTTTACCTTATGTAGGTTTTGATAATATTTGAATGGCCCAATTAAAAAAAGCCGAGAAATTAACTTTTCTCAGCTTTCATTATTTAAAAAGAGCAAGCAATAGCTAAAGAAGCTGGACGCTAGTTAGCTAACAACCATTTTTTTATGCAAACGCCTTCAGGACAAGCTACATTTTTTTGAACTACTGATAATGTGCCATCCATTGTATTTCGTTCATAAAGTGTTAGATTATCAGTATTCTGGTTGGCACAAATAACAAAATCTTCGTTTTGACTCAATTCAAAATCGCGAGGGAAATCACCTTCTGTGCTGATTGTTTGAACTAATTTAATAGTAAAATCAGATTGAACTTCGAAGACTACTAGGGCATTTTGTCCTCTGTTAGAAGCATAGACAAATTTGCCGTCGTTTGATATATGGATTGCTGCTGCACCATTATGTGTCGTCCAGTCTTCTGGTATTGTTGATATCGTCTGCAGTTTTGTGAATTGCGCATTAGAGTCGTTATATTTGAGCACTTCAATTTTACTACCTAACTCGCCAACTAAATAAGCAATTTTACCATTGGGATGAAAAACAATATGACGTGGGCCAAAACCAGCTTCGCTTTGATACCTTGATTTAGCAATTAATTTGCCATCATTCGATACATCATAAATAAATGTTAGATCCATTCCTAAGTCACAGACTACTAGCCGATTATCTGGCGTAAGGTCGCAGTAGTGAACGTGTGGTTCATCTTGTTCTGGTTTGGGACCCGTCAACCCTTGGTGGGTTACCTTATCTGTTTGAAGCAAAGAGCCATCTGATTGAATTTTAAAGACGGTTACCGTTGATAAATGGTAATTACCGGCATATACAAGTTGACGCTTTTCATCAATACCGATGTAAGCAGGGGCTGACCCGTTACTTAAAATTTGATTGATTTTACTAGCTGGAGTGGCGTTCAAATCAAAGGATGATACGCCACCTTGATTACCGACTTTATCTACACAGTAGCATCGATTAGCATTTGAAATTCCAAGATATGTTGGACTACCTGCCTCAATAATTGGTTCGATATTGGTTAACTCTTTTGAATTGGTGTCCAGAGTTAGCGAATATATGCCCTGACTGCTTTTTTTTGTGTATGTTCCGACCAAAAATTTTTCTGTCAAAACTAATTGCTCCCTTCATCACAATATCAAAATTATGTTCTCTTTAAATATAACAATCAAAAGTTAAGAATGCCAGTCATCGTTTAAGTATGCTAAACTAAAGCCAGTTTATTTAAAGTTGAATCAAACGGGGTGAACATATGAACAAACCTACACAACCAGGTAAACAAGTTAATTCATTTTGGAATTTAATTAGAAGCAGTAGGATTATGAGTGCACTAATTATCGTGCTGTTAATACTGTTAATTTTATTCATGGGGAACCAAGTTTCTTGGTTATTTACCCCTTTAAACGATTTTTTCAGTATTGTTGGCTTACCAATTATTTTGGCTGGTATTTTTTACTACCTACTTAATCCAATTGTTGACCTGCTTGAACATAAAATGAAAATTAATCGAACATTAACGATTACTGGCGTTTTTATAATTGTTATTGCACTACTTGTGTGGGGAGTTTGGAGCCTAATACCCGTTATTAATGAGCAGTTGCAAAGCTTGATAAAATCATTTCCAAGCTATGTTGACCAATTTAACAACGTGATCAATGGATTAGGATCACATCCAATGTTTCAACAGTTTCATAAAGAAGTGGCACACTTCACTGATATGGCTGCTTCAGAGCTTTCTCAAAGGTCAAACGAGTACATTAAAACGACCGTTAATTCACTTGGAAGCGTATTGGGGACTTTAACCACTGTTGCTATTGCACTAATAACAATGCCCTTTATACTGTTTTATTTGTTGAGAGATGGTGATCGACTTCCTCATTATATTGCTAAGTTTGTACCAACCCGACTACAGTCGTCCTTTTTAAATGTTTTAAGCGAGATTAATCATCAGATCAGTAGTTATATTCGCGGTCAGTTAACAGTTGCATTCTTTGTTGCAATTATGTTTTGTTTGGGATATTACGCAATTGGGCTTAAGTTTGCGTTAACAATTGGTATCATGGCCGGCATCTTAAACTTGATTCCTTATCTTGGTTCTTTTTTGGCCATGATTCCAGCTGTAATCGTTGGACTTTTTATTTCACCGTGGATGCTAGTTAAAGTGCTGATTGTTTTTGCTATTGAGCAAACAATTGAGGGACGATTGCTGTCTCCGTTGATCTTGGGTAGTAATTTAAAAGTTCATCCAGTAACTATTATTATTGTATTATTAGCTGCAGGTAAGATGTTTGGTGTAATTGGGGTTATTTTTGGCATACCGGGATATGCCGTTGCAAAAGTTTTAATAACACATTTATTTAATTGGTATCAAACTAATTCAGACTTGTATGAAACAGATGATGGAGATAGTGAGGGAAAGCAGAGTGAAAAAGATTGAAAAAGGACGACAATTTGTTCAGCAACACATAAATACCTTTCGTTGTCCAGTTTGCCATGAACCAATGGAATCAATTGACGGCAATAGTGTTGTGTGTGCTAAAAATCATCATATTGATTTTAACAAACATGGTTATCTTTATTTTCTAAAACAAGGAGCCGGAACTGAGTACGATGGAGAGATGCTATCTGCTAGGCGAAAATTATTGATGAAGGGGCTTTTTAAGCCGATTGTTGAAAAAATTAGTCAACAAATGAACAATACAGACCAAACAATTTTAGACGTTGGGTGTGGCGAGGGAACGCCTCTTAGTCAGTTAATGAGCATCAGAAATAAGCATGACACGGCAATTGGTTTTGATATTTCAAAACCCGGTATCCAGTTAGCAACTCAACTAGATACAAATGCTTTCTTCTGTGTTGCGGACTTAAGACAACTGCCATTTAATAATGCATCATTTGATACATTGGTAGAAATATTTTCTCCTTCTGATTATGGTGAATTTAAGAGAGTACTAAAACCTAATGGCAAGCTTTACAAAGTGATTCCTAATGCTGGTTATTTAGGAGAATTAAGAAATTTACTCTATGATACTGGTGATCATCAGACTTATGACAATTCCAAAGTGTTAAACTTGTTCAAGAGTCATTTCTCAAATGTTAAGGAATTTGAAATTAAGTATCAGTTTGAAATACCCAATGATTTGAAGAAAGAGCTAGTGTTAATGACACCGATGCATTGGGGAAGAGACGCAAAAACACTTACAGATCAAGACTTAGAGGGCTTTAATGAAGTCACCGTGGATGTAACTCTTCTTGAAGCAGAAAATGCGTAAATAAGTAAAGAAAGTTGCATTATTTGTGAACAAGTGGTACATTCTAATGTAGAAATCGTTTGATAATTGACATCGACTTGTTCGTTGGCGATTACCAAGGAGTACTTCATTAAAGCAGCGTTTCGCCGTGCCCACACCGAGACCCTGCTTTTTTATTTTGGACAAAAATTAAGGGGAGTTAAATTTGACTAATCATATTGCGCTTTTTGAGCCATTAATGCCTGCTAATACCGGAAACATTGCTAGAACTTGTGCAGGAACAGATACTGAATTGCATTTAATTAAACCATTGGGATTTTCTGTTGACGATAAGCATATGAAACGTGCAGGACTGGATTATTGGGATAAGGTTAAGATTTCTTATCACGAAAACTTACGTGAGTTCATCGATACCATTCCAGACATAGATAAGTTATTTGTTGTCTCAAAATTTGCAAATAGGGACTATACTGAACCTGATTACTCGGCAGGCGAAGGAGACTATTATTTTCTGTTTGGTAAAGAGACGACTGGGTTACCTGAACCATTTATGCGTCGATATCCTGATAACGCTGTTAGAATTCCTCAAGATGATTCTAAAATTCGTGCGTTAAACTTGTCAAACAGCGCTGCAATCGTTATTTATGAAGCATTACGTCAGCAGAGCTTTCCTAAACTTGAAAGAGTTCATCAGTACGATAATGACAAATTAAAGTAAGGTGTGATTGAAGTGGCTCGTAAAGCTAAAACTACTCCTAGAAGACGAACCAAGAAAAAATCAAATTCATCCAAGTATGATTCCGCGCTAAATAATTTGGGTGGCATAATCATTGTGCTTATGGCTGTTTTAGGGCTGTTTAATCTCGGCGCATTAGGTACATTATTTGCTAATTTTTTTCGTGTGATTGGTGGTCAAACATATCCAGTATTACTGATCATAATGGGATTATATGGGCTTGGGATGGCTTTAAAAGGCCGCTGGCCTAGATTTAAATTGCGCTACATTATTGGATTTTTAATTGCATATGTTGGGGTGTTATTGCTATTCCATGGAGCAATGTTTGAACAATTGAATCGCCATACTGATTTTGCCTCGGTAACTTGGAGCAACCTCAATAGTGACATCATGGCTGGTAGTATTAGCATGCCGGTTGGTGGTGGAATGGTTGGAGCATATTTATATCAACTTTCATATTTTTTGGTCTCTGCACTTGGCACAACAATGATTGCCTGGCTATTTGTGTTGATCGGAGTGGTGGTGTTTTTCAATATTCCGATAACTAAAATTCTAGCAAGCTTTGAGAAATGGGCTAAGCAACTTGGCATGTGGGTGTCTTCTTTAAAAGATCAACAGACACCGCGACAAGAAATGCCGGAAAAGCCTAAGAAAAGTTTACGAGAACGTCGTGAAAAAAGATCGGCTTCTCGGCGAGAAAAACGGGAGCAAAAAGCTGCAAAGAATGTTCCTAATTTCTTTGACGAAGGTGAAAATAATGTTACAACGCCTGTTGAGACTTCCGTTGAACCTCAAAAGCAGGTTGAACCGAAAATTACAGTAGCCAGTGATTCAGAATCCAACAACAATGATGATGACCAAGTCGTAATGAAACCGGCTCAAGAGAGCGAGAATGAAGATTATCAACTTCCAAGTACCGCACTTCTTACGAAAGTTGATAAGGCGGACCAAAGTAAAGAGTTAAATGATATTAAGAAAAATACTCAAACATTGCAGGACACACTGGCATCATTCGGTGTAGATGCGCAAGTGGAAAATGTCAGTTTGGGCCCTTCAGTTACTAAATATGAACTGAGGCCCGCTGTTGGTGTTAAAGTTAGCAGAATTGTTCATTTGGCTGATGATTTAGCACTTGCATTGGCTGCAAAAGATATTCGCATTGAGGCACCAATTCCGGGAAAGTCAATGATTGGGATTGAAGTTCCTAACCGACAGGTTGCAACTGTTGGCTTTCGAGATATGGTTGAGTCTGCTCCGAAAAACAATAAAGTGTTGGAAGTTCCGCTTGGCCGAGCAGTTACTGGGCAGGTGGTTATGGCAGATCTAACCAAAATGCCACATTTATTAGTTGCTGGTGCAACTGGTAGTGGTAAGTCTGTGGCAATTAACGTTATGATTACAAGTATTCTTTTGAAGGCTAAGCCGCATCAGGTTAAATTTTTAATGATTGATCCTAAAAAAGTTGAATTAAGTGTTTATAATGGTATTCCCCACCTGCTAAGTCCTGTTGTCTCTCAACCTAAGAAAGCTGCCAAAGCTTTGGGTAAAGTAGTTGGCGAAATGGAACGTCGATATGAACTATTTGCGGGATTTGGTGTTAGAAACATTGATGGCTATAACAAAATGGTTAAGCAAGAAAACGAAAAGAGTGGTAATAACGATCCGTACTTACCATTAATTCTTGTGATTGTTGATGAATTAGCAGATTTGATGATGACTGTTTCAAATGATGTCGAGGACGCAATCGTTAGAATTGCTCAGATGGGGCGGGCAGCCGGCATTCATATGATTTTAGCCACACAACGTCCGTCAGTTGATGTCATTACTGGACTAATAAAAGCAAATGTGCCTTCTCGTGTGGCTTTTGCTGTATCAAGTGGTATTGATTCTAGAACAATTTTGGACACGAACGGTGCCGAAAAGTTGTTAGGCCGTGGTGATATGTTGTTTATGCCAATTGATCAGAATAAGCCAGTCCGTGTCCAGGGAGCATTTATTTCCGATAAGGATGTTGAGTCGGTTGTTGACTTTATCAAGAAGCAGCAGACTGCAGAGTATGACGAAAATATTGTCGTTAGTGATGAAGAAATTCAACAAGATGAGAATAAAGAAGATGAAGATGATCTCTACCAAGAGGCTGTGGACTTTGTTATTGATCAACAAAAGGCTTCAACTTCGTTAATTCAACGACGATTTAGAATTGGTTATAATCGAGCAGCAAGAATGATTGACGAAATGGAACAGCGAGGTTTAATTGGCCCGGCCGAGGGCTCTAAGCCTCGACAGGTATATAAAGAGAAGAACGATTAAAAAAGATCCGCCAAAAATTTGGCAGATCTTTTTATATTTTTAATATTTATTAATACATAAAGGCCTCAGCAGCTGCGAACAATAAACTGCCAACCATTGAAATAATCATTAGCCAAACCGCAACCATCGTTATTTTTTCAAATACTGAGCGTTTCTTTTTTTTCATTAAAACTTGAGCCGCCTTTCAAAAATCCTCTTTTAAGTGTAACAAATTATTTTCAAAATTCAATCTTTACATGTAATTATGCTTCTTTAAAACGTGTCTGGTAACCAAACATATCACTATTATAATTATCATCAGCCATGTGAACGCAGAAGCAATTTGAGCACCAGGTAAGGAAACATTCATACCGTATATTCCGCCAATAATGGTTGGAATTGTCAGAATAATTGTAATAGATGTTAGTATTTTCATGACATCGTTAAGATTGTTCGAAACAACCGCAGAAACCATGTTACTGTACTGATCAAGGATTTTGCTACGATCATGGCACATCGACAATGCCTGTTTATTTTCGATTAATGTTGACCGATTTAGTTTATTAATATGCTCGTTACTTGATGCCAATAAATCCGACTTATCAAATTCTGTCAATACATCTTCGTTTTGTGTTAGTGAACTGTCAAAATCAATTAACGTTTTTTGCATTGCCATAATCTGATAAATCTGCTCATTTTTGGTGGCACTAGTTAACTGGATTTCTAATTCTTCCATTTGGCTACTAATATCATTCATTGCTAAAACAAAATCATGAGTAATGAACCATAACATATGTGTTAGAAATAGCTGTGGGTTCGAAATAATTTGGTTAAGAGCAGTTTTATGAAGAATAAAATTCTGTATGCATGATGCCGGATGATTGGCAATTGTAATAACAATCTGATCCACAATTATAAAAGCGATTGGAAATGTATTGTATCCTAAATATCCTAGGGGGCTAACTGTATATTTTGGATATGATAGCATCATCATTGTTGGTGAATCTTCAGACTTTAATCCAAATGTTTTCGATGGCTCATTGTCATCAAAAATCGATTCTAAGAAGCGGCGAGAAATGTTAAACTTGTGACTAATTTCGGCAAGATCTTCTTTAGTTGGAGATTCAATATTAATCCAAAAAATGGGATTTTTAACGAACTGCGTGCTATCGTCTTCAACAAGTGATAATTTATTATCAATTTTTGTAAAATATTGTATCATTACGCGGCTCCTTATTTACCAAGTCATTGTATCCTGATAATGTTTTCACTATAATGGTGAGATGTTTAGGCAATTATTTTAAAAATTAGGTGGGTTAGCGATGAACCAATTGGCGCTTCAAATTGTTATCATCATATTAATATCTATAATTATAACCTTTATTCGGCGTGTATTGCATAGATGGTGGCCCAGAGATGCTCGATACTATACTTTTTGGCCAATAATATTAGGATACTATAGTTTAGCAAATTTAACGTGGCTTTGGTTTCCATATGTAATGATTGGTTGGGCACTGGTAGGGATACTGTTGGTAATCGTTCAAATTGCATTTAGTGGTGAACTAATTTATCGACGGTTTTGGCGTTCTTTTTGGCAATTTAGCGTTTTATACTCCATTATAGTTTATATTGGTTCAATTATTTTTATATTAATGGGATAATCCCCCACATTTTATTTACTTCAATAAATGCTGATATAGCAAGGCTTGGTTTAAACTAAGCCTTGCTTATTTTTTTCATTTAAATAATTATAATGAAGCTGTGGTGAATTGTGGTGGATTGTGGTAGACTTTTCTTAAGCGTTAGTTGAAACGGGGTGATTAATCGTGTTTATGGGAGAATATTCACATTCAATAGATACCAAAAAACGGTTAATTATTCCGGCAAAATTTCGTGAAGACCTTGGGTCACAATTTGTAGTGACACGAGGTATGGATGGTTGCTTGTTTGGCTATCCAATGTCTGAATGGCAGGCTTTGGAAGCTAAGTTAAATGAGTTGCCATTAACAAAGAAAGACGCTCGTTCTTTTGTTCGATTCTTTTACTCAGCGGCTACTGAATGTGAAGTTGACAAGCAAGGCAGAATTAATTTACCAAGCACTCTGTGTCAGCATGCAGGTTTGGAAAAGAAATGTATTATCGTTGGGGTTTCTGATCGGATTGAAATTTGGAGTGCAGAACGTTGGAACAACTTTGCTGATGAAGCAGAGGAAAACTTCGATGAGATTGCAGAAAAGATGGACTTTGGTTTGTAGAATGTTGCGGAGGAAAGATGGATGTCCGAATTTAACCACATAACGGTTCTTCTAAATGAAGCCGTTGACGGCCTAAAAGTTAAGCCAACCGGACAGTACGTTGACGCAACACTTGGCGGCGGAGGACATACAAAAGCAATTTTGGATCGACTTGCTGATGGTGGCCATTTGTATTCGTTTGATCAAGATCAGACGGCAATTAATTACAATCAGACAAATTTGGCCAACTACATAGATGATGGCCGTTTGACTCTTGTAAAAAGCAATTTTAGAGATCTAAGTGAGGCACTAGGTAAGTTAGGTGTTCATAAGATAGATGGAATTGTTTATGATTTGGGAGTTTCATCACCACAATTTGACGATGCAAAGCGAGGTTTTAGTTACAATCACGATGCTCCGTTGGATATGCGGATGGACCAGAACCAGGACTTAACCGCTTTAGAGGTGGTCAATGAATGGCCATATAAAAAATTGATAAGAATTCTGAGCCGTTACGGTGAAGAAAAATTTTCAAAACAGATTGCGAGATCCATCGAAAGACATCGTGAAGAACAACCAATTGAAACAACGCTACAACTTGCCGAAATTGTGAAAAATGCGATACCGGCAGCTACAAGGCGGCATGGTGGCAATCCAGCAAAACGAAGCTTTCAGGCCGTTAGAATTGCTGTAAATGATGAATTGGGATCTTTAGAAGAGTCTCTTGAACAAGCACTTGAGCTTATCGATGTTAATGGACGAATTAGTGTAATAACCTTTCAATCTTTGGAAGATCGATTGGTTAAGTCAATGTTCAGAGAAAAGACGACTATCCAAGATTTGCCATCAGGAATTCCGGTAATTCCAGAAGAAATGAAACCGCATTACAGGTTGATTAATCGTAAGCCGATATTACCAAATCAGCAAGAATTGGAAAATAATCGTCGAGCGCATAGTGCAAAATTAAGAATTATTGAAAAAATTAAATAAAAATATTTTAAATTAAAAAAAGGAAAGTGATTAGCATGGCATCTAATGCTGCAAAACAATTACCGTTGGAAGAATTATCAATTAGCCAGCCACAAAGGAAACAGCAACCGGTTACAGAACCAAATGTTGTACCAGCTCCTGACAAGGTTGGTTGGTCGAAATTTGAAAAAGCACTGGTGACGGTATGTGGTATTGTGTTAACATTCATGATGATCTCGTTAGTTTCGGCTAAGATCGCAGTTACCAATGCGCAGCATAATTTGCAAAATGTTAATTCACAGATTACTAAGGTTAACAATAAGAACACAAGCGCAAATCAGGTGATTAGCGAGTTAACTAGTCAGAAACATTTGGAGCAAGTTGCCCAAAAGTATGGCTTGACGATTTCGAATTCAAATATAAGGAACGTTATTAAGTAATGAGTAAGCAACATAAACGAACGAATAGCAAACGAACAACAAAAAATCGCAAGATCTTTGGACAGTGGTTATTTTTCATTGCGATTGGCCTGTTTTTACTGCTGATCGTTCGTTTTTCTTATATTGCAATTTTTAAAGATGTAAAAAATGTTAATTTAAAACAACGAACAGAACAGTTGTACACACAAAAAAAGGTCATTCACGCAAAACGTGGCAAAATTTATGATTCTTCAGATGATGTACTGGCCGGAAATACTGAAACTTATTCTGTCTACGCAATTCTGGACCATAGTGATAAGACAGCTAGTGGTAAACCATTGTATGTGACAAACAAGAAGAAAACCGCTAAAGTTCTGTCCAAGTATTTGTCGATTTCTGAAGCAAAAGCCATGAAGATTATGACTCCATCAAAGAGTGGGACCTTTCAGGTTGAGTTTGGCAGTGCTGGGAACGATATTTCAGTGGATACCAAAGAAAAAATTCAAGCACAACATTTAACTGGGATTAATTTCACGGCAACTGCAACCAGAGAATATTCTTATGATAATTTTGCTTCACAGCTGATTGGATTGGCACAACCAAAGACAAACAGTAAAACTGGTGAGACAAAGTTGATTGGAGAGTTGGGAATTGAACAGGTATTTAATAAACAACTATCGGGTACAAATGGTGTAAAAAAAGCCAAAGAAGATAATTCTGGTTATCAAATCTCCAACACAGAACAAACTCCGAAAAAAGCCAAGAATGGCGACAATGTCTACACGACATTTAATAGCCAATTACAGACTTTACTAGAAAGTAAGGTTGAGGCAGCACAAAAATCTGCCAAAGGTCAATTCTTTAATGCAGTAGTTATGAACGCCAAAACTGGTGCAATCGTGGCTGCTACACAACGTCCTAATTATGAATCAAGTTCGGATCCTTCGTGGAGCAATGCATTAACTCAAGTAGCATACGAACCTGGATCAACGATGAAAGTATTTACTTTAAGTGCTGCAATTGATTCTGGTAATTTTAATGCTAACGGAGTTTATAAGTCAGGTACGTATGAACTTGGCGGTGGCGAAGTAACGGATTGGGACAAAGCCGGTTGGGGTTATATTACTTTCAAGCAGGCTTTTGAACGATCTAGTAACGTCGGAATGGCTCATTTGGAACAGAACATGGGTAGTTCTACTTGGAAGAAATATTTGCATAAATTTGGATTCCTACAAAAGGTTAATGTAGTTGGAACAAGTAATGAAACTAGTGGCAGTTCACCATTTAAGGGTGCCCTTGAGCAGGCTAATACTGCATTTGGACAAGGAATTACTGTGAATGTCATGCAGATGATGCAAGCATTTAGTGCAGTTGCAAATAATGGTAAAATGTTAAAGCCTTACTTCATAAGAAAGATCGTTGATCCAAATACGAATAAAACGGTTAAATCTTATGGTAAAAAAGTCGTTGGCAACCCAATTAGTGCAAGCACCGCAAAAAAAGTTAGAAAATTGATGCAAGGTGTAGTTTACGCAAGCGATGGTACCGGTAGTAAATATAAGATTAAAGGTTACAGAATCGCTGGTAAAACAGGTACTGCCGAATATAGCAGTGGTACATCTGGATATGAAAAGGGCACTAATGCATATATTTATTCCTTTGTGGGAATGGCACCAGCAAAAAATCCTGAATACGTCATGTATGTCACGATCAAAAAACCACAGAATACATCTACTCCAGCTGAAACATACTTAGCTAGTGTATTTGATCCTGTAATGAAACAGGCGCTGGATGATGCAAAATCTGCTAAACAAAAGAATGCAGGAACAGTTACTGTTAAAAATGTCGTTGGGCAACAGACTTCCACAGCGCAAAGTACTTTGTCAGGGCAAGGCATGACTGTCGTTGTGATTGGTAACGGAAATAAAGTTATGAGTCAGTCAATCGGTAAGGGAACAACGGTGCTAGCCAATAATAAGATTTTTATTGTTACAAGCGGTAAGACATCAATGCCTGATGTGAGCGGTTGGTCTAGTGCAGACGTGAATAAATTTGCCAAGCTGACAAAGCTTAATCTTACAATCAGTGGGAGCGGCTATGCTACCAGCCAGAGTATCAAAGCAGGAAGTCAGCTTCAAAGTGGGCAACAATTACAAGTTAAATTTAAGCAAAAATAATTAAAAGCGGGGAATATAATGAACTTTATAACTTTAATTTTCACAGTCATCAGTGGCTTTGTGATCACATTTGCACTCATGCCATCATTGATTAAGTATTTTAGAGCAAAAAAAGAAGGCCAACAAATTAGAGATGTTGGGCCAACGTGGCATGCTAAGAAAGCTGGTACCCCCACAATGGGTGGCTTATTATTTATACTTGCTGCTGTTATTACAGCACTGTGGGTATCAATTTGGCAAGGACAGTTGACTGGCACTATGTGGGCATTACTGTTTTCATTGGTAGCATATGGTCTGATCGGTATGTGGGATGACAGTATTAAAATATTTCATCATCAAAATGAGGGATTTAAGCCGTGGCAAAAAGCATTGGCGCAAGTAATTGCGGCAATGATTTTTACCGTTATATACCAACATGAAGGATTTCAAATGGGTTTTGGCATATTTAACTTTGGCTGGGGATTTGTTTTATTTATTATTTTTTGGATGGTTGGTTTCTCAAATGCAGTTAATTTATCAGATGGCCTTGATGGTTTAGTGACCGGGTTAGCAACAATTTCTTTTGTTGCATACACAGTGATTGCCATTTATCAGCATCAATATGATGTTGCAATTTTTTGTGTCGCAGTGATTGGTGGATTGATCGGCTTTTTCCCATTCAATCACAAACCAGCTAAAATATTTATGGGTGACATGGGCTCACTTGCATTAGGTGGATCATTAGCCGCAGTGTCATTAGTCCTTACTCACGAATTTTCTTTGCTAATTATTGGGATTGTTTATGTAATTGAAACAGCTAGTGTAATTTTACAAGTTGCATCGTTTAAACTAACTGGTAAAAGGATCTTTAAGATGAGCCCAATTCATCATCATTTTGAGATGTCAGGGTGGAGTGAATGGAAAGTTGACTATGTATTCTGGGCAGTTGGTGCAGTTGGCGCGATTGTTTCAGTAGTTACAATTTTATTAACAAATAATTAGGAGCGAATCAGAAATGGAAAGCATTAGCGATTATCAGGGTAAAAAAATATTGGTGATTGGATTGGGCAAAAGTGGTGTTTCAGTGGCAAAATTACTAATTCAGCTTGGTGCAAACGTCACGGTTAATGATAAGCAAGTACCCCAAGATACTAAAGACGTGGATGAATTGACAAAATTGGGGGTCGAAGTGATCACTGGTTCTCATCCATTATCACTAGCAGAAAAGGGATACGATCTTGTGGTAAAGAATCCTGGTATTTTTTATGATAATCCTCTAGTTGCAAAATTTGTGAATAATAAAACTCCAATTGTGACAGAAGTTGAAATTGCTGCTAAAGCATTTGATGGTACGTTAATCGGTGTTACCGGTAGTAATGGTAAAACGACTACAACAACGATGATCCACGATATCTTAACTCGCAGTAACAAAAATAAAATTTTTAAGGCTGGAAATATTGGTATTCCGTTTAGTGAAGTTGTCAGGAAAGCTGATAAAAATTCTAAAATCGTTGCTGAATTATCAAGTTTCCAGTTAGTTGGAACACAGCAGTTACATCCACACATTGCGGTAATTACCAACATTTTCTCTAATCATCTTGATTATCACAAAACTCGTAAAAATTATGTTAATGCCAAAATGAAAATTACTGCTAATCAAACATCAAGCGATTACTTTGTTATTAATTGGGATAATGATGAGTGGCAAGATTTAAGCAAAAAAACAGCAGCTAAGGTTGTTCCATTTTCTAGGTTGGGTAAGAGTCATGATGGCGCCTATGTTGATAACGGGATAATTTATTGGAAGAATGAAAAGATTATGCCGGCTGAGTCAATAAAAGCAGTGGGAGATCACAATGTGGAAAATGCACTGGCCGCGATTGTCGTTGCCAAAATTTGTGGGGTTGATAATGAAGATATTATTCATGTCTTGCATTCTTTTGGCGGTGTAAGACATCGAATGCAATTTGTGCTTGAGGCAGAAGGCCGCGAATACTATAACGATTCAAAGGCAACTGATATCGAAGCAACTGAAATGGCGCTAAAAGGGTTTAAACAACCAGTTGTACTGTTAGCTGGGGGGTTAGATCGGGGGTATACATTTGAAAAACTTGTACCTGCACTCAGACAACATGTAAAAGCAGTGGTGCTATTTGGCGAGTCCAAAGAAAAAATGGCCGATGCTGCTAAATTGGCCGAGATTAAAGATATAACTATCACGGAAAATTGTGAAACAGCTGTTCCTATTGCGTTCAATAAAAGTGACGTTGGTGATGTCATTTTGCTTTCACCAGCTAACGCTAGTTGGGATCAATATCCTAACTTTGAAGTACGTGGTGATAAATTTATTAAAGCAGTTGAACAACTTACAGGAAAGAAGGAAAAGTAATTGCGCTTAATGGTTTCCGGTGGCGGTACAGGTGGACATATTTATCCTGCACTGGCCTTAATTGAAAGATTGAAAGAACTAGAGCCAGATACTGAAGTACTGTATGTTGGTACTCACCGTGGCTTAGAGGACAAAATTGTTCCAGCCGCGGGAATTGATTTCAAGACAATTAAAATACAAGGATTTAAACGTTCGTTATCACTTGAGAACTTCAAAACAGTATACTTATTTTTAAAGAGTGTTCGAGACGCTCGTAAAATGGTTAAGGAATTTAAACCAGACGTTGTGTTAGGAACGGGTGGTTATGTGAGTGGTGCTGTTTTGTATGCAGCTGCAAAATTGCATGTTCCAACTGTCATTCACGAACAAAATAGTGTCGTTGGCGTTACCAATAAATTTTTAAGCCGTTACGTGACTCGTATTGGGATTGCATTTGAAGCTGCACGAAGCCAATTTCCACAGTCCAAGGTTGTTATGACTGGGAACCCGCGTGCTCAGCAAGTAGTTGGTAATAAAACAAACTATTCGTGGACTGAACTTGGATTAAAGGATGATAAACCAACTATGCTTATTTTTGGTGGGAGTCAGGGTGCACCAAAGATAAATACTAGTGTCGTTGAAGCCATTCAGAACTTTAATCAACGGGACTATCAGGTAGTATTTGCTACAGGTCAAAAACGATATCAACAAGTTATGAACCAAATTGGTGATCAGAATGTTGGAGAAAATGTGGTTATTAAGCCGTATATTAACAATATGCCAAGTATGATGCCGAAAGTTGCAGTAATTGTTGGTCGAGCTGGTGCAACGAGTATTGCTGAGATCACTGCGCTTGGTATTCCATCAATTCTAATTCCAAGCCCATATGTAACTGCAGATCATCAGACAAAGAATGCTCAGGCGTTAGTTAACCAAAATGCCGCTGAAATGATCAAGGAAGATGATCTTTCTGGTGAAACACTCAGTCAAGCAGCTGATAAACTGATGAATGATAATGATTTACGTCATCAAATGGCAGAAAATGCCCAAAAAATGGGAATGCCAGATGCCGCTGATCGTTTGATTGCACTATTGAAGGATGCAAAAAAGTAGATTGAACCTAGTTGAGAAGGAAGGGTGAACAATGGCGCATGATCGTAAAGAATTTTCACACAATAAATATGCCCAGAGACTGGCAGAAATCGACAAGCGTGAAAAAGAACGCGTAAAGCGGCATGCACACTTTTCTTCAGGTCAACCTGAAAAGCCAATTGGTAGTAAATTACCGAAATTAAAAAAGCAACGAGTTGATAGAACTACAATACGTGCAACTTTTTTAATTGTTTTTTTTATAATTATTATTGGAGTGATGGGGTTCATTGTATCTCCCTATAGTAAAATCAATAAAATTACTATAAGTGGCAATGACACCTTAACAGATAAACAAGTGCTGAGGGCTACCGGTATTACAAAACAAGATTTCATGTGGAACTTTAATAAAAAATCAAGTGAAATTGATAAAAAAGCCACCAAACAAAACCCGGAAATTAAAAAAGTTACAGTCAGTGTCACCAGTTTTAGGTCTATTAAAGTTCAGGTCACAGAAAATAAAATCATTGGTTCCGTATACAAGAATGGTAAATACTATCCAGTTTTGAGTAGTGGGTATATTTTGAATAATTCTCAAGCATCACCCATGAATGACGTTGCGGTTTATTCGGGTTTTAAGTCCAAACAAGTAATTATTCAGACCACAAAACAATATGCTAAGTTATCAAATTCTATTAAGAGTGGAGTATCCGAGGTTAAATTTCAACCAACAAAAAATGATCCACAACGGTTGAGAATCTTCATGAATGATGGCAATGAAGTGCTTGTTAAGTACACTAACCTGGCGGATAAGATGGCCTATTATCCCGGAATTGTTAGTCAAATGAGTGGGAACGGGGTCGTTAATTTAGAAGTTGGGGCGTACTCTCACACGTACAACTAAAAAAGGTAAACACTGGTTACGTTTTACATTAATTTAACAATTTAATAAAGTGATGTATAAATATCGACAAAGCCTTTCAGCACAATGGTTATGTGTGTTAAAATCGGTATAGTTCAATATGAATATTGGAAAACAAAAAGAATATTATAAAAAAACAAATAGGAGGGTTCCACGTAAATGGATAATTCAGGAATTTACGTTGGATTAGATATTGGAACCACCTCGATTAAAGCGATTGTTTGTGAAAAAGTTAAGGGACAGTTGAAAGTCGTTGGTGTTGGCACTCAACCGTCAGCCGGTCTTAACAAAGGAATTATTGTGGATATCGATAAAACTGCTCAAGCAATTTCAAAAGCAGTTGCACAGGCGGAAGAGAAGTCTAATGTAAAAATTAAAGATGTAATTGTCGGGTTACCAGCAAACTACCTGAAGGTCGAAAATTGTACAGGCATGATTACGGTAGCAGAACAGGGACAGTCCCGTGAAATTGTGGATCAAGACGTCGTTGGAGTAGCAAAAGCTGCACTTATACAGAGTATGCCTCCTGAACGAGAGGTTATCGATCTGATCACTAATGAGTTTGTGGTTGATGGGTTCGACAAGATCAAGGATCCACGAGGAATGGTTGGAGTTCGTCTTGAATTGCATGGTATTTTGTTCACTGGGCCCAAGACCGTCGTCCATAACACAACCAAAGCGATTCAAAAGGCTGGACTTAACGTTCTCGATATGGTTGTTGCACCGCTATCTTTAGGTCGTCAGGTTTTGAATGATGGGGAGCAAGACTTTGGTGCTGTGGTCATTGATATAGGTGGTGGTCAAACAACTGCCAGTGTCATGCATGACCATCAGTTGAAATTTACGTATGTTGATCCCGAAGGTGGACAGTATATTACCAAAGATATTTCTGTGGTTCTTAATACTTCACTACAAAATGCGGAACGGCTTAAGAGAGATTACGGATATGCAGATGCAAGTCAAGCATCGGCCACGACAACCTTTTCTGTTGACGTTGTTGGACAACAAGACCCTGTCGAGATTAACGAAGAATATTTATCTGAAGTAATTGAGGCGCGTGTCAGTCAAATATTTGATCGAATTAATAAGCAATTGAAAAAGGCAAGTGCTCTTGAATTACCTGGTGGAATTATCCTGACCGGTGGAGCAACCGCGTTACCTGGAATCGCCGAATTAGCTCAAAATTATTTTGAAGCTAGTGCAAAAGTTTATGTACCAGATCAGATGGGAATTCGCCACCCTGCATTTACGCTTGGACTGTCGCTTGCAGAATATGAGGTTGCACTTGTTGATGTTGATTTACTTGTCAAACAGGCAGTTGGATATACAAGTCGTCATCTTCAATTGTCTACTCCAAATGCATCTGCGGCGCCTGCACGTGAACCAAAGAAGCGCAAGCAGGCATCACGAGTAAATCGTCAAAATACTAGACCGTCATCACATAATGTGCCGCAGGAATCTAAGCAAAACCAATCTGAAACAAAAGACACGAAGCAACCCAAAAAAAATCATCTTGAAGGTGTAAAGAAATTCTTTAACAACTTTTTTGATTAATCAGCAGCGATGGAGGAATTAAGATATGGATTATTCAATGGAAGCCGGACAGGAGTTTGGCGCAAAAATTAAAGTCATCGGAGTCGGTGGTGGTGGCAGTAACGCTGTCAATCGCATGATTTCGGAGGATGTCAACGGAGTTGAATTTATTGTTGCAAACACTGATGTACAGGCACTAGACGCTTCAAGTGCGGAAACTAAAATTCAACTCGGGCCTAAACTAACTAAGGGATTGGGAGCAGGATCGAATCCTGAGATTGGTGAAAAAGCTGCCGAAGAAAGTGAAGAACAGATTGCACAGTCTCTGGAAGGCGCAGATATGGTTTTTGTGACTGCCGGAATGGGTGGTGGAACTGGAAATGGTGCTGCTCCTATTGTTGCAAAGATTGCTAAGGACCAAGGAGCATTAACTGTTGGTGTTGTGACACGACCATTTAGTTTTGAAGGACCAAAACGTGGCAGATATGCTGCTGAGGGCGTTGCAAAAATGAAGGACGCCGTTGATACTTTGATTGTGATTGCTAACAACCGTTTGTTGGAAATGGTTGACAAAAAGACTCCAATGATGGAAGCTTTCAAAGAGGCCGATAACGTGCTACGTCAGGGTGTTCAAGGAATTTCTGATTTAATTACTTCACCAGGATATGTCAACTTGGATTTTGCTGATGTGAAGACAGTTATGTCAAATCAAGGATCTGCCTTAATGGGAATTGGTTCAGCTAATGGTGAAAATAGAACTGCCGATGCGACTAAGCAGGCGATCTCATCACCATTACTTGAGGTATCAATTGATGGTGCTGATAATGTCTTGTTGAACATTACTGGTGGTCCGGACTTGTCATTGTTTGAAGCACAGGATGCTTCAGATATTGTTACACAAGCAGCAACTACTGATGTCAACATCATTTTTGGGACTTCGATTGACGAAAATCTTGGAGATGAAGTGCGTGTGACAGTTATTGCAACTGGCATCGATCATGACAAAAAGCAAAGCACACCTACCAAGCGTGCTGAAACAACGCAAGCTCCTGCACACCAACAACAAGATGATCCATTTGGAGACTGGGATGTTCAAACAACGCCTAGTTCGGATAAAAATGGAAAATCTGAACGTGCTAGCGAACTTGATAGTGTAGAAAAACCAGAGTTCAATGTTTTTAACAACACTGGTGATGATGACAATGATGCAGATGATGATGGACTAGATACTCCACCATTTTTCAAGAAGCGTCGTTCATAATTTAAATATGTGAGGCGTGGGGACGATCAGGATGGCTTTTATAGATGATCGACCCTATTTTAAAATTAGACATGTAAGGAGGAATGATCATGGCTGGAAAATTTAGTTTAAATAATTTTTTTGGAATTGATGATGAGGAAGAGCAAGATAGTCAATATTATGAAGATACAGGTACTACGGACTCAACTCCTGCAACTGGAAACAGAAGTCAGAAGGTGGTTTCAATTAATAGTGGACGTCAGAATACGGATTATGGAAAAATTTCTTTATTTGAACCACGGCTTTATTCAGATGTTAAGGAAATTGCAACTCAACTTTTGAACGAACGTGCCATCATCGTAAACTTTACTCAGATGGATACAGCAGAAGCAAAAAGAGTTGTTGATTTTCTTAATGGAACTGTCTTTGCAATTGATGGTTCTATTGAACGAGTTGGAGATCAAATCTTTCTTTGCACACCACATAATTATGAAATTTCAGGTAATTTATCGGCAAACCTGACTAAAGATCAGGATAATTTCTAAAAAGTAGAGGTATTATTTTGATCGGATTTATTTTTTACGCGATTGAACAGTTACTTAATCTGTACGCGATGGTTATCGTTGTTTGGGCACTTCTTTCGTGGTTTCCAGGTGCCTCACAAAGTCGGTTGGGTCAATTGTTAGATCGACTAGTGGTTCCATATATTCGTTTGTTTAACTTCATTCCGCCTTTAGGCGGAATTAGTTTTTCACCATTAGTTGCGTTAATGGTGGTGTACCTTGCACAGCATGGTGTTTCATACCTATACATGCTATTAGTTTAAGTTAAGGAGTAAGTTAGTAATGGCTGGCGAAGTAGAGCAACACTTTCGACCGGAAGAAGCACAGCTAATCGATGCGATTAATCAATGGATTACACAGGCCATTGATCAGTATAGCCCGGTTTTAACACACTTCATGAACCCGAGACAACGTTACATCGCTCAAACATTAGTTAATCGTCAAGATGATGTATCTATTTTGAGCAATGGTGGATTTTCAAATGCTGAAATGCAGCGATTACTGATTTACCCGACGTATTATCAACCAGAAATTGAAGATTTTCAGATTCAAGTATTGGATGTTAAGTATCCCGAAAAGTTTGCAGAAATTAAACATCGGCAAATTCTAGGAACGTTAGTAAGTCAGGGCATTGAACGAGAAACTTTTGGTGACATCATCACTGATGGACATAAATGGCAGGTAATGGTCGAGGCAAACTTGAGCGATTACATTCGGGTTCAAGTTGATAAAATTGCTAACATTCGGGTTCAATTAATACCAATTAGTCTCGATGATGTGATCAGTCAGATTTCTGATGCAGAGGAAATTCAGACTACTGTGAGTTCTTTGCGTCTGGACGCGATTATTGCTAGTTCTTTTAACTATTCTCGCAACCGATCAAAAGAGTTGATAGAACACGGTAAGGTAAGACTGAATTGGGAAGATATAGATAAACCGGACTATCCTGTTGCAATTCACGATTTGATATCTGTGCGGCATGGTGGTCGGATAAAACTGACTGATGTCGGTAATCCAACGAAGAAAAATAAGTTACATGTATCTCTACTGCTTATTACGGCAAATTAGAGTAACAGAAGTAATATTGGAGGAATTTAGATGAGTTTATCAGCAGAAGATATTCAAAATAAAAAATTTTCGTCAAAAATGAGAGGCTATAACACTGATGAAGTTAACGATTTTTTAGATCAGGTGCTTAGTGATTTTCAGACTTTGAGTGAAAAGAACCATGATTTAGAAGAAACTGTTAAGGCAGATCAGGAGAAGCTTAAGTATTTTACCGAACTGAAAGATTCATTGAATCAATCAATTTTGGTGGCGCAGGAAGCTGCTGATAAAGTTAAATCTAATGCTCAAAAAGAGGCTGATATTACCTTAAGAGAAGCCCAAAAGCAGGCAACAGATATTGTGTCTGAGGCTAATGAAAAAGCAAATCAGTTGATTTCCAATGCGGCAGATTCGACACGTAAGTTAACCGTAGAAACTAATGATTTAAAGAAACAAACTCGTATATTCCGACAAAGACTGCAAGTTATGTTGGAGTCTCAGCTCGCCGTCGTTAAGAGTGATGATTGGGATGAGCTACTTAAAGAATCCGACGTTAGTTCTTATGATGAGATACAAAAGGTTTTGGGAAAGACGCTTGACAATGATGGAAGTGAGAGTGTAAACTCAGATTCATCGAGCATAAGTGCTGTGGATGATCAGCAGGTCGAAATTGTTCAAGTCGATGATGTTGAGCAAGATACACCTGAGGATAATGGTAACAATGGGGAAACTGTTGTTATTTTCCCGGACAGTGAATCTTAAGCACTTGGCGAATAGCTGAATATGATAAAATAATGATGAGAACAGCAAGTTAGTATACGATTCCTTAAGCGAGCCGGTGATTGGTGTGAGATCGGTAGGACCAAGTTATTAATAGATCATCTCTGAATATCTGACTGAGTTTTAGTAGGTTGGATCGGTCCATCACCGTTAATTCATGACTTAAGAGAATATTTTTTTATTCTGAATTTGGGTGGTACCACGAAGACTTCGTCCCTTGCGGACTTGGTCTTTTTTATTTTCAACATATTATCAGCGCTACATACAATGATTAATTTAGGAGGAAAATACTATGCGAGTGAAAGAAACATTGAACTTAGGTAAAACTAAGTTCCCAATGCGAGGTAATTTGCCGGTTAAAGAAGTTGAACGACAAAATATCTGGTCTGAAAACAAAGTATACGAACAACGTCAAAAATTGAATGAGGGTAAACCAACCTTTGTGCTTCATGATGGCCCTCCATATGCCAATGGAAATATCCACATTGGTCATGCGCTTAATAAAATTACAAAGGATATTATTGTTCGTTATAAATCAATGTCTGGTTTCCGTGCACCATACGTTCCAGGATGGGACACTCATGGATTACCAATTGAGCAGCAATTAACTAAGATGGGATACGATCGCAAAAAGATGAATACATCTGATTTCCGTGATCTATGTCGTAAGTATGCGTTAGAACAAGTTGATAAACAACGTGAAGATTTTAAACGTTTAGGTGTAGCTGGTGAATGGAACAATCCATATCTAACGTTACAAAAGGAGTACGAAGCTGCTCAGGTGCGTGTTTTTGGTGCTTTTGCTAAACGCGGATTACTTTATCGAGGTAAAAAACCCGTTTTCTGGTCATGGTCTTCTGAATCAGCACTTGCCGAAGCCGAGGTTGACTACAAGGACGTTACATCACCATCTGCCTTTTATGGAGAACAAGTTGTTGATGGTAAGGGTGTGCTAGATGACAATACCTATATGGTTGTTTGGACAACTACCCCATGGACAATTCCCGGTTCTGAAGGAATTACTATTGATGCCACCTTTGACTACGCAGTTGTTACCCATAGTGGTGATGATCGGAAGTTTGTTTTAGCTGCAGAATTAGTTAATAAATGTGCTGAACTGTTTGAATGGGAAGACGTCAAAATCCTGAAGACAGTTAAGGGTAAGGATCTTGATCGTGTTACTGCGCAGCATCCATTTTTCCCAGAGAAGAAATTAGTAACAATGCTTGGCGATTTTGTTACGCTTGATGCAGGTACTGGCCTTGTCCATACTGCCCCTGGCTTTGGTGAAGATGACTACTATGTTGGCAAACAATATGGTTTAGATATCTTTGTTCCAGTGAACGATCAAGGCTATTTAACCAAGGAAGCAGGCCCAGATTTTGAGGGTGTATTCTATGATGATGCCAACCAAATTTCTCTGGACAAATTAAAGGATCAAGGATTACTACTGAAATACATGCCAATCAAGCATAGTTATCCATTTGACTGGCGGACGAAGAAACCAATTATTTTCCGTGCTACTGACCAATGGTTTGCATCTGTTGACAAGATTCGTGATGAAATTTTGTCAGCCATTGATGATGTTAAATTCTATCCAAGCTGGGGTAAGGTCCGACTTCATAACATGATTAAGGACCGTGGAGATTGGGTAATATCTCGTCAACGTGTTTGGGGTGTTCCGTTGCCAATTTTTTATGGTGAAGATGGTACGGCAATTATGACTGAAGAGACGATCAATCATGTTGCAGATTTGTTTGCCGAACATGGATCAAATGTTTGGTTTGATCGAGAAGCAAAAGACTTACTTCCTGAAGGATTCACCAGTGAACACTCACCGAATGGTAAGTTTACAAAAGAAAATGATATTATGGATGTCTGGTTTGATTCTGGCTCCTCACATCAGGCAGTGTTGGCCGAACGTGAAAACTTAACTTATCCTTCAGATATGTACATGGAAGGTTCAGATCAATATCGTGGTTGGTTTAACTCGAGTTTGATTACTAGTGTGGCAGTATCAGGGCATGCGCCATACAAGTCAATCTTGTCCCAAGGATTTACCTTGGATGGCGAAGGTCGTAAGATGAGCAAATCTATTGGTAATACGATCGAACCGAATAAGGTTGTTAAGCAAATGGGTGCAGAAATCATTCGTCTGTGGGTAATGAGCGTTGATTCATCTGCCGACGTTCGTGTGTCAATGGAAATCTTTAAGCAAGTTTCCGAAAGCTATCGCAAGTTCCGTAATACCATGCGGTTCTTGTTGGCGAATACTACTGATTTTGATCCTGAAAAAGATTCACTTAAATATGATGATTTAGAATCTGTAGATAAGTTTATGCTTGTAAAGTTGAATGAATTTGTTGAAAGTACGGAAAAACACTTTGATAATTATGAATTTCTTGATATTTATAAGCAGTTAATGAATTTTGTGACAACTGAACTTTCAGCGTTCTACATGAATGTGGCAAAGGATGTTGTGTATATTGATGGTGCAAATTCGAAAACTCGTCGTTCAATGCAAACAGTCTTTTATAAGGTACTTGTTACCATGACAAAGCTTTTGACACCAGTATTGCCACATACGACTGAAGAAATTTGGCAATATTTGAAGGAACCTGAAGAATTTGTTCAATTGGCAGAAATGCCTCAGGTTGATCACTATGAAGGTGAAGAAGAACTTCTTAAAAAGTGGGATTCATTCATGGAAATTCGCACTCACGTCCTTAAGGGGCTTGAAGAAGCCAGAAATGAAAAATTGATTGGTAAATCTCTTGAAGCCAGACTTGATCTATATCTATCGCAATCCAACCAGGACGTTTTAAACAGCATGGATGGTAATGTTCGACAGTGGTTAGAGGTTTCTGATTTACATGTGTCTTCACTTGAAGAAACTCCTGCGGACGCTGAGAAATTTAACGATGGTGTTGCGTTAAAAGTTTCAAAGGCCGCGGGTGAAGTATGTCAACGTTGTCGAATGACTACACAAGATGTCGGTAGTGACGTAGCATATCCACAGTTATGTGCGCGTTGTGCTCATATTGTTCGTGAGGAATTTCCTGAAACCGTGAATGAGGGATTGGAAAAATAAACCTTTTTTCATAATTTATTTAAATCGACGTTATGTTAATACTGAACGAATGACTTTTAAAGACTAACGGTGTAGAATACCAAGTAATGAAAATTACTTGGTATTTTTTTGCCAAGATGGGGTGAAGATAAATGGAATTATTAAAAGTACACGGTTCTGGTAATGATTTTTATATGCTGGATGCTCAAAAAATGGATAAGCAGTTGAGTGAAAGTGAACTTAGACAACTAGCTATTAATATTTGTGACCGTGACAACGGCCTCATTGACGGTGCCGATGGCCTCTTGTTTGTAGATAAGGCTGACCATGAGGGACCACTTGGAAGAATGCGTGTGATTAATGCTGATGGTAGTGAGGCAAGCATGTGTGGTAACGGGTTACGAAGTGTAGCACGTTATTTGGCTGAAGAAAATCGGCAGCAGTCATTTTCTGTGCAAACGATGGAAGCAGATTTGCCAGTAGCTAAAATGCCAGATTTAGCTGAAGGTGTCGCTACTTATCAGGCACATATTGCACCGGTCAGTTTTAAGGCTGAAGATTTGAAAATGCACGTTAATGATGGAGCAGATACTTTAGTGGATCAAGCAATTGCTGAATTAGACACCAACCTTAAATTTACCGCTGTGGCAGTGCCTAATCCTCACTTGATTGCTTTTGTAGATCAGGATACATTAGAGAGTGACGAATTAGGAGAACTAGGTCGCTATCTAAATAATGGTAACAACCCTGTCTTTCCTGATGGTGTAAATGTTAGTTTTGTTAGAATCATTGGCCAGAACAATATTTTTGTACGGACCTTTGAACGTGGTGTTGGATATACTAATGCTTGTGGTACTGCAATGTCAGCATCAAGTCTGGTTAGTGTATTACTTCATAGTGATGAAGTAGCCAATAATGCTGAGATAACCGTTCAAAATCCTGGCGGGATTGTTAAAACACGTGTTCATCACCAGATTGCCGGTGGTGAGGACTATATTGATTTAATTGGTAATGCAACATTCGTTCGGACAGTTAACCTTTCTTTGGAAGACGCATTGAATGGTGATTTTTCTCATGCCGTAAAAGAAGAAACAGACGAACAGAAAAGTTACGAAGACTTTGTTGCTGGCTTGCAACTTCAACAGTAAGGAGACCATCGGTAATGCTTGGACGTGTAAAAAATTTTGATGAACATAAAGGTTTTGGGTTTATTGAAGTACTAAATGAACCGGATGTGTTTGTTCACTTTAGTGGTATTGAGGGTACAGGCAGGCGGACGCTTGTTCCAGGACAAGAGGTTGAACTAGTTGTCGTTCAGGGAGTTCGTGGACCTCAAGCGGCCCATGTAACTGTCGTGGATGATCAAGAGAAAGGAAACATTTGATTTGTCACTCGAAGAAAAGCGGTTATCTTCCGAAACGATTTTTCATGGATATGTCATGGATTTGGAGTTAGCACAGGTTCAATTGCCAAGTGGGCAAAAAACCAGACGTGAAATTGTCCGTCATGCGCCAGCGGTTGCACTGCTTGCTATTAATGATCAAAATGAGATGTTATTGATGCGCCAGTGGCGTGCTGCCGTTAATAAGGCAACGCTTGAAATCCCCGCTGGTAAGGTGGATAGTCGTGATGATAGCGCACTACATGCAGCTATTCGTGAATTAAATGAAGAAACTAGGTTGGCTGCAGACAAAATTACAGAGGTTAGTTCGTTTTATACCTCGGTTGGCTTTTGTGATGAACATATGACACTTTATTTGGCAACTGGGTTGTCACCGGTAGAAAACGAGTTACCACAAGATGAGGATGAAAATTTACAAATGATCCATGTTAGTTTGAATCAAGCAAACCAAATGATTGCTACTGGTGAGATTAATGATGCTAAAACAATTATGGCAATATATTATTGGCAAGGATTGAAATTACGTGGTGAACTGAATGGCTAAAGATGAACAAGAACAAGAACCTTTATCTCGGCAGGCTTATCGTCGGCAACATAAGGAACAACAGGAACCAACCCAAGAAAAAAGGGTTGGTTCCTTTAGACGTCGGATTCAACCAAAGGATGAACGGGATAAACCTACGGAAGATCAAATTGATGAAAATGAACCAAACGAGACCAGGTCGGGTAATGAATTTAATACGAGACGAAGTAATCATCAAAATACTGACTTGGATGATCAGCCAAATGATGAAGATGTAAGAACCTCACGTTCAGGCGTTGGCACGGTTGAATTTAAGGTTCAAAGGCTAAAACATAAATTAAATATTGCTATTATTTGTTTAGTAGTTGCAATCGTGATTGTATATTTGATTTTATTTTTTGTTGGATAATTAATGAAAGTTGGAATTAGTGATATGAAGTTTGGAATTATTTGTGCAATGCCTGAAGAAATTAAGGAATTGATAGCTGCATTGGATGATGAAAAGAAGACGGTGTTAGGCGGTAAAAATTATTTTGAAGGAACAATTAAAGGACAATCTGTTGTGTTGGTCGAATCCGGAATTGGTAAGGTTGAAGCTGGTATTACGACAGAACATTTGATTGTTGAATTTAGCGCAGACGTAGTAATTAATTCTGGATCTGCAGGTGGAATTGGAGAAGGACTCCATGTTGGAGATGTTGTTGTGTCGTCTGCAACAGCTTATCATGACGTTAATGCTACTGCCTTTGGCTATAAGCCAGGTCAGTTGCCAGGACAACCTGCTGTTTTTGAAGCGTCTGAAAAGTGGGGAAATCAAATTGTTAACGCTGGGAAAGAAACAGGATTGAAGGTCACCAGAGGATTAATTGTTAGTGGAGACCAGTTTATTGCCAGCAAAGAGGCAATTAATAATATTTTGGCTAATTTTCCAGATGCGCTTTCTAGTGAAATGGAAGGAGCAGCTGTTGGCCAGGTCGCAACGGATCACAGTGTACCATACGTCGTTGTCAGAGCGATGTCTGATACAGGGGATGAAGATGCAGGAGTTTCTTTTGATGAGTTTATTATTGAAGCTGGAAAACGCTCAGCTCAAATGCTGTTAAATTTCTTCACGGCTCAAGCAAAGTAGAGGAGTTTTAATTTTGGAACAGATTTACTTAGACAATGCGGCAACAACTCCAATGTCTGAGGAGGTAATTGCCGAGATGACGGATAAGATGCAGAACGTTTTTGGAAATGCATCCACTGGATACAGTTTTGGCAGACAAGCTGCAATGGTGATGAATGAAGCACGTCATACAATTGCACAGAGTATTAACGCGCATGATAACGAAATTATTTTTACCAGTGGTGGCAGTGAAAGTGATAATACGGCAATTTTGCAAACTGCTGAAGCTAGACAAGGATTGGGCAAGCATATTATTACAACTGCCGTTGAACATGAGGCAGTTTTAAAGCCATTACATTATTTGGAAAATAAGGGATTTGACGTTACCTACCTGCCCGTTGATGAACACGGAGAAATCTCGATCGATGATTTTAAGAATGCACTTCGTGATGATACAATCCTTGTTTCAATAATGATGGGCAATAATGAGGTTGGTAGTCGAATGCCGATCCATGAAATTGGTGAAATTCTCAAGGATCATCAGGCATGGTTTCATACTGATGCTGTTCAAACTTATGGTCTATTGGACATTGATGTCGATGCGGATCATATTGATATGCTTTCGACATCTGCACACAAAATTAACGGGCCTAAAATGATTGGTTTCTTGTATCGAAGAGAAGGAATTAATTTTCAGAGTTTTGTTAAGGGCGGGGATCAGGAAACAAAGAGACGAGCAGGAACAGAGAACGTACCTGCGATTGCTGCGTTTGGAAAGGCAGTTTCAGTCTTGACTAGTGACGAAAAAAATCACCGTCAGGCAAAGTATTTTCAATTCAAACAACAAATTAGTGACGGACTGAAGAAAAATAATATCGATTTTGAAGTAAATGGTGTTGTAGCACCTGATCGGTTAAATCACGTTTTTAACATTTGGATTAAGGGCATTTCGACTTATGTTATTCAAACAAATCTTGATTTGGCAGGTTTTGCAGTCTCTGGTGGTTCTGCATGTACCGCAGGCAACCTTGAACCTTCACATGTATTGACGGCGATGTTTGGAGCTGATAGTCCTCGAATCGGTGAGTCAATTAGAATTAGTTTTGGTCGATATACGACTAGTGACCAGATTACAAAGTTTATTGATGCCCTTGCAAAAATTGTGGCCCGTCTTGGTCAGAAGAGCGAGGTAAATTAATATGGCATTTTCTAAGCAGGTTCAAGTAAAAGGCGATAGTGACATATATCAAATAAGTCCTAATGTTAAAAAATATACTTTGAGAGATTTAGGATTTGATCCAACACGACATGGTGCCTTTGTTTATGTTGGTTCACTAGATACAGCGTCACCATTTAATGCTGCTGCCAAATTAAAAATAACTATTAATGCAGATTTAGACGAATTTAAAATGGATACAGTGAATACAAGTGGAACCGCATCGGTCAATATTTTTAATCACTCTCGCGCTGATGAATTTGTAACTCAATATCACTTTATACTAAACGAAATGATTGATAGAGATGTATTTGTCAAACTATAATGCGTGCATATAAAAGTTAAGTTTGTTATAATGGCAAGCACTGGATTGTTGCGACCTTCAATCGTAGATTTTTCCAGAATCTATTTGAAATGATGGTGATGACATGACTGACAACAGTCATACTCGCGTAGTCGTTGGTATGAGTGGTGGCGTCGATTCATCTGTTGTCGCTTTGTTGCTTAAGCAGCAGGGCTACGATGTAGTTGGTGTGTTCATGAAAAATTGGGACGACACTGATGAGAACGGCGTTTGTACCGCAACCGAAGACTATAAAGATGTTGCGAAAGTGGCGTCTAAGATTGGTATCCCATATTATTCCGTCAACTTTGAGAAGGAATATTGGGATAGGGTTTTTACTTATTTCCTCGATGAATACAAAAAGGATCGAACACCTAATCCTGATGTGATTTGCAATAAGGAAATTAAATTTAAAGCCTTTTTAGAATATGCAGATCAGTTGGGAGCGGATTATATTGCCACAGGGCACTATGCTGATTTGCAACGTGATAAAGATGGTCAGATGCACCTTATGCGGGCAACTGATCAAAATAAGGATCAAACTTATTTCCTTAGTCAGCTTGATCATGAGCAGTTAGATCGAGTGATGTTCCCACTTGCTGGATTAACTAAGCCAGAAGTGCGCCAAATTGCTAAGGATGCTGGATTAGCCACTGCCGATAAGAAAGATTCCGTTGGGATTTGTTTTATTGGTGAAAAGGGTCATTTCCGTGATTTCTTGAGCACATATCTTCCAGCCAAGCCAGGAAAGATGATGACTTTGGACGGTGATGTCATGGGTGAGCATACTGGACTCATGTATTACACTATTGGTCAACGTAAGGGTCTTGGTATTGGAGGTAACGGTACCAGCAATGATCCTTGGTTTGTCATTGGTAAGGATCAAGAGAAAAACGTACTATACGTTGGTCAGGGTTACCACAATGAGCATCTCTATGCTACACATCTAAATGCTAGTGATATCCACTGGGTTGATGATATCAGTGCTAAGTACGGAGATTCGTTCCACTGTACAGCGAAATTCCGCTATCGCCAAAAGGACGTTGGCGTAACTGTTAATCTTGATAATGGTGGTCAGACGGTAACAGTGTCATTTGACGATCCTGCACGTGCGATCACGCCGGGACAGGCTGTAGTCTTTTATGATGGTGACGAGTGCTTGGGCAGTGCCATTATCGACCAAGCATATAACGAAACTCGTGCTTTGCAATATGTTTAAAAAATAATTTTTGAGACCTCTGGTTTACATTTTGTAGACAAGAGGTCTTTCTAGCTAGATTGACCTATATTTGGTGTTAAAATAAAGTTGCACATTAATCTTGATATTGGGATAATAGGATCAGTTGATTTAGGTAAGGAAGATAAGATGATTAGATTATATTTTGTTCGACACGGTAAAACAAAGTGGAATTTGGAGTCGCGATACCAAGGAATGCATGGAGATTCACCACTTCTTGACGAAAGCTATCAGGAAATTAAATTATTAGCAAAATCGTTATCGGGTGTACCATTTGCACATATCTATGCGAGTCCAATTAAGCGTGCACGCGATACTGCAAATTATTTAAGGTCGCAATTGCGAAAATCCATTCCGTTGTCATTGGTTAGCGGTATATCCGAATTTGATCTTGGTAAGATGGAGGGAATGTTGTTTAATGATGTCAAACAACAGTTCCCGACAGCATTTGATGCTTTCCGTAATCATCCAGACAGATACGATGCTGATGAAATTCAGGGAGAAAGTTTTGAACAGGTAATGTTTAGATTTAAAAATGCTGTGGACGAAATTGTTCAGGCTAACCAAGGCGAGAAAAATGTGATCATAGTCTCTCATGGAGCGGCAATGAATGCGGGTATCAATGGGTTGTTAGGCGTATCGATAGAACATTTAAGAGATCGCGGTGGCTTAAGTAATACATCAACTACGATTATTGATGCTGATCAAAATGGTTATCATTTAGTGAAGTGGAACGAAACATCGTATCTTAACAGATCACAAAATGATCCAACTGATACTATTTAAAGAGGTGAATTGCAATGACAAAACAAAATAATGAAACTTTTGATCGTGAAGCTCAGAAACAACAGTCTGAGAAATTGGTTGGTAAGTTAGTGACAGCCATCGATGAACATCCTGACAAGGTTCAAAATTATTACGACTTAGGTACGTTACTGACAAGATTAAATAGCCATGAACAGGCTGAGGAACTGTTTATGAAGGCACTGGGGATCTTTAAAGATGACAAAAAGGCCGTTAATTTACTAAGTTACGGTTTAGGAAATTTATATTATGAGCTTGGTAAATACCAAGATGCTATTAATTTCTATAACAAAATTAATGATGATAAACTAAAAGCAGATGCGTACTTGATGATGGCACAGAGCCTAGTCCAAATGAAAGATTACAAACGAGCTGTTGCGTATGGATTAACAGCACATGATTTGCGTAAACAAGATCCTGAAATCAACCAGGTTTTGGGTGATGCACTTCTTGCGTTAGGAAATTTCAAACAAGCTGCAGACTTCTACGATGATATTTTGAAGCGTCATCCCGGTAGGGCAGACACGCAGTTTAACCGTGGGCTAGTTGCGATGGTTCTTGGTGAAGAATATAAGGATTATCTAAACCAAGCAAAACAGTTGGATCCTGATTATTATTCACGCAGTGAGAGTAAAATTGATGACATTCAAAAGGCATTGCGTAAGGGACCAAAGCAGTAATGATATCTAAATATAAGGAGATGGCCTAATGGATAATTCAATCAGTTTATTTGATGACCCCGTTGAGTCATCTTTTTTAATTGGACAAGTAGTAACGACTTTTTTTGCAAGCCCTGACAGTTTTTACAAGGTATTGTTAATTCATGTTGAAGAAAGTAACTTTGATTGGCCTGAGGATGAAATTGTTACAACTGGAAATTTTGGGGATGTTGATGATGATGCACTTTATCGGTTTGAAGGGAAACTAGTGGATCACCCTAAATATGGACAACAATTTCAATCGATCAATTATCATCGTGCTGAGCCGACCACTCGAGAGGGATTAATCAGTTTTCTATCTGGGGAGCAATTCAAAGGTGTTGGCAAGAAAACTGCCGAGCGAATTGTTGATTTATTAGGTACGGATGCGGTTAAAAAAATTGTGAATGATTCATCAGTTTTGTCACCACTAGGATTAAGACCGGCAATTGTTCAGACGTTGGTTGACAATCTCAGCGACAATCAAGGAATGGATGAAATTATCATTGGATTAAATGATTTTGGTTTTGGTAGTTCACTTGCAACTGCAATTTTTGAACGTTATCGCGAACAGACTATAGAGGTAATCCACCAAAATCCGTATCAGTTAGCACAGGAAATTGACGGGATTAGCTTTAGACGAGCTGATCAAGTTGCTCAACAATTGGGCATTAGCGTCGATGATCCAAGAAGATTAGCAGCGGGGATTTTACAGGCTTTAGATGAAATGACAATGCAAAGTGGGGATACATATACCTTCATGGAACCGCTGCTTGGAAATGCACTCGACATGTTGGAAAGTAGTCAAAGTGTTAGGATTGAGCCGCAAAAAGTAGCTGATGAGTTAGTACAGCTTGCAAAAGACAATCAAGTTGTCGGGCAAGATGGGAAGATTTATCCAAGTGCACTGTTTAGTGGTGAATGGCAAATTGCTGAACATCTTCACAGACTGGTTGCTGATCAGCCAATTGATATAGATGAAAAAGATATTCAGAAGACAATCAGCAAAATCGAGGGACAACTTGATATTGACTACGATGAATCACAGACTGAGGCAATGGTAGGAGCACTGAAATCTAGGGTATTCCTATTAACAGGTGGTCCTGGTACTGGAAAAACAACGATTATTAATGGCATTGTTGCCGCTTTTGCTCAACTACACGAATATTCTTTAGATATTAATGAATATAAAGATCGACCATTTCCAATTTTGTTAGCCGCGCCGACTGGAAGAGCAGCCAAACGAATGAGTGAAACAACAGGATTACCCGCAAGTACTATTCATAGATTACTTGGTTTGAACGGCAGAGAGATGCCCACGGACATGAATGCAAGTGATCTTGAAGGGGCACTACTCATTGTGGATGAGCTTTCGATGGTCGATACTCTATTATTTAAGACGCTGCTTAGGTCAGTTCCCAGCACGATGCAAGTAATTTTAGTTGGCGATAAAGATCAACTTCCATCAGTTGGACCGGGTCAAGTGTTTTACGATTTACTACAATTTGATCAATTACCGAAACTTGAACTTAATCACATTTATCGTCAATCGGCAGAATCATCGATTATTCCGCTGGCCCACGCCATTAAAACAGGTGAGGTGCCTGCAGATATGACAAAATCATACTCTGACCGCTCATTTATTAAATGTCGAGCTGATCAAGTTGCAGGTGTAATTGACCAAATTATTGTTAAGGCGAAAAAACGGAATTTTAGTGCAGAACAAGTTCAAATATTAGCTCCAATGTACAAGGGTAGTGCGGGAATTAATCGTATTAATGACCTGTCTCAAAATATCTTTAATCCAATTAAAGATTCGAAGACTAAAGAAGTTGAATTTAGAGACCAGCATTTTCGTATTGGTGATAAAGTATTGCATCTGGTTAATTCTCCAGAAAACAATGTTTTTAACGGTGATATAGGAACGATCGTAGGTTTGGAACTTAAGACAAAAAAACCAGGTAGTCCTAAAACTGATCAAATGACAATTAGATTTGATCAAACCGAAGTCACTTATTCTAGAAATGAGTGGCAGAGACTTAAATTGGCATATTGTATTTCAATCCACAAGTCACAAGGCAGCCAGTTTGATATGGTCATTTTGCCAATGGTGCCACAATTTAGTAGAATGCTGCAAAGAAATCTGTTGTATACAGCAATTACGCGTGCTAAAAATAAGCTGATTCTTCTTGGTGATCCGCAATCGTTTGCTGATTGTATTAAAAATGAGGCTGTTAACCGACAAACTTCCTTATTACAACGTCTTTCAGAAACGTTTAGCGGCGAAAGAATGCCTAATGTGACGGTGGATGATTCGAACAAGGTGTCAAAAGACAAAACTACAGAATCAACAGAAAATGTTGATCAAGAAAAAGATCATACTTTAACTACAGATTTAATCGCAAATGGAAAAATTGATCCGATGATCGGAATGCATGGTACTAAGCCTGCGGATTTTGAAGTTGTGGTAAATGAAAAGTAGATCAGCTTGCACTTATTGCCAAATGTTGCGATAATGGATTGAAAAATAAAATTCGGGAGATATTAATGATGGCGGGAATTAAAAATGCTTCGCATGTAAAACTTTTTTCACTTAATTCAAATCGGCCCTTAGCTGAATCAGTGGCTAAAGAAGTAGGCATTCCATTAAGTGATGCATCCATTAAACAATTTGCGGATGGGGAAATTCAGATTACGATTAACGAAAGTGTCCGTGGATGTGAAGTATATGTCATCCAATCAATATCTGATCCAGTAAACACAAACATTATGGAGTTGCTCATTATGGTGGATGCTCTTCGGCGTGCGAGTGCCAATACTATTAATGTTATTATTCCCTATTATGGGTACGCAAGACAGGATCGCAAAGCAAGATCACGTGAACCTATCACGGCTAAATTGATTGCATCATTACTGGAAACTGATCAAGTTGATCGAGCTATTACTTTAGATCTCCACGCGGCACAAGTTCAAGGATTCTTTGATATTCCAGTAGATCATTTGTTAGCCGCTCCATTACTTGCAAACTATTTTTACAACCAAAAATTAACGGATAACATCGTTGTCGTTGCACCTGATCATGCTGGTGTTACACGTGCTCGTAAATTTGCTGAAATCCTCAAAGCACCAATTGCGATTATCGATAATCGCAGTCCAGAAGAAATTGAACGCAAAACCGAATCTGTGCCCAAGTATGTGATTGGTGATGTTCAAGACAAGATAGCAATATTAATTGATGATATCGTTGATACTGGAGTCCGCATGGCGGTTTCTGCAACTGCACTTAAAAATTTTGGTGCTAGTGAAGTATATGCTTGTGCAACTCATGGTGTGTTTTCACGTAATGCCATGGATAAAGTCAATGAGGCACCGATTAAAAAGATAATCGTTACAGATTCTATTGACATTCCTGAGGATAAAAAGGGGCCTAAATTAGTCGAACTGTCCGTTGCTTCATTATTAGGCCAAGCAATTGTTAGAATTCATAATAATGAACCTGTCGATTCATTATTTGTGAGTTCAGACAACGAAAGTGCTAAAATATAGAACAAACTTAGAGATTATAGAGGGTGATTGTAACGAGTGAATTTAATTTAGAGGAAAGTCGGGAACAGTTACAAAGGGGAGTAACTGAGTTTTTTGATGATGCTAATTTTCCTAAGGATTCACTGATTGTACTTGGATCCAGTACTAGTGAAATTCAAGGTCATAAGATTGGTAAGCATTCTTCAATTGAAGTTGGTCGCATGGTGATTGATGTGATCTTACCATTGATTCAGCAACGTGGATTGCATTTGGCGGTCCAAGGGTGCGAGCATTTAAACAGGGCGCTTTTAATGGAACGTACAGAAGCTGATGAACGTGGATTCGAACAAGTTACTGTATTTCCCGCATTAAATGCTGGTGGAGGAACACAAGTGGCGGCGTATGAAAAATTCAATGATCCTGTTGAAGTCGAACATGTAATTGCGGCAGGTGGAATTGATATTGGAGATACATCGATCGGAATGCATGTTAAATTTGTACAGATTCCGGTGCGGACATCAGTAAAAGAGGTTGGCTTAGCTCATGTGACATATTTGAAAAGCAGGCCCAAGTTGATTGGTGGCCAGCGAGCTCATTATTCATGGGAACCAGTTGAATAGCCAGTTTAAATAACTAACGTAAAAGACACGGGAAAAGATATTTTCCGTGTCTTTTACGTTAGTTATTTAAAAAAATAGAGACTAAGACGAACCACGTCTTAATCTCTAAATAAATTCTATGCAAGTGTAATATTTTGGTTGTTCTTCGCTGGATTTAGCTTTGCGAATAATGCTGATAATTCAAGCTTCCGCAATTTTTTTGGTACAAAAGCACCAATTTTTTCCAAGTCAAAACCTGTGACTAGTTTATGTTTATCAAAAATAATCGGGTTCTTTAGAATATGCGGAGTGTTTGAGATGGCATCAGTCAACTGGTTCATTGTCATCTGATCCGGATCAATATTTAAAGCCTTAGTGTCTCTTGAGCGTTTAGAAATCAATTCATCAGTTCCATCTAAAGATAATGAAAACAGGTGAATAATTTCATCTTTTGATAACGGTTCGTTTTCAATATTGCGTTGTTCTAAATCAATATCATGTTCCGCTAACCATTTTACAGCTTTACGTTTTGAGGGATCATTAGTATGAAAATATAGGTGAACCATATAATCACCTTCTCCTTATGATTTAGGACTTAGTTTACATCAATAAACGGAGAATTAGCAACTAGTTTATCTTATGTTTTAAAAATAATTTATCAGTTGGTAATAAAATCATCAATTATGGAGATTAGGCACAATTATAGTGATTTAAGATGCACACCTTGCATGATTAAAATTATTCCACTGTTAAATCTACTGAGCCAAATCCATTGGAAAAATCGCAAGTGTAGTGGCCTTTTTCTAAGTGTGGTGGCAAGATAAATGTTCCGCTAGATACATGCTGACCGGCTTTTAGTTTCAGTCCCTGGCTGTCTAATTTTTTAACCAACCATTGAAGTGATTTTAAAGGGTTACCTAGCACTTCACTGGAATCACCTTTTGCAAAGTGCATTGCCATCAAGTTTTAATTCGGCTTGAACGTTACTAAGACTATCAACACTCATATTTGACGTATCTTTTTGTTCACCATATACAACACGGCCAGCTACCGCATTATCAGCCATTACCATATGCTTTGAAAGTGATGGAAACCAATTCAAAAATCGAGCATCCGGTACTTCTAAGGCCGGAGCAACTGTTGTCTTGCGTAGCAGATCATTGGTTGAATCGTTTGGTGACAAATCAACGGTAGCGGTAAATACCAATTCCACTTCTACGAGAGGTTCCATTAAATCTGACAAGTGAAATTGTGCTGGAGATTTCAACCATTGGTGATCAACTTCAGCACCATATAAAGGTGAATCCGCGTCAAACATGTCTTGTGTTTGTTTACTAGTAAGGCTGACTTTATATCCACCAACATTTTCGTTTTTTAGTTGAGTGAGTTTGTATTGTACACGATAAGCCGAATCATCATCCGTGACATTGTTAGCGTAATTACTTTCTGTGAGTTTATGCTGACTTTGAAGTGCGTCAAAAAGTGTTTGAGCGAATCTGTTTTCTTTTTCTGTTAAGTTTCCTAAGGTATTTGTCATAATATGTATTCCTCCAATAAATGATTTTCTATGTATGTAGACCTTATGTACTAAATTTGTATCTATCCTCCTTTTTATGGGATTATTAAATGGAAACAAAAAAAGACGCCTTATGAAGGACGTCTTGAACGTGTTACCACCTTGATTCACATCATCATCTCTGATGACGTCTCAGATTGATTTTATCTATATATAATATCAATCACCTGTAATGGGGTGGCCAGCATCTTATCAATTTAATGAAGAGATGCACTCATAGGAGATCTTCAACTAACGAACTCGTCCTTCTTTCACTCAAATGAAGGCTCTCTTTGCGTAATCCGTTAGGCTACTAACCTAATCAACGTATTTCTCATTTAATTTTAATATGCTTTTACTTTAAGGACTATTGCAGGTAAAGTCAACTATCAAAAGCAGATATATTTATAATTGCATTTAATTGATACGTGCAATTAATTCATTTGTATACATCAATTTGTTGATACGACAGCGATAATAAATTTACGAGTAGGATCTAAAATATTATTAATTTAAGAGCTAAATTTTTTATCGGTAGAATAATTTTGCTGTAGAATGAATATTAGTAATAATTGTTAGGAGATTTTTAATTGAAAAAGAAAAGGATCATTTTAATTGTCGTAGTGATTGCAATTGTTATTGCAGGGGCCAGCGTTATCTTATTTAATCATGGGAATTCACGTTTTGATTCATCAAGTAGTAGTAGTGAAGAATCAAGCAAAATAACGGTTGTTCATCCCAAAGGCAAGTGGTCGGGAGTTAAAAAATATCCAAATAATCAAAGTGTGACGGTAAAATTTCAATTTAAAGCAAACCATCAATATAAATTAATAGAAGAAAACACAGTTAGTCAGTGCTGGACAAGAACATATACAGGTGGGTATACCAGGGATGGCAACAAAATAACGTGCATTCCAGAACAGGTAATTGCAAGTACTTATTCATCAAAGGACGCAATGAAAAAGGGTGAAGCGAGTGCAACAGATACTGTTTCGAAAGATCAATTTTATAAACAATTTGGTAACCAACAACACAGTATTTTAACTCTTAAAAGGAATTCAATTGCAATTGTCCACGATGAAGAACACATAACTATGACACAAAATTGATATGTAACAAACTTGTAATAAAAATCAATCAAAAATTATAATGCACTTAAAATTATAGCATTGGTAGCAAATTGTATTATACAATTTTATTTTTTAGTTTTTGTACATTCACTTGTATTACGTGGTTAAGTGTTTTCATGATACAAATATCATGTTATCCTTGCTTTATTATTAAGATTATTATTATTGCTTAAAATTTTATTTTACAAACGACTTTTTAAGGAGTGGAATTGCATGTCAGACTCTCATTTGGGTAATTCAAATAAAAAAACGAACCATTATGTTAAGGGAGCATTATTAGGAACTGTGGGGGCACTTGGCCTATTTGCGGTTAGTGCACAAACGGCCCACGCGGACACTGTAAAAGTTAAGAATGGTGATACCATTTGGGGACTTTCTCAGAAATATGGTGTGACGGTTAATGATTTAGAAACTAGCAATCAAAACGTTAAGAAGATCAGTTCAACTGTTGATTTAATTTATGCTGGTCAAACATTGAACTTGCCTGGTACTTCAAGTGCGGCCTCATCTGCTGCGTCAAGTTCAACAGCTGTACCTAGCAGTTATACAGTTAAAAGTGGTGATACACTTTCAGCAATTGCTAGTCGTTTTGGCATTTCTGTTGATAAGCTTGTTTCAATTAACGGCATCAAGAACAGTAATTTACTGGTAGTCGGCCAGCAATTGAAGTTGACCGGTAATGCTGCTTCTGCAGCTAGCGTTGCACCAACTTCTACTGCACCAACTTCGACTACTGCTAGTGATAGCACCGCGAGTGCGGTATCTGCGAACGTTGAATCTACAAGTCAAGTTGCTAGTTCGGCTGTTAGTTCTTCAGTTTCCTCTACTAGTGATGTTTCGAGTGCGGCAACATCCACGGTGGCTGCAAGTAGTAGTTCGACTGCTGTATCCACAGTGGCTGCAAGTAGCTCAACATCTACGGCTACGGTTTCTTCCGCAAGCAGTAATGCAGTTTCAAACACCGCATCAACTTCAGCACAAACGATTACGCGAGTAGATGCTACTTACCGTACCGCTTCCACAAGTACACAAAGTAGTACAGCTGCGGCTGCTTCCACAAGTTCTGCTAGTTCTGTAGCAGCCTCAAGTACTGCATCTTCAACGGCAACTAGCACTTCCACTGCATCTAACGCTAGTTCTGCAACTGCAACCAGTCAAAGTAGCTCAAGTGCAAGCACGTCTTCAAATCTACAATCTGGATCAGTTGTAAGTTTAGCTGTTAAACTTGCTAGTGCTGGCATTCCATATGTGTGGGGTGGCAGTTCGTTAAGCGGCATGGACTGTTCAGGTTTGGTTCAGTATGTGTATTTGCACGCTGATGGTATTAGTTTGCCACACAACACTGTCGCTCAGGAAGCATACGTTACTAAGCATTCTGTTGCAAGTGCCCAACCAGGTGATATTTTATTCTGGGGTTCTTCAGGTGCTACTTACCATGATGCAATTTATATTGGTAATAATCAGTATGTTGCGGCACCAAAAACTGGTGAAAACGTTCAAATCCAAACAATTAGCAAGTATTTTGAACCATCATTTGCTGGTACTGTTAAATAAAAATTTGATTAGAAGAGTCAACCAAGTTACTGATATATCAGTGGTTTGTGGCTCTTTTTTTTGTGTAATATATTTGTAACGCCTAATTAGTTAACTTTATTCGTAAATGGTGTTATATTCGATATTGCAAATTTGAATTTGCTTTTAATACTTTACTTGTTAAGGGGAGTGTTCGAGGTGAGTAACAAATTTGAGATTCAGCAAGAATTAGCTGATGCTCAAAATGAACTAACTCGGCTTTGTCACAAAGAAGCTAAGAAGGCTGATGGGCAGAAAATTACTGCAACCATTACAATAAAACCGCGGTATGGCAAAGCAATGAACGATTTACGTGAGAAGTGTAGCCAACTGCGGATGATTCTGGACGCCATGGAGGCGTCAGAAGATTAAAAAAACAACCTTTGTCGGAATACACTGACTGAGGCTGTTTTTTATTTTATGGAAGTATCAATCCAAAAAGGATACTTAGATATTTTCATCTGAAGATCATAGAAACGATTACCAAGCTCTTCTCCATCAATTTGACCAAATTCTAAAGATGTGGTGGTCACCTGAATTTCTTTAGCCTTGTAATAATGAACCCAGTGAGACCTAAGATGTCTTTTAAAAAGTAAAAGGATTCCTAGCCAAAGAAGAATGAGCCAATTTTTTCTTTCGATTACTATGAGCTCCAACTCACCACTATGAACATTCGCATTAGGTAAGATTCTGACGCCACCACCGAAGTAAGGATGATTGGATGTTGTAACCAAGAACGCATTCTGATATAAATCTCTGTGTTGACCGATCCTTACCATGAGTTGAAAAGGTTCCTGATTGTAAAGCACGCTGATAATCGATGCCATATAGGATAACGAACCAACGTGAAACTTATTAAAACTTTTTTTATGCGCTGATGCATTAGTTCGACTGACAATTGCTGCGTCAAAACCGATACCAATATTATTGATGAAATATCCAGTTTCATTTTTGATATTTTCGGAGAAATTACCAATGTCTATGGTATTTGGTTTTTGACAATCGAGTACCTGTCTTAGTGCGATTAAAGGCTTGGCTGACATTTTGATACCACGCGCGAAATCGTTGCCAGACCCAGCAGGTATATAAGCCAACGGTATTTTTTCGTTGGTGCCTTCAGTAGCCTTCATTGATCCATTAAGTGCCTGATGGAGTGTTCCATCGCCACCAATAACAAGGATGACTATGTGCTCATGATCAGTAGAATATTTGATGTATTGTTCTGCTAAGTATTCAGCATGGCCAGGGTGCTGTGTTGATTTAACTTGGTAGTCAACTTGCCCTTTCTCAAGTTCCGGTTTGATTTGTTTCTCCCAGACGTTTTGAGCATTGCCGCTTCCAGCGAATTCATTTAATATAATTGCAAAATGCATGGACAGTATTTCCTCCACAAAAAACAGATGATTATATTATACAGGAATCTTTAAAGATTTCCCAATGATATCGATATAATCTAAAACATTGATGTTAAAAAAAGCCAGACAGTTTAAACTTAAACTGTCTGGCTTTTCAATTAAAAACTAAAATTTTGATATCTTGAAATCTGGATTTTGCTTCTCATAGTTTAGCGCTTCTTCAGATAACTCTTCAATGTACTCAACATTGATGTCTGTATTTTTTTCAGCAGTCTCTCTCGCAGCAGAAAGAGTTTGTTCATCCAAAAAAAGTGAATGAGTGTTTTCTCTCTTTGGGTTACGTACTTTTGTATCTTGATAGTAGACTTTATAAATCATAAGATTAACGACTCCTTACTAGTAGTTGTTTAGTTGATAACCTTAATTCTATCACATCAGGCCGATCTATGAAATTATATCTATCATTCACATTTTATTTTCATTCAAAAGATGACAATGGTATGCTTATTTAAAAAGGCGAGGTGTTGAGGATGCTATTTACAATTATCGTTATTCTAGCCGTAATCGTTGCGATTTTAGTTTATCAAATTATTAGACGAGAAATCGCTAAACATGCCACAATAATTGTTAGAAATGATGCTGAGCAGATGACTGATAAGGCAATGGTAGCGTGTCTTCCTGTGCTTGTGGAGAGCCAGATATTGACGGGACCCGAAATGAAATTTAAACAGTCTGAAACTGTGGCTGACGTGTGGGGAAAAGGTGTGATGGCATTTGAATATCAATTTGATATTAGTAAAAACAGTAATGGCATTCTTCTTAATCAAATTAGACAATTACTGAATGGAAAATTAAAAGAATACGGTGATAAACAAGAAATAAAGTGTTATAAAGATGCAAATCAGGCGTTTTTAGTCACTGACGCCTGGATTTACAGTGACAAACTACACTTGGATGTCGCTTATATCATTAACGAAGCCACATATCAATATATTTATGATTTGAAGAAATTGGGTTAGAAATTTTCAAATTGTTATTTAATTCACATAAATAACTGTAAAAAAAAGATCAAATATTCTGCAAAGAATATTTTGATCCTTTTTTATTAGCTTAGCATTACAGTATCTTCAGGCGCTTTAAATGGGTTGTCCTTATTGATGTGATCGTAAAACAATGTTCCATGTAGGTGATCAATTTCGTGTTGGCAGACAATAGCAGGGTAATGCTTTAAGCGAATTTTATGATCTTGGCCATCGACGTCCTGATACGTCAATGTAATTCGGTCATGTCGAGGGACATATCCTGCCACGTCTTCGTCAACTGATAAACAGCCTTCACCTTCCGTTAATGCGCCGGGTTGAACAGATTCGCTAACAATCACAGGGTTAATAATGACGTCTTTAAATACCGGTTTTGAGTCATCTTCGTCATCTTCAGATGGAACTAAAACAGCTGCCATTTGCTCGGACACGCCAACTTGGGGGGCTGCCAGTCCAACACCGGCACGTAATTTGTACTTTTCGCAAAGTTCGGGGGTTTGACTGACTACTAAGTATTCCATCATATCGGCAGCCAATTTTTTATCCTCTTCACTTAGCGGAAAAGTAACCTTGGCAGCTTGTTTTCTTAAAACAGGGTCGCCATCCCGGACGATATCTTTCATTAAAATCAACGCGTTCATCTCCATCAATAATTTCCATAAAACAACTTGTTTAAGTCTAGCATAAAATTAGCGAGTTGAGAATAATGAGAAATTGAGTAGTTTGTGAAATAACTTACTGTTTATTAGCAATAACTTCTAATACGAAATACATAAATATGAGCATGAAACTGCTTGCATTTAGTTGTTGGGAGTGTATACTTTGTATTGAAAGGCAAATAAAGCGCTTACATTAAGCGCTGAACAATAGAAAGGAATGTGTGTATTATGGCCAATGAAAGTAAGAGCGCGGTTGATTTTGCTGCCATTAAGGCAGATTTGGGCAGTAATTTTAAACCAGTTCAGATTCTAGACAACGACGGGAACGTGGTTGATAAGGATTTAATGGCAAACTTTTCCGATGAAGAACTGGTGGATTTTATGAAAAAGCTGGTTTGGGAAAGGGCTCTTCACGAACAAACCATGAATTTTTCTCGGCAGGGACGTTTAGGCTTTTATGCTCCAACGTACGGTGAGGAAGCAAGTGAGATGGGAACTGTTTCCGCTTTTAACGAAAATGATTTCTTGCTACCAGCTTATCGTGACTTGCCTCAATTGATCCAGCACGGAGCAACTGTTACAGAGGGGTATTTATGGTCCAGAGGTCATGTACTGGGTAACCAATTTAAGGCTCGTGCATTAATGCCACAAATCATTATCGGAGCGCAGATGGTGGAAACTGCAGGGGTTGCTTTAGGATTAAAGAAAAATGGAGAAGACGCAGTTGCATTTTCATATACTGGCGATGGTGGTACATCACAAGGTGATACGTATGAAGGAATGAACTTTGCTGGCGCATTTCAGGCTCCCGCAGTATTCATTATTCAAAATAACGGTTTTGCAATTTCCGTTCCGCGTAATAGGCAAACAGCGGCAACGACTTTAGCACAAAAAGCGGTCGCTGCTGGTATTCCTAGTGTTCAAGTTGATGGAATGGATATTTTAGCTTGTTATCAAGTTGCAAAAGAAGCTCGTGCATTTGCTGTCGCTGGCAATGGACCAGTTATGATTGAAACCATCACGTATCGCTTTGGTGCTCATAGTAGTGCTGGTGATGATCCTAGTCGTTACCGTACGAAGGAAGAAGAAAAGCCTTGGTTTGAACATGATCCATTAATTCGGATGCGCAAGTATCTCACCGACAAAGGCTTGTGGAGTCAAGAAGAAGAAGACAAGTATGTTGATGAATGCAAAACATCGTTTAAGGATGCCATCAAAGAAGCTGATGCAGTTGAACCCGAAAAGGTCTCTGACATGTTGAAGAGGACCTTTGAAGTTCCAACACCTGACATTGCTAAGCAAATTGCCGAATTTGAAGAAAAGGAGTCGAAGTAATCATGACTAAAAAATCTTATATTCAAGCGATCACTGATGGTCTTGATATTGCGTTGGGTGAAGATCCAAAGACTCTAATCTTTGGTGAAGACGTCGGAAAAAATGGTGGCGTTTTCAGAACTACACAAGGGCTTCAAGATAAATATGGTGAAGATCGTGTGTTTGATACACCATTAGCTGAGTCAGGAATTTTAGGCTTATCGATCGGGTTAGGCTTGACGGGATGGAGACCAATCCCTGAAATCCAATTTATGGGTTTTACGTTTGAAGCTATTGATTCGGTTGCCGGTCAGATGGCACGGACAAGGTTCCGGTTTGGCAACGATAAGAATTTACCAATTACAATTCGGACACCCTTTGGGGGCGGAACTCACACTGCTGAAATGCACGCTGATAATCTTGAAAACTTCTTTACCGGTATTCCCGGGCTGCGTGTTGTGACACCAAGCAACCCATATGATGCCAAGGGAATGGTTATTTCAGCTATTGAAAATAATGATCCAGTGCTGTTTATGGAAAACTTAAAGTTATATCGTTCCATGAAAGATGATATTCCAGATGATAAGTACACAGTACCGTTGGATACGGCTAAAGTAGTCCGGGAAGGCACTGATATCACGTTAGTTGCATACAGTGCTGAGGTGAATGAGTCATTGAAAGTCGCCGACAAGCTAGCCAAAGAAGACATTTCTGTAGAAGTTGTCGATTTACGTTCTCTATCACCAATTGATACGGATACTATTTTTGAGTCAATTAAAAAAACACATAAAGTAGTAGTTGTGCAAGAAGCACAGAAAATGGCGGGTGTCGGAGCAACGGTTGCGTCTGCAATTGCTGAGAATGCAATTATGTCATTGGATGCGCCAATAGGCCGTGTTGCCGCTCCAAATTCAGTTTATCCATTTGCTCAGGCAGAAAATGTTTGGATTCCAGGGGCGGATGAAATTGAAGCTAAGGCTCGTGAAATCTTAGATTATTAGTAATTACTACTTAAAAAAATAATTGGATATGAAAGGAAGTCTGCTTTATGGCATTTAAGTTTAAGCTCCCTGAACTGGGTGAAGGAATGGCTGAAGGTGAGGTTGCAAACTGGTTAGTTAAAGAGGGAGACAAAGTTAATGAAGACGATTCATTAGTCGAAATTCAAAATGATAAGTCTGTTTCTGAATTACCTTCTCCAGTTGCCGGCACGGTAAAGAAAATCGTCGCACAGGAAGGCGATACTGTTGAAATCGGCGATACGCTGGTTGAAATTGATGATGGTTCAGCCGATACAGCCGATGATGATGCAACACCAGCAGCACCAGCCAAGGAAGACACAGGTACATCAGATGAGACTCCTGCACCTGCTTCAGAAGGTGCTTCAGGAGGAGTTCCGGCACTTGCAGAACCAAATAAGCTAATTTTGGCAATGCCATCAGTTCGGCAGTATGCTCGCGATAAGGGCATTGATATCAGCAGGGTTGCCCCATCTGGAAATCACGGTCAAATTTTGAAGGCTGATATTGACAGCTTTAATGGCGAGCCAGCACAAGCAACGGTTGCAGCACCGGTAAGTGCAGAACAGCCAGCTACTAAGTCTTCAGGACAGGCTGTTAAACCATACAAGTCTGATCAACCAGACCTTGAAACACGTGAACCAATGTCACCAATGAGAAAGATCATTGCTAAGTCAATGAGAACCTCAAAAGATATTGCACCGCATGTTACGTCATTTGATGATGTTGAAGTCAGTGCACTGATGGATAATCGTAAGAAGTACAAGCAAAAGGCTGCAGATCAAGAAATTCATTTGACTTTCTTGCCATACATCGTTAAAGCTTTGGTAGCAACTTTGAAGAAGTTCCCAGAATTCAATGCATCAATTGATGATACAACACAAGAAATTGTTTATAAGCATTATTACAACATTGGAATTGCAACCAATACTGATCATGGACTGTATGTTCCAAATATCAAGAATGCTGATTCTAAAGGCATGTTCGAGATTGCTAAGGAAATCACCGAAAATACGCAAGCTGCTTACGACAATAAATTAAGCCCACAATCGATGAAGGGTGGATCTATCACAATCAGTAACGTGGGTTCAATTGGTGGGGGATGGTTCACTCCAGTAATTAACCAACCGGAAGTTGCTATTCTAGGTGTAGGTAAAATTGCAAAAGAACCGATCGTTGATGAAAATGGTGATATTGTTGTTGGCAAGATGCTTAAATTATCGCTGAGTTATGATCATCGTTTGATTGATGGAGCACTAGCACAAAATGCTCTGAACTATATGAACGAATTGTTACATGATCCAGAATTATTATTAATGGAAGGATGATCGTCGTATGGCAGATGTTGAAGAAAAAGATACAGTAATTGTTGGCGGAGGCCCAGGCGGATACGTTGCCGCAATTCGAGCATCCGAATTAGGCCAAAAAGTTACCCTAATTGAAAAAGGTACTTTAGGCGGTGTTTGTTTGAATGTTGGCTGTGTACCATCTAAAGCATTGATCAATGCCGGACACCGATTACGGGATGCAAACGATGCCTCAGTGTTTGGTATCACTACACAACCGGCAACGATTGATTTTGAAAAAACACAGGAATGGAAGCAAACCAAGATTGTGGATCGAATGACTGGTGGCGTCCAGATGTTGCTTAAAAAGCACAAGGTCGAAATTATTGAAGGTGAGGCCTTCCTTGATAACGATTCACAACTTAGAGTAATGTCAGTCGGGCCAAAACAGTTTATGGATAACGGTGGCGGCCAGACAATTAAGTTTAAGAACTTAATTTTGGCAACCGGAAGTAGACCAGTAGAAATTCCTAATTTTAAATTTGATGGACGCGTAATTGACTCCACCGGTGCTTTGGATTTAAAGGAAATTCCAAAGGAATTAGTTGTGATTGGCGGTGGCTACATTGGCACCGAATTAGCTGGTGCTTACGCCAACCTCGGGTCACATGTCACAATTCTAGAAGGCACACCATCAATTTTGCCTAACTTTGAAAAAGACATGGTTTCAATTGCACTTAAAGGACTCAAGAAAAAAGGCGTTGACGTAATTACTAGCGCAATGGCCAAGAAGTCTGAACAAGATGATAGCAGTGTTACCGTGACCTATGAGGCCGATGGTAAGGAAACTAGTATCAAAGCTGACTACTGTTTAGTTTCAGTTGGTCGTCGTGCCAATACGGACGGTTTTGGACTTGAAATGACTAGTGTAAAGACCGATGATCATGGCCTGGTTCAAGTCGATCAACAGGGCAGAACAAGTGTTAACAACATTTTTGCAATTGGTGATATTGTACCGGGACCAGCTTTGGCACATAAGGCGTTTTTTGAGGCCAAAACCGCAGCTGGTGCAATTGCAGGAAAAAATACGGCTAATGATTGGGTTGGCGTCCCTGCGGTTTGCTTTGCGGATCCAGAATTAGCAACTGTGGGGATGACCCAAGCAGATGCCAAGGATAAGGGCTTAGAAGTAAGTACCGCTAAGTTCCCATTTGCAGGTAATGCTCGAGCTGTATCTTTAGATGAACCCGATGGATTTGTTCGTTTGGTTTATACCAAAGATGAGGGCAACTTGGTTGGTGCCCAAGTGGCTGGTCCAGAGGCTAGTGACTTAATCGCCGAACTTTCACTTGCGGTAAATGGTGGCATGAATGTTGAAGATATTGCATTAACGATTCACCCTCATCCAACTTTGAGCGAACCAATTCAAGAGGCAGCCGACGTTGCACTTGGATTCCCAACTCATATTTAACGTTTATGTTTTGAAAGCCTGGTGCGCAAAAAATGCGCAGTCAGGCTTTTTTGCGTGTTATAATTCTAATGATAGACTAAAAGATAGGAGTGATATCTTGAATAACCAAAATTACAGCTATCCACTTGATTCTAGCTGGTCAACGGACGAAATTATCGACGTGACTAAGATGTTTCAATTAGTTGAAGACGCATATGAAACAGGAGTTAGTCGGCAAGAAGTTCTGGATCAGTATCAAAAATTTAAACGGGTTGTGCAATCAAAATCACAGGAAAAGCAACTTGGAAAACAATTCGAAAAAGATTCAGGTTATGTGTTGTATGAAGTTATCAAGCAAGCTCGTGAGACTGAATCCAAAAAATTATTAATTAGAGGAAATTAGTTCATGATGGAATTAAATAAAATTGATCACGAAATCCAAAGAATACTAAATGTGACACGATTGTCAACATTGGACGAAATGAAGAATGACTTTACTGTGGAAGAAAAAAGTGGTCGTAAGGATCTTGTGACTGCAATTGACAAGAGCAACGAAAAAATGTTGGTATCTGTGATTCGTCAACTTGATCCTGAAGCTAGGATTCTTGGTGAAGAAGGCTTTGGTGATCAAATTGATGATATGCACGGTCATGTGTGGTTTGTCGACCCAATTGATGGAACGATGAATTTTGTTATGCAAAAAAATCGATTTGCAATTATGATTGCGTTGTACGTAGATGGTAAACCACAGTTAGGATATATTTTAGATGTGATGCAAAATATCCTTTATCATGGCGGGCCAGAAATGGGCGTGTACGCGAGAAGTGCGGGCATGGTTGATCGGCGAATTAAAAGGCCTGATAATGTCAGTCTAGATAATTCACTCATCGGTATTAGCGGCCCACTTCTGATTAACGATGACTATAATATGAAAAAAATAGCCCAGACCAGTCGAGGGCCGAGAATGTATGGCAGTGCCGGATTAGAATTCGCAAGTGTGATCAAAGGTGAGCTGTCAGGTTATGTATCATATCTTAAACCATGGGATTTTGCCGCAGGAAATGTTTTAGCAAATGAATTGGGGTTGGCAGTGAAAACTATTGACGGTGCCCCGCTTGATATGCTATCATCCAATGTTGTATTAGTAGCGACAGAACAAGCAAGTGAAGAAGTGATAAAGCTTGCAAATTAGTTTGGTTGAGGTTGACTGTGACCGCTTGTCACAGTTTTTTTATGCAAACAGTCTGCTCCTGCCAAGTGTGTACTGAATTATGAACTAACTGAAGGGAAGAAAAAATCTTGAAATTACGTGACGATATTCGTAACATTGCTATTATTGCCCATGTTGACCATGGTAAGACGACATTAGTTAACGAAATGTTAAAGCAATCAGATACTTTAGATGAACATACTCAAATTGAGGACCGTGCTCTTGACTCAAATGCTATTGAACGTGAGCGTGGTATCACTATCTTGTCAAAAAACACCGCCGTTCGTTACGGTGACAAGCAGATTAACATCTTGGATACCCCAGGACATGCCGATTTCGGTGGTGAAGTTGAACGAATCATGCGCTTAGTTGATGGTGTTTTGTTAGTTGTTGATGCTTTTGAAGGCACAATGCCACAAACACGGTTTGTGTTGAAAAAAGCACTTGAACAACATTTAGTACCTATCGTTGTTATTAACAAAGTTGACCGTCCTGGTGCACGTCCTGAAGAAGTTGTTGATGAAGTTTTGGACTTGTTCATTGAATTAGGTGCAGATGAGGAACAATTGGACTTCCCAGTTGTATATGCATCTGCTATGAATGGTACTTCAAGTTACGATCCAGACATTGACACCCAGGAACACACTATGAAGCCAATTTTTGATACCATTGTTGAAAAAATTCCAGCTCCAGAGGATAACTCTGATGAACCTCTTCAATTCCAGGTTGCTATGTTGGATTACAACGACTTTGTGGGTCGTGTTGGTATTGGCCGTGTATTCCGTGGCAAGATCAAGGTTGGGGACAACGTTACTGTTCTTAAGCTTGATGGTTCAAAGCAAAAATTCCGTGTCACGAAATTATTTGGTTTTTTTGGCCTGAAGCGTCTTGAAATTGATGAAGCAAAGGCTGGAGATTTGTGTGCCATTTCAGGTATGGAAGACATCAACGTTGGTGAAACGGTTGCTGATCCTGCACATCCAGATGCATTACCATTATTGCGGATTGATGAACCAACTTTACAAATGACGTTCAGAACTAATGATTCACCATTTGCTGGTCGTGAAGGTAAGTTTGTTACCGCACGTCAGTTGGAAGATCGATTGAAGTCAGAATTGCATACGGATGTTTCATTACGTGTTGATGATACAGATGAACCTGGTGCATGGATGGTTTCTGGCCGTGGTGAACTACATTTGTCAATTTTAATTGAAACACTACGTCGTGAAGGATTTGAACTTTCCGTATCTCGTCCAGAAGTTATTTATCGTGATATTGATGGTGTGATGAGTGAACCATTTGAAGAGGTTCAAATTGATACACCTGATGAATATACTGGTGGTGTTATTGATACCCTGTCACAACGTAAGGGTGAAATGCAGAATATGGAATCAACTGATAATGGTCAAACACGTTTGACTTTCTTAGCACCATCTCGTGGATTAATTGGTTATTCAACTGAATTCATGTCAATGACTCGTGGCTACGGTATTATGAACCATACATTTGAAAAGTATGCTCCGGTAATCAAGAACTGGAACCCTGGCCGTCAAAAGGGAACCTTAGTTTCAATGAATGCTGGTAAAGCAACCACTTATGCCATGATGGGTGTTGAAAGCCGTGGTACGTTACTGATTGATCCAGGTACAGATGTCTATGAGGGAATGATCGTTGGTGAAAATAGTCGTGAAAATGACATTACTGTTAACATTACCAAGGGTAAGAACTTGACTAACGTTCGTGCTGCAGGTTCTGATGACATGGCTCGTATTAAAACACCAACACATCTTTCACTTGAAGAATCACTTGAATTCTTAAATGAGGACGAATACTGTGAAGTAACGCCAGAAAACGTGCGCTTACGTAAGCAAATATTAGATAGTAACATGCGTGAAAAAGAAGCTAAGAAGCGTAAGATTGCTTCACGCAAGTAATTTGAATAGTACTAGGAATTCTTCGGGAAGTTAACTTATGGTTGATTAGAATTCCAGATTGACAATTGAATAATACCTTACAGGGAGAGTAAGAGATGACTTACAGTTTATTCACACGAGTGATGGCCGAACTAATAGGAACGGCATTTCTTGTTGTGTTAGGTAATGGCGCCGTTGCAAACGTGGAATTAAAGGGAACAAAGGGATTTCACGGTGGCTGGATTTTGATTGGTTTGGGATATGGTTGCGGAGTTATGATTCCGGCGATGATGTTCGCAAATATTTCAGGTAATCATATTAATCCGGCATTAACGATTGCTTTGGCGGTTAATGGCCTATTTCCTTGGTCAGAAGTTGTACCTTACCTAGCCGCACAAATGGTTGGTGCGATTATTGGACAGTTAATAGTTGTGTGGAGCTACAGACCATATTACGATCTGTCTACGAATGCCGATTCAATTTTAGGAACTTTTTCAACAATTGATGCTGCGCATTCATATCGCGATGAATTCGTAAATGAATTTGTTGGCACGTTCATTTTGATATTTGGTGCTCTGGGGATGACCCATAATATGGCGTATCGTTCAAACATTGGGTTAGCCAACTTTACCATTGGACTATTAGTGATGACACTTGTTATATCAATGGGTGGAGCAACTGGTCCCGCATTAAATCCAGCTAGAGATCTTGGACCACGAATAGTGCATGCGTTGTATCCATTGAAAACAAAGGGTGATTCTCATTGGGATTATTCTTGGGTCCCAGTGGTTGCACCGATTTTGGGCGGAATAGTTGCGACTTATCTGTATAAATTACTTTTCTTATAAAAATTTAAGAGCTTGAGACGAATGCCTGTCTCAAGCTCTTTTTGTGTGCCATTACTTGTTTATTTTTTTTCAAAAGGGATAGACCACCGATTTTTGTATGATATAATTACTTCAATCTATTTAGATTCTTCATCAAATTATGAAAAGAGTGTGTTGGGTGATCAAGGATAATGTTAAGAAAAATAAGTAGGAAGTTTCGTTATTTAGACTATTACATATTTGTGCCCTATATTTTATTGTGTTTGATCGGAATCGTGATGGTGTATTCTTCAAGTGCAGATATTGCAATTCAAAATGGAGGATCACCTAGTGCATATTTGGTCAAACAAATAATTTATGTAGTTTTAGGACTTTGTGTAGTGTGGTTTATGACTGCGGTTAATCTTAAACTGTTTCAAAATGGTAAGGTCATGTTTGCAATGACCATGGTGACATTGCTTGCTCTAGTTTACGTTAAGGTGTTTGGTCAGGCAGTTAACGGGGCTCAGGGTTGGATTAACCTTGGTTTTATGAATATTCAACCGGCTGAAGTTTGCAAGATTGTGCTCATATTGTACCTTGCAAGGATGTTTTCACGTAAAGAAAATGAAGTTACTAGTAGTTTTGGAGATTACGTTGGAGCAATGGGTAGTCCAATAGTTTTGTCGTTGATTTTAGTTGGGCTAATCATCATTCAGCCTGACTTAGGTGGAGCGGCAATTAACAGTGCGATAATTGCAGTGATGATATTTGCGAGTGGGATCTCTTGGAAAAAGGGAGTAACCATAATTTTAGGATGTTTCTTCTCGTTTGCTGCAATCGGTTTGCCGGTTTTAACAAAGGTTGCTGAAAGCAGCTCATCACATGGATATCAGATTCAAAGATTTGTTGCGTTTGTTAATCCATTTGGTACTGCAAGGGGCGCTGGTAGTCAGCTGGTTAATTCATACTATGCTCTAAGTAACGGTGGAATTTTTGGCGTTGGATTAGGAAACAGTATTCAAAAAATGGGATACCTACCGGAACCCAATACTGATTTCATTATGGCGGTGATCGGGGAAGAGCTCGGTTTAGTAGGGGTAGTTGTAATACTTCTATTATTGGGGTTGATTGTCGCTAGAACAATTTGGATTGGCGTTCGTGTTAATGATGCCTATTCAGCACTTGTTTGTTACGGTGTTGCAGCGTTTATAACAATTGAAACATTATTTAATGTTGGTGGTGTTACAGGTTTGTTGCCAATTACAGGGGTAACTTTCCCATTTATTAGTTATGGTGGTTCTAGTATGTTGGTATTATGTATGGCGTTGGGCTGTGTGCTTAACATTAGTGCAATCCATACAAGATCAAGAGTGTTGGAAAAGTAATTAATTCAATTGGAGGCGCATGAGGGAATGCAAAGAGTGATGGTCGCAAACCGTGGTGAAATCGCCACGCGTATTTTTCGAGCAATTCATGAATTAAAGATGACAGCAGTTGCGATTTACGCAAAAGAGGACGAATATTCGGAACATCGTTTCAAGGCGGATGAGGCTTATTTGGTTGGTGAAGGTAAGAAGCCAATTGCTGCCTATCTAGATATAGAAGGTATCATTCAAATCGCCAAAGACCATAATGTTGATGCAATCCATCCAGGGTATGGATTTTTGTCAGAGAATGCCGAATTCGCTAAACGTTGTGGTGAAGAAGGAATCACGTTTATTGGACCCAAGGTCGAACATCTTGAGATGTTTGGTGATAAAATTGCTGCCAAGCGGGCTGCGGATGAGGCTGGAGTACCGACGATTCCGGGAACAAAAGAACCAGTTGAAACCGTTGAAGATGCCAAAAAGTATGCTGAACAAATTGGGTATCCGATTTTCGTTAAGGCCGCAATGGGTGGTGGTGGCCGTGGTATGAGAATTGTGCATCACGAGGAAGAACTTGTTGATGCTTATAACACGGCTCAAAGTGAAGCAAGTCAATCTTTTGGTGATAGCGAAATATATCTTGAAAAATATCTTGCAAGTCCTAAACATATTGAAGTTCAAATACTGGCTGACAAACATGGAAATGTGATGCACTTGTTTGAACGAGATTGTTCAGTTCAGCGACGTAACCAAAAAGTGATCGAAATTGCACCCGCAGTCGCACTACCTGTAGAATTACGTCAAAGAATATGTGATGCTGCAGTGAAATTTATGAAACACGTTCATTATTTGAATGCAGCTACTGTTGAATTCTTAGTTGAGGGTGACCATTTTTACTTCATCGAAGTTAATCCTCGTGTTCAAGTTGAACATACAATTACTGAAATGATTACCGGCTTTGATATTGTGCAGGCTCAAATTTTAATTGCACAAGGCTATGACTTACACAAAGAAATTGATCTACCACAACAAGATGAGCTTACTTACCATGGAGCGGCGATTCAAGCTCGAGTTACTACTGAAGATGCAACCAATAATTTTATGCCTGATACTGGTAAAATTTCTACTTACATTTCGCCAGGTGGGAATGGTGTCCGCCTTGATGGTGGGAATGCCTTCACTGGATCGGTGATTACACCATATTTTGATTCCCTGCTTGTTAAGGCGATCGTTTCAGCTGACACGTACAAAGAAGCTTGCGATAAAATGTTGCGTGTATTGAATGAATTTACGATTCGTGGTGTGCATACCAATATTGAATTTATGAAAAATGTTATTTCACATCCAGTCTTTGCATCTGGTAAAGCGACAACAACATTTATTGATGATACACCAGAATTATTTAATTTCACGCATGAAACAGATCAGCCCAACCAGTTGCTTCACTATATTGCGAATACGACGGTTAATGGGTTCCCTGGTGTGAGCCGAGAAAAGAAATATTATCCGGAATTTAAGTATGATGAAAAATTTAGCGATATTAATGATCAAATTGTGACTGCAAAGGACGTTTTAGATGACAAGGGTCCGGATGCAATGGTTGAGTGGATCAAGCAACAAAAAGCAGTATTGCTGACGGATACAACCATGCGTGACGCACATCAAAGCCTATTTGCGACCAGAATGCGCACTAAAGATATGGTTAATATTGCACCAGAGCTTCAGAAAGCTCTTCCACAACTGTTCTCATATGAAATGTGGGGTGGCGCAACATTTGATGTTGCCTATCGCTTCTTAGGAGAGAATCCATGGGATCGTTTAAAGAAGTTACGGAAGTTAATTCCAAGGACTTTGACTCAAATGCTTTTCCGTGGTTCAAACGCAGTTGGATATCAAAACTACCCTGATAACGCATTGAAGGCGTTTATTGATCAATCTGCTAAAGACGGTATGGACGTATTCAGAATTTTTGACAGTCTGAATTGGATTGAACAAATGGAAAAGAGCATTGAATATGTTCGCGATAACAATAAAGTTGCCGAAGCAACAATGTGTTATACGGGGGACATACTGGATACTGATAAATCTAAGTATAATTTAAAATATTACGTTGATTTAGCAAAGGAATTGCAGGCAGCTGGAGCTCATATTATTGCGATTAAAGATATGGCTGGTTTGCTAAAACCAGAAGCGGCTTATCGATTAATTGCAACATTAAAGGATACTGTGGATGTGCCAATTCATTTGCATACTCATGATACAACGGGTAATGGTATTTATACTTATTCTCAGGCAGCAAAAGCAGGGGTCGATATTGTTGATGTTGCTTCTAGCTCGTTATCTGGAACAACGTCACAACCAAGTATGGGCAGTCTCTTTTACGCTTTACAGGGAACTGAGCGTCAGCCAGATGTTTCAATTAGCAATGTTGAGGCTGTGGATCGTTATTGGAAATCTGTTCGGCCTTATTACCAACAGTTTTCAAACAAGATGGTAGGACCACAAACGGATATATACCAGACAGAAATGCCAGGTGGTCAGTACTCTAATTTACAGCAACAGGCTAACGCACTTCGGTTGGGCGATCGATTTGAAGAAGTTAAAAAGATGTATCGCAAAGTTAACATAATGTTTGGCGATATTATTAAGGTTACTCCGTCATCTAAAGTTGTTGGAGACATGGCGCTATTCATGGTGCAGCATGATTTAACACCAGAAGATGTGGAACAACATGGTGAAACACTTGATTTTCCGGATTCTGTTGTTGACTTTTTCAAAGGTGATTTAGGCCAACCAGTAGGCGGATTTCCAAAGAAACTGCAACAAATTGTTTTAAAGGGACAAAAGCCTTTAACTGTTCGACCTGGTAGCTTGGCAAAGCCAATTGATTTTGATGCGGTTACCAAGGAACTAACAGAAAAAGTGGGTCATAAGGTTACATTCGAAGAAGTGATCAGTTATGTACTTTATCCTAAAGTATTTATGGATTATATAGATCGTCAAGAACAATATGGTGCTGTGACGGTTCTCGATACACCAACATTTTTCCAGGGGATGCGTTTAGGCGAACGTGTTGATATTGAACTTGCACCTGGAAAAACGGAAATTGTTGCTTTGAACGAAATTGGCGCACCAAATGATGAGGGTGAGCGGACACTTTACTTCAACATTAATGGTCACGCACGTGAGGTTAAAGTTGCTGATGCCAGTGTTCATAATACTGTCGTTAAGAAGCGTAAGGCAGAACCTACTAAACCAGGTGAAATTGGTGCAACAATGAGTGGCTCCGTCCTTAAGGTGCTAGTTAATAAGGGTGACAAGATAAAAAAGGGAACCCCAATTATTGTGACAGAAGCAATGAAAATGGAAACTACAATTCAAGCACCTGTCGATGGTACTGTTAACAGTATTTTTGTTGAGGCGGGCGATGTAATTGATTCCAATGATCTACTGATTGAAATTGATACTTTGTAAGATTTGAAGGGGTTGTACCGCGTAAAGTGGTGCGGCCCCTTTCAAAATTTGGTACAATTGTCTAAGATCCTATATGTTAGTGAGATGATAGTATGGCCTTTGCGATTAAACAAAGACAATCCCTAATTGTTTATGTTAATAATTTAAGAACAATTCGTAATTTAAGGCATTATGGTCGAATTGAGTATGTATCAAAAAAAATGAGGTATGCGGTTATTTATATGGATCGTGAAAATATTGAAGATGTATACCAAAAATTAAAAGGTTTGAAATTTGTCAAAAAGGTGATATATTCACACTGGCCTGACATTGATCCCGATATGTCTGATTTGAAAGCTGCGGGAATTTACAAACATGAAACTGAAGAGGATGAATAAAACATGCGCGTAGTGGCAGGAGATTATCGTGGTCGTAAATTAAAAGCGGTTCCAGGAAGTGGAACAAGGCCGACAACCGATAAAGTTAAAGAGGCATTATTTAATATTATTGGGCCGTATTTTGATGGTGGCAATAGTTTGGATTTGTTTGCTGGTAGCGGCGGGTTAAGTATTGAGGCTGTTTCAAGGGGGATTGATTCAGCTTTCTTAATAGATCATCACTACCAGGCCATTAAAACAATTAAGGCAAATGTTTCCGTCACCAAAAATGAATCAAAATTTAATATTTATAAACAGGAAGCAGATAAAGCATTACTACTTCTGAGTCAGCGAAATATTAAGTTTGATTTAGTTTTTTTAGATCCGCCGTATGCACAACAGAAAATTTTTGATAATATGAACAAAATGGTTGAGTTAGACTTATTGAATGATAAGGCTGTTATTGTTGCAGAAACTAATCAAGACGCAGACTTAACGGATGAAATAAATTCATTCAAAATGATCCGTCAACAGGACTATGGCATCACAGTTTTAACAATCTATCAATTTTTGAAAGGAAATGACTAGAATGAAAGTAGCAGTTTTTCCTGGTAGTTTTGACCCATTAACACTTGGACATCTTGATTTAATTAAACGTGGAAGCTTATTGTTTGATCGACTCGCAGTTGCTGTGATGATCAATACGAGTAAGGAACCAATCTTTACCGTTGATGAGAGAGTGTCGCAAATTAAAGATGCAGTTAAAGATATGGGGAATGTCTCAGTTATTACAGCTGATGAATTAACCGTTAACCTGATGAATAAAATCGGCGCTGATTATCTTCTTCGCGGATTAAGAAACTTTAATGATTTTCAATACGAAAGAGATATTGCTGCAATGAATCAACATCTGGATGGAGAAATTGAAACAATTTTTATGATGGCAAATCCAAATTATCAGCATTTATCCAGTAGCCTTTTAAAGGAAGTAGCCCGATTTGGCGGAAACATTTCAGATTACTTACCTGGAAACATCAATGATCAATTGGCGGAAAAGTTAAGAGGAAATTAGGTTGAAAAAAAATAGTCGAAAAAAAGTAGGCATAATTTCTCTCATTGCAGTAATCGCTATACTTTTACTTTGGTTAATTTTCTGGCCACTGAACTCATACATTGAGAGTCCTGGTGAAGCAGATAGTTTAAAGTCATATGTTACGGTTAAAGATCACCCCGACAAGCAAAAGGGGAGTTACATGATAACTTCTATTTATCTTCAACGGGCGAGGCCAATTACGTATCTTTGGGCATTAGCTAATCCACATGCCACGATTGAAAGTGCTGATGAGGTTACAGGTGGTGAAAGCGATGCTACCTATAATAAGGTTCAGGATTTTTATATGCAAAGTGCTATCAATGAAGCAATTGCTACAGCATATAAGGCGGCGGGACAGCAATATACCAAGAAATACTTGGGGATTTATGTGCTACAGGTTCAAAGTGACTCTAAGTTTAAGGGGACTATTAAAGTTGGAGACACTGTGACGGAAGTTAACGGTCACCACTTTAATACTGCTAGCGGGTATCAAAAGTATCTTGCAAAACGTAAAGTAGGTACTCCTGTTAAGGTCACATATTTGCATAATGGTAAGAAACACGTCAGCACACACGACTTAGTTAAGCTAACAACTAAACGTGCTGGAATTGGCATTGTCCTGACTGATAATGTTAAAGTGACAACAAAAATTCCGGTTAAGGTAAATCCTGGTGAAATTGGTGGTCCTTCTGGTGGCTTGATGTTTAGCTTACAAATTTATCAACAACTGACTGGTCAAAACTTACGTCACGGTCGTAAAATTGCCGGTACAGGGACTATCAATCCGGATGGTAGTGTTGGTGAAATTGGTGGTATCGATAAGAAGGTAATTGCGGCTAAGAAGGCTGGTGCAACAGTTTTCTTTGCACCATATATTAAGCCAACAAAGACCATCTTGAAATATGAGGAACAGCACAAGACTAATTATCAGTTAGCAAAAGAAACGGCTAAAAAATATGCACCTAATATGAAGGTAGTCCCAGTCAAAACATTTAACGATGCTGTTAAATACCTTCAAACTCATAAATAATTATCTGCAAAAGCAGTGATTTCAAGTCGAAATCACTGTTTTTTTTCGTAGTTATAATTTGAGGAGGGAAAATTGAATGGAACGATTACTGGAATTATGGGAGGACCACAAAAAATACTGTGTTATCGGTATTGGTATTATTGTCTTTATAATTGGTGGGTATTATTTTCAAGGACTGCAGAGTAAAAAAACAGATACTTCTGCTAATTTTATGAAAAGCGGCGAATCAACGCACAGCAACAAATCTTCTGGAAGGAATAATAATTCTATCTACGTTGATGTTAAAGGATCTGTAAATCACCCAGGAGTATACAAATTGCGGCATGGCCTACGAGTGCAAGACGCACTTACGAGTGCAGGCGGTGCTACCAATAATGCGGACGTAAATCATGTGAATATGGCCAAGCAAGTTAGTGATCAACAAGTTGTTTACGTTCCAGCCCTGGGAGAAGTTAACACACCGATTGGCCAAAATACAGATACGAATATGAGTGAAACTACGAATGCAGAATCTTCTACATCTTCTGGCCCGGTGATTAACATTAATACCGCCACTAAAGAACAACTAACTCAAATTACAGGAATTGGGGATAAAAAAGCTGATTTGATTTTGCAATATCGACAGGAACATGGTGAGTTTAAGTCTGTTGATGACCTAAAAAATATTAATGGATTTGGTGATAAGTCAGTTTCAAAGATAAAGGATCAAATCGCTGTTTAGATTTAATTTGAGTTTGTTATACTAGAGTACAAAATGGTAGGAGGGTGTTAATTTTGACAGAAAAAAGAATTGATTGGGATCACTATTTTATGATTCAGGCTGCATTGCTAGCTTCAAGAAGTACTTGTAAGAGACTGTCGGTCGGAGCAACAATTGTCCGTGATAAGCGTATTATTGCGGGTGGATACAATGGCTCTGTTTCTGGAGACGATCATTGTATTGATTCAGATTGTTATCTCGTTGATGGACATTGTGTTAGAACAATTCATGCTGAAATGAATGCTATTTTACAATGTGCGAAATTTGGAGTGTCTACCGATGGTGCTAGTATCTATGTAACTGATTTCCCATGTTTGCAATGCACAAAAATGCTGTTACAAGCTGGAATAAAGCAGATAAATTACATGCGTAACTACCATAACGATGAATATGCAATGAAATTAATCAAACTCAAAAATATTAAATTAAAGCAAATTGATTTGAACCAAGACGTATTGAAGGAGACAAGACTAGATCAGTATCTAGTCTAATCTTATTTACCGATTTTACTTTTTCCCGGTTGTGGGAATGGCCCTGCTGTCCGGAATTATTTTAGGTCATCATTTTATTTTGATTCTTGGAATTGGATGGTTAGCGGTTAGACTGTTCGTTTTAGGTCAAAAACAGGTGATCATTGTTACATTAATAATAACAATTGCCTTTTCTAGTTTTTGTTGTTTACATCAGCAAAGGGTCAATAAGTTAAGAGTGAATCAACACGAAAAAGTTTCTGTTGTTGTTCGTGTATATCCTGATCAAATAAAGGTTAACGGGGATCAATATCAGCTAGTTGGTAAAAAAAAGGATACGAATGAAGTTATCCAAGTCTATGGTCGAATAAAGACACCCGCGGAACAGCACCGTATTAAAAACATTAATAAATGTGTAAATTGGCATATAAAGGGCACTATTGAGCCAGTAGCGATTCCAACTAATGAGAACCAGTTTGATATGCAGAAATATATGGAATTTCACCATATCTATAATCAATTGACGGTGCAACAAATTCAGGGATCATCTTTTGCACCTGTGACGATACTTCAAAATTTTCTTGATTCATGTCATGAGATAAGGTACGGATTGGCGAATTACTTTGCCTCTATGCCCCTAATGGTTAGAATCTATTGTAATAGTCTACTAATTGGTAATAACCTTAGTGAATTTTCAACGGTAATGTCTGGTATTAAACAACTTGGATTGATTCATTTGTTTAGTATTTCTGGAATGCATGTGTTTTTATTCGTATCGCTTGTTCGAAAAGTGCTGATATATGCATGGCTTAAGCGGGAACACATCGACTGGATACTTATATTTATATTACCAGCATATTTGATTATAGGCGGTGGTTCGTCTGGACTGGTAAGAGCAGTATTGATGGCGGAAATTTCACTTCTGTGTCGTAAATCTGCCATGCAATTATCGAGAGCCGATGTTTGGAGTCTTAGTTTAGCAGCCGGTCTACTGTACCAACCTCTAGTTTTGTTAACCTTAGGTGGTCAATTAAGCTATTTACTGTCTTTTATATTGCACTTTTTGCCCTCGAACCGGCCATTATTGTCGGCAGTTTTGATGAATTTAGTTGGATTACCATCAATTTTATATTATATATATGAATGGCATTGCCTAAGCTTGTTAGCCAGTTACTTAATGATTCCATTTTTTTCTGCAGTCATTTTTCCATTAATAATACTTAGTTTCATGACCTTTTGGTTTTTACCAATTATCGCCGAGTACAGCAATCAATTTCTGGTACTGTTTCAAACCTTGATTGATAGAATCGGTTCACTGCCGGGGATGGTGCATTTTGGTAAACCCAGTATTATCATGAGTTTCATATTGTTTTTTGTGACAATTATGCTGATAATCTATCCGATCGATAAACGTGTTTGGTTTGGGTTAACCATGATTTATGGTATTTTTTTTATTTTCATTCATTATCCGTTAACCGGGGAAGTTACTTTCTTTGATATTGGTCAAGGGGACTGTTTTCTAATTAGAGAACCTTTTAATTCTAGTGTAACTTTAATTGATACAGGTGGGCAACTAAGCTTTATGAAGCCTAGATGGGCACAAGGCACAGCACCTACAAGTCGTGCTGTGCGAACTAGTATTAATTATTTAAAAAGTCGGGGTATTAACCGTATCAACAATATTTGTCTCAGCCATAAAGACGCAGATCATGTTGGGTACACCAGCGATGTGTTAGCTAATATGAAGGTTGATCAGATTTTATTTCCCGATGGAATGGAAAAACAGACTAATTTTACGAATAAAGTTTTACCAGTAGCCTCTCGACAAAAGACAAAGTTAATCCCAGTGAGAGCAGGCCAAAAGATTGATAACTTACCTTTAGAAATTATTCATCCATACCATACCGGTGAAGGCGGTAATGAAGACTCAATGGTTCTGGCAGGATCAGTTGCGCACTTACGGTTTATGTTCATGGGGGACTTAGATCGTCAAGGCGAAAGAAAGATATTGCAAAAGATGCCTGGATTAACGACAGATGTTTTAAAACTTGGCCATCATGGCAGTAAGACCGCTTCAGATCCAAAATTCATAAAAAAAGTCTGTCCATCTTTGGCAATTATTTCAGCTGGTCGAATGAATCGGTATGGGCATCCAAACCAAGAAACGATGAAGACACTTAAGAAATATGAAATACCATCTATCTCAACGCAACAATATGGTATGATTACTTATCGATACGATGTTTTTGGCCACACAGGTTGGCAAACTACACTGAAGGGAAATGAATTGAAATGGATGTTGCCACCTTACAGCAACAGCTAAGTAAAAATAAAATATCCAATGTTTATGTTATTCTGGGGCAACAATCGATATTGCAGCAAAGGGCGTTAGATTCATTTAATGGATTGATTCCAGATGATCAACGTGTAATGAATGTGGGTAGCTATGATATGGAAGTGACACCTGTAGCTGCCGCGTTAGATGATGCTATGTCAGCACCATTTTTTGGTGAGAGAAGGCTAGTAATAATTAATAAACCTTTCTTTTTGACCGGTGAGACAGGCAATAAAAAAATTGAACACGATGTGGATGGATTATCTGACTATCTTGACCATCCAGAGGAAAGTACCGTATTGGTATTCAGCGCTCCTTACGAAAAACTAGATAATCGTAAGAAAGTTGTCAAGAAATTAAAAAAAGTTGGCGTCGAAGTTAGTGCTGCACCATTAAATGAACGAGACGCCAGGGCAGCCATCACTCGACAATCACAAGGTGATGGATACCAAATTGATTCTAGTGCACTTGATGAACTAGTAGCTCGGACCAATTCTGATTACTCATTAATGGCTGAATCGTTGCAAAAATTAGAACTATATGGATATCAGACCAAGCTAATTAGCAAAGAAGCCGTTATGGGACTGGTTAATCAGTCGTTAGATCAAAATGTTTTTGATCTTGTGAATGCTGTTTTAAAAGGAAAATATCAGTTATCATTATCTAGATATCGTGATTTGATAGAGAGTGAAGAGCAGCCGCTTAGAATTAATTCTGTTCTTGTAAGCCAGTTTAGGTTGTTGATACAGGTTAAGATATTAAGTTCGCGTGGACTGAGTCAAGGTACATTGGCTTCAACTTTAAAAGTTCATCCCTACCGGGTCAAATTGGCGTTAAAAACTGTGCGAGAATTTAAGCTTTCAAACTTGGAACAAGCTTATTTGGGCTTAATTAACATCGAAAAAGGTCTTAAGACAAGTCAAAGAGACCCGCAACTGTTATTTGAATTATTTATGTTGCAATATGTACAATCAATAAATCAAGTGAAAAAAGTGCGTTAAAAAAAGGATCGTGAATTATCACGATCCTTTTTTTACATATTAAAATACGTTTATTTAGCGTAACGTGCGGCTAAACGTGACTTGTCACGAGCAGCCTTGTTAGCTTTGATCAAGCCCTTTGAATGTGCGCGATCAATAGCAGATAAAGCGTTGTTAAATAATTCTTCAAGGTTGTCTGCACCGGCAGTCTTTCCTTTTTCAAAATTCTTAACAGCTGTACGCATTGTGCTTAGTTGTGAAGCGTTACGTGCTTGTGCTTTTTCGTTAACGCGAACACGTTCGATAGCTGATTTGATGATTGGCATGATTTCACCTCCGCGAATTAATGATCATATCTGACCTGAAATTTTCAACATCAGCCATTATACAATATGAATTGGCTATAATGCAACTTTATCAGGAATAACTTCCAAAAAAAATTGTGTTATCCGTATTACCTTGCTTTTTGATTGAATGTCTAGTATATTATTATGGATTGATCAGTATGCTGATTGATTGACCTCTTCTCAGTTTGACGATCCTCACCGACGTCTTACTTAGAACTAGGTGCAAAAATTTGAAAGGTGGGAAATTACTTATGGCAATTTCAAAAGAACGCAAGAACGAAATTATTAAGGAATACGCTCGTCATGATGGCGATACAGGTTCAACAGAAGTTCAAGTTGCTGTTTTAACAGCTGACATTAACGAACTTAACGAACATTTGCGTGTTCACAAGAAGGATTTTCATTCACAACGTGGACTGATGAAGAAGATTGGTCATCGTCGTAACTTATTAGCTTACTTACGTAAGAATGATGTTCAAAGTTACCGTGAATTGATCCAAAAGTTAGGATTACGTCGTTAATCTTAATTTTAGAGTCGCAACAATTGTTGCGATTCTATTTTTTTACATAAGTGATATTGATACAAAGGCGGTTATCTTAATTCACAATGTAAAGCATTTGTAGTAAGATAATGACAATGTCTAATCGGTTTAAATATTAATTGAATGAATTAAAGGGGTAAGATGAATGACATTCGAAAATGCAGATTTAATGACGGCAATTGTAACACCATTTAATGATGAGGAGCAGGTCGATTTTGGACGTCTTGAAAAATTAATTGATCATCTTATTGATACTGGATCAAAAGGATTTGTCGTTGGTGGCACAACTGGTGAAACACCCACGTTGACGCACGATGAAAAAATTGAGCTGTATACGCGCAGTGCTGAAATTATTAACAGCCGGGTGCCAATGATTGTTGGTACGGGTTCCAACAACACAAAAGAAACAATTGATTTTACAAAAGAAGTCAGTGCTATTGATGGAATCGATGCTGCATTGGTGGTTGTACCATACTATAACAAGCCAAATCAAAAGGGTATGCTAGCGCACTTTAAGGCCGTAGCAGATGCAAGTCCATTGCCGATTATCATGTACAATATTCCAGGTCGTACAGGTGTTACTATGTCCGTAGATACTGTAATAGAATTAAGCCATCACGACAATATATTTGCCGTTAAGCAATGTACAAACGTTGATGATTTGGCTGCACTAGTTGAAAATTGTGCTAATGGATTTTTGGTTTATTCCGGAGAAGATAACTTAGCCTTGGCCACTAAAGAAATTGGTGGAGCCGGAGTAATCTCAGTTGCCAGTCATATTTTTGGCTCTGAAATTAGCGAAATGTATGCTGATGTTGATAAGGGAGACTGGAAGGGTGCTGCTGCGATCCAACGTGTACTGACACCCAAAATGAATGCTTTGTTTATGTACCCTTCTCCATCACCAGTTAAGGCAGCCTTAAACCATGTTGGTTATGAAGTCGGTGGTTGTCGTTTACCAATCTTACCCCTCGATACAGATGAACAAGCAAAATTATTTAAGATTTTAGACATTTAAAAATATAGAAAGATTCAAGGGTGACATAATGAGTAATATTAATATTATTCCGTTTGGTGGAGTTAGAGAAAACGGGAAAAATATGTATGCCGTCGAAGTCGATAATCAAATTTTCATTTTAGATTGTGGATTGAAGTATCCTGAAAATGAACTTCTGGGAATCGATGTTGTGATTCCAGACTGGGACTATTTACGAGAAAATGCCGACAGAATTGTTGGAGTATTTCTAACGCACGGCCATGCTGATGCAATTGGGGCACTGCCTTATTTTGTTGACGAGTTTAAGGTGCCGGTGTTCGGGTCTGAAATGACGATTGCGTTGGCAAAATTGTCTGTAAATGCCAATAGCGAGAGCAAAAAGTATGATGATTTTCACATTGTTGACGCTGATACTGAAATTGACTTTGACGATGTGACAGTATCATTCTTTAAGACGACGCATTCCATTCCGGAGTCAATGGGTGTGGTACTGGCAACTAAATCTGGAAATATCGTATACACAGGTGATTTCAAGTTCGATCAAACGGCCGCAAAAGGATATCAGACCGACTTAGCTAGGTTGGCAGAAATTGGATCTCAGGGTGTGTTGGCACTGCTTAGTGATTCTGCAGGCGCTGAGAATGCCGGTCAAAGTGAAAAAGAAAAGAACATTGCTGCATATATATTAGAAACCTTTAAATACACTGACCAACGAATCATTGTTGCCAGTGTTGCATCTAACATTATGCGTGTTCAACAGATTTTTAATGCTGCAGCTGCAGTGGAACGAAAAGTGGTTTTATCCGGGCACGATTTAGAAAAAATCGTTAAAACGGCCTTGGCACTTGGTAAACTTACACTGCCTGATGAAGACTTGTTGATTAGTATGTCAGATGCTAAAAAAATGGATCCGAGTCAAGTTGTGATTTTAGAAACCGGTAAAATGGGTGAGCCAATTAAATCGCTACAACGAATGGCAAATGGTGAAGATAAAAACATTAAGCTTAATGAGTCTGATTTAGTATTCATTACGACAACACCATCGCACGCCATGGAAACTGAAGTGCAGAAGACTCGTGACATGATTTATCGCTCGGGGGCCGAAGTTAAGGCAATTTCTGATGATCTTCAATCATCAGGGCACGCAAGTCAAAATGATTTACAGTTAATGTTGAATTTCATGAAACCAGAATACTTTATTCCTGTTCAAGGAGAATATCGTCTTTTAAATAGGCATGCACAATTGGCTCAAGAAGTTGGTGTTCCAAAGGATCATACTTTTATTACAGCCAAAGGTGATATCGTTGCTTTTGATGGCGAACAAATGAGAATTGGTGATAAAGTTGATGTTGGTGATACAATGATTGACGGTATCGGTGTTGGGGATATCGGTAATATTGTACTAAGAGACCGCAGGGTACTCGCCGAAGATGGTATTTTTGTTGTTGTTGTGACAATTGATAGACGCAAAAAAAAGATTGTTGCACATCCTAAGATAACTTCTAGAGGATTTGTGTTTGTTAAGACAAATCGTGAATTAATGAATCAGAGCGCTAAGCTGGTTGAAGAAACAGTTCAGGATAATTTAGATAATAAGGAATTTGACTGGGGACATTTAAAACAAGACGTTAGAGATAAACTTAATAGATTCTTGTTTGAACAAACTAAACGACACCCAGTTATTTTACCTGTTATCATGGAAGTTAATCAGCATGCTCGAAAGAGTAACAAGAAGAAAAAAGTTTCTAAAGATAGCAAAGAAAAAGATAGCAATGAATAAGCAAACAAAGAGTGTAATGATGGATAATTAAAATACGTCATTGCACTCTTCGTTACATCTAAGAGGTGATAAAATGTCTGAACAACTTACACAAGAGCAAGTTAAAAAATTGAGTGAAGCAAAAGTATTGATCGAAAAGCAAAAATGGAATAATGCATCGTCTTTACTAGAATCTTTGTATGAAGAATGTATGCAAGATGACATAAATTTTTTATTGGTTGAATCTTTGTACATGGATCATCAATATAAGTCAGCTTACGACTACGCTATTGATAACATGACGCAGTATTTAAACTCACTAAAGCTTTATAAATTAATGGTTAACGTGTGTCTTGAAAGTCGGCACGTTATCAAAGCTCACCAATTTTCTTTAATGACTGATCAGATAGAATGGCGAAAATCTGCTAACACCGTTATAGAAAAGTATGAAAATGATATTTCTGAAAACCTATCTAAAACAAACCAAGAAATTTTTCGTCAATTTTATCATTTGGGCGATGAAGTTTTTATTGAACAAAAAAGAAGAGTTGAAATGGCCGAGCAATTACCATTGCCACAATATTTAACCGGTGTAAAATTTTTATTGAGGGATCCTTTCACACATCCATTAATTAGATCAAGCCTGTTGCAGTCACTATTAGAGTTGAATGAAACGGGTCCAATTAAATTTTATTGGATAGACAATAAGGAGCATACAGTGAATTTATCAGTTTTAGATCGACTAGAGGATCAAAACTTTTATAAAAAAGTAATGAATTATCTTGATGAAAAAGTTGGCAATTCTGATCCACTTGCTTTTTCAATGATTAGTTCGGAATTTAAACTGGGAATGATGATCAGTTACCCGTTAAGCCAATCTATTATGCCAAATTATCATGATTGGATTGACGTGATGATTCAAAAGTATCATGGAGATGTGATTGATAGTAAGTATCACTCAGTTGAAGAATGGCAGAAAAAGATTAACGAAATTATTGAGAATTTAGTGTCATAATTGATAATAAATAGAGTAAAAACCATAATCTAGATTAAAATATATATTCTTGATAAATAATTGTTTACAAATAAGGGGTCAGTATATATAATAGTTTAGGATTCTTCTTGAAGCGCCTTTTGGTAGGCTTTGATTTATCAAGAGGAAGTAGTATAATAATTTCAAAGGTGTGTCAGTCATCTGCCTGAGGGCTGACATTATTCTTGCAAAATAACAGGAGGGTTTCATTCAATGGCAGAAAAAGAACATTATGAACGTACAAAGCCCCATGTAAACATTGGTACTATTGGCCACGTTGACCATGGGAAGACTACTTTAACTGCTGCTATCACAAAGGTATTAGCAGCTAAAGGTTTGGCAAAGGCTGAAGATTATGCTGATATCGATGCTGCGCCCGAAGAAAAGGAACGTGGTATCACCATCAACACTGCCCACGTTGAATATGAAACGGAAAAGCGTCACTATGCACATATTGATGCCCCAGGACATGCTGACTACGTTAAGAACATGATCACTGGTGCCGCACAAATGGATGGTGCTATCTTGGTTGTTGCCGCAACTGATGGTCCTATGCCACAAACTCGTGAACACATTTTGCTTGCTCGCCAAGTTGGTGTTGACTATATCGTTGTCTTCTTAAACAAGACTGATTTAGTTGATGATGACGAATTGGTTGATCTTGTTGAAATGGAAGTTCGTGAATTGCTTTCTGAATACGATTTTCCTGGTGATGATATTCCAGTTATTCGTGGTTCAGCTCTTAAAGCTTTGGAAGGCGATCCAGAACAAGAAAAGGTTATCTTACACTTAATGGATGTTGTTGATGAATATATCCCAACACCACAACGTGATACAGACAAGCCTTTCTTGATGCCTGTTGAAGACGTATTTACGATCACTGGTCGTGGTACTGTTGCATCAGGTCGTATCGATCGTGGCCAAATTAAAGTTGGTGACGAAGTTGAAATCGTTGGTCTTAAGGATGAAGTTTTGAAGACTACTATTACTGGTCTTGAAATGTTCCGTAAGACTCTTGATCTTGGTGAAGCTGGTGACAACGTTGGTGCCTTACTACGTGGTATCAGTCGTGACCAAGTTGAACGTGGCCAAGTTTTGGCTGCCCCAGGTTCAATTCACACTCACAAGAAGTTCAAGGGTGAAGTTTATATCCTTACAAAAGAGGAAGGTGGACGTCATACCCCATTCTTCTCAAACTATCGCCCACAATTCTACTTCCATACCACTGACGTTACTGGTGTTATTGAATTACCAGAAGGCGTTGAAATGGTTATGCCAGGTGACAACGTTACATTTACAGTTGAACTGATCAACCCTGTTGCCATTGAAAAGGGTCTTAAGTTTACTGTTCGTGAAGGTGGTCACACGGTTGGTGCCGGTGTGGTTTCAGAAATCGACGACTAATTTCTAATTAGTTTTAATTAAAAGCTTGATGGACGCTGTCTGTCAGGCTTTTTTATTATCTAAATTACTTTATTCAAAATGTTTACAATTAGGCTTGCTTACGTTAAACTGGTTAAGTATGCATAAGGCACTATTTTAAAATGTAATTGTTATGGAGGAAATGAAATGTCAGCAAAATGGGAACGCGATGGCGATACCAACAAAGGAACCTTGACATTTGATATTGATGTCGACACTATTAAAAAAGGAATTGATCAGGCTTTTGACAAAGCCAAAAAGACACTGACTGTTCCGGGCTTCCGTAAGGGCCATATTCCACGGCAAATCTTCAACCGTATGTATGGTGAAGAAGCTTTGTACCAAGATGCTCTAAATATTGTTTTACCCGAAGCTTATGAGGCAGCAATTAAAGAAGCAGGGATTGAACCAGTTGATCAACCTCAATTAGATGTTGACAGTATGGAAAAAGAACAACCATGGGTATTAAAAGCCGTAGTTACTGTTAAGCCAGACGTTAAGTTAGGCGAATATAGGGGCTTAACTGTTCCAAAGCAAAGTACTCGTGTTCTTGTTAAAGATATCGATGCTGAACTTGAAAACAAGCGTCAACAACAAGCAGAACTTGTCTTGAAAGAGGATAAAGCTGCTGAAAATGGCGACACAGTGGTTATTGATTATGTGGGTACTGTTGACGGTGAAAAGTTTGATGGCGGTAGCGCAGATAACCATTCACTTGAATTGGGATCAAACTCATTTATTCCTGGTTTTGAAGAACAATTGGTTGGACACAAGGCCGGTGAGGATGTTGACGTTAAGGTCACTTTCCCAGAAGATTATCAAGCTAAGGAACTTGCTGGTAAAGAAGCTGTCTTTGCAGTTAAGCTTCATGAAGTAAAAGCAAAAGAATTGCCAGCCCTAGATGATGAATTTGCCAAGGATGTTGACGAAGATGTTGACTCACTTGAAGAATTAAAGGCTAAGACAAAAGAACAATTAAAAGAACGTAAAGAGCACGATGCAAAGGAAGCCATCGAAGAAGCTGCGATTTCAGAGGCTGTCGATAATGCAGAAATCAAGGAAATTCCTCAAGCAATGTTGGATGATGATACTAATCGTCAAATGCAACAGTACTTGGCTAACATGCAACAACAAGGAATTAGTCCTGAGATGTATTTCCAAATCACAGGTACAAAGCAAGAAGATCTTCAGAAGCAATTTGCTGCTGATGCAGAAAACCGTGTGAAGACTAACCTTGTTCTTGAAGCTATTGTTGAAGCAGAAGATATCAAGCCAGCTAAGGAAGATATCGATGCTGAAATTAAAGATTTAGCTTCACAGTATAGCATGAAAGAAGAGGAAGTCTCTAAGGCATTGTCACCTGACATGTTGTCACATGATATTGCAATTCGTAAGGCTGTTGACCTTGTCCGTGATTCTGCAAAGCAAGAGAAAACTGCTAAGAAGAGCAAAGCAAAGGATGACGCCGAATAATATCGAGTTTGACTGAGTTTTTGAAATGTTCAATCCTGGTGATTGAACATTTTTTTAAACCGTTAAAGTAAAATGAAAGTTAATTATTCGTAATTATTAAGACATTCTGTTATGATGGCGACATAACTATTTAGGAGGTCACAGTAGATGTTTGAAGATACCAATGGTATGGATTCGGTTAATTGCTCCTTTTGTGGCAAGTCTCAGGATCAGGTAAAAAAAATAGTGGCTGGCCCTGGGGTATACATTTGTAATGAATGTATTGATCTTTGTAAAGAGATCATTGATGAAGAAATCGCAGAAGATGCGGCTCAGTCATTACTTGACGTGCCAACACCTGCAGAAATTGTTACTAAATTAGATGATTATGTTATCGGCCAAGAGGATGCCAAGAAAACCTTGTCAGTCGCTGTATATAACCACTACAAGCGCGTTAATGCTATGACAAACAGTAGCGATGATGATACTGAACTTCAGAAGAGTAACATTAGCTTAATTGGACCTACCGGTTCAGGAAAAACCTATTTAGCGCAATCGTTGGCTAAAATTTTAAATGTTCCGTTTGCTATCGCTGACGCAACAACATTGACTGAAGCAGGTTATGTTGGTGAGGATGTTGAAAATATCATCCTTAAACTATTGCAGTCGGCTGATTATGATGTAGAGCGTGCCGAGAAGGGTATAATCTACATTGACGAAATTGATAAAATTGCCAAAAAGAGCGAAAACGTTTCAATTACTAGGGATGTTTCAGGTGAGGGTGTCCAACAAGCGTTACTTAAAATTCTAGAAGGTACAATTGCAAACGTTCCACCTCAGGGTGGTCGCAAGCATCCTCAACAAGAATTTATTCAAATTAATACGAAGAATATTCTATTCATTGTTGGTGGAGCTTTTGATGGAATTGAGACGATTGTAAAGGATCGTCTTGGTGACAAGACCATCGGATTTGGTACAAATTCACGTGAGATTGATCAAGTAACTGAGAAGAACGTCCTTCAGCATGTGGTGCCAGAGGATCTGCTCTCATTCGGCTTAATCCCTGAATTTATTGGTCGTCTACCTATTCTTACAGCATTACAAAAGTTAGATGAACACGATTTAGTTCGTATATTAACCGAGCCAAAAAATGCTTTGGTTAAGCAGTATCAAAAGCTGATCAGTTTGGATGATTCAGAACTTGAATTTACCCATGGTGCATTGATTGCAATGGCACAATTGGCTATTAAGAGAAATACAGGTGCTCGTGGATTGCGTTCTATTATAGAAGACGTGATGCGTGATGTTATGTATGATTTGCCAAATCGTAAAGATGTTGCAAAAGTTGTTATCAATAAGAACAACGTTACTAAGCATACTGAGCCCGAATATGTTTTGAAGGATCAAAAAGCTTCGTAATAAACGAATTAAAGAGGCCTGTTGCTGTGCAAATGGGCCTCTTTTATTAATAAGCTTATGGAACGATGGAGGATTTTATGGAAGTACAGGAAGTCGAACTGGTGATGAGTGCAGTGGCTGCAAGCCAATATCCAACAACGGGGTATCCAGAAATTGGCTTGGTTGGTCGTTCAAATGTTGGCAAGTCTTCATTAACTAATGTATTAATCAACCGAAAGAGTTATGCGAGAACATCAAGTCAACCAGGCAAGACAAGAACGCTGAACTTTTATGAGGTTGAGAAACAATTGTATTTTGTTGATGTGCCAGGATATGGTTATGCTAAAGTTTCCAAGAAAGAACGCGAAAAATTTGGTGTGATGATTGAAGAATATTTGACTCAAAGAGACCAACTTCGTGGTGTAATTCAACTTGTAGATGGACGTCACGCACCGACAGATGATGATGTATCTATGTATCAGTGGCTTCGATATTATCATATTCCAACATTGATTGTTGCGACAAAGATCGATAAAATTAAACCTGCAGTACGTAATCGAGAAACCAGCTTGATTAGGAAAACTCTTAATATGAATGCAGACGATGAATTACTATTGTTCTCAGCACAAACTAAACTTGGTAAAGACGAAGTTTGGCAATGGATAGAAAAAAAGATCGGAGGAACAAATTAAAATGGAATTCAACGAATATCAGGCAGCAGCGAAAAGAACACTGTACGGTAACGAACAAGTCTTAACTAACTGTGCCTTGGGTTTAGCTTCAGAATCTGGGCAAGTTGTTGATATTGTTAAAAATTATACGTTTCGAGGTCAAAAATTAAGCAAAGACCAGTTGATTCACGAAATGGGTGATGTTTTATGGTATTTGTCTCAAGTTGCTGAATGGGCAGATATTCCATTTGATGAAATTGCTAAAAACAATATTGAAGTTCTAAATAAGCGTTATCCGCATGGATATAAAAGCTAATCTAATTTAGTTATTTAATAAAAAAATACAGGGAACTGACAATAATGGCTTGCCAGTACCCTGTATTTTCATTTCTTTTCCTGTTTATCAGATTTCTTTTTATCAGAATTCTCATTTTTTTTATCATTATCAGGTTGTTTAGGTGCTTTCTTTTTTGGATCAACAGCAAAGGCATCAAACATACGCTCCAAGTTTTCGTTACGGCGAACAATAAGACCCATGAATAATCATTCCTTTCGACATCGAATATTTTAATTGATACCATGCTAGCATGATTTGCTTTTTTTGTAAAACTATTCATTTTAAAGTGCTAATTTATCAATAATTATGTATAAATTGGGTAAAAAAGTAAAATCTCTTGCATAAACAAACAAACCTTAGTATAATGGGCAGTATTAGATAACGATCGGAGAAACAAGGAGGAACATAAATGTCAGATTCAGCAGTGATTGAAATCAAAAAGCTTCAAAAAAAATATGATGATACAATTGTCTTGAAGGATATTACAGAAGAAGTTAAATCAGGAGAGGTCATTTGTGTCGTTGGACCGTCTGGTGCCGGTAAATCAACATTTTTGCGTTGCCTGAACCTTTTGGAACAGCCTACGAGTGGTAAGGTTTTGTTTGAAGGGACAGACCTGACAACCCTAGATGAAAAACACATTAATGGATTACGCGAAAAGATGGGGATGGTATTTCAAAGTTTTAATCTATTTCCTAACATGACTGTGCTAGAAAACCTCAAATTAGCACCCAAAAAAGTTAAAAACATGTCAGACGAGGAGGCTACTAAGACGGCTAAGCATCTGCTAGAACGGGTTGGACTTCTTGAAAAAGCTGATGTCTATCCAACTAGCCTGTCTGGTGGCCAACAACAACGTGTGGCAATTGCCCGTGCCTTAGCTATGAGTCCTGAAGTAATGCTATTTGATGAACCAACCAGTGCGCTTGATCCAGAGATGGTTGGAGAAGTCTTGAAAGTAATGCAAGATTTAGCAGAAGAGGGCATGACAATGGTTGTTGTGACTCATGAAATGGGGTTTGCTAAAAGTGTTGCAAACAAAATTTGGTTTATGGCGGATGGTTACATTCAAGAATCTGCTGATCCGGATACATTCTTTAGTCATCCAAAGACTGATCGTGCTAAGGATTTTCTAGAAAAAATATTACAGGCATAATAATTTATATTGGTCCACCAGATAATTGGTGGGCCGCTTTTTTGCTTTCAAATACATGATGCCATATAATTGTATTCAGCAAAATGAACGGAGGGTTAGCAATTGGCAAGCGAGTACTTGGAACATAAATTGTCGTTACTGCCGCCATTGCCTGGCTGTTATTTGATGAAAAATATTAACAGTCAAATTATATATGTTGGCAAGGCTAAGAACCTCAGAAATCGAGTTAGATCTTATTTTAAAAGCAGTCACGAAGGTAAAACAGCAAAATTAGTCAGCGAAATCGCTGATTTTGAGACGATTGTTACTTCGACAAATAAAGAGTCTTTTTTGCTGGAAATTACGTTAATTCAAAAGCATCAACCGTATTTTAATATTAGACTCAAAAAGGGAACCGGATACCCATATATTAAAATTACTAACGAACGAGATCCACAGATTGTAATCACTGGAGACATAAAAAAAGATGGTGCCGATTATTTTGGCCCATATCCGAACGTGTACGCTGCCGAAGAAACAATGCACTTTATTCAAAAAGTGTTTCCGTTAAGGCGGTGCAATGGATACCAGGGGAGACCTTGCCTATATTATCATATGGGTCAATGTTTAGGAGCATGTTTTAAAGAAGTGCCTAAGGAAGAATATGCTCAGCAAATTCACAGAATTAAATCCTTTTTGAATGGAAATACAGCTGCAATTAAGAAAAAACTAACATCAGAAATGCAGGATGCTGCCAGAGATATGCAGTATGAAAGAGCGGCCGAGCTTCGGGATCAATTGCACTATATCGAAGTTACTGTGGAAAAACAGAAAATTATTTTTAATGATAAGACCCCGAGAGATCTATTCAATTTTTATATGGATAAGGGCTGGCTTTCAATTCAAGTCTTTTTTATTCGACAAGCAAGGCTGATGAAACGAGAAAAGAGATTGTTTCCAGTTGTGGAAGATGCAACTGAGGAAATGACAAGTTTTATTATGCAGTTCTACAATCGCAAAAATAATGTTTTACCAAAGGAAGTTCTGGTGCCATCTGGATTGCCGGCTAAAGAAATCAGCGAAATTTTAGGAATCCCCGTTAGAACTCCTAAGCGTGGCGAAAAAAGGGAATTAATGACGTTAGCTGAAAAGAATGCTCGCCTTGTTTTGGAAGAAAAATTTAGACTTCTTGAAATGGATGAACAAAAGACAACGGGGGCAATGAAGGAACTTACTGATGCCCTTGGGCTCCCAGAGGGGCACAAAATAGAAGCATTTGACCATTCTCATATACAGGGTGCGGATTTAGTATCTGCGATGGTAGTGTTTACTGATGGTCAGCCAAATAAAAAGTTGTACCGCAAGTACAAATTGACAACGGTTGACCATGCTGATGAAACGGCTAGTACTAAAGAAGTAATCAGAAGACGCTATTCACGATTATTAAAAGAACATAAGCCAATGCCTGATATGATTTTTATGGATGGTGGACAGATTCAAATGAATGCAGTTAAAGAAATATTAGAGGATGAGTTATCTTTAAATATTCCTGTGGTTGGCATGGTTAAGAATGAACATCACAAAACTGCTGATTTATTGTTTGGCGATGACGACGAACATATTAATTTGGATCCAAAAAGCCAAGGATTTTACCTCGTTCAGAGGATCCAAGATGAGGTGCACCGATTTGCAATAACATTTCATCGACAAGTGCACACTAAACATTCGCTTAGTTCAAGATTGGATGAAATTTCGGGTGTTGGTCCTAAGACAAGAAATAAATTGTTGCGTGAATTTGGTTCAATTACAAAGATCTCACAAGCTTCAATTGATGATATCCACGACCTGGGAATTTCTCGTCCAACTGCACAATTGATAAAAGTATCATTACAAAAAAATGCTGATGTAGCAAAGGGCAGCAGTCACGATTAATTTTGACGGATAGGTTAAAATAATCTATAATTAACCTTTATGACACAGAAAACGGAGAAATAAAATGTTTGTAGATCAAATTAAAATTCAAGTACACGCTGGCAAAGGCGGCGATGGGATGGTAGCTTTTCGTCGTGAAAAGTTTGTTCCAAACGGCGGACCTGCTGGAGGTGATGGCGGTCGTGGAGGCAGCATCATTCTTAAAGTTGATGAGGGTTTGAGAACCTTAATGGATTTTAGGTACCATCGAATTTTTAAGGCCGCAAACGGTGGCAAAGGTATGATTAAGCAAATGACCGGACGAGGAGCCGAAGACACGGTTGTTAAAGTTCCCCAAGGAACCACCGTTAAGGATTTGCATACTGGTGAGATTATGGGTGATTTGATTAACCAGGGAGACGAGTTAGTAGTTGCAGCAGGTGGCCGAGGCGGCCGTGGCAACATTCGGTTTGCTAGTCCAAAAAATCCAGCACCTGAAATTGCAGAAAATGGCGAGCCTGGAGAGGATCGAGACCTTCAGTTAGAATTAAAAATGCTAGCAGATGTTGGCCTTGTTGGTTTTCCGTCAGTTGGTAAGTCAACCTTATTGTCAGTTGTCACAGGGGCAAAGCCCAAGATTGCAGCATATGAATTTACAACATTGGTTCCTAATTTGGGTATGGTTCGTCTAGATGATGGGCGAGATTTTGCCATGGCTGATATGCCTGGGTTAATCGAAGGTGCCTCAAACGGTGTCGGACTTGGGTTACAGTTTTTACGGCATATTGAACGTACTAGGGTTTTATTGCACCTAGTTGACATGAGCAGTGAAGATGAAAACCAAGCCATTGATAGGTATAAGGCCATTAATCATGAACTTGAAAGATATGATCCTGAGCTTTTAAAACGGCCACAAATCGTTGTCGCAACTAAAATGGATTTGCCCAGCTCAAGTGATAATATGAGTGTCTTTAAAAAACAACTAGAAAATGATGATACTTTAGATGAAACACCTGAGATTTTTCCAATTTCTGCAATCACTCATCAGGGTGTGGACGATTTAATGCAGAAGGCAGCAAACTTACTTGATGAGACACCATCATTTGAAAGTGAACGTCCTGAAGATTTGGAAACTAGTTACAAGTTCGATGAATACGAGAAGGCACCATTTGAAATTTCACACGATGAAGAAGGCCTCTGGGTCCTCACTGGTGAAAAGCTGGAACGGTTGTTTGAAATGACTGATCTTCAGCATGATGAAAGTTTAATGAGATTTGCCCGCCAAATGCGCACAATGGGTGTTGACGAAGCATTGAGAGCGGCTGGTGCTAAGAATGGTGATACTGTCCAGATTCAAAAATTTACTTTTGAATTTGTTGAATAATTAACTTAGAATTATTTGATTAGATTGGAGCCTGTATCCAAACAGTGGATAGCTTGTCGAAGCAAAGTAAATGGCATCGGTAAGATTTAATTGACTTACGCGAGCTCTAAATTGATTTAATTTAAGTGTGGGTTTATTTGTGCTCATCAGTATTAAGTGTTGCTGTTGGTACTTTAATTCTGTTATTGGTTTGATTTTCTTGTCGATAGATACAAACATGGTTAGATCGTCATCTAAATTGCAAGTTGATAAAAGGAAGTCATTTAACTGCATCTTTAATTCTCCGTTTTGATTAATAAAAATAGTATATGCTGATTAAGCAAATGATACAATTCATTGTAAGTAAGGAACATTGATATTATGCAAATTGAATTTTTAGGTACAGGGGCAGGTTCTCCAAGTAAACAGCGTAATGTGACAAGTACTGCACTAAAGCTATTAGAGGAGCGCAATGCAATATGGATGTTTGATGTTGGCGAGGCCACACAGCATCAAGTTCTTAAAACAACTATTAGACCTCGGAAAATTGAAAAAATCTTTATTACTCATCTTCACGGAGATCATATATTTGGCTTACCTGGGTTACTAAGCTCTAGGTCACACCAGGGTGGTAATGGGCCACTGACAATATATGGACCTAAAGGTATTGAGGATTTTGTCAAAATCAGCCTAAAGGTTAGCGAAACAAAATTAGGTTACCCACTAAAATTTGTTGAGTTAACAGATGGTGGTGTTATTTTCAACGATAAGACCTTTACTGTAAGCTGTGAGAAGTTAGACCACAAAATCGAGTGTTTTGGATACAGAATTGTTGAACATGATCATCCAGGTGAGCTTCAAGTTGATAAATTGAAAGCACTGAATATTCCCTCGGGTCCAATTTACGGTCAGCTGAAGGCGGGTAAAACTGTCAATTTAGAAGATGGCACGTCAATTGATGGAAAAGATTATATCGGCAAGCCTCAGCAGGGAAGAGTGGTTACTATATTAGGCGATACACGCAAGTCTAATGCTAGTGTGAAGCTTGCTGAAAATGCAGACGTTTTGGTGCACGAAAGTACCTTTGCTAAGGGCGAGGGCCGAATGGCTAGGAATTACTATCACTCAACCAGCGTCCAAGCGGCACAGGTCGCACAAAAAGCGGGGGCCAAAAAACTATTATTGACTCATATATCGGCACGTTATACTGGTAAAGCAGCCTATGAACTCGCTTATCAAGTTAAAGATATTTTTGCAAATACTCGGGTTGTTAATGATTTAGATGTCATTGATGTACCATTTAAGGGCTAGGAGTGAAAACATGGAAAAAAGGTTAAGGACATTAAGATCACTTAAAAATAAAATCGTGTTGGTAACCGGTGCGTCAAGTGGGATAGGCGAAGCTACAGCTTATGAAGCCGCTAAACGTGGTGCAATTTTAATTTTGTGTGCTCGAAATATTGATAAATTAAATGTGGTTGCAAAGCATTGTTTGATTTTATCCGGTCGTCCAGCTTTCGCTTATAAGCTTGACGTATCTGATCCAGACCAAATTGATAATGTATTAAGAACTGTCAGCCATGAAGTTGGTAGCATTGATGTATTGGTTAATTCGGCTGGATTTGGAGACATGCAGGCCGTCGTTAATGAATCTGAACAAACGATGGAACAGATGGTTAAGGTTAATATTTTAGCATTAATGTATCTTAGCAGGTCTGTTGCAAAGCAAATGATCAATCAAGGTTACGGTGCAATTGTTAACTTAGGCTCGGTCGCCGGGAAAATTCCAACTCCCAATAGTAGTGTTTATTCAGCTACCAAGGCTGCAGTCATCAATTTTAGCAATGTTTTGAGAATGGAATTAGCTGACTATGGGATTCAAGTTTTAACTGTTAACCCGGGACCAGTTGAGACCAATTTCTTTGATAAGGCAGATCCTAAGGGGACGTACTTATCACATTTACCTAGTGTATTCATGCTTCATCCGGCTGTCATTGCTCAACGAATTTGGAATCATATTGGGTATAATACTCGTGAAATAAATATTCCAAGATATTTTTCAGCTGTAGCGATTGGATATCAATTGTTTCCTGGCATTGGCGATTGGGTCATCAAAAACTTTTTTGCCTTTAAAAAATGACTTTAAAGAGGATCGATTGGATTCTCTGACTACATATTTCAAAGAACGGTGGGACTGTAATTGCTGAATGCTAATTATGAGTGGAATCATGTTGATAGTGAAGATGAAGCTACAATTGATGAAGTTGCATCTAAATTTAATGTATCGCCTGTGACAGCCAAAATATTGGTTGGTCGGGGTTATAAAACGGATGATGCTGTCGACAAATTTTTGCACCCTAAATTGGATCAGTGTTATGATCCTTTTTTGATGCATGACATGAAAAAAACCGTTGAACGGATACAGTCTGCAATTGAGCAGGGACAACAGATAACAGTATACGGTGATTATGATGCTGATGGGTTAACCAGCACTTCTTTGATGTACGAAACCTTGTTGACAATTGGGGCAAACGTTGATTATTATATTCCAGATCGTTTTAAGGACGGTTACGGACCGAATACAGATGTTTTTAATCGATTAATAGATAATGGCACAGAATTAATCGTAACGGTTGATAACGGTGTTGCAGGAAACGATGCGATTGATGTTGCAGATAAAAAAAATGTTGACGTGATTGTGACTGATCATCATGAATTACCCGAAAAATTACCAGATGCGTATGCCATAGTTCATCCAAGATATCCTGGTGCGGATTATCCCTTTGGTGACTTATCTGGTGTTGGAGTTGCCTTTAAGGTTGCCTGGGCGTTATTAGAAGAGTTTCCGACCGAATTATTGGACCTAGTTGCAATTGGTGAAATTGCTGATTTAGTGTCAGTAACTGATGAAAATCGTGTTCTGATTACTTATGGTATTCAACAGTTAAGAATGGGAATGCGACCAGGAATTCATGAATTAGTTAAGATTGCTGGGTTAAATGAACAAACACTGGATGAGACTAATATTGGGTTTGGCATTGCCCCACGCTTAAATGCAATTGGTAGAATGGGTAGTGCTAGACCCGGCGTTGAGTTGCTAACTTGTTTAGATGATGAAGAAGCAGTTTCATTAGCTACTGAGATTGACGCAACAAATAAAGATCGTCAAAATTTAGTTGCAGAGATTAGTTCTCAAGCACTAGAGCAAGCAAAAAGTGATGAAAACAATAGTAGAGAAGCGTTACTGATTGCAGGTAATGGTTGGCATACTGGAGTTCTGGGCATAGTTGCTAGTCGAATTGTGGAGCAACTTGGCAAGCCGACGATTGTTGTTGGCATTGATGAGAAGACCGGATTGGCTAAAGGATCAGGCCGAAGTATTGAAGGATTTGATCTCTTCAAAGCAATAGATGGTCACCGAGAATTAACAGAGGCCTTTGGCGGACATAAAATGGCTGTAGGATTAACGGTTAAAACCGATATGATTAATGAACTGCGAGGTTGTCTTGATCAATCCGCAACCGACCAAAGACTAAGCGATTTACCAAAGCAATCATTGCAAATCACATCAGAATTGACTCCTGATGAAGCTAATCTTGACTTATATAATGAAATTGAAAAATTAGCACCTTTTGGTACCGGTAATGCACGGCCCATTTTTTCGATTACTAAATTTAAATTAGACAATATTAAACAAATTGGCAAAGACAATTCGCACCTGAAATTGTCATTAGATGGCTCGGAAACAAAACTATCTGCCATCGCCTTTAATAAGGGCGAATTAGCTCCATTATTGGTGGATAATGATAATGTAAAAATTGCTGGCACGTTAGACGAAAATGAATGGCACGGTAACACAAACATTCAATTAATGGTTAAAGATGTAAAAATTAGTGGAATTCCAGTTATTGATGAGCGAACTAATCACTTATCAATTAAGTTATTTGAACGTGATTCTACGTATGTTTGTTTTAATCACACAGTGATTAAACAACTATCTCAAATGAATTTAAATATTCAGTTGATCGATGCTAAAGAAATACAGTCTGGTCAATTAAATAACCTTGAAGTCACAGTGGTTGATTGTCCTCCTGATTTAGATGCATTTAGAGATTTGTTTAAACAAGGTGGTAAACCATCAAATATTCGGTTGTTGCTATACCAAAACGATGATGCATATCTGAATGGTATGCCAACGCGTCAAGAATTAGGAAAACTGTACAAGTTTGTTAATACTCACCATGATGTCAACTTAAGAACTCAATTAGACACGTTAAGTAGCTTTTTAAAGATTAATCGAAATAAACTGATTTTTATGATTCAGATGTTTTTCGAGGTTGGATTTGTTAAAATAGATGATGGTGTTTTAAACGGGGTGGACAATCCATCAAACGTTGATTTGAAAACATCTACAGCATTTAATAATCGGCAACAATTAATTGAATCAGAAAAAGTATTAATTTATAGTAATTCAACAGATCTGAGAAAATGGGTTCTTGATTGTATTACTAGTGATTAAAGGAGAACTTAATATATGACTTTAAACTTAAAAGACTATATCGGAAGTATACCCGACTATCCTGAAAAGGGGATAGTGTTTCGGGATATATCACCATTAATGGCCGATGGTCAGGCTTATGAAGAAGCTACTAACCGAATTGTAGATTACGCACTTGAGCGCAATGTTGAAATGATCGTTGGCCCTGAGGCGCGTGGATTTATTGTTGGGTGCCCAGTTGCGTATAAACTTGGAGTAGGATTTGCTCCAGCACGTAAGAAGGGAAAGCTACCTAACGAGACAGTTAGCGCATCGTATAGTTTGGAATATGGGACTGCAGAACTTCAGTTACAAAAAGCAGCCATCAAACCTGGGCAGCGTGTATTAGTAACGGATGATTTACTCGCAACAGGTGGGACCATATCCGCCACGATTGAAATGGTGGAAAAACTAGGCGGAATTATTGTAGGGACTGCGTTCATTATTGAATTGACCGACCTTAAGGGCCGAGACAAATTGACGAATTATGACATTTTGTCGTTAGTTAAGTATTAAAAAAATCCTAGCCTGTTTAATTGGCTAGGATTTTTTTTAGAACGCTTTACCAGTATATTCGTTGGATGGCAACAGATTGAAATCGTATAATTCTATATCTTTTACTGATTTAGTGTAGTAATCTGTAGCTTGACTGATCATTAAATTTAATTGTTCATCAAGCTCTTGCAATAGAATTATTGGCTTATTAGAATGGTATGCATAGCCAATTTCAAAAGCAGTTCCGCTATCAATATTTTGATTTTCAAAGTCAGCGATGGCGACAATTACGTCTGCTTTGTCAATTTCGGTAACATCTTTTGTAAATATTGCTTTTGCCCATTCTGGAGATCCTTCGTTTATGCTGTTATCATTTTCGTCTGATAGACGTGGACTGAATACCTGTCCAGCAGTTTTGTTTATTTCTAATGCTTTTTCAACCTTGGCAATACGAGAGATCTGTTCATCACTAAAGAATGGACCAGCAAGATATATGTTTTTCATGTACGCACCTCTTATTAGTTAATGAATTAATTGTACCGAAAGTCTCGACCATAAACAATTTAAAATTATGCCAATCGGCAAAGGAGCTATTGTCTCATGCTTTTTTTATTTATTTTGATTATCGCAGTTTTATTTTTAATTCTTAGTGTATTCTATCTGATGAATTCATGGCAACGTTATGGAAATTGGGCATGGCCGACCTTTATGGTTGTAGTAAGTTTAGCCGTGGCGATTTTTGCGTTTTTTAAATTACCTATGTGGAATAACGGTAGTACATCATCTTCTGCCAGTTCATCTTCTCAAGTGAGCCAGCAAGTCTCAAGTACAAGCTCTTCAGCATCTTTTTCATCACCTAATCAAGGTGGATTAACGGGTCAAACAAGTCAGCAGTCAGAGTCAACCACACAGCAGAATCTTTTAAGTCAATTGAAAAAAAATTATAGCAGTATTGGTGGTGTCACGTTTGATAGTGGCAGTAAAACATATAAAATTTTACCGACAGATAGTAATACGGTGAAAGCTTTGAATTATATTATTAAAAATCCGGATCAGGCAGATCAAGCTGGCTGGAGTTCATTTACTAAAAATCTTACCAAAACCTCAACACAACTTCAAAAGGTTGCTGGCGATGGATATTCAATCAGTATTCAAGAGCCAGGTAATGATAATACAGCGATGTTTACTGCTTCGGATGGTAAGACAACTTACAATATCGTTAACAATTAAATATAAAATGATATTAATTTGCTATAAAAAATGGTAATAAAGATATTTTGCTTCCATGACATAGGGCCCCGCAAGACTAAATTCTGAATTTTTAGTCTTACGGGGCCCTATGTGTCAATGAGTAGACGTTTTAACTAGATAAATTAAATCACTGAATTAGGAATTTTGACGTTGCTTATAAATAATAGAAACGTTTGTTTAAATTTTTTATCTTCGCAATTTATTTTTCATTAAAAATCCGTTTAACGAAACGCACGCACCTAAGCAAAGGAGGAGTGCCAGTGTTGGGCCACTCCAAAGGTTCAATGTTTGCATCCAGTGGTAGGATATTACTCCAATAATCCACCAGCAAAAGTTAATCCAGGCAGGGAGACTTCCTTTTAATACAAAGTAGCTTACAAAAACAATAGTAAACAATGGCGTAAAGACGGCCCCAATTGCATATAAAAAGTTTTGATAATACGAAAGTGAAACAGTGAGTGCAATTACCAGTCCAAGGACAGTGATTGCACTACCCCAAATTCCTACTTTACCAAAATGAGTTAGGTTATTGATATTTGTGGCAGCTGAATATGCGTCCATAAATGTGGTTGTCACTGTTGAAAAAACGATGATTAAGAGTGCAATCAATCCTAAATTTGAATGTGACAAAACTGTGGTAAAGTCTGTACTCTTAGTAATTAGTACGCTTGCCATACCTATTAGAAACATGACGCAGCTGCCGATGAAATATCCGGCAACACTGGCAAGACTGGTTAGAAACGGCTTGCTAGTAGTTGTAGTATAGTCTCCAATCAAAGGTAGCCATGATAATGCCATGGTGACGCTTAATTCAACAGCGCCACCGAAACTAATCGCAACAAGGTTAGCGTGAGGTGCAATCTGGCCACTCGTGATGACGGTAAATAATAATATAATTGAGCCGATTGCTAGTAAGATCACTATGAAGTTATTAACTCTGAATAGCCAATCGTGTTTCAATAACAGCCAAATAATAATTAAGATCGCAACGATACTACTCATTAATATCGGAGACTTGAAATTAAATAGGCGTTGGTTGATGGCATTCATTGCTAACTGAGCGTTCACGATCATCACGGCTGTCCAGCCCAATAACTGTAAAGCGTTTAAAATTGAAAATAGACCGACACCGAGTTTGCCAAAAGACATTTCAGTGGCTTGAATCGCCGTTTGGTGTCGTTGTGCAGAAATATATCCAGCCGGTAGTAAGAATAATATACAACCTATTAAATGACCGGTAATAATGGCTATTGGACCGTATATCCAGCCTAGTGGTGCTACAAGCGTACCAGTAACAATTTCTGCAATTGAAATCGATGCACCAAGCCACAACAGAAACAGGCCACTAAGTTTAGTATTTCCCATGAAAAAACTCCTCCGAATTAAAGTTAACTAACTAAGCAATAATACCATTGAAATATTAATAAAATCAATTTGAGCTGATTAATTCACTATGCTATTGTAATACACAGTGACGCAATAGATTAGGAGAGTTATTAATGGATATATATCTGAAACAAGCAGTTTTACATGTTATTGACCGTAGTTTTGGTGATCCGATCTATTCTCAAGTAAGGTTGGATCTTGAAAACATCAATACGCGAGAATATCTAACTAATAAAATTAAGAAGATTACATCAGCTCAAACAAAGACGGGAGTGATTAGAGAAGATTCTGTCATTGGAGGCTTGATTAAACAATTAAACACTGATTTTGAAAATACTAGTAGTGATATTGTAAGAAAATGGTATGAAGTATACTCTCAGAGCGAAGATGCTCCCAGCGCAGACATATTTATTGTGACGTTTGAAAAAGATGCTCAGTTGTACATGGCATTTTTAAAAATAAATTATCACCAACAATTTACGCATATGGTTGGTGATGAAGATGGTAAAGTATTTAATGACTTGATGATACATCAGTCAATTTTATCGGGAAAAACACAAAAGGCTGATGAGGCTTTTAGTGTTAATGTGGACAATCTTGCATTTGAGCTGATCGAAAAAAAATACAATTTTTCTGGTGAAAAAATCGACTATCTATCTTCAAAAGTGATTGATAGTGAGCCGATTGCATCATTAGAAGACAGTGTTAAAACTGTAAAGAAAGTGGCTGAAAAGGTTGGTAAGAAGTATGAACTACCAAAATTTGAAGTTACTAATCAAGTCAAGGATGCTATTAGTACAACAATTGATAATGATGGATTAATAGACACAGAGGCTGTGGCGGCCACAGTTTTTAAGGATAATCACGTCGCGCAAACCGAGTTCCATGATCAGATAGTTGAAAAGGTTAGTGCTACACGTATTCCGGTGTCTAATGACATTCAAACAATTGCTAAGAAAAAATATGGCAAACAAAAACTGAAGCTTTCAAACGGTATTGAAATGTCGATTCCGTTAGAAGTTTATCAGGATCCCAACCTTATCGAGTTTATTAATAATCCAGATGGTACAATTTCTGTGAGCATTAAAAATGTTGAGGAAGTGATTAGTCGTTTATAAAATAATGTTGAATGTGATTGATCATTAAACTAAGATTAGAGAAAAGAACTGAAAGGCGGATTACAATGGAAGATTATCGTGTTGAAGAGGATACTTTAGGGCCCGTCAAAATACCAAAGGATGCGTTGTGGGGACCGCAAACGCAACGTAGTCACCAAAATTTTAGGGCTGGCGAACCGATGCCGTTGTCTCTTATTAAAACGTTACTTCAATTAAAAAGAGCTGCTGCAGTTGCTAATCGAAAATTAAATAATATTGAAAGTAATAAGGCAGATTTAATCATTAAGGCTGTCGATTCGTTACTTAGTGAAAGTGATGAAGTCATGCGTCAACAATTTCCATTGGTCGTTTATCAAACCGGATCAGGAACTCAAACGAACATGAATGTGAATGAAGTTATTAGTCATGTTGCTAATAATATTGATGCTAACGTAGAGATTTTACCCAATGATCACGTTAATAAAGGGCAAAGTTCTAATGATATTTTTCCAACGGCGATGAATATTACCGCTGCTCTAGCAATTACAAAACTACAAAAGGCGCTCAAACATTTAATTGCCGAGCTTAAACAAAAGCAAGATGAGTATTGGAGAGTTGTTAAAATTGGCCGAACTCATTTGCAAGATGCAACGCCATTAACATTTGGTCAAGAAGTTAGTGGATGGGTGGGAGCACTCAACAACGATTATGAGTATCTAAAACAACTAAAACCGACTCTTTATGATCTTGCCATTGGTGGAACAGCGGTCGGAACAGGATTAAATGCTGTTCCAAAATTTAAAGAGAACATTGCTAAGCAAATTAGTGATCTTTATGAAATGCCATTTTCGGCCAATAATAATAAATTTACGGGACTTGCCAACCATTCAGGCTTGAACGTTGTCCATGGAGGCTTGAAGACGTTGGCTAGTGATCTGATGAAAATCGCTAACGATGTTAGGTTTTTAGGCAGTGGCCCACGTGCTGGTTACAATGAATTAAATATTCCTGCAAATGAGCCCGGTTCTTCAATTATGCCGGGCAAGGTTAATCCAACGCAGGCTGAGGCAATTACGATGGCAGCCGCTAAAGTAATGGGGAATGATGTGACAATCAGCATTGCGGCTAGCCAAGGAAACTTTGAAATGAACGTTTATAAGCCGGTAATTATTAGTTCATTTTTGGAATCCACTGATTTGCTGACGGAAACTATGATTGGTTTTGCGGACCGAATGATTGACGGCTTAACAGTTAACAGAGATCGAATGCAGGAACTTGTGAATCATTCATTGATGACGGTGACGGCTCTATCTCCTCATATTGGATATCACCAAAGTGCGGAGATTGCGCAAGATGCTCAAAAGAACAATACGTCACTGAAACAAGCGGCTATGAAGTCTGGATTGGTCACTAGTGATCAATTTGATGAGTGGGTTGACCCAATTAAAATGACGAATATTGATCGTACCGAGGAGGAATAGGTAATGGCAGAAAAATTTATATTTGAACCAAACGATATTAGTCAACTTGAAGATCATTATGACGTTGTGATCATTGGTTCAGGGGCTACAGGATTGACTAGTGCGCTCCAGGCCTATGAGCTAGGACTATCTCCCGTAGTGTTAGAAAAAATGGATCGAATTGGTGGTAATTCGACTCGTGCTTCATCTGGCATGAATGCAGCTGAGACAAGTGTGCAACTTGAACATCACATTATCGACAGCATGGATAATTTCTATGACGAAACATTTGAAGGTGGTGGCAAACAAAATAATCCAGCTATGCTACGTTACTTTACCCAACATGGTGCATTAGCCATTGACTGGTTGGCAGAACACGGAATTATTTTAGATGATTTGACGATCACTGGGGGAATGAAAACGAAAAGAACCCATCGTCCCAGTTCAATGGCCCCAATTGGTGCATTTTTAATTAATGAACTGCTCAAACAAATTGATAAAACATCAATTCCGCTATTTACTGGCATTAAAGTAGATCACTTGGTTAAGGATGCTAACAGAATTACCGGTGTAAGAGCCAGCAAACAAGATCAGCAGTTTAATATTGATAGTGATGCTGTCATTTTGGCGACTGGTGGATTTGGTGCTAATTCCAACTTGATTACGAAATATCGACCAGATTTAGCCGGTTACAATACCACTAATCAACCTGGTGCAACTGGTGACGGAATAACATTAGCAACTGAGGCAGGAGCGAAACTTGTTGACATGGATCAGGTTCAGGTACACCCAACTGTTCAGCAAGACACTGACCATGTTTATTTGATTGGCGAAGCTGTTCGTGGTGAAGGAGCCATACTTGTAAATAATCAGGGACAACGATTTGTTGACGAGTTAGACACACGAAAAAATGTGACTGCCGCCATTGATAATTTAGGTGGCACTGGTGCTTATCTGATTTTTGACCAGGCTATCAGAGATCGTGTTAAGGCAATCGAATTCTATGATCATGTTGGTTTAGTTACGTCTGCAGCTTCAATTACCGAATTAGCAGATCAAATTGGTGTTTCATCGGATAATTTAAATCAAACACAAGTGAAATGGAATCAAGATGTTGCTCGTAATACAGATAGTTTGTATGGACGGCAAACTGGCATGCGTGCGATTGAAGAAGGGCCTTTCTTTGCAATTCATGTTTCACCGGCGATTCACTACACAATGGGTGGTATCAATGTAACAGCTGAGACTGAAGTGATAGATAATGATGAAAAAATCATTGGTGGATTATTTGCCGCTGGTGAAGTTTCGGGAGGGCTTCATGGCAATAATCGAATCGGTGGTAACTCAATCGCTGAAACAGTTGTGTTTGGACGTCAAGCAGGACAGCAAGTGTACAAGTATATTGCTGGACTGAAGTAGATAATTAAATTTTGGTTTTTAATGGAAGTTGAAATAAAAATTCAACTTCTTTTTTTATGTGATAAATAATACAAAATGGCGGAGTTAGATAACACGCGGTGGCCATTTTTAAACGAAATAAGCTATTAATTTATCATATGATAATAGTAGAATATGCTAAACATCGGTGATATAGCGCAAATATAATTTAATGTGAAATTAATATCAAAAAAATACTTTTAATTGTCGATAACCTCTTTCATTTAAAATAAGATGCGGTAAAATAAAATTGTAATCGGTTTCAATAATACTTTAGTGAAGGAAGAGTGAATAGAATGAAAGTTATTATTGTAGGATGTACACATGCGGGAACGGCAGCTGCTAATCAAATATTGGCTGCTCATCCAGAGACAGAAGTTACCATTTATGAGAGAAATGATAATTTATCGTTTCTTTCTTGTGGAATAGCCTTGTATCTTGGCGGAGAAGTAAAGGATCCTCAGGGATTATTTTATTCAAGTCCGGAGACACTTGCTAAGCTAGGTGCTGAAGTTCACATGCAACATGATGTAACTGAGATTGATTCGGAGAATAAAGAAATTAAAGTTACGGATCTGGTAACTGGTGAAAAAAAGACGGATTCATATGATAAATTAATCGTCACAACGGGATCGTGGCCAGTTATTCCACCTATCGAAGGTATCAATGGGGATCACGTATATCTTTGCAAAAATTATGATCATGCAAAAAAACTTTTCGAAAATGCAAAGAAATCGAAGAAAATTGTTGTTATCGGCGGTGGCTATATCGGAGTAGAACTTGTTGAGGCATACAACAAACAGCATCATGATGTTACGCTTGTTGACGGACTACCAAGAATGTTAAGTAAGTATTTTGATGAAGAATATACGAATCGGTTGGCAAAAACATTTGAAGACAATGGAGTGAATATCCAGTTGGATCAGATGGTCACGGGGTTTAAGGATACAGGAAACGGAGTTACTGTTGAAACAAATCGTGGATCATACGATGCAGATATGGCAATTTTATGTATTGGTTTTCGTCCAAATACAAAACTATTCGAAGGTATTGTTGACATGAACAAGGACGGCTCAATTAAAACAAATGATTATATGCAGACTTCGAATCCTGACATATATGGTGCTGGTGATTCAGTTGCCGTTCACTATAATCCAACTAAAAAAGATGCCTATATTCCTTTAGCAACGAACGCTGTACGGCAAGGAACGTTAGCAGGAATTAATATTTTTGCTCCAACGATAAAATACATGGGAACTCAGTCATCCTCAGGATTAAAGTTGTATGGTAAGACGCTCGTTTCCTCAGGAATGACCCTTGAACATGCAAAGTCAGAGGGATTTGATGCCGATTCAGTCACGGTAGAGGATAATTATCGGCCTGAATTTATGCCATCGACAACGCCAATTCTAATGACACTAGTATGGGATAAGGCAACTCGAAAGATTCTTGGTGCACAATTCATGAGTGATTATGATGTTTCTCAGTCTGCTAATACAATTTCTGTATGTATTCAAAATGAAAACACAATTGACTTTTTAGCATTTGTTGATATGCTATTCCAACCACAATTTGATCGCCCATTCAATTATTTGAATATTTTAGCGCAAGCTGCAGTTGCAAAGTCGAATTAGATAGGTAGATTCAAAAAAGAGGTCACGGATTAATTTAATCCGTGACCTCTTTAAGCTGGCTCACATACTTAGTTCATGGCCTAAGCCGTAATATGTTCCTTGCCTAAATGGAATTGTAAAATTATATAAAATGTTATTTTCTTCTCTAGTTGATACGTTATAAACGATATAGCGTAAGTGCTTTTTTCTGGTTACTATTTGCCAGAATTTAATTAATTGAGGATTTGTATCCTTGTGAATCATAAATTTTATTTCACGAGTTTGTTCAAGCAGTGGCATTAAAACGTGCAAATTAGTAATTTGATCTGCCCCGTCGATGCTAATTTGAATACCATGCTGTCTGTAGTTTTCGGCCTGTGCTACAAGAGCATTAATTTGGCGGTTGATAGATTTGTTGGTGGTTAATTCGACTCTAAGGTAAAGTGGAAAAATTTGATGTTGTAGGCTAATCAATGCGTCAGAAATTAATGGATCAATAAATTGATTTTGTGAACAATTAATAGAAACTGATGGTAACTTGGTTCTAAAATCTGGTCCAATGGAGCGTACCAGATTTAATAAAATTTCTCGATTAACATTTTTGCATTTCTTCCAACGATTATCTTTATTCTTGAAGACTATTAATTCACTGCTTGTTAGGGAATTTTTAGAAGTATTTAACTGTGGTTGATCAAAAAAACGGTACACAACAATTCCTCCAAGTTTTGTTGATTTGGCCATCTGGAAAGTACAGATTGATCGTATAATACTTTTTGGGAAAAAGGTACCGCTTACATGACAATTTTATAGAAATCTCGAATATTGTGGACTGAAGTAACAAAAAGTGAGATTTAGTGAATTATTTTTCAAATTTATTGGAAATAAACCCGTAAGTACATTATATTTCAATCATAGCACTGGATAAGAAAAAGATCATTTAACAAACGGGGACGGCTTTTACGCGCTAAGGATCTAAGAGGGGATGTTTTAATATGTTACAAGGAGTAGAAAAAACGAACGTCGGACAAAGTTGAAGAAGTATCGAGGCATTTTATTAGCGAAGATATCTAATAATGTTTTGATGCACGATAATTTAACGGTTGACCCACATAATCCCGGAGATCACAGGGACACTTGTGAGGCATGTGAAGAATATCTTGAAGATAAGAAGCAGTTCGATATGGTAGGTAAACTGCTTGATTTGGATGATGATGCCGCAAATGGTACAAGCGACCAGGTTCAAAAACACTATTTCTATGTTGTAACAGATTTAAACAGTAACAGCTACGTGGTTCGTGCCTATAATAAAGAACATGCGGTTGAACTGCTTGGATTTAGCTGGGATGATGATTTGGCTAAACGTCCAGAGCAGGTTTCACGCAAAGAAGCGATGGCACTCGTTGCTAAATATGATGGTAAAGAAAAAGAAAAGACTACGACACAATACTTTAGAGATCATGATTATTATGTTGGCACTGTTGCAAGCAGCTTGAAAGCAACGGTACTTGCTGATTAATAATGGCGAAAGCATAGAATGATTATTCTAATGTGTTTGTCAGCTAATATTGAAATAAAATAAAAAAGATCCGCCACAAATGCTAAAAGCAATCGTGGCGGATCTTTTTGCTATTCAGGATGTCTGATTCTTAACTTTAATTGGCATTCGGGACACAAACCATAGACTTCAACATGATTACCAGAAATCATGTAGCCAGATTGTGCCGCAGCCTTTGATTCCAACTCTTTTTCCATGTCGTGAAAACCTTCATACGCAATATCAGTAATTTTGCCACAGTTAGTGCAAATAGCATGATAGTGATGATTCTCAAAGTAATCATAGTGAGTGCTACCGTCACCATTTTGTAATTCAATAACTATTCCGTGGTCAACGAACGTATTTAAAGTATTGTATATAGTTGCTGGTCCTAAATTTGGTAATTCTTTATTCAGACCCTCACGAATCATTTCAACAGACGGATGATTATGATGGCTTGCTAAGTAGGCCAAAATGATATGCCGCTGTGCTGTAATTCTTAAATGATTCTTTTTAAGCACTTGTCGAGTTTGTTCAATTACATCATTTGAAGCCACAAGCAATCTTCCTTTCGTTTTGTAACTAATTTATTATACCAATTAAACCATATTTTTCAAATCATTACCACTATTCGGCTTTCTTTGCGATTTAGAATTGTTCTAATTAAATGATTTTAGTTGAACATGAGATTGATATTAGAAATGGTTGTATATACTTTACTTTTTAATCACAACAAATTATAATCATAGTTGTTCTAGATGAGAATAATTCTAAAGAAGGTGACAAAATGAAGAATTCAAAGCGTAATGTGAGCCTGGCTGCTAGAATAAATGTTATTCGTGCCAGTGTTATGGGAGCCAACGATGGTATCGTTTCGGTCGCCGGAATAGTTATTGGGGTCGCGGGAGCACATGCTTCATCTTATGCAATTTTTTTAGCAGGATTTGCAGGGATGCTAGCTGGCACTATTTCAATGGCGATGGGTGAATGGGTTTCAGTCAGCACACAAAGAGATTCGGAAAAAAGAGCAGTTATTCGTGAACAGGCAGCTTTGAAAGAAAATTATGCGGGCGAATTCAATTTTATTAAGAATAAATACCAAAAAACGGGGATATCTTCTGAACTTGCGCATAAGGCGACGCAAGAAATGTTATCTAAGGATCCTTTAAGTGTTGCCACTCGTGAAAGGTATGGATTTAACCCAAAGGAACAAACAAGTGCAATTGCTGCTGCAATTGCATCGATGATCTCGTTTCCCATTGGTTCATTACTGCCGTTGATTGCAATTACTTCAATTAATATTTCGTATCGGATCATAGCAACTGTGGGGGCTGTGACGGTTGCGTTATTGATTACTGGTGGTGCGGCTGCTGTTTTAGGAAATGCCAATAAGGGTAAAGCTATGCTAAGAAACGTAGTATCCGGCCTATTAACAATGCTGATTACTTATTTAATTGGGTCTGTGTTTGCGTAGAAAGTTAAAGGGAATTGATAGATATGGAATCAAAGAAATTACGGCCAGTTGGCCAATCGCTTAAGGCACGCAAAACCAAAATGACAATGGCTGAGCGTTCTAATACTCTTCGTGCAGGAGTGTTAGGCGCCAATGATGGAATTTTAACGGTTGTTGGTGTCCTGTTTTCTGTGGCAGTTGCAACAACGAACCAATTTACAATTATGATTGCTGGATTGTCAGATCTTTTAGCATGTGCATTTTCGATGGCTTCAGGAGAGTATGCATCCGTGAGCTCTCAGAAAGATACTGAAAAATCTGCCGTTGCCACTGAGGAAAAATTATTAAAAACTAATTTTGAAGCTGAACAAAAAATTGTGGCAGAGTATTATGTTGAGCGTGGTGTATCACATAAAACTGCAGAAGATATTGCTACTGAACTGATGAAAAAAGATGCACTTGGAACGATCGTTAGAATCAAGTATGATCTTGAACTTGGACATTATATGAGCCCATGGAATGCGGCGTTTTCGTCATTGATATCTGCTGCATCAGGTGGTATTTTTCCATTAGTAGCGATGACAATGCTTCCAGTATCTATACAGTGGCCTGGGACAATTATTGCAGTTATTTTATCAGTTGCATTGACGGGATATTTAAGTGCCAAACTTGGCGATGGATTGACTAAAACCGCAATTATTAGGAATGTGATTGTCGGCATTATCACAATGTGTATTCACTATTACGTTGGTACCAAACTCTAAAAAAAGTGGTCTTCACTTAACGAATCTAGACGTTAAATGAATGCCACTTTTTAGTTTACAGGAACCTTTCAACAATCAGTATAAGTCCGATGATAATTATGCCAAAGATTGAAGCAAAAACTCCCATTGTTAAGAGAGGGGTTCGATAGATTAACTTAATATTATTTTTGCCCTTATGAACAGGGATGCCAATAAAACCTTTGTTAACTTTTGGTAATGCACTCTTACTTCCAGCAAGATGCCAGCCTTTTGAATAGGGGATAGTTGTTGCTAAAATGTCAGATTTGCTTGATGTGTATTTAGCCGTGACACCATTTTTAGTCATCGTAATATCCTTAGCGGCTTTATCCTTAGCAATCGTTTTATCGACACTTTTACCAGTTGGAACTGCCCATAGTGTGATGTCGAAAGATGTTTTGCCAGAAGTCGGCAATGACAAGGAGATTGAGTTGTTGTCCTCATCTGTTGAAGTGATAGTACCAAGATTCAGAGTAGTTGAAGAACGTGGTGTGTAGAACGATAAATCGTTGATACCAGTTTGATTAAACGTATTCGAGACACCATCATAGTTTAAACCAATGTCAAACTCACCGGTAGTCGCTGCATAACTCATAACATTTTTTCTCAACCAGCTGAAGTTATACAAAGTTGGATTATACCTTAAGTCTGTTTCTTGACCAGCCATCATAATTTCTTCATTATGATTTTCAATATAGTAATCAAGAGCTTTTTTATGTCGCTCACTAAATGATCCAGCTGAATACCTGATATTTGTCAGTTGTGCATGCAACTCATAACCTTTAATTGACTTATTCGTAGGCCAAGTAATTGTGGTAGGTGTCAGTTTCGTTGTTGGTGTTGATACAGAAATGTGCTGAGTTTTGGTTAATTTATCAGCGTTAGTCGGTAATAAGTTAGTTTTGATTTGAACAACTTTACTTAACAATGAAGTATCTGGATTAGATGATTTTTTATTTGTGACCAAATTTGAAAGCAGTGCGGTTTCTTTTTGTGATGTCGACAAAGAATTAAACTGTGCCGTATTCAAAGTTCCAGCAGCCTTATAAATTAATGGAACCGTTGAGTTTGCAACGTATTCGGTTTGGCTGTTAATTTGGCGTCCAGTTGCTTCATAACCATTTGGAACTGATTCATCATCATTCAGAAACAGTCGACTTACACCAAGATAACGAAGCATTAATGACCTGAAGTCAGCAGTATTGGTAGTGTCATTAGGATTACTAGTATTATTCTCCAATGAAGAATTTAATTCGTTTAAGCTACTATTTTGAAGCGACCAATAACTGTTAATATTTTTGGTCTCGGCAAGTATCGGTAAGTTGTCTGCTGGCGATTTGCCTGTGTAGGTTCTTAGCTGACCATCAACTAATGTCCTGTGTGTATCATTTTTACTTATTTGTTTGTAAGCCTTCTGAGTATTTGTTAACTGGTGGGCTGTTTGGCTTGAAATTAATGTTGATGTTGTCGATGACATCTGGTTTGTGTGTCTGTCACGCATCATAATAACGGCATTTAGGCCAGTAACAAGAATCAATGAAGTAGCGAGGATAGATGTTTTAAAACGGAGATTCTGATTTGAATTTACAATTGCAAAGATTAATAAGGTGGCAAAATAGATGACCATGACACTGCCAAGATCATACGTAAATTTGAATTTATTTCCTGCAAACAAACTGAATGTCACGATGATACCAACCACTGTCCACCAAATGAAATCATGGCTAGTCAGCTCTCGTAGGTGATTTAACATAAAGATGACTGTAAAAGCGATCGGCATCATTAGGAGAAATGTCCATCGGTTTGATGGCGAAGAGCCGCCATTCATTAAAGCAGCCAAAATTGGTGACAGAAGAATGATGAATCCGGTCAGAAGGGTAATGTTAATAATTTTGTATTTTTTAAAGCGTCTTATCGACCAAGTAATGCCAATTAAACCAATCGCTAAAAATCCACCAGTCACCCAGTACGGTCTCGCATAATCGCTAAGGGACAAACCGGGTAGTGTAAAGTAGTAGGACAGAGGATACCAGGTCATGCCATTAGCCAATTTTGACGAGGAACGGGTTGATACAGTTAACTGATAAAAGGAAGGTAGAAAGAGTACTGCACTGGTTAGAGCACCAGCAGCAACACTAATAATAACTTTAATGATTTTTGTTAATTTAAATAAATTTCGATCAACAGAAACAAAAATAACCCAATAAATGGCAACCCCAAGCCCCATTATTGCCCCAAGATAGAAGTTATTAAACAGTGCCCAGGCAGTCATTATACTGAGCATGCCATACTTATCACTTATCATTGCTCTGTGAAGCCCATATATGAGTAACGGCATGATAATTAATGGATTTAGAAAGAATGGGTGTGCGAAAGTTACATATGAAGCGTAGCCGGAATACATGTATACGAAACTGGCAACTAGGATAGTCCATTGTTTATTCGTACGGATTAGATGTTTAGCAGCAAAAATAAACGATAGTCCAGCTAAAAATAACCTCACAACAATCATTATCGAGTAATAGGCAGCCATTTGTGATTCATGGAATAAAATTGAAGGATACGTAAAAATATCACCCATCACATAATAGGAAAATGTTTGAATTGTATCTTGACCAAGGCCTAGATTCCAGTCCCACTGAGCCCAGATGTGATGGTGCAATATTAATCCTCGTAACATTCGACGCCAATAAATTAATGCAGGATAATGCTGGGTAATTCCATCAGAATTCCAAATTAATGTTGATCCTGTTAGCGGGACGACCGCAAAAATTATGCATGCACAAACTAAAAAACAGCATATGTATTGAAGGTAGATATTTGATCTAAATTTTCCCCATAGGTTAACCATGACTTATTAAATCCTTACGTTGAATTAATTGTGAAACAATCAATGATTATTGTAACATGTGATAGGCGACAGCTGAGCTTGCAAACAAAAAATAAACGATAATTAAACTTTGCTCACAGTAGCTAAATTTGGATATAATAGGATTATTAAATCCTTGGGGGACAATTCAATAATGACAAACAAAGATTTAACTATTAGTCTGCCTGATGAAATGGTTAAACAACTTAAATTAAATGATGGCGATACGTTGAACGCCGTTTTAAAAAATGATAGTCTAATTATTCAAGAAAGCGATAGTAATGAGCCTTCATCATTGATGAAGTTTTTGTGGTCATTGCTACCCGCGCTTTTTAGCAGCGTAATGTTTCTACTATATTTTGGAACAAGAAATCAGACTCAGATTAAATTTGGCGGTGGGTATTCAATTGCCAGCAGTATCATTATCTTGGGTGTCATCGTTGGCATGATTCTTTTTGGCATTTTTTTCGTTCAAGCACGACAACATTCCACCAATAGAATGTTAAAAAATATTTATTGGCGAAACTTTCCAACAATTATTGTTTCGATTGCTCTGATTTTACTTTTGGTTTTATTAGGGATTTTTTGGGTGTTTGGAATCATATTCCCTGATATTTCATTTGATTTAGTAACGGCGACCGGCATCGTACTGATATTTTGTTTTTTCATTTATTACATTATGATCGAGGCTGCTTCTAGAATATCTCCGCTTAGTTTAACAACTGTGTTTGCTGGTGTGATTATGATTGGTGTCATTATCTCAATGGCATCTAATGGTAATCGACATTGGTGGGAGCATAATTTGAGCTTTTTAGGAACGAATTTAGCTAAAAATTCTTGGCAATTTAATCTGACATTGATTTTTTCTGCTTTAATTATGATCGTTCTCATTGATTATTTATTTGTGTCGTTGAGGCCTTATTTTCGCGGGAAACGGCTAATGACGTTGAGAGTATTACTAACTATGACGGCAGTTTGTCTTGGAGCAATAGGCGTATTTACAAATGATAAACAGTTTCACTTCATTCACGATCAAATTGCAACCACTTTATCATACTTGGTTCTGCTGATGATTGTTGGAATTAGGTGGATGTTACCAAAGATTACGAGGGAATTTTTAGGATTCTCTTACATAATTGGTGGAATTCTTGTGGCAGTTTCAATTGCTTTTAAGCCAATTGGATATCTATCGTTAACCGGGTATGAACTTCTAGCGTTTATTAGTGTATTTGGCTGGGTACTGATCCTATTTCAACAGCTACAGGCGCTTACACAGCCCGAGGGACTAAAATTTACTGTCCATGTATCAACCAAGAACTAAATTTGATATCATAAGGCAGGCGTAGATGAATTGTGGGGTCTGAAATTGAGTATATCTAGAAAACAAATAATTAAATATGCAATTGCGATTGTGGCAATTGCCGCATTGTTAATATATCCAAAGCAGTTGTTAGACTTTTGTACCAGTGTAATTAGTATTGTGTTGCCGATAATATTTGGGGGAGCTCTCGCATACGTGCTTAACTTATTGTGTTCTCGAATTGAAAAGTGGTACTTTCCCAAATCAACAAAAAAAATTGTATTGGCAACCAAACGTCCGGTTTCAATACTTTTAACGTTAATTATAGTGTTACTAGTTCTTTCTGGCGTATTACGGCTAGTATTGCCCCAGTTCGTGACTGCATTGACTGAGTTTTTCACTTCGGTACCTAAAGTTGTCAGTAATGTAATCTCGTGGGTTCAAAATACTGACCAATTTCCATTGATTCAACATCGGTTAAGTACATCTAATATAGATTGGACAAGTATTCAATCAAAGGTGATGAAATACTTTACAACTGGCGTTGGTGGGGTGCTGGGTTCAACTGTTACAATCTTTACTAAAGTTACAAGCGGTGTTGTTAACTTTGTGTTGGCGTTTACCTTTGCAATTTATATTATGAGTTCTAAGGAGAAGTTAGGACGTAATATTAAACGAGTTGAACGTGCGTTTATGAACGAAAAGCACATTAAGAAAATTGATTATATTTTGAAAACCACCAATCAATGTTTCTCAAGCTTTATTATTGGTCAAGTTACAGAAGCCTTTGTGTTGGGAACGTTGTGTATAGTGGGTATGCTCATATTTAGATTTCCATACGCCGTTTCAATTGGTGCATTTGTTGGAATGATGGCATTAATACCAATCTTTGGTGCGTGGATCGGTGCAACAGTTGGTTTCTTACTGATTGTTGTGGATTCCCCAATTAAGGCAATTTTATTTATTGTATTTATTCTTGTCTTACAACAAATTGAAGGCAATTTGATATATCCTCGCGTTGTCGGTACGTCAATTGGACTACCAGGTATTTGGGTACTTGCCGCAATTACTATTGGTAGCGGTGTTAGTGGTATTTTGGGGATGCTTTTGGGTGTACCAATTGTGGCCACTCTTTACAGATTATTGAGAAATGCGACAAATGAACGTTTACGAGAATAAAATGAGAAGCAATGCCATGAATTTTAAGGTTCTACAATATTTGGTACTGATAG
>NZ_AZGF01000069.1 GCF_001434475.1 Paucilactobacillus suebicus DSM 5007 = KCTC 3549 | reverse complement strand
CCATGATAAACCGGCTTTCTACATAACATTTTCATTATGATAGTACACCAACTAATAACAGCTGCATAGATCATCGTAACCTTGCTTTTACTGACAATTTTAAAAAAGCCACGCTGATAAGCTTTGTCTAAAAGCATCAGTGTGGCTTTATCATTCAGATTAGTACGGGCGATCTCCATCAGTTCCTGGTTTATTGATACCTAAACTACTAAATTCATGTAGTTTGGGATCATTAATAACCTTCATAATCAAATCAGCAATACTTTCCCGGGAAATAATAGTTCCCTTGAATGGTGTTCCCTTTTCGGTCAATTCATAGTCAATTTCGTGATCATTGTTCATATAAGCTGCACGAATAATCGTGTAGTTTACATTAGAATTCTCAATAATTTTAGCAGCTCGACGTGTGTCGTCCATAATTGGTGTACCAATTGATGATTCAACCCAACAGCCAAACTCACCGGGTACTTCATGATATAAGCCTAATCCAGTCACGTAGATCAATCTGTTAACGCCAGTTGCTTCCATTGCTTTGATTATATTAGCTGCCATTGGTTCAAACTCACCACCAAGATTTGCATAAACAATATCTTGACCAACCATAGCATGGCGTAGTGTTTCATAATCATTAACATCGCCCTCAATCACGTTTTCGCGTGCAGACTGCACTTCACCAATACGATTGGCACGACGTAAATACAATGTTAATTGGTCTTTAGTTTCATTTAACAAGCGGTCACGTACAATTTTTGCAATTTGACCATTTGCACCCAGTATTAATATTTTTGTCATTTGATTACTCCATTTCTATTGTTAGTATCATTGCACAAATTAAGGTTTGTATTATTACTTGATACTTACTAGGATAGGAGCGTTCTTTGGATATGTG
>NZ_AZGF01000068.1 GCF_001434475.1 Paucilactobacillus suebicus DSM 5007 = KCTC 3549 | reverse complement strand
TCAAACGCTTTTCTAATTTGATTTTCGAGATTATGCTAAACATGCATTAACTCACTTTGCTAAGTTAATTTTTTTAACTATATTAATTACTAATCGAGTATTTGTCACAACTCAATCGTAAAAACTATTTTCACAAAAAAATAGTTAACATGGCTAAATAATTTTGACAATTCCATAAGATATATATGGTATAGTATAGATTGTTAAAAATATTAAAAGAAACGTGATAAGTAAATCTAAAAAATATAAGTAGTCTTTATGTAACTACGTCCAACCCTGATGACGTTAAAAGCTGATAATTAAATATATCTCGGGGGGATTTATAATGAAAAAACGGTTTACTCGACTGTTTGTTGTATTACTAGCATTAGTTTGTGGGGCCTATTTTGGAAGTTCCACAGCTAGTGCTCACAAGGTGACACCTAAGTACGTTGCAAAACTGGTTAACAAGGACTTAAAAGAGCCTGATGAAACAGGTACAACTAAGTTCAAATGGATTAAAAAAGACCAGGCATTTGAAGCAGTACTTGATCCAAATTGCGATATGTACCAGCAAATGGATAGCGGACAGGTTTCTGTATGGGAATCCTACACTAAAGCCGTTAAATATGAATCAAAGACGCTGAAAAAATCAGGATATTCAAAATATTCTAATTTTGCAGTCATTAATCCAGAAGATCACTCAAAAATATTCTTGCAAATTGCAAAAGGAAAAACTTTATATGATGTTAAAGATGATTTACAATAACAGAAATAAGTTGACCCATTCGACCCTGTTTACTAACAATATTGAAAACTATCCAAATGTATAAAAGGCAAAAGCCTTTTTTATTTTGGTCAAATTTTGGGCAACATAAAATTATGTATAAAAACACCACCTTGAAATGTTATAAAATTCAAGGTGGATTATTATTGTAATTCCTTGTGCTACTTGCGTCTACGCTTGATGATATGGATTG
>NZ_AZGF01000067.1 GCF_001434475.1 Paucilactobacillus suebicus DSM 5007 = KCTC 3549 | reverse complement strand
AAGTGCAACACTTGATAACTAGACCAATTAGACTAGCTTAAAAGGCCATGAAGGCCTATTCTTATTATTAACGACAAAATCAACAGATAAGGATAGGTGTCTTCATGACCCAAACTAAGAATATCATGCCTAAGCATTACCAACAACTCCAATCTTTTGAACGCGGTCAAATTGAGTCCCTGACTCGATTAGGATTTGGCGTTCGTCAGATCGCCAGCCGGCTTCACCGGAGTCCCAGCACCATTTATCGCGAATTAAAACGCGGGTTAACCACCCAGATTGATTCCCAGAAACATCGGTCATATCAGGGCTACTTTGCCGAGCGCGGGGCGGCTTACTATCGAGAACAGCGGGCCACGTGTCACCCCAAAGGTTTACTGCAGCGGGCTGCCGTGTTCTTCAAGTCCCTGCCGAAAGCTTTAAAAGCTAAGCCACGAGTTTTCAGTGTCGATACGTATGTCCACTATTTCAAAGCTCATTACCCGGGCTTTCCCTGCCCATCAACGGCTACGGTCTATCGGTATATCGAGGCTGGCAAGCTCCCGGAGCTTCACAACTATGATTTACCCATGAAGCTACGTCGCCGCGTTAAACGCCCGAATCACCGACATGCCCGCCTGAATAAAAAACGGCTTGGACAGTCTATTGAAGACCGGCCCGCAGTGGTTCGGAAACGTCAGGAGTTGGGCCATTGGGAAAGCGACTTAGTGAAAGCCAAACGGGTTGAGTCCGAACCAGCTTTAATGACGTTAACCGAGCGAGTTAGCCGGATGGAAATTATCGTTAAATTGCCTGATTACCGGGCAGAGACTTGCCGGCAAGCCCTCCAAGATACGATTGATGATGACGGTGCAGAAAACTTTCGGACGATCACGTTTGACAACGGCTCGGAATTCGCTAGTTTAAATCAGGTTCAAGGAACGGAAATCTACTTTGCCCATCCATATTCTCCCTGGGAACGGGGCACTAATGAGAATGTGAATGGTCAATTAAGAGAGTTCTTCCCAAAGGGGCATTCCTTTAAAAACCTCTCATTAGTGGATCTGCAGTTGGTTCAAGACACGCTGAATCACCGTCCCCGCCGCTGTTTAAGCTATAGTTGTCCAGCGGATGTTATGCCACAACTGGTTTAACTTTCTAGACCAATTATAAGAATAGGCCATTAGTGTTGCACTTAACTTGACAATTGAGGAA
>NZ_AZGF01000066.1 GCF_001434475.1 Paucilactobacillus suebicus DSM 5007 = KCTC 3549 | reverse complement strand
TAACTGCTGATTTGATAACTATCACTCCTGTTTTTTAATTATAAAAATTACTTTTAACATTTATTAGTTTAAATTCATTAATGCCAATTCTAGTATTTTTATATTGCAAAACTATAGCAAAATAGTTACAGTTTGTTACAAAATAATGCATAGATTATTCACATAATCTTCACATATGCATTATGCAGAACATTTAACCACAAATTACCAGACAATAATCCTAATTTAACATGATATTTTATATTATTAGGTCTTTATTTTAAGGCAATTAAATAAACACCATTGTAGATATAAAAAAATGAATGAAAAAAGTTTTTAGAAAATTAAATATAGAAATTGCTCCAGACAGCTTTAAATTACATTATTTTTCATCAACATATACACTATTTACTCCAAATCTATGAGCAGTTGCTTTATTAACCCAATAAGAAGGATCCTTTGTTAAATCAAATTGAACAAATAATAAAGAATATTTTGTGTGTCCGCTATAAGAAAGTTTGTTCACTTTTATATTTGTTTTCCCTTCCTTTTTTTGTTCTAGAATATATGAATTTCTGCTATTTATTGATTGATTAGTCCGGTACGCATCTATAACACCATTTGACAAATTTACACATGTGAAAAAAAGTAGCACAAATAGAATTGAGATACATAATTGTTTACCAATAACACTATTTTGCAATAAAAGAGAGAAAAGTTTAACTACAGAAATAGTAATTATTATAAAGCCTCCAAAATATGTTTGTTCTTCCTGAGGAGATCCAGGAGAAAATGCCAACACATACCAAACACAAAGGCCAGACAATAACCAAACAATTGCATCAACCAATTTATTTTTGTTGATTCTAGTAAACACACTAAATGCTAATAAAACTAAAAATATTATAATCAGATAACTCATGTTGCTAACAACATGTTCATTTATCTGAGGGATATTTAAAATTAATTTACGAAATGGGCTTAACTTATAAAACCCAGGATTCGATAACATGCCCCTTCTGCTGTCTCCAGGAGATAGCAGAAGCAACGCGTAGCCAAAAAAAGAAGCGACAACTGCAAAATATTTATATCCTCTAATTTTTTTTGCAAAGTGGATAAATGTTACTATTATTATGATACCGCCAACCGTATTCTCATTTGTACCACCCATAACAAAGCCAAGAACTATCATGAAGATAAAATGTAAAATATTCAAAAATCTATTAGTATACTGTTTATCACTTTCGTACAAATAAATAAAAATTAAGTCAATAACAATTGTCCATAAATAATTTTCGGAGCCTGCTCTCCACAAAAACATTTGTGAAAAATTAGGAACTAAATCAAATAAAATTAAAATGACTAATACATAACTAATGGTTTTGTTAAAAAAAGATGGTTTATTGCTATCTACACTAATTTTTAAAATTAAATATGTCCCCGATTTAAAATTGAAGTGCAACACTTG
>NZ_AZGF01000065.1 GCF_001434475.1 Paucilactobacillus suebicus DSM 5007 = KCTC 3549 | reverse complement strand
TGTTGCACTTAACTTGACAATTGAGGAAAATATATTGAACAACTTGTTGGATATGTTCATCAGTCTCAAAGTCAGCCGGAGTTAAATACGTTTCTTCCAAGTCCTTGACTGACATCGCTTGAATCTTGGCTTGAATTTTTGCTTCATCAGCTGTACTCAGCAGGCGGCCTTGCTTATCGCGACGTGCTTTGACGCGCTGGGTTTCTTTCTCGAGGGCCCGGGTTATTAACGTATCTTTGCCAATTGTTGTTACATGTTCGACGTTAAACGGTAACACGGCTTGGTCCTCTAAGGCATCTCGCAAGTTATAAACGTGACAGACTTTACCAAATAGCTCCTCAGTCGTGACCGCTAGATCACCCTTGAGCTGTTTCTTATTTTCATTAAAGATGGGGGTGCCGGTGTAACCATACCAGTTACTATTGATAAACGCTGCTCGAATTTCCTTTTGCATCTTACCAAACTGCGACCGGTGGGCTTCGTCAACAAAGAAGATCACCCGTTGCTTTAAAGTCTTACTAAAGCGGGATTGCTTACCGGTTGCCAGCTGGGCTTGCGTTTTTTTGACCGCCCGATGGAGCTTTTGAATCGAGGTGACCAAGACCTTACCGTCATTTTGTTGCAATTTACGCATTAAATCACCAGTGTTTTGGGCTTCGTTAATGGCAATATCGTCATTGGCAGCATAGGCACTAAAGTTGCTGGTTGTCTGTTCGTCTAAATCCCGCCGGTCAACTAAGAAGATGACCTTATCGACACCGGGATCTTGCGCAGCTAATTTAGCGGTCTTATATGAGGTGAGTGTTTTACCAGAACCCGTGGTATGCCAAACAAAGCCATCTTGATGGTCATGAATCCGGTGCATCACGGCTTCAATCGCATAAATCTGATAAGGCCGTAAGAGAATTAAGCTCTGACGTTCTTGGTCGATGACCGTATATTCACTGACCATTTTGTGGGCCATGGGAATATTAAGGACTTGGCGCGTAAACGCTAAGCCGTTTTCCACGGGGTGATTATCCCGCGTCCGCCAATTAAACAAAAAAGCTTTATTGAAATGATCCGGTTCGGCATTCGCAAAATACGCCGTACTATCCGGCGTCATAATCACAAACATTTGCAACAGCGAGTAAATTCCCGTATATTTACCTTCCTGTGCGTATTTTTCAATTTGATTAAAAGCCTGGTTAAGTTCGACCGTGGCTTTTTTTAGTTCCAATTGAATTAAGGGTAACCCATTAATCAATAGGGTTACGTCAAAACGGCGATCAGGATCGACATCTTGAGTACCAGCTAACCGTGGTCGCACTGCTTGCCGTACCACTTCATAACTAGATTTACCGCCAGCAACGTCCGCTTTCCAAAACAACTCGAGCGTAACCGTGCCCAGCTTAGCATCATCACGTTCAACTTCAACTTTGCCAATGCCATTTTCGGCGGCTAGTAACTTAGCTGCTTCGTAAGGTGTCCGGACCTCAATCGCCCGTTTAACCTGATTAAATTCGGTATCAGTTAAAGGGTGTCCCTGTAATTTAGCATAGTTATTGTTGTTTAATTTATCACGAAAATTAGCCCATAATTGATCCGGGGTCGCACCATATAGGTCTTTGCGTTCCACCCATTGATTGCTTCCAGTCGTTAAGGTTTTAACAACTTCTTTTTCAAATGACAGTTCCAACATAAAAACATTCCTTCCCCCACCTTTAAATTACTCACTAGTTTATTATACGCGAACAGATTAGCGTTTAGACTTCATAATTTGGTAGATTGATTTTTTATTTTTAGGCCACTAGGGTATA
>NZ_AZGF01000064.1 GCF_001434475.1 Paucilactobacillus suebicus DSM 5007 = KCTC 3549 | reverse complement strand
TGGACATCTTACCCACGCTTGCTAAGGACGCCGTAGTGGCGATGCAAAAGCTCGGTGTGACCACATATATCGAGGGTGAAGTAAAGAAGTCTAAGGCTGGCAAGATTGTCGAAACTGCATTAAAGAATCTCGGCTTTACCACCATTGACGAAACGACGATTACCAATGCTGTTGAATCAGCGTATGCCTCATTAACCGCAGATGGGACCTTAGCAACCTATACGCAAGCCACTGCGGAAACAGAGACTGAAACGGAAGCCGAAAAGAAAGCTGCTGAACTCAAACAAGCGCAAGCTGATTTAGCAACCGCACAAGCCAAGGTAACGAGCCTCACACAAGCTCAATAAGGAGGAAAGGAGGACTACTATGCGCAATCTAACTTTCACGAGCGATAGTCCACAGTCGATTAAGTTAGGCGATTCTAGTGACACTCTCTCACTACGAGTAACCGAATTAGATCAGCCTGTGGACTTGTCCAAAGCCACGTCAGTTACAGTTAAGATCGGAAACACAGCAGGTTTTCTAACGGAAATCGATGTAGCTGTTTCTAGTTTACTACACCCAACCGACGGGAGAATTGATGTTGTGATCGACAGTAAGATTTCTAGCGAATTGCCAGTTGGACAGTATCTACTAGAAGTCTGGATTGATGACGCTCATGGAAATACAGCTATCTATCCAGATACAAGTTATCCAAGTGTGATTGGTTTTTCAATCAAAAAAAATATTATGACAGCGACATCAACTGTAATTACAACGCTCACTCTAGCTGACTTCGAAGCTAAGTTCGACGATCTGCAAAAGGATTTGCAAGACAAAGTGACTAGCGGCTATTTTAAAGGGGATAAGGGTGACAAAGGCGATACAGGTGATACAGGAAGCGTTGATAATGATGGTTTGACCGCAGCACCAGCTTTTGTTGAACTCCAAACGCAAGTTGATAATAGTGCAGTTGGGATTAACTTATTAATCAATACCTCCAGTTCATCGACTAACGGAAGAACAGTGGTGCAAGGAACTACTCCTACTATATATGGTGTATATAGTAGAACTGATAGCTATGAGCAAGTAACTACTCCTGTTCCTGATGAGTTTTACTACCGGTTTATGCAGGCTGACACTAATAACTTATATGGATTAACTCCGGGAGAAACTTACACTTTATCTGGCAGTGGCAGCCATACATCAGGCGAACTAAAGTTTAGAGCACAATATGGTACCGGAAGTAACTGGAGCGGGAGTGACCTAGGTGATTTAGGGATACCTGTTAGTGATGGATCAGTATTCACACCATTTTCACATACCTTTACTATCCCTGTTGGAGCTACTGGCGTATTTTTCAGTTTACAGAATTATGATTACGCTTCTAGTAGTCTATTTAGATTTAAAAAAATGAAACTGGAAAAAGGTAGCGTAGCAACTGATTGGTGTCCTAATCCATCAGAAATTTTGACTCAATCAGATTACGCAAAAATACAAGCTGCTATTGTAGCGTTAGGGGGTTCTTTATGAGTTTTGATTTAAGCGAATTTTTAACAGAAGGGTTGATTAGTAGTATTGATAACGGATTGATTTCATCGGACTTAGCAACTGTATACGCTGGCAATTATCTAGTAAAATCACTGATTACTCAAGCTCAGGTTACTCAGGTATCCGATGCGATTACAGCCTACAAAACTGCACAGGTATCAGCTACCGTAGATAATAGCAACGTGCAATAAGGAGGTACAAAATTGAATAAGATTAAACGATTAGTCATTGCATCTGCAGTGGCTTTTTTAGTAGTGATCGGGATTGGTG
>NZ_AZGF01000063.1 GCF_001434475.1 Paucilactobacillus suebicus DSM 5007 = KCTC 3549 | reverse complement strand
TGGACATCTTACCCACGCTTGCTAAGGACGCTGTAGTGGCAATGCAGAAACTTGGTGTGACCACATATATCGAGGGTGAAGTAAAGAAATCTAAGGCTGGTAAAATTGTCGAAGCCGCATTGAAGAATCTCGGCTTTACCGAAACGGATGAAACAACGATTACCAATGCCATTGAATCGGCTTATGCTTCATTAACTGCTGATGGTACCTTAGCAACTTATATGCAAGCTACCGCCGAAACGGAAGCCGAAAAGAAAGCTGCTGAACTCAAACAAGCGCAAGCTGATTTAGCAACTGCGCAAGCCAAGGTAACTAGCCTCACCCAAGCATAATAGGAGGTAAGCTATGCGAAAATTGACATATACTGCGGATAGTCCGCAATCTATCAAACTTGGTGATTCAAATGATACGCTGTCCTTACGAGTAACAGAATTTGGTCAGCCAGTTGACTTGTCCAAAGTTCAGTCAATTGAAGTCAAGATTGGCGATACTAACGGTTACCTTAAATCGATTGATATCACAGCCGCAAACCTGTTACATCCTACTGATGGCAGAATTGATGTGACCTTTACCAATGACAATCTAAGTGACTTACCCGCCGGCAACTATTTAATCGAAGTATGGATCGTTGATAGCACCGGAGACACTACGATCTATCCAGACAGCGCCTATCCCGATGTTATCGGCTTTACCATTGATCGGAATATCATGTCTAGTCAATCGAGTGTGATTACTACGATTACCTTAGCCGATTTCGAGAACAAGTTCGATGATCTTCAAAAGGATTTACAAGACAAAGCTACTGATGGTGAATTTGACGGCAAAGCCGCAACTGTCAAGGTTGGCACGGTCAACACGGGTGCCGCTGGGACATCCGCTACGATTACTAATTCAGGCACAGATAATGATGCAGTGCTTGATTTCACGATACCCAAGGGAGATGCCGGTACCGTAGACAATGCTGGTTTGACCGCAGCACCAGCTTTTGTTGAGCTTAAAACGCAGGTTGATAACAGTGCTGTGGGTACCAACCTATTGATTAATACCTCCGGTTCAGCAACTAAGGCACAAACAACGGTGCAAGGAGCTAGCGCTGCTATATATGGTGTATATAGTAGAACTGATAGCTATGAGCAAGTAACTACTCCTACTCCTGATGAGTTTTACTACCGGTTTATGCCGCATGACACTAATAACTTATATGGCTTAACTCCGGGAGAAACTTACACTTTATCTGGCAGTGGCAGCCATACATCAGGTGAACTAAGGTTTAGATCACAATATGGTCCCGGAAGCAACTGGGGCTCAAGTGATGTTAGCGATTTAGGAATACCTGTTAGTGATGGATCAGTATTCACACCATTTTCACATACCTTTACTATTCCTGTTGGAGCTACTGGCGTATTTTTCAGTTTACAGAACTATGATTACGCTACTGATAGTCTATTTAGATTTAAAAATATGAAGCTGGAAAAAGGTAGTGTAGCTACGGATTGGTGCCCAAACCCATCAGAAATTTTGACACAAGCGGATTACGCAAAAATACAAGCTGCTATTGTAGCGCTAGGGGGTTCTTTGTCATGAGTTTTGATTTAAGCGAATTTTTAACAGAAGGGTTAATTAACAGTGTTAACAATGGATTGATTCCATCGGACTTAGCAACTGTATACGCTGGAAATTATCTAGTGAAATCACTGATTAACCAAACTCAGGTTACTCAAGTATCCGATGCGATTACAGCCTACAAAGCTGCACAGACATCAGCAGATCAGACATCAGCAGATCAATAGGAGGTAACTTAATTGAATAAGATTAAACAATTAGTCATCACATTTGTGGTGGCTTTTTTAGTAGTGATCGGGATTGGTG
>NZ_AZGF01000062.1 GCF_001434475.1 Paucilactobacillus suebicus DSM 5007 = KCTC 3549 | reverse complement strand
ACGGCCACCTTGGCTTCAAACAGCAAACATATCTATCTTAATGATGGTATTTACTGTTTATCCTTGGACATCCACGGAGGCACAATCAACACAATTAATTCCACAAGCTTAATTTTAGGAGGTACACAATAATGGCAATTGATATTTCAAAATCTAGCTGGGGTTCAGATCTTAATGATTTCATCGAAGCCAATTCAATTAGTGATACAGGCTGGGTTACAGATGGCATCACGATGGAAAACGGCTGGGCAACAGATACAACTGGTGACCCCATTGAGTTTAGAATTCTTACATTTGGTAATTCTAAGCTTATGTTTATTTCTGGATGGATTTATGTTACCCAAGCAGTTGCTGCTAACGCAAGCGTTAGCGTTGCCCAATTCCCAGCACAAGCAAAAATCGGGACAACAGCATTCGGCACTGCAAACACCAAAAGTGCGTTAGGTCAGTTTGGTATTACTTCTGACGGGGTGTTGAACTATACCTTACACGGGTCTGGCACATTAGCGGCTAATGATGGCATTTGGCTAAGCGTTATGATACTCGATCAATGAAAGGATGATTAATTTTGACAAAAGCAGTATATCTGTACGATTCATCAAACACATTCACTGGCTCTAAACTAGTGGACGATAGTTACACATTGCAATCAGGTGAAACCGAGGTTAAGCCAGTTGATGGTCTATGCACACCAATTACTTGGAATGGGACGGCTTGGGTTGGCACAGATCAAGCCACATGGCAGGCGGCACAAGATGCCGCTCAAGCTGAGTATCTCAAAGCAAACCCAGTAACGCCATCAGCTGAACAACTGGCAATTAACACATTAGGTCAGGCATTGGCTAGTGTATCAGCACAACTGACTAGTGTATCAGATCAACTGGCACAAGCAAGTACAGCACCGGCTTCAACGGCTGAAACTACATCTGCTGAATCAACGGCCACTGAACAAGCAAGCTCGGCCGATACAGCGAGTGACGCTACTCAAGGAGGTACACAATAATGGACATCGATTTCATTGAGCAAATGTACGTATGGGGCTGTGATATCAAAGGCTATGTGGCTGCTGAAAGCATCACAGCTGATCAATACAAAACAATTACTGGGACAGACTATACAGCCTAGTCCTATTTTGGCGAAAGTAGGTGAAGTTGTGCAAGCACATGAAGAAGGCTTGAATTTAACAGAGGAAATACTCAAATTAACTGGCAAAGTTGAAGGCATTGACAAAAAACTGGATATGCTGGTGGGTGCTGATGATAAGGCTGATAAAGCCTTGGCCAAGGCCGTTGAAAATGAGCACTCCATTGCCACACTCAGAGTATGGGTATATGGCCTATTTAGTGCGATTAGCTTGGGTGTGTTTGTCCCACTATTTGTTTTTGTGGTCGAAAAGTTCTTTTAGGAGGTGATCCATCATCTATAAAGCTGAGGAAAAAGAGGTTAAGCAGAATAATTTACCGCTGTATCAGCTCAAGAAACAAGCAGTTGAACGCTATCAGGGTGAGTTACACAACTACAAACGTGACGTGACTCTATTAGCACTTAATACCCTTACAGATCACCAGACTACGAGCTATACCGGCCAAATTAACGATGAACTAGGTTTAATGCTTAGTCATCCGCCGGATGCTAGTGGGCTGTCTGTCCCTACATTTTTTGAAGAAACTGACGAACAAGGTAATCCTTATGAGCTAATTGACTTGCCCAGGGGTTACCTTTTTATTTTCAATCCCGCAGGTAAGACCTATACGCTTAGTTTTCACATGGAAAAACCAAGTGGCATCAATCCTTACTTAGACGTCCATGCAACTTGGCGACAGGCTTATCCAGCATTAGTGCGTGATGGCATCAAAACAGTGGGGACTGCGGGATCAATCGCCAAACTATTACAGATATTTAAGATCATTTAGGAGGAAATTTAATTATGAACGTACAAAACATTTCAGAAGCAATTGTGGCAATTGTGGTCGCTATTATTGGGGTTGTGACCCCTTATTTAGCTAAGTTTATCAAGTCTAATAAGACCGCTCAAACTTTGGTGGACATCTTACCCACGCTTGCTAAGGACGC
>NZ_AZGF01000061.1 GCF_001434475.1 Paucilactobacillus suebicus DSM 5007 = KCTC 3549 | reverse complement strand
AAATCTATCAGTACCAAATATTGTAGAACCGCTTAACATCTCTATTTAGTTTTACCACCTTAGCTAATTGGCGTTAGCTAGGGCTTTTTTATTACTATTAAACAAGTCCATTAAACCATACAATAGCAGTACCTGTAAATGGTTTTTTATAAATTTCCCGAAATTTTATAGTTTTCACTATTTCACGAATTAATTATTTCATGAATTAATTATTTCACTATTTCATGGATATTTAGAGAAAGTAGTGTTATGATTTTTGTATCAAGTGTTTAAGGATGTGAAACCACATGACAAAAACCATTGTTACCGGTAATTTTAAGGGAGGAGTTGGCAAAACAACAAACGCTGTTATGATTGCCTACACTCTTGCTAAGCAGGGTAAGAAAACTTTACTAGTTGATTTAGATCCACAGGCAAATGCTACTGATTTACTCTTCTTAACTATGAAAAATGTATTAGGTGTTAAACCTACATTTCAATCAACATTAGAAGTAGCGCTTGAAAGCGGGGACTTAAAACCCGCTTTAGTTGATGTAATGGATAATTTACAAATGCTTCCTTCATATGAAGACTTACAAGACTATGAAAAGTATTTATTCTCTACTTTTGATGATGATTACAGTCAGGATTCTTATTTCAGTAAGTTATTAGCTAAGATTAAGGATAACTACGACTATGTGATTTTAGATGTGCCACCACAATTAAATAAGTATACAGACTCAGCTTTAGTAGCTTGTGATTATGTTATTATCGTCCTTCAAACACAACAGCGGTCTTTAAGTGGTGCTAAGACGTATACAGAACACCTCTTACAGATTAAGGAAGACTACAAACTTAACCTTGAACTATTAGGGGTTTTACCAGTGCTTCTACAGAATGGTAATGAGCTAGACCTTGATATACTATCAGATGCTTTAGACTTCTTTGGTAAGCCTAATATGTTTGAGATTCAAATTAAACAGATGGCACGCTTGAAGCGCTTTGATCGAACGGGCATTACTAATAGCCACAGAGTAATTCATGATAGACGTGTACACGCTATTTATGCTGAGGTTGTAAAAGAGATTGAAACACGTATTAAAGTATTTGAGGATGCTAAGGAGTGATTAAATGACTGAACCAAAGCCGGGACTAGGATTGACTTCAACTCTACTAGGTAGAGCTACTAAAACTAAAGCACCTGTTAAAGTTGAACCTGAGCAATCTAAAAAACATGTTAGAACATTACCTGATAACCAGATTTTAATTCAGCCAAGTAGAAAGCTATTAAGGTCTGATCTACCTAAAACAATTACCATTAAAAAGGATACTCATATGGCAATTAAACAGATTGCTTCTGTGGAAGATAAGAAGATATATGATGTTGTCGATGAGATTGTAGAAACCTACATCAAGAATATGTCTGATAGCTCTAAGAAAGTTATCTTAAATGCTGTACGTGAAGTTCAAAAGAATATGACTGATATGTAGGAAGCTAATAGCTCTCTTTTTTTATAGTATTAATTTCATTATTTCCCGAAATAATTATTTCAGCATTTCACGAATTACTTATTTCACTATTTCAGTAAAGTACTAAGAAAGTTCTTAAATTGACCCCATAATAGGATTATTATGGGGTCACAAAGAAAGAAGTTGCTCAATATGACAACTACAGAAACGGATTGGATCAAGCAATTTACAATTACTGAGCTATTAGTAATACAGATCTAATTAATCAAGCTGATAATAATTTTGCATGTAGCGTTGATATGAATCTGGGTAGCATGGTTATTACTGATACAGACACACACAAAGACACCTAATAGTTAACTACTAGGTGTCTTTGTGTATTCTTGTAGTCGTCTTACAGCGTCTTTACAGTCCAGTAATTATATAACATGGTACTACAATCATCTGGACATTATACTAGTCATAGTGGCATAATTATGCTGTTTGAGTGATTTATTATAACTATATGTTTTCATGATTGAAATATTAATTTTAGATGGGGGAAAATGATTATGTTATTTTCGGATAAAATTGGAAGTGGAGAACAAAATGGAAAGTAAAAGGTTGGTTCTGACATCCACAGTAGTATTAAGTTTATTAGTTCTTGGGGGCTGTTCTATCAGCAATAAAAAAAATTCAAGCACAGGTTCTAGCACCGAAAAGGTTACATCTACTTATTATCAGAATATGAGTAAGGCGGACAAGAAGAACACCCAGTTTAAATTTACATTATCTCAGGACGAAACAAAAGATAACACTGCTGACCCAGTCTATATGGTCTCAATGAAAGTCACAAACAAGACTAATAAGACGATTAAATTCCATAAGGATAAATTTATCTTTGATTCCCCTGAGAAGAAAATTATTTCATCCGGTGATGGCATTTTGAGTGTGCTTCCAGGTAAGTCAAAGACTATTGATCAGATGTTTGACGACGTACCAGAGCAGGGGACATTGGGTGATGGTGTGATCGAATACTTAAACAGTAGCAATAAGCTTGCTTATAGCCAATTTGATAACAATGTAGCTACATCAGCTAATTTAAAGAATAATGATGGTACTATTCATGCACCCGGAGACCCGGTTCAGTAGTAATAAAAGACATTAAAAATAGTTTCTCAAACAAAAAAAGCCCCAATCCAATTAAGGACTGAGGCTAATGTTAGTGAGGTTGTTAATTCTAATGCATCTTACATATTATCACAATTTAAAACGGTTTCACACCGTTATTAATATCTCGTTGAATTTGGGTAGCGTCAAGAATCTTGTGTAAATGAAAT
>NZ_AZGF01000060.1 GCF_001434475.1 Paucilactobacillus suebicus DSM 5007 = KCTC 3549 | reverse complement strand
TCTATCAGTACCAAATATTGTAGAACCGAAATAAAAAAGACTACTTCTTTAAGTAATCTTTAATTAATTTTTCTAGTAGTGCGCCAACACTTGTGTTTTTATTGATAGCTTTTATTTTAATTTGCTTAATTAATTGGGGATCAAGTGTCGTTGTAAACTTTTTTTTCTCCATGGTATCACCTCTTCTACAAAGATACACTACAACAGTATTTGTGTAAACACGTTCAAAAGGAACAATTTAGCGAAAACGGATTTAACGCGAACACATGCTGTTATCGGCGCATACCATGGCATTAATTATAGCGATGTTAGAAGCCAATATCCTGATGAATGAATCGCGTATTGCTTTGATTTTTTAGATAGTAAAGTGATGGCATGGCTGGCAAAAGTTTGTGTTGACGATGTTAGTCGGCTGGTGCAATGATAAACGATTTACGCGAGCCATTACTTCGGTGGTACGGCATAATGAGAAAACTTATCTGGTATCAATCATTACAATTGTACATGTATTTACTTGAATCATTAGACAAATCTAGTCAACCATTCTTAGGGAGATCGACTAATTTTAAGCAACCATTTAGAAACTGCACAAGTCAAAGTATTTAGGCTTACCCAAGCACAATAGGAGCTAACTTAAACGAAAAAAGTAATCTTCCAGTAACATCAACACAAAGAAAATTGCCATTTCAGTTATAGTAGGTCTCATTGGAACCATCTACCATCTTATTAAAAACGATGAATTGTATGATCCATCAAAGTACTTAGCGGAACAATAGATGTCAATTCATTCAAGCACATTGTAACATCTCAAAAAAAAACATATATGTTTTTTTGAAATTCCTACAAGTCGTTAAAGAACGACGTCTTTCGATAATAACATGTTACCTTTAAATTATCATATAAATATTTTATGTGGGTATATACTAGCAGTTCACCATTTGTACTTGAATAATGGTATAAAAAAACTGTTCTAAGATTTGACGAGTTAAACTGCTAAGTATTTTTAATCAAACCAGTCGTATTAAAGGTAGGCCATAGAGAATCTATCTATTGATTAAGTTTCTTTTTTTATGTCCTTCAGTACAGAGAAATCTAATAGGTTTTCACAGTCTTGAATTAAGGCTACTTTGTCAGCTGATTGCCCCTAGTTCCGATCTTTAGCAACTAAACATCATCAATGTGCTGATTTGTCTAATCCAAGTCCAATAATTAGCTATGAAATATGTTAAAGAATTGTGGGTGTTTAGACCCGCTACCTTTAGATTTAGTTCCATAAGTGGTTCTTGATTTCTGGAACGTGCATGTACTCAGTCAACTTGTGACTGCCAGTTTAACCAAAATGATCATACCAATTATGATTAAACCTCATCTTTATGTCTTAATTTTTGAACATTGAATCAGATTCGTTGAACATGATATGTTATTCATTGAATCGAGTATTCATTATCAATATTTAATTAGTATTCGTACCCTAGTGATGAGACAAAATAAAAGGTAACGCTTATATATAAGCGTTCATAAAACAGGAGAAATAATCCTATTTCATTGGATCATTATTGTGAGTGGAGGGGTTAAATAATCAGGTAAAAAATATTAACGGCCACTAGATTTTGAAAAAAGGTAGTTAGAACTACGCTGTTGCACAGTACCATGTTTAATTTCACGTGATATAGTGCTGCAACTTCTATAAGGTAGATTGGCAATGTACGCTTGAAACTTACCAGCTTTCAAAAAAATTGATCTTACCTATTTCTTCTGGTGTTAGTTGTTAATAATGCTTATCGTTGCTATTCTCGGATTTTGTTATGAGAATTTTCTTTCTTTAGATTTTTAGCACCTAGATTTTAAATCAAGGGAATGAATTAATTTTACGATCTACTTACATTAACGAAATTTTTATATATAATAAATATTATAGATATAATTTTTAACATATCAATATGCTCACTACTTGACAGGAGGGTTTTAGAACATGAAAAAAAGGTTAGGTTTAAAATGTATAAAGATGGTAAAAAATGGTGTTTTGCGGCCATAGCAACTGTAACATTTGGTGCTGGCATTGTTTATAATACCAACAGCGCCCATGCAGACACAAACGATAATGCTACCATCACAGCAAGTGCAAGTACAGCAAGTGCAACAACAAACGCGAGTGGCGCCTCAAGTACAAGCTCGGCAAGTAGTATTTTAAAAAGTGTTACTTCTACAGATAGTCAGATAAGTAATGTATCTGTAAGCGTAACTACAGAAGATGGCACAGTAATGAATGGGGGAGATTCATATACCATCGCTAGTGGACAATCTGTCAATCTTTCTTCAATTAATATCTCGTTTACATTGACGCAAGATGGTACTTTAACATCGGGAAGTGTCGTTAAAATACCAGTGTCTGTTACCAACAACTCAGACGAACTTGTATCGTCGGCACTAAGCTCGGGCACTTCTATTGATATTGAAAATGTTGGTACAATTTACTACGAGGATGGATACTACGTTCTAACTATAGGTGATGACTTTGATCAAACTGTGGGTAAACAAGTATCTGTTACTGTAACTGAAAAACCAGCTAGTACATCAAAAATAACAGCCACAGATAGTTACAATAACATGGTTCTAACCATAGGAAACGAAACATTTACTTTTATTCCTCAGCATCGTACTTACACAGAAGATACTGGTGATTACAGTAGCTCTGATTTTTCATATAGTCCCAGCGCTAATACTATCAACACTGGTACAACTATGACAGATCCTAATTATATTAATAACATCATTAGTAGTAATGGTTCTGATGCAGGAGAAACAGGTATTCCAACCGGGAATATAATCAGTATTCAGCATATTTCGACTTCTGGTTCTTCCGTTGTTAGCATAAAATTAGGTACTTATTTCGGATCAAGTACACTACAAATAAATGAAGATGGTACCTATTTAATTACAGGGGATAATTCAGAATCTTTCAGTCTTGGAGACAATACTGGTATTATTAATATAATTACTATGTCCGCCGATTCTACGGACGCTGAAATTATTGCAGCTTTAAATGCTGCAGGTAAGGGATCGGGAGTAATAATTGAAAATAGTGATGGTTCTTACACTCTTGCCTATAATTTTGGAGTAATAACTAGTGATGACAATAAGACCTACGGAGAAGTTTTTGGTGATTCGGCTGATGCCGGTATATCAACGTCATCTGATGCATCTCAAGAAATAAATAGAACGGATGATGTTAATGCTAAACTTAATGAATTACTATCGTCAGCTTATATCATTCAAGACCTTGGTGTTCAAAACAACGTCGTCTTTTCTGATGGCTCAGTGATTAACTATTTGACAGGTACAGGTACTGAATACAATGTTGATTCATCTGGAACAGCTACGGTTATTTCCAGTAGTAACTTCAGTTCTAGTACTACCCCTTCAAACTCCCGTGCAGAAGGACAGAGCAAAATAACGGTTCATTATGTTGATGAGAACGGGACAGAACTACAATCTGATCAAGATGTTTACTATGTATATGCTCCTAATAAAGAAAGCGCCACCGTTACTTACATTGACGACACAACTGGTGAAGTGCTAAGCACTGCAAATCTTTCTGGTAACTATGGTACCACCGATTCGTATAGGACTGCTGATACTATTCAGAACTACG
>NZ_AZGF01000006.1 GCF_001434475.1 Paucilactobacillus suebicus DSM 5007 = KCTC 3549 | reverse complement strand
AATCTATCAGTACCAAATATTGTAGAACCCTAATTCGTAGTTAATGTGCCCGAGGCCCTTATAAAACGACATCTGATCGCGTTATTTTACACTCTGATTTAGTGCATCCATATCTTCCGCCGCCGCATGCTTCTTCACCACGTAGAAGATTGGTAGTCCAATGGCCACAATTCCTAGTGATGCACATGCACCAACTGGATCTGAGAATAATTCACTGATGATCACGAACAATGCTCCGACAATCGCAATGATTGGTGTTAATGGGAACAATGGCGTCGAGAATGGACGTGGTCCCGGCATCCTCTTGCGCAACAAGAAAACGCCGATGAAAGCTGCCACGTAGAAGCAGTAAACAGTAAAGATACATAGGTCTGACAAATAGTCAGCGTTAAAGAAACCAACCATTAAGCTGGCAATGGCAATGATGACAACTGTAGCAACCATTGGTTCATGAGTTTTAGGGTTAACGTACGAAAGTTTCTTTGAAAATGGCAAATCGTTGCGCTTAGCCATTGCATACATAATCCGTGGGAAGGTCATGATCTTGCCGTTCATACAACCGATGATCGAAATAATAACACCGATATTAAGCAGGCGACCACCAATCGTCCCGAAAGCTTGAGTAGCTAAGTAAGGAGTAGTGTTGTCTCCCAGTTTGTGAATTAAAGCAGCTGGCAACCCTTTGAAGACACCAAACGAAACAACTGAGTAAACAACCAGCACGAACAATAGTCCCATTACAATGGCCTTTGGCAAAATCTTTTGTGGATTCTTAATTTCACCACCCAGGTTGGCAATCAAAATCCAACCATCATAGGCGAACAATGTTGCTAAAACGGCAACACCAAAATTACCAGCACTAGCATGAGCACCAGCAACAGTTTGACCCAATGCTCCCTGATGGCCATAAAAGAGACCAAAGATGATGATGGCAGCAACTGGTAACAACTTGCAGCAAGTAGTAATAATCGCAAAGGCAGCACCGTAACGATTTTCAAACATGTTCAATCCACCGATTAAAATCATAGCGGCTAGGGCTAATGACACGTGCCATGCATTTGATAGTCCAAAAAAGCTGACAAGCAACACAGCTAAATAACCGGCTAGCGAAGCGATAATGGCGGGACCGTAGACGATGATCTGCATCCAGCCAGACAGAAAGCCCCAAATACGACCGTAAATCTTTTCCATGTAGACATACAAGCCGCCAGTATACGGTAATTGGGCGCCAATTTCAGCAATCGTCAGGCCAGCGGTTAAAGTAATTAGGCCACCGACAACCCAGGCTAGCAATGCCGTCGTGGATGAACCGGCACTGTCCAATACTGATGCTTGCTTGAAAAAGATCCCAGAACCGATAACAGTCCCCACGACAAGGGCCAATGCTGACCACAATCCCAACGACCGTTTCAATTCTACTTCTGGTTGTTTCATCGAAAATCCCACCTTTATAAATTTAGTCTGGCTCAGCAATTAATGATGCGTTGCTGAACGAATGCAACTAAAATAACACCTTGATATATTTTGACAAGCTGGGAGTAATACTTAATTGTAATGTTCAAAACATTAAATACAGTTATATCAACGTTTATAGGCCATTTTAAGGCATAATATAAATATATTTATAAAGATCTAAAGTTCTCATAATATAAATATTTTTATATTTAAGATCAATTATTGCACCCACTGATAATCGGTAGTATGGTGAACAGAATACTTTTAGTTAGAATTAGAAAACCAGATACTGATATTTTTTGTAATGCTTTGTTGTTATACTCATTTTAAATCGAAAGAAGGGAAATAATATGAAGCCCAATCAACAACAATGGCAGGCGATTGTAACTAATGATGGTGCTTTTGATAATTCATTTTGTTACGCTGTGAAGACAACCGGTATTTTTTGTCGACCCTCATGTCCATCAAAGTTACCCAATCAAGATAATGTTGCGATATATCAAAGTACGGCAGACGCAATAAAAGCCGGATACCGACCATGCAAGCGATGCCGGCCACTACAGTCTCACGCTCCAAGTGAAATCTGGCTGGCTGAAGTTAATCAAATCATCGATGATACATATAATCAGGATCTTAATCTACAGAAATTGGCAAATATGGTTCATACTTCCCCCTCTTACCTACGTCATGAGTACAAGCACTTGGCCGGTTTAACGCCTCAACAAAAAATCAATAATGTCCGACTTTGTGCAGCACAAAATTTACTGCTTAATTCCAATGAATCGGTCACAAACATTGGTTTTACGGTCGGCATAACTAGTACCGCTTACTTCATCAAACAGTTTCGGGACAGGTTTGGCATCAGTCCCGGGCAGTACCGCTCAACACATACAGCACGCGTTTTACAGCATTAAAATTACTAATCATCGGCATATGATTAGTGATTTGCATAGGAGAGATAAATATGGAAAATAAAAAGCTGGGTATTAACACCGGATTATTAGCGTACGTATTTTGGGGCATGTTAGGTGTCTTTTGGGAAACACTGCATGCCGTTCCCGCAATGGACACACTGGCATACCGAATTGTCTGGTCACTTGTCACAATTGGTATCATATTAACCATTCAACATGACTGGCACACAGTCTTTTCAACCATTAAACAGCTGGCACGTAACCGCAAACTGGGATGGATCATCCTCAGCTCGTTGCTGATTTCGGTTAACTGGTTAATTTACATTTACATGGTGACCCATCATCAAGCAACCGAGGCCAGCTTAGGCTACTACATCATGCCCTTGATTAACGTAGCGGTCGCTATTTTGTTCTTGCACGAGCAATTGTCCAAAACCAAGGTCATTGCTATTATTCTCGTAATTATTGGCGTGGTCGTCCTGACAATTCAGTCCGGCTCTTTACCGCTCAACACGTTGCTGATGGCCGCCTCATTTTGTTTCTACGGTTTAATTAAGAAACAGGTCCAGTTACCAGCAACCATTTCACTAACATTGGAAACACTGTTTGTGATGCCAATTGCCGTGATCTACCTACTGTGGTCGCCACACACAATGTTACAAAATGGGCCACGAATTGCTATCCTACTTGTACTAAGCGGTATCATCACCGTTGTGCCTTTATTACTGTTTGCTGTTGCTACCAAGAACACCGACTTTATTACGTTAAGCTTTATCCAGTACCTGAATCCAACGATTCAATTACTAATGGCCATCGTCTTCATCTTCATTTGGGCCGGCATTGCAGTCTTTGTTTATGGTAGCTTTAGAAGTTACCGCCAATTCCAACAGATGAGGAAAAAGCCGATAAAAAAAGAAACAGTTAAGCAGTCGTTTAAGGGCGTTAGTTCTGTGGAACATGGACGGTAAATTGGGATAAGCTCCATCCTCAAGTTCAGAGAATTACTGCTTCCTGCAGCCGTGTCGAAAGCAACTTCGAAAGCCAGCTCATTGCGCTTAACACAACAAAGACACCATCCCCAAATTCAGGGGATGGTGTCTTTGTTACGTTAATGCTCGTGAGCTAAACGGCTTTCTCCGTTGTCTAGTTGCCGAGTACCCTCTCAAAAATCCGATCTGCATACCTTAGGTGGTAGTGATAATCAAATGCATCATCAATATCGGCTTCCGTTAGCTTGGCCGTGATTTGATCACTGGCTTCCACTAAGTCACGGAACTGGAGCTGTTCATCCCATGAACGCGCCGTTAATGGTTGTACCAAATCGTAGGCTTGTTCACGTGACAAGCCCTTTTCGATCAGCTTCAAAAGTAGACGTTGGCTGTAAATTAAACCGTAAGTCCGAGTCATATTTTTCTTCATTGTCTCTGGGAAAACCGTCAGATTGGCTATAATGTTGTTAAAACGGTGAAGCATGTAATCAAGCAAAATCGTTGTGTCTGGCAAAATCACCCGCTCTGCAGATGAATGTGAAATATCACGTTCGTGCCACAGCGGAATGTCTTCGTATGCAGTCTGAACATGGCCACGAATAACACGAGCTAAACCACAAATGTTTTCCGAACCAATTGGGTTGCGCTTATGAGGCATCGATGATGATCCCTTTTGACCAGCCGCAAAGTGTTCTTCAACTTCATGAATTTCAGAACGTTGTAATGACCGAACTTCAGTTGCAAATTCTTCCAATCCAGTGGCAATTAAGCCTAGGGTTGCAATGTATTCAGCGTGTAAATCACGTGGTAATACTTGGCTAGTAATTGGTAATTGATTCAAACCAAGTTGCTTCATTACACTAGTTTCAACTTCAGGTGGAACGTTAGCATAAGTACCCACAGCGCCACTGATTTTACCAGAGTCGACACCAGCAGCAGCGTGATCAAAACGTTCAATGTCACGTTCTAATTCCGTGTACCAACGTAAAAGCTTCAAGCCAAAAGTCGTTGGTTCAGCGTGTACACCGTGAGTCCGGCCCATCATGACAGTTTCTTTATACTTCTTGGCCTGCTTAGCCACCGTATCCTTAAATGTTAATAGATCTTCACGTAATAATTCGTTAGCCTGTTTCAGCAAGACACCATTGGCAGTATCCACAACATCGGTACTTGTTAAACCAAAATGCACCCACTTTTTTTCTTCACCAAGCGATTCAGAAACGGTCCGAGTAAACGCCACAATGTCGTGGTGAGTGACAGCTTCAATTTCAGCTACTCGTTCTACCGTAAACTTAGCATTTTCGCTAATTTTCTTGGCATCTTCTGCAGGAACTTCTCCCTGTTCAACCCAGGCGTTAGTTGCTGCAATTTCAACGTCAAGCCATGCTTGATAGCGGTTCTTAAGTGACCAAATATTGCCCATTTCAGGCCGTGTATAACGATCAATCATTATCGTGTAGTCTCCTTTGCTTCCCATGGATCAGTCAAAATAATCGTTTGTAAACGATCAGCACCCACCGAAACCGTAGCCAGTGAGATGCCAGTCAATTCACTGAGACGTTTCAAATAATTCTTCGTGTTAGTTGGTAATTTTTCAAAATCGGTAATACCTGTAATATCTTCATCCCATCCTGGCAACTCTTCATAAACTGGCTTGCACTTGGCTAAGTCGTTCAGATTAGCCGGATAGTAATCAATCTTTTGTCCATCGATTTCATAGGCGGTACAAATCTTGATGGTCTTAATACCAGTTAGCACATCAAGTAAGTTCAGGCTGAGAAGGTTGATTCCTGACACCCGTCTGGCGTGGCGCATGGCGACACTGTCAAACCAACCAATTCGGCGCGGACGCTTAGTCACAACACCATATTCATGACCGGTTTCACGAATATAATCACCAATTTCATCATGCAATTCTGTTGGAAAAGGACCATCCCCCACACGGGTGGAGTACGCCTTACAAATTCCCAGCACTGTTTCAATGCGGCTAGGACCTACACCAACTCCGGTCGTGACACCACCGGCAATCGGATTCGATGATGTGACGTATGGATAAGTCCCGTGATCGACGTCCAGCATTACCCCTTGAGCACCTTCGAATAAGACATGTTCACCCTTATCCAGTTCATCATTAACTAAAACTGAAGTATCAGTCACATACTTTTTGAATTGTTGACCATACTCATAATATTCATCGAAAATATCTTCAAACTTCAACGGTTTAACGTTATAGACCTTTTCAAATAAAACATTTTTCTCTTTAAGATTAGCGCGAAGCTTGGCTTCAAACGTTTCTTTATCAAGCAAATCGGCAATACGAATGCCAATTCGTGAAACTTTATCCATATATGTTGGTCCAATCCCATTTTGAGTGGTTCCAACCTTTTGTTCGCCTTTTGCCTTTTCTTGGCACTTATCAAGTAGGATGTGATATGGCAGTGTGACGTGTGCCCGACTGGAAACTCGTAGGCCAGATTCGTCAACGCCTTGTTCTTTCAGATAGCCCAATTCTTCGATTAGTGCCTTCGGATTAACGACCACGCCGTTTCCGATTACACTAATTTTTTTGCTAGAAAAAATTCCAGATGGAATTAGACGTAGTTTAAAGGTATGTCCGCCAAATACAATGGTATGACCGGCATTGTTGCCGCCTTGATAGCGAACAACCATGTCAGCTTCCTGACTTAAATAGTCAGTCATCTTACCCTTTCCTTCGTCACCCCATTGGCTACCCACAATCACAACAGAAGCCATATTTCATTCACCTCATTAAATTCGTATTTCACTCACCATGCCAGTGTAACAATTAGGAATCATGAGGTCAAGTAAAAACCGAACTTTAAAGAGAAAAAATATCGCTAATATCCGTAGTTATTGTTGACAACCCGAACATTACCGTATATATTATCTAGTGGTTTCAAAAGAAGAGAGACATTTAAGTAAGGAGTGGCAATTATGGACACATTTGATTACGATGATATCCAACTAATTCCCAGCAAGTGCATTATCAAGAGTCGTCACGACGCAGATCCAAGTATTCAGTTCGGACCACACCGTTTTAACATTCCGGTCGTGCCGGCTAACATGGAAAGTGTGATTGACGAACCACTGGCTATTTGGCTCGCTCAAAACAACTATTTTTACGTCATGCACAGATTCCAACCTGAAAATCGTTTGCCATTTGTGCAACACATGCACAGCCAAGATTTATTTGCATCAATTTCAGTTGGTATTAAGGATGCAGAATACGAATTTATTGACCAACTAAAGGCCGCCGGAGAAACTCCCGAATACATCACGATTGATGTTGCTCATGGTCACTCAGATTATGTGATCAATATGATTCAATATATAAAGGAAAACTTACCAGATGCATTCGTGATTGCCGGCAACGTGGCAACTCCTGAAGCTGTACGTGATTTGGAAAATGCTGGTGCTGATGCCACTAAGGTCGGCGTGGGTCCTGGTAAAGCCTGCATCACCAAACTAAAAACTGGTTTTGGTACCGGTGGTTGGCAACTAGCAGCCGTTCGTCTATGTGGTAAAGCTGCACGCAAGCCAATCATTGCTGACGGTGGTATCCGTCACAATGGCGATATTGCGAAATCAATTCGTTTTGGTGCATCAATGGTCATGATCGGTTCCATGTTAGCTGGTCATCAAGAGTCACCAGGCAACATGATTAAAATTGACGGAAAAGATTATAAACAATATTGGGGTTCAGCATCAGAAGTCCAAAAGGGCGCCTACCGTAACGTAGAAGGCAAACAGATGCTAGTACCATTTAGAGGTTCAATCAAAGATACACTCAAAGAAATGGAAGAGGATTTACAATCATCAATCTCGTATGCCGGCGGTAAAGATCTAGAATCGATCCGCAAGGTAGACTACGTGGTGGTAAAGAATTCGATTATGAACGGGGACTAATCCAGAGTGTGGATCCAGCACGGGTTGAGACCGGTGTATAAGAGAGCTAGAGACATTGATTGTTGGGTTTTAACAATTAATGTCTCTAGCTCTTCTTATACGTTAGGTCTCAGTGCTGGCGGAACACGTTTAAAATAAATAGAAAAAAGTGCGCTGTACCAGTTTTAAACAACTAATCGGCCTCTATGTTTTACCCGTTAGATACCAGCACCCAATAAATAAGTCCCAAATCATCAATAATAATTACTTTATCTTAAAATAAAGTAAATTAAACAACATAAACCGTTTTCAATCCATACCAGGCGTACCATTTGCGTGTATAATACGGAGTAATATAGTTTTGATCGATAACGGAGAAAATGGACATGTACGTAATTGATAAGAATGATCGCTATCTTAATATTATTATCGGTGCGCTGATATTTGCACTAATTACGTCACTGGTAAAAACTCGCTTTTACTTAGTTGCTCTTTGGGAAACCGGCCTGCAAGAGTTTCTGGCGACCCCCCCAATTTTTTAGAAAGATTATTAGCATTTCTTAGTGCGCCTGGTTTTTGTGTGCTCTATGTATTTCTTATCTGGTTTTTCCTTTGGGGTTTTAAGCATAAGTTAATCGCGTTTTGGTCACTAATCACTTTTTTCAGTGGTGAAATAATTTTTATATTAATTCGATTAATGACCTACAGATCACTCCCGACTGGCCATCCCAAAAATTTATCAATGTCTTCATTCCCGAACCACCATTTATTTTCGCTTGGCATTATTTTTTACATTGTTTATATTGCTGTCATACCTCTGATCAGATCAATTTGGCAAAAATACCTTCTAATCTTTTGTATGTTAGCAATTGCAGCAATACTACTAGTGGCAGAAATAAAGTTGAAAATCGCCTATCCACTGGACCTATTTGCCAGTGTTTCGCTGGTTTATCTCTGGATGCAGATTGCACAACTCATTTACACTAAATGGTTTGGTAACCTTTGGGATATACAGATTTTTAAAAATTCGGATTACAATTAATGGGGCATATATAAATGAAGATTAACAAGAAAAAAATCATTATGGCACTGGCTTGTTGTTTGGGACTAGTTTGGGGACTTCATCTCGTCATGGGATTTGTTAGCCCAAGCACTGAAACCAAGGCAGCGGCACTCTACACAAGCAGCACAAGTAGTAATTCATCATCCTCAACATCAAGTAGCAGTTCAAGCTCAAATACCAGTACTAAGACAGCGAGTTCATCAACAACCACGAGTAGTGTAAAGACTGTCAATTGGCGTAAACCGTCTGAAAATAGGGCCTACCCTGATCTAACCAAGTATCCAAAAGTTTGGTTTGATGTAAATATTGAAAATCAACGAGTTTACATTCGTGACGGTGCTGACAATAATAAGATTCTTTACACAATGTATTGCTCAACGGGTGCCAACAATGCCACCCCTCGTGGTACGTTCTACATCCAAGCACAGCGTGGTCTGCACTTTTACAATGCAAGCGAGCAAGAAGGTGCTAACTACTGGGTTTCTTGGTTAAACCATGGTGAATACCTGTTTCACAGTGTGCCCGTTGACGCCAACGGCAACTACAAAACTTCAGTTGCCAATAATATTGGTCACAAAGCATCTTCGCATGGATGTGTTCAGTTAACAATTCCTGATGCACAATGGGTTTATAACAACGTTCCTTACGGCATGAAAGTGGTCGTACATTAAATCTGTCAACCGGGTTTAGGATGAAATTAAGCTTAACCGTTGTTGAACAAGCAATGTTAAAGTATTCTAAAATAAATCATGTTTAATGCAAACGACACATTATTTATGAAATGTGCCGTTTTTCTGTTTTTTTATATTTTGGGACTGTGTGAAAAGTATAGCGTTCAATGAGATAATCTTCTTAGCTCCTCTCAATTTTTTCACGTGTGAAAAAGTGCAAATGCTCATAAATAAGCCACGTCAGCCACTAACTGCATAGTTTCTTAGCCCCTCTCAATTTTTTCTGTCTAAACGTGTGAAAAAGTGCAGATGCTCATAAATAAGCCACGTCAGCCACTAACTGCATAGACCGCAGTTAATGGCTGACGTGGCTTATTTACCAGCATTTTAACGCACTTTTTCACACTCTACTTGATTTCATAAACCGTAAACGCCGTCTCAACACCCTTTTGTAACTCGTGCTCAAATTCATATCGATCATAGAGTCCTCGTTCAAAACTATTTAATCTCGTTCTTTCAACCGCATCCAGGTTAATGATTTCTTGTTGCCGGCGTTCTTGTTCCTTATAATCCATTTCTTCAAATTTCGACTTTTCATCAGTAAATGGCTGGATATTTTCGCGGTAACTGTTAATCATTACGTATTTATAAGATGTGAGATCTTCCTGCACCTGTTTTTGGATCATCTCGATACCTTGATAAATATTTTCCATATCAAGCTTCTCCATTAAATTGGGAGCTGGCGCAAAGATCATCGACTTGTATATGTCTTCTTCGGAACTTTGCTTGTTAATAATGCGATCCTCAACTCGTTGTCTCTCCGTTTTCTGATACCCTTTTTGAATCGCATCCGTATTGAGAACATGATCTTTATCAAGAGCAATTTCTTCTATATTGCTAACTCCTAAAATCGAATCCTTTGGCAATGGCTGATTTTTAATGGTCGCATCGATACCCTTAAGTGCCTGTTCTGGATGATAGAAAATAACGAACGTCAGGTTAGTCCGGATATCATTCACAAGTGCATCAAAATCAACTCCCAACAAATTATTATCGTTCATCTTGCCGTATTTGAGCAGATGGTGAGCCAATAACTGGTTGAGATTAATGCCATACTTTCGATTGGCACTTAGCAGCACATAGTTCGTGATCATCTTTATCATCTAACCTTTCCTAATGGGCAAGCAGCGATCATTTCGTCTTCTATTTATGACGATTATTTTAAACAATTTTGGTTAAATCTGATTCTTATACTATGTATTATAATACATTAACAATTTCTAAGCACTTTCTTGACAATTCATCTTGTAATCGTATTCCATGCGCATACCATCAGTTGTATAATTAATCTTAATTGAAATTACGAACGAAAGCATAGGTCATCGATTCATGGAACAAGAAACGCGGCAACAGCGCTATAATCATCGTCCTCCAAAGCAAAATCGAGGCATTATCTTATTTATCATCATCATTGTTCTTTTTGGTGTCATCAAAATTGCGTACAGTACATACAGTTCACTGAATAACACTGTTCAGAATTCTTACAAGGGTGCCAACATTAAAAATCGGCGCAACGTGTCTAAACTAATTAAAAACAAAAAGCCCATCTCAATTCTGTTACTAGGAACAGACACTGGGTCGCTTGACCGTAGCTATAAGGGGCGAACTGATACAATTATGCTAGTGACCGTCAACCCGAAAGAAAAGAAAACGTCACTATTTTCAATTCCGCGTGACACAATGGTTGCTATTCCGGGTTACGAAAATGATTTCCCCGAGAAAATCAATTCCGTTTATACCTATACTAATATTAGTGATACGGTCAACACCATTTCTAAGTACATGAACGTCCCAATTGATTTTTATGCCCTTGTCAACATGGGTGGATTGGAAAAGCTAGTTAATGAAGTCGGTGGTGTCACGATTAAATCACCACTGACCTTCACGTTCAGTAACGATACGGCCCACGAAACCGGGAAACACCGCTACAAATTCTACAAGGGATCATCCACATTCAAGTACGCCAAAGATGGGGTTCATTTTAAAACCTATCACAAAATGAACGGCCAAGCTGCACTAGCATTCTCTCGGATGCGTTACATGGATCCAGAGGGGGACTACGGTCGGACTAAGCGGCAACGCATGGTGATTACCGCTATTTTAAAACAGTCGGCTAGTCCTAAGATGCTATTCAATAAAGCATTCATGAAGTCAATTTCCAGCAACGTCCGAACCAATCTAACCTTCAAACAAATGATGTCAATCGCTGCATCGTACTATCAAGCTAAGAACAACGTTTCCACAAAGTCTGCAACTGAAAATACCGTGATGCATAACGGCGTTTCATACCAAGTCTTCTCGAAGTCTGAAAAACAAAAGGCCACTAATCAGTTACGTTCAGACCTTGAATTGAGTCACGCCAAAACTGGACCAATTCTTGCTGGTGACAAATCAAAAGTCACTGTGCCGTACGATATTGAAGAGGTTCTGGATCAATAATTCCAAAATTATATTGAAATTACATTGCAAAAAAAGTTTGCAATGTAATTTTTTTAGTTTAGATAGTGTTTTAGAATCATTCCAAACTAAATATTTAGTTTCATTCATATCGCGCTTGTTCATGTATTCATTTGTTGAGATTTAGTATCAGGTATTGGCTAAAGCCTTGCTAAATCAACACTTAGACCGTTATTGACATTGACGCATTACAGTATAAATGAGAAAATAATGAGAAATTAGCATTACAATACATAGAACTAAGTGATTGGAGGCCGCACTTTGAAGACACTCGCAGAACTTAACCGCCGTGGTAACTACATAATTATTGGCGTTAAAGGTGATCACAAGCTCACTAAACGACTGTCAGAAATGGGCATCATCGCCGGTAAAAGTGTGACCGTCATCGCAACATCTTCTGGCCCCATGGGCATGATGATCTATTTTCAAGGACAACGTTTGGCCATTAGTAAAGAGGTCGCTGAAAAGATCAGCGTTCGCAACATATCTGATGACGACGACGTCGAACTTCAGGAACTTGCCGAGTTACACGTTGGTGAATCGGGAATTGTGGTTAAACTTGTTGGTTCAAAGCAATTGCGGAAACGATTGCTGGATATGGGACTGACTCGGGGCACGATGCTCAAGATTAACCAAATTGCGCCATTAGGCGATCCAATTGAATTATTAATTCGCGGGTACAAACTCAGCCTGCGTAAAGCTGATGCGCAAAGCATCATGATCGAGAAAGTCTGAGGTGATTTTTTATGACAACACTCGCCCTTGTGGGAAATCCGAATAGTGGTAAAACCACCCTATTCAACACACTAACCGGCTCCAACCAGCATGTCGGCAACTGGCCCGGCGTCACGGTTGAACGAAAAGAAGGCCAGTTAAAACAAGATCATACATACATTATTCAAGATCTGCCAGGTAGTTATTCACTATCACCTTACAGTTCTGAAGAAGTGGTTACTCGAAATTTTCTAATCAATAACCGGCCACGCAAGGTGCTGGACGTTGTTGACGCGACCAACTTAGAGCGTAACCTCTACTTGACACTGCAAGTGATGGAAACTGGCACACCAATGGTCCTCATTTTAAACATGATGGATCTACTAGAAAAACAGCATAACCGCAAAATTAATTTAAAAAAGCTGGCCTACATGCTTGATATGCCCGTCGTGGGTATCAGTGCCCTCAAGCACAACAACATTGATAAACTGGTTGATAAAATTCACGATGATGAAAAAACATATGCGATGCCAACGTACGATCCCCGGCTGGAATCAGCGATTGAAATGATCAAAAACCTGATTAAAGATCGGGTTGATGAAGACCAAACTCGTTTTTATGCCATTAAAATTTTTGAACGTGATCAAGATATTACTGATCAATTTGAATTTAGTGACAAACAATTATCTGACATTGATGACATTATCAAAACGGCTGAAAATATTTTCGATGACGAAAGCGACAGTATCGTTGTTAACGCACGATACGACTACATTGCTCGGATTATCAATATGTGTGTCATCGACAATGGTGACTTCAGTATGTCAGTCAGTGATAGAGTTGATCGAATTGTTACCAACCGTTGGCTCGCTTTGCCAATCTTCGTGTTGGTAATGTGGGGCGTTTACTACCTCTCAATTCAAACTGTTGGCACAATTGGGAGCGATTGGATTAATGACCACTTGTTTGGCACCATCCTTCCCACGGCTGCTACCAACTTTTTAACTTTCCTCCACGTGGCACCCTGGTTAAAAGGCCTGATCGTCGATGGCATTATCGGCGGGATTGGTTCAGTGCTGGGCTTCCTACCGCAAATCATTATGCTATTTCTTTGCTTGGGAATTCTTGAAGATTGTGGCTACATGGCGCGCATTGCATTCGTCATGGATCGATTGTTCCATCACTTTAATTTATCAGGTAAATCATTCATTCCAATGTTGATTTCCACTGGTTGTGGGGTGCCAGGTATTATGGCCACCCGAACCATTGAAAATGATCGTGACCGCAGAATGACAATTATGTTGACCACTTTCATGCCATGCTCCGCGAAGCTAACCATTATCGCATTGGTTTCTGGAACATTCTTCCCGAATAACTCATGGGTTGCTCCATCCGCATACTTTCTTGGCGCGTTAGCAGTTGTCTGCTCGGGTATTTTCCTTAAAAAAACCAAGATGTTTTCTGGCGACCATTCACCGTTTGTCATGGAATTACCGGCCTATCATTTACCACGATTAGATAACACACTCCGTAGTGTTGGGCAACGAGCATATGCCTTTGTTTATAAGGCTGGCACAATTATTTTTCTATCCTGCGTGGCCATCTGGTTTCTTTCCAGCTTTAACTTTAAATTACAAATGGTCGGCGAGAATAGTAGCATTCTGCAAGCAATGGGCGCATTCATTTCACCTATTTTCGCACCACTTGGATTCGGTGACTGGCACGCCACAGTTGCCGTCTTGGCTGGCTTGATTGCCAAAGAAAACTGCGTTGGTACGTTGCATATTACATTTGCCGGTGCCGGCAGTGCCACCGCCTTTCACGAAGTTTTGCGAGCTAACTACTCGGCAATGGCTGGTTATGCATTCCTAGCATTCAACATGCTTTGTGCTCCTTGTTTCGCATCAATTGGAACAATGTATAAGGAATTTGGGGATGCCAAATCAACATGGCGTGCCGTTATTTATCAAACTTCTGTTGCCTACATGGCAGCCTTGATTATTTACCAAAGTTCATTGTGGGTAAACCACGTCTTTTCACCAGTTGGCGTGGTTCTCGCCGCAATCGTGATCGCTTTAATCTTCTACGGATTATTCGTTAAACACGCACAAAGTGATAGTGAAGCTGTAGTCAGTCTTTAATAACAGAAAGGAAGTTCCATCATGTCAACCATCATCATTGCCGTTATTGTTTTTGGGTTAGTTGGATTCGTTGTTTATAACCGGTTCTTCAAAAAAGGACATGCGGCTGCCAGCTGCCACGAGTGTTCCGAAGTCGGTTGCCCGTTAGTTCAGCAACAAAAGGCCATTAAGGCTCTTACTAAGGATAAAACCGCACAGTAGTGAGTTAATTTAGAAATAAAAAATAGGACAGATCTCCAAATCGGGGATCTGTCCTATTTGATTACGTGAAGCCTTAAAGAAACCCATTCTTTAAAAGCACTCCACTTTAACCAACTTCCGAAGAATTTAACTGTGAAACGACACCTAAATAGTAATCATCGTGTTGGAGATAGTGGATCGTTTGTTGTGCCCGTGCACCTTCAAAATTCTCAATCGTTTGGAAGGCTTCTCGGCGTGAAATGTGTTTAACGTGTTCGCGACCACAATCTGCTTGCGTGGCGTGCAATAAATTACTTGCTTCGTCCTTGTTGCGGGCTCGAACAACATACATATTACCTATCGCATCTGAACAGATGTAATAGAAGTGACGCTGTGATGCATCTGGATCATCAGCAACCAAAACTGGACGTTTGTATGCAGATAATAACTTATTGACCTGGTCTAACTCTTGGTGCATTTCATTAAATTGACTGCATAAATCGCAGGTATCAGCTTGGCTACCAACATGGTGTTTGCCTTGCTGGCTATCATGCATATTCATAATATCTAACAATTGGCCCATTAAAATACCACGATATTTTTTAAACTTAAATCTATTTTGACCTTCATCATTATTACTTAACATACGCGCTTACTCCTTTACTAACTGCTTTAAATGCATGCCTCCCATGACACGCCTAATTTTTATAACCGTAAAATACCAATTCCTCAATCGAAAATCCGAGTTGGCGATTTTTCTCATCCCCACAACGAGACTAGCAAATCGCAAACCGGTGTCCATTTTACAAAACGGACGGCTCCCCAGATCTCTGTCTTTTATTCTGATATCTAATATCAAACGTTGATAGCTTACAGTTCTCTGTACAGTAACAATCAACTTCATTAAAGCAGGATCATTCGGTTCTTGCCGATGGTCTTTTTTGTTTTCGCATTTTACATATTATGTAATTCGACTGTTAGCGATTGCAAAATAAGCATCAACAAGCTTATGCATTAAGACTAAATCATATACAGATGTATGTCGATACTCCCCATCTATCGTAATTTTCAATAATTTGAAAAAAATAGAGAAAAATTATCTCTATAATTTTAAAAGTGATGTTTATTCATTGTATAAAACAAGGTACAATGGTGGTATTAAAGCTATTATTAGCATTTTATGTAATTCGACTGAATAGGTGATTAAATGAACTATAATTTGTTTTTTGAGGAGGATGATTCGCTCTATTACGATATTTTGCAACAGCTTGTTCATAGTAACGAACAGAAAATATCTGAGCCACAGCTCCTTGAGCAAATGTCTTTAACCGCTTACAAATTGCATAAAGCGATTACGACGATCAACAATGACTTAATGAGCATTTCATCAACTCAGCATCCAGTATATCTTGACGAACCAGAGAAAGGCCTTTTACGCGGTAACCATCTCACAACAGTGGTGATCCAAAAAATAGGTCTAATCTACTTACAACGTTCCAACATTTTTTCCGCTTTTGAATACAACTACATTTATGATCATCAGTATTCAAAAACCGACTACATGAAGGAAAACTATATTAGCAACGCAACTTTTTACCATGCTGAAGGTCGCATGAAAAAAGTCTTGAAGCATATTGACTTCGGGCAGATCAATAATCCGAATACGAGTCCAGAGTACCGTGTTAGATTACATCTGTTTCAGCTCTACTACCCAGCATATAACGGCATCGAAAGTCCCTTTGCGGATCTCGATTCATTAATTGAAATGCTGGTAGATGAGTTGCAATCAGTGTGCGATATTCGCTACACACCAACGCAATTGAATAAACTGTCAATATTCCTAAAAATTTGGATTTTACGAATGAACGGTGAACATGAAATTGGGACAACGCTTCTAACACTATCAAAAAATGAATCTGCTGAACGCTTTGAAAGTGTCAGATCAATCATTGCCAGTGAATATTTGATTACAGCAAGCGATGATGAACTAGACTATCTGTACACATTCTTGTTGATTCAGGGTTACATGACGGCCCAACCTGCGACATTCAGCAGAGAAGCAATGCCCACCGCTCACAAGTTGACTGATCATTTCATGGAAATTGCCCACCAGGAAAAGTTCCTGGCCGATCCTGACAAACTAGACGTTTCGCCGTTACGAGACGAAATTTTCAAAATCAACGTTCAATTTACGACATTTTACGTTGAGCCAACAACCTTTGTTGATCCTAGTCAGGTAAGCTTTTTTCAAGAATCTTATCCAATTTTTGACGGCATTATCAGTAGGTTCATCAAAACCGTCCATAACAAACAAACTGCAATCATTTCTGATAAAGACTCAGTTAATTTGTACTTCAGTTACATGTTTGCGATGATCAATTCCATTCCAATGGATTGGATGGCAAGCCGCGTTCATATTTGCGTTGATTTCTCACAAGGGAACTTGTATACGAACTATATCGTTAAGACTTTGAATTCATTCAGCAATGCCAATATTAAGATTGAGGATCATATTACTGAGGATACTGATATATACTTATCAGACTTTTACTCCAGTTTCATTTCGCAAACGCAGATCACATGGCTAGATCCGCCAACGCCAACTGACTGGTCACAACTGGCTGACACGATAATTGCCATTAAGAAAAACAAAAACTAGTTAGGCATCAGCAGCACTCTTAGGGGGAGGTTTATTATGAATCATCAACATCAATTACCACAATCTGACAATCATATTCCCGCTTGGCTAACAAGTGGATTGATTACTGTTTCGACCCTTAGTGCGCTCGTTTTAGCCCAACCCGTGCTTGCTGATACTTCAGATAATAACAGTGCTACAAACAGTAGCGTGATCACAACAACAACTAATTACGGTTCAAACCTGACCGTCACAACCAAGGTTTCAGTACCACAAAATGGAAGTTCTACAAGTGAGAGTTCAGCATCACAAACTTCCTCAAGTGCAACACCGGCCGCTAATGATTCAAGTAGTGTGGCCACCCAAGTGTCAAACGTTGGATCAAGTAACGTAACAGCTACCAACAGCAGTGCAGTCGCCAGTTCCTCTACTTCGACTAGTTCAGACTCTGCATCTTCAGCCATTGGTGGTGAATCACAAGCTGCAGCCTCGGCCAGTTCATCTAGCGATAGCCATGTCTATAAAAATTTCGACGAATCCGGCATTACTACCCAGCGAGTAATTCACTTTGAAGACGTTCCAGAGGGCGCCGACAGCACGATAGTTGATCAAGTCGAAACCACTAAATGGTCCAGTGATTATGATGCAAGCACTGGTGTTACCACCTACACACCGCAACAAGACTATGTCCAGTACGCATTTAATCCACCTGCAGGCTACTCGGCCACATCATCCGGTGTCGTTTTAACCTCTTCTGGCAGTAACGATATTGTGCCAGCCGAAGATCTCAACGCTGTCACAACTTTACCAGCCGATGAGAACATCAATATCACGTTTAAGTCAGATGAAGACTCATCTGACTCCGATAGTTCATCTGATCAGTCTTACATCACCACGGAAAGAGTGATTAAATTTGAAAATGTTCCTACTGGATCTGACGATACAGTTGTTGAACAAGATCAGGTCGTTAAGTGGGAAATCCAAACTGATAGCACCACTGGAATCACAACCTACATTCCTCAAGCAACGGAATACCATCAGTATCTTTTCAATGCTGTTACCGGCTACACGGCATCTTCATCAGACACTAATCTGATCGATGAAATAGCATCAAATAGTTATGTGGTTCCTGTAGAATCTCTGAGTTCGACCACCACTCTGCCAACTAGCAGTGTTGTGACGATTAGCTTCACAGGCACCAGCAATAACTCAAGTTCGAGTTCGGATAACAACGATAGCTCATCTGGTCAGACCTCTGATCACGTCTACAAAGACTTTGATGAATCAGGAATTACTTCTCAATTGGTAATTCATTTTACTAATGCCCCTGATGGATCAAATCTGACCGACGAAGTGGAAACAATTCGCTGGTCATCAGATACTGACCTTACCACCGGTGTAACAACCTACACCCCAGAAACTACTAGTTATCCAGCATATTCGTTTAATTTACCCACTGGTTACACAATCACTTTGACTGGCGCTAATCTGACAATTGCTAATGGCGTTGCTACGATTGACGCTACCGGAATTGGTGCAACAACAAGCTTACCTAGCAACACTCAAGTTTCAGTTAGTTTTGCTGCAGAGCTAGATCAGCACGTGTACAAAGATTTTGATGAATCTGGAATCACGACTCAACGCACCATTCATTTTACAAATGTTCCCGCTGACTCTGATTTAGCAGACGTCACCGAAACAATCCGTTGGGCCACAGATACCGATTTGACAACCGGCATCACAACTTACATTCCCGAAAGTAGCAGCTACGGCGATTACTCATTCAGCCTGCCAACTGGATATACTGCTAGTTCCAATGACGCTAATCTAACGTCTACAGACGGTACGGTCACAGTTGGTCAAAGTGGTGTCACCGAAACGACTAGCCTACCAAGTAATTCAGAAGTATCAGTTAGTTTTGATTATGAAGAGGTCACTGCCCAGTTAACGTTGGTTGACGATGATGAAAATGGTAGCACCATCAATTCATACACAATCACTGGTAACTATGGTCACAATACCAGCCAGACAATTAGTATTCCTAAGGGATATACAGTTGATGCGTCAACATTACCAAGCACGGTAACTGATCTGGGTGGCACATCACTATCTTTCCGTGGCATTCTCAATGAAACTGGCAATGTTGTGGTCCACCTCATTCACCAAACTACTACAGTTAGCGGTACTTCAGCCGATGCAACTGCAGCACAGAAAAAGGAATTCACCGTTCAAGTCAGCGATGGTAATAACCATACTGCCACTGAAACTTTACTATTTGACCGTTCAATGACCACTGATTTAGTTACTGGCAACGTCACATACGGCGCCTGGGAGGCTGAAAGTTCACTAATGCCAATGGTTGTTGGTACAACGACTGTCAGTGGTGACTACGAGACTACAGATGGTCAAACTATCAGTAGCGTAATCAATGACTTCCTCGCAAATTCTACCAATAACAATGGAACTCTCAGTATTGAACTAGCCTCATCAACCAACAATTCTGGCTCGGATAATAATTCCGGTACCAGTACTAATAACGGTGGGACTGATACATCGACAACACCTGGCGATAATGATCAGGGAAACGGAAACACAAGCACATCTGAGCCAGGACAGGATAATGATAGCAACCCAACAACCAGTAACAACGACAATCCTCAAGCAACTGTGGATTACGTTGATCAAAATGGTCAAAAGGTTCTCTCACATACTGTTACCGGTGAAGTTGATGCACCAATTTCATTTAACTCAATTAACCAACAAGTAATGCTTGTTCGTAACGGATTCAGGGTTGTAAGTGACGAAACTGCACGTCCAATTAACTTCACTGTTGCGCCACAGCAATTTACAGTTCGGGTTAAGCAACAAGCTGCTAGGGTTGCAACTGCTGCTACTTCAATGAACCGCTACAGTCGTTTCTTCCCTGCCGCTAAGCCTCAACAACAAGCAGCCGCAAGTAAAACAGCTGACAAGACAAACTCAAGTGATAGTAAGAACAAACAAAACCGTGGTAAATCAGACAAAACAAGTGAAAGCACCGAGGCACTTGATGCAGCAAGAATGGCTTCCATGGCTAGTCACCAAAAAGTCGTTCCATCAGGATCCGATGATAGTCAACATTCTGGCACAGTGGCTCCCGGCGGCGGTTCAGACTTCTCATCTGAACTTGGCCAATTCTTCATTAGTTTATCCGGCAAGATTAATTTCGGATATAACTCGGACATCAAGTAATTCGAACAGCACAAAAAGTTCCTTCTCCGAATAGGTGAAGGAACTTTTTCAGATACAATTAATGTATAACCTTCACTCATATAAATAAAACTTATCATCCTGATTGATTTGACTATGAGTTTAGTGAATCTCTACAATAGCATCATCAAGTATTTTATAGAAAGGAGTCAGCAATCGTGGATATATTTCTTCATGCCGTCAGCGGTGTGTTTGTGATTTTGGGCATGATCGTCGTTGGTTACTTTTTATCACGAGCAGGTTGGTTTGACGAACACAGTAAAACCTTAATTGCGAAATTGGTGACCCAACTAGCATTGCCATGCTACATGTTAAGCACTATCATGTCAGACTTTACAACCAAAGAACTAAAAGCGCTGCTCCCAGATTTAAAGTTTCCAATTATCTCAATGTCTGTACTGTTTGTCGTTGCGGTAATTGTTTCGCGTATCCTAAAAATCAAGCAAAACCATCGTGGTCTCTTTGAATCAATGTTCTTCATTTCCAACACAGTTTTCGTTGGATTAGCAGTAAACGTTGCCTTGTTTGGTGAGCGTAGTTTGCCATATGTCTTAGTTTATTACATGGCTAATACCACCTTTTTCTGGACTCTTGGCGTTTATTTAATTGGCCGAGATGGTGGTAAAACAGGCCACTTAGATGTTAGGCAAACGTTAAAACAAATCTTTTCGCCACCATTATTAGGCTTTATGCTGGCGGTCGTTTTGGTACTGTTCCACGTGAAACTACCAACATTTTTAATGTCAGATTTCCGTTACATTGGCGGTTTAACCATTCCATTGTCGATGATTTTCATTGGAATTGCTGTCCAAAGCGCTGGCATCAGTCATGTTAAATTTAACAGAGATAATTTAGGAGTTCTGTTTGGTCGTTTTCTCCTTGCGCCAGCCCTGATGAGCTTGCTGGTTATTCCATCATCCATGCCGATATTAATGAAACAAGTTTTCATCTTGCAGTCTGCAATGCCGGCAATGACCAATGCGCCAGTGGTTGCCAAATTGTATGGAGCAGATTCAGACTACGCCGCCATTATGGTCGCGGAAACCACCATTTTAAGTTTGATTGTAATTCCGGTATTGATGCTGATAATGAATTAGAGCGTGGAGAAACACGGGGTGAGACTGTAGAATAAGGAGATATTGAAGATTAATCGCGGGGTTGGCGGTTGATTTTCAATATCTCCTTATTCTTTAAGTCTCAGTGTTTCGGAACGCATTTCGACTATCTAGATAGTAACGGCAGCCTTAATCTGCTGAAATTTACATAAAGAAATAAAATACATCAATGGTATAGTTTTATTGCTTCTCTGACACTCCATCTTTGTGGCCGAAACGTGAAACGAACCACAGATGCGTCTCACTCTAGTTCTACGGTTCCCGCCTCCAACAAATACAAATACTTGTGTACCACGGGCTTGCCCGTCATATTTTTCAGTGCCCTAGCATATAAATTAACTTGGCCACGATATCTATCTACTACCTTCTGAATCGAAATTGGGTTATCTGGAATAACGTGATCAGTCTTGTAATCAAACAACACCAGCCCCTCATCCGTATCAAAATAACCATCGATAATCCCATGAATCAATATTTTTTCATCTTCAGACGTTAACTGTGTAAATAACTGATTACCATTTAACAACATTGAAAATGGTGCCTCGCGATACAGGCTATCATGGTGTTCAACCACTTGTTTCCCCAGCGGTGTGTCGAAGAATCTTGATACTTCATCACGATTTATTTTAGTAGCAACCGCATTGGAGATGACACCAGATAATTGCAGCCCCGCAATTACCTGTTCAATATCATCAGAAGTCGGACGCTGTTCAACATCTAAAGTCTGTAATACCAAATGCGTAGCCGTCCCAATCTCGGTTGGAGATGCGGTTTCATCATGATGAACAAACTGCGGCTGGCCAAAATCACTCTTCACGTAACGGCCCTTGGAACGAGCCTGCGGATTTAGCTCCAACTGAATCAATTCATGATTATCTGGATCCTCAAATAATCGCTTAATTTCAGATACAGATTGGTACGCAGTGGTCATTGTGGCTGCCTGATGAGGATACTCAAACTGCATAACTTGCGTTATCGCATCTCTCTCTTCACCAGACAATTTAGATGCATCAACTTTTTCAAACTGATCATCAACTGAGGTGTCATCATCTTGTTTCCCCAGTTCACCAGTTACCAAATCCTCGGCTGTCATCACGGATACGTTGAACGTGGTGGAATCTTTTCCTAGTCCGTACCATGGTTCATCATTGTCCATCAGCTCACTATCAAACTGAGGATGACGAATTAAACTCATACCGATCCAATCCATAAAGTTATTAGATTTTTCACGAAGCTGATCCGGTAATAGCAATCGCTGGCTTTGGAATGCTCGCTGCCATTTTTCAATGGCCGCCCGTGCTCCGTCATAGGAACCAGTCACAATTAATCTTTGTTCAGCCCGAGTTAGTGCCACATAGAGTAGTCGCATTTCTTCAGCCTGTGCTTTTTTATTAATCGTATCCTGCAAGATTTGTCGTTGCAGTGTTGGAATGCGGACATTATCATCACGCAAATAGGTAATACCAATACCATTATGAGCATCTACTAAACAACTACGCTTGGAATTTTCACGGTTAAATCGATGAGTTGCATCAATTAGGAAAACGACTGGAAATTCCAATCCTTTACTACCGTGAATCGTCATAACGGATACCGTGTTACTTGAAGTTTGCGATGGTGCCTCCGCCAAATCCTTGTCTTTTTTTTGCATCTGTTCAATAAATCGGACAAACTGGAAGACACCCTTAAAACTACTCTGTTCATATGACGCCGCCCGCTGGTATAGCGCGTGCAAGTTTGCCTGCCGCTGTTTACCACCAGGCATCCCCCCGACATAGTCAAGAAAACCAGTTTCGTTGTAAATCGTCCAAATCAATTCTACCAATCGATTCTGATTAGCAATCAATCGGAATCTCTTAAGTCGCTCCAGAAAGCGGACAATTTTATCGTGTAATTGTGAAGCAAATTCATCTTCTGGTTCGCTGTTAGCGAAACGCTTAATTGCACCATAATAGTCATCAGTTTTATCCTGAATTCGCAAGTAGGCTAATTCGTTTTCGTCCAAGCCAACCATTGGTGAGCGCAAAACGGCAGCCAACGGAATATCTTGATAGGGATTATCAATAATCCGTAGCAAGGCCATCATAATTCGTACTTCGGTTGCTTGAAAATAATTCTGAGCATCATGAACCGTAACCGGGATATCAAGGTTGCTAAACTGTTCGATAATTAGATTATTATTATGTTTTGTGGCCGCTAGTAACGTAATATCACCGTACGTGATCGCGCGCTTTTCTTTGGTCTTACGATCATAAATTTGTTCCTGATTATCGACCATTTTTTTAATGCGCAAGGCCACCATTTGAATTTCACCAGTTAATTTATCGTCTGGTTCTAGGTGTGGCAGCTTTTGTTCCAGTGCAGATTCCTCCTTATGTTCGGAATCAAACAGCATTACTTCTGCGGGAACCCCTCGTTTTGGGTAGTACTGAGCACCAAATTTCAGATGAGCATCGTCATCGTAATTCATTTCACCAACCTGTTCATCCATTAGTTGTTCAAAAATTAGGTTAGTAAAATCGGTCACATTATTAACTGAGCGGAAATTTTCAGCTAGCACAATTGCTTCACCATCGCTCGCAGTATTAGCCCGATACCGATTGTATTTTCCCATAAACAAACTTGGATCTGCTTGCCGGAACTGGTAAATTGATTGCTTAACATCACCGACCATAAACATGTTGCCAGGATTATCTGTCACAAGTGTCTGCAAAATGCTTTCCTGTAACTGGTTGGTATCTTGATATTCATCAACCATGATTTCATAGTAGTGATCCTTCAGTTGAGCCACTACTGCCTGGCCATTTTCACTCTGAGTAGTCAAAATCTGCAGAGCATAGTGCTCTAAATCACTGAAATCCAGCACATGACGTTGCTGCTTCTCAGCCTGGTAGGCTTCACGGTACTGCTTCACTACGTCAACCAACGTTTCGATAATCGGTTTGACCTGACTTGAAATATTGCGAAGTTCATCTTCACTCAAAGCAAAGTATGACTTAGCTAAATCGGTAAAAGCGTCCTTAGCCGTTTTTCTCAATGCTTTAATTGACTCGAAATCAGCTGCATCTTCACCCTTTGGGCCAGTTAACCGTTTGAATTCTGGATGAATCATCAAGGTACGTAAATCATCCCAAGTGCCATCACTAGCAACAGATTGAACATGTTTAGCCTGCTGATACTCAGCGTCCAGCACCTTAATAACTTTGGCAAACGCATCCCCGCCGGCGGCACTGATCGCATCATCCAAATCTGCTTGAATTTGAGACATTGTACTGTCGATAATTGGCAACAGCTGTTGCCGATATAAGTCAGACTGAGTGAACGGTTCGTTCCCTAAGTCGTAATCATTTGGTAATTGATCCAGCCATTCCTGTGGTTTGGGTGTCGCAGTCGCATAACCGTCGAGCATGTTAACGACATCGGTAAGTCCATCATCGCTACGATCACTGGAAAAATTACGTGTTAACTGTTCAAACGACTCGTCGTTACTTGCATATCGTTCTTCTCGCACATCGTCCCAAACTGCCTCACGCAGGAGGATTCCTTCCGTGCTGTCAGTCAGTAAGCGAAACTGCGGATCTAAATCAATGAGGTAATAATATTCCTTAATTAAATGCAGACAAAATGCGTGTAACGTACTGATATCAGCAACTGCCAAGCGATTAAGTTGTTTCTTCAGATGCTTTTTAATTTTCGCATCATTAGTACTATTAATCGCATCCTTCAACGCCTGGGCGATTCGATCTCGCATTCCTTTAGCCGCAGCATCCGTAAATGTCACAACCAGCAGTCGATCAATACTCTCACCACGCAAAATTTTTTGAATCACGCGTTCAACTAATACTGAAGTCTTACCTGAACCGGCAGATGCGGACACGAGAATATTTTGACCCTGATCATCGATCGCTTGTTGCTGCTTCTCGGTAAATTGTGTGCTACTCATCGTCATCCTCCTCTGCAAGTTTATCGAAGACGTCCTTTGGCTTCAGGCTGTCTAGCTGTCGATAATTATTTTCTTTAAGCATGTTATCAAACTGGAATACATCCAGATAGGGTGACATTTGCAGTGCTGTTCGTTGGTCCGGCCACTTCACCGGATTCAAGCTAACTTGGCCGTCAAAAATTTGATTGGCGGCATTAATAATCCGTTCCTTATTCCGTTTAAGCAACATGTCCAGCTGTTCATCGGTTACCAAGTATTCACTGCTGAAACCTTTCTTGGTTTTTCTAAACGGATAGATAGCTGAAAAACCGTAATCATCTTCTAATTGGCGATCTAAATCATCAAGTAAATCTTGATCATTTAACAAAATCCCCTTGTACTTATGTTCCTTCATTCTCGCTTGATCAATATCGTCACCAATTTTATCCAGCGACAGCTTGGGATCAAAAATATGCATATATAGTGCGCCGGCTAACTGAGCTTTTTCACTAGTGTCCAGTTTGGTGATATTCTTTTGGACAGCGTTTAAGTACGTCAGCATTTGCATTGCTAAACCATAGTAGGCATCACCAAAATTAAATGAATGATCGCTTGATTTATAATCAACCACGCCAAGATAATCACCGTTTTGAGTACTCAACTGGTCAATTCGATCAATCTTACCACGAACCCTAACTTGTCGATTATCAGCTAAATCGAAAATCAGTGCATCTAGTTCCTTTTGATCCTGAATTTGACCAAATAACACTTCAGTTTGAACCGGTTTAGCAGGAGTGTATGCACTTTGTTGCTTTAAAGTACGACCCATTTGGTGAATTGTTTGCCTCAATTGCTTAGTTAAATACTTCATCCGAGCCGAACTAGCCAAAATCATAAATTGCGGCGCCTGACTAATATTATCAACAACCTGATTGATTAAATCATCAAGCTGATCATTAGTGATCTCGTTCAAAGTCAGGTGTTGCTGATTAATCCGCTTAATTAATTGGTCTAACGACGAGTGGAAGAACTCTCCGGTATTAGCCGGTGTCAGCTCAAACATATCACGCTCTTTCAATTTCAGACCAAATTCAAGAAAGTATTCATACTGATTTTGATAAAATTCTTCCAGCTTGGAAACCGATGTATTAATAACGTCCCCGTACAGTCCCTTCACAATTTCAGGACGTAACTTAACCGGCTGATTCTGATAATGCAGACTGGCCATCACCGTTTGGACTTTATCGAAAGTTTGTGGATCGTTTGCCAGTTGTTGGTAAATGAATCTCCATTTTAATGGCACGGTTTCATGCAAATCGGCAGCTTGTCGACTAACCTGAACCAGTGAGCTAAGCGTTGCATCAGCCGATCCAACGTATGGTGCAATTTTGCCGTCATCCAGTTGTGGCACTTGGTAGTAATGCCTTGTGGTTATTCCAAAATAGCTCGCAATCGAAGTAACATATGGTGAAGCCTGGACCGCTTCTCCATCATCGTCCAGCTGTGGATATGATAGATAGAGTCGTTCACAGCCACTCATAAATCCGAGATAATTGACAAATGGTTCATTAGCCAGTTGTTCCACGTTATCTGCAGGTAAGAATTGATCATCAGTTAATTGTGGCTGTAACGCCTCTTTATCAGCATCCGTTAATAAACTTTGGCTCGTACTAACAGTTGGCATTGCCGAATCAGTGGCGCCAATCATAAACGTAATTTTACGTCTGTCACTTTGCACGATACCAGTTTCAGAAACTGTGACCTGATCCAAAGTTGATGGAATCTGCGAATAACTGGCCGCACTAAATCCTGCCTGCAATAATTCACGAAAATCGTCAGGATTAAACGGCCGATCTCCCAAAATCGTGACATATTCATCTAAAATATTGCAAAATGTTTGCCAAACTTGCTGGGGTTGCGAGGCAGCATCAAGTTCACCAGCTTCTAGTTGACGGTTTTGCCAAACATTTAATTGCTCGGTCACACCAGTTTCAACCATGAACTGATATAACGCCAAGGCTGCTTCACGACCGGTTGTGGCATTTTCAAGTTGGTCAAACAATGGTGGCAAACTATTCTTCACAAAGTGGCGAATCATGTTAATTTGCTTGGTAACTCGCTCTACTTTCTGACTTTGGGTCGTGCCGGTGTCGTTATTGCTAAATTGGTAATACTGCCAGTCATCATCACGTAACCAGTCATCACCATGCAATCCGGTTTTAAGTAACCAATTTTCAGTTAAAAATAAGCTGGATTCAAACTCAGAACGGGCAATAAACTCACCATTTTTCCTAGGAAGTAACAGACCTGTTTTTAGCAACTGCATTAAATCATCATAACGATAGTAGTGCTGTTTAACCGCAAATAGTGCATCCAAAAATAAGACCAGTGGATGGTCATCCATCATCTTTTCATGGTCATTGAACGCTGGAATATTGTATTGTTCAAATACCGGCTCTAAAAACGATGAATATGCGTCTAACCGCCGTGCCAGTACCAAAAAATCGCGATAACGGTACTTACCGCTAGCAACCAACTGTCTAATTTGACGTGCAACTTGTTGCAATTCAGTTAAGCGACTATCGCCAGTGAAAATCTGCAAATTTTCAGGGTGAGTAACAGGTACGCGATCAATCATCGCCATTTTGGTATCAGCTATCCAAAACTTATCGAGGGCCTGTATTTCATGGCTCACTCGTACTTGATTGGCATATTGATCTCCTAAAAACTCGACGTTTTGATCAACCGCCTGCTCGTACAGATGATGATAAACCTTGCCTGATTCAAAGAAGAGACTATTAACGTCAGGATCTTCATGCGGTGACGCCTGATCAAGGTCCAAAGATACAATGACAGAACTCGCATTTTTGATAATTGCAGACACAATCTTTTGCTCATTAGCAGTGAATTGTGAAAAACGAGCTAAATAAAAATGAGCCTGGCCAAAATCATTTTCTTGCAGGTATTTTACCAATTGGTCATAAACTTCAGCGTTACCCAAATAGCGACCAAGTAGCGCCTGCTCATATTCATGGTATACCAACGTTAAATCGTGCAACTTGGACGAAAACGTCGGGTTAGCTGACGTAATCTGTTGAGCCATGTGTGCCAAATCATCAGCGGTAATATTAGCCTGTTTCAATTGTTCAAGTTGCCCCACTAATTGAGCAACAAACCCTGGATGATGCACTTCTCCCGCAAATAACCGGAGTTCTCCGGCGTGGTCGCTGATGATTTGATAGACCAGCATCGACATCCCCGTTGTCGAGATTCTTGGCACTTGACAGGCTGGCGTGTTGCGCAGTAAATACCACGCTAGTCGACTAAATGACAGCACTTGCAGCTGTGACTGAGCGAATCCCTCCTGATGATCATCACCATCAGACTTAGACAGTTCATCCATAATATTAATTTCAGACTCAAACTTAATATGGTTTGGTACCAAGTAAAAAAATTGATCCGTTGGGTGTTCGTGCATGTCACGAGCTAATTGGTTAACCATTACGGACCGGTGATCCATTGCGGCCGTGCCTAATATAAATCCTAAGCTCATGGGCGCCTCCTATTTTTATCGTTATATATGAAATCTATTCTAACACGTGCCGATTGGGGATTGGGTGTTGGATGTGTGTGTTTAGATTTTGATTTCTTGTTGCAGTTTTTTTGCTGCGGTTTTGATGAAACGTGCTTTTAGAGGGCAGACGCCTGCCATGTAAGCAGAAAATCACAATATTCAAGCTCAGAATATCGTGATTTTCTGCTTACATTCTGGCATCTAAACGCCCTTAACACACTCTATTTATTGCTATCAAACCTCTCATCTCCGGTTCGGTGCATCACGACATCCATCGTTTTACCGTTATATTCATCCGTATTGGTAACTTCAACCCGGTTGCCCCAGTTCGATATTTTCTTGATTTTTAATGAATTAGTTGATCCATTTACCTTTAATGTGATTATCCCATTATTAATAGTGTACGTAATTAACGATGGATGCTTCGCTGTATATTTATAATAAGCGTTGAAATCACTGACTGCTTCAGTCGCACTCTTATCTGAACGTAGTACAAAAAAATTGGGCTTTTTGTTTAAATACATCACAACATTACTACCATTGCCACTAGCGGTTGTCCCGTCGCTATTCGTCACTTTGGCAACCCCGACAAATGTCTTACCAACTAAAGCGTGTTTGGGTTGAATTTTATACTGGTAGACACCACTCATAATTGCAAGTATGACCACTATCACAATTAAGATTCTCAGTATTAATTGATAGTGCTTTGGTTTATATGTAACAGATTGATTCTCTTCCTTTTGGCCTGTAGTTTGTGTTTTAGAATGATTCTTCATTTTTTTCACCACACTAAAAACAGAATTTTACTTGTGTCATTAAAATAATACATTAATTATAATCTACCATTTAATCACCAAACAACCACTTGTTAAGCTCAACATTGCCATGTGAGTTCTAATTTTTTATTCATCTTAATCAACCTTTAACCATATCAATTGATCAGCAATGCTCACATGCTTGACAACCACCGCCGTTAATCGGTATGCTGGTAGCAATTTAATTGATTTTTAATTTAAGAAATGAGGTATCAGCATGGCTTGGGAAAACGAGTTGGGAGACAAGCTGTTTCGCGAAAATATGCAAAATGTCGCACCGACTGGCATTATTCAGTACTACAATTTGGTGATTCAATCGGGCTCTGGTGCCACCATCACCGATGTAGAAGGAAAACAATATATCGACTTATTGGGTAGCGCATCGGCGGCAAATATCGGTCATAATCATCCCCATTTAGTAGAAGCACTTCAAGATCAAATCAGCAAAATTGTCAGCTACGATTGTGGTTACTTCACTAATCCTACTAGCCTCAAACTTGGTGAACGTTTAACTAAGATTGCCCCTGGTAGTAGAGCGCGTAAGGTGTCATTTGGTACTTCAGGCTCAGACGCTAATGATGGTGTGATCAAGTTTGCCCGTGCTGCAACTGGCCGTCAGTACATCGTGTCATACGAAGGAGCATATCACGGCTCCACTTTCGGTGCACTAACTGCGGGAGCTTGTGACACAGCGATGGTACATAAGGTTGGCCCGCTAGTACCTGGAATCGTTCACGTCCCATACCCTGATCTGTACCGTCACTTAAAGGATGAAACCCCACACGATATTGCTCAACGTTACTTTGCGGCATTCAAACGACCATTTGAAACTTACCTGCCGGCAGACGAAGTTGCATGTGTATTAATGGAACCAATTCAAGGCGATGCTGGGATTATCAAACCACCCGCTGAATATGTGGAGCTTGTTTATCAATTCTGCCAAGATCATGGTATTTTATTTGCGGTTGATGAAATTAACCAAGGGCTTGGCCGCGCCGGTAAAATGTGGTCGATTGAACATTTTGGGATTGAACCGGACCTTATTTCGACCGGTAAATCATTAGCCGGAGGGCTACCACTCAGTGCCGTCATTGGCAATGCGGATGTCATGGATTCACTGGGTACTTCGGCTCACGTATTCACTGCTGGTGGAAATCCGCTGGTTGCAGCAGCTTCAATGGCCGTGCTTGACGTGCTGGAAGACGGGCATTTACCAGAAAAATCAGCCAAAGATGGCGAATACGCCAAGGAAAATTTCCTCAAATTAATGGACAAATATGAGTTCATTGGCGACGTGCGGATGTTTGGCCTAAACGGTGGTATCGAAATCGTCAAGGATCGAGAAACCAAAGAACCAGATAATGACGCAGCAGCAAAAATTATTTTCCGCGCCTTCCAAAAGGGCTTAATTCTAGTTAAATTAAACGGCAACGTACTAAGATTCCAACCACCGCTGGTCATCACAAGAGACCAGTTAGACCAGGTTTTCACAACAATGGATGAAGTCTTCGCAGATTTGGAACACGGTAGAATTGAGTTGCCTGATGAATTGAAGAATATGGTGTGGTAAATAAATCAGAGCGTGGAGAAACACGCTTTGAGACCGATATATAAGGGCGCTATGATTATTGGCCGGTGGGTTTCCGGTTGATGATCATAGTGTCCTTATATGTTAGGTCTCAGTGTTTCGGAACGAGTTTAGACCATTAAGATAGTAAAACAAATTCCCTAATTTAAAATAAACATCTCGTTAAATCTTACGAGCCTAAACATGCTCCGGAAGCACTGAGGCCTAACGTGTAAGAGGACTATGTGAATCGATCGCCAAACCCACGATCAATTCACAATTCTCAACTAAATAGTATAAACATGCTCCAGGTCACTGAGACCCAAATAATAAGGGGACGATGGTAATCGATTACTAAAAACCGGTAATCAATCACCATCGTCCCCTTATTATATGGTCTCAACCCGTGACCTTCCGCACTCTAGTTTTACAAAATCGGCGACAACAACCTAGAAAAGGTCTGTTTAAACCTCAACCATGCCCCCTGTTCTTTGAACATTTGTGAGGTCACAACTGTACTGTGCTTAATGTCGTCTAGATATAAATCTTCTAATTGCTTAGCAATCTTTTCGTCATACATAAATGAGTTAATTTCGAAATTTAATTTGAAACTACGATAGTCCATATTCGCAGATCCGACCGATGATAACATCCCATCCGCAACCAACGTTTTGGCGTGGATGAATCCATTATCATAGAAATAAATGACCGCACCGGCATCCGCCATTAGACGAGCATAATATTGCGAAGCCCGATAAACAAAGGCATGATCAGGTTTGTTCGGAATCATAATACGAACATCCACACCTGATTTAATTGCTACCCTAAGAGCATCAATAATACTGTCATCAGGTATCAAATATGGGCTTTGAATCCATAAACGCTCCTTGGCGGAGTTAATTAACTTCAAATAACCCAACTTAATTTGTTCAGTGCCACTTTCAGGTCCACTAGATATAATTTGAAGTCTAGTGTTGCCTTCTCTTGCAGTCTTATTAATTGGAAAATACTGTCGATACTGTGTAATTTTCTTCTTGGCACTTGTAGCATTCCAATCACGAACGAACCGTTGTTGTAATGAGTACGTTCCACCACCAATGATCTTCAAATGGGTATCACGCCAATTGCCAAATTTTTCATCACGACCCAGATATTGATCACCAATATTAAAACCACCAACATAACTAATTTGACCGTCAACAACCACAATTTTACGGTGATCACGGAAGTTCAACCGGAAATCACGTAGATTGGATCCAACGCCCAAGAATGGTTCAGCCATGCCGCCTAATTCACGTAACCTTTCAAAAAAGCGACGTGTCGTTCCCATCGATCCCCAAGAATCGTAAATTACCCGCACTTCAACGCCTTCAGCCGCCTTTTTTTCAAGTTCAGCCAAGATCTCTTTTCCAATATTGTCACTATAAAAAGTGTAGAACTCAATGTGAATACTCTGCTTAGCCTGATCAAAATCTTTGATCATTTGTTTGAATAACTTATTGCCGTCAGCAAACACTTCAACCTTATTTTTCCTGGTTAAGAACGCGTGATCAATATTTTGAAACAACAGTGTCATACTGCGAACGGCCGCCAGCAGGCGATCGTTAGGGGTCTCTGTGGCCCCAACAGCCTCACGTTGCGCATCGAGTGAATCCTTTAACTGCAGCGGCGACTGCGCCCTAATTTTATCCAACCGCCGATGAGACAGCTTTCTACCCAAGAAAGAATAGATGATAAACCCGACGACAGGGAGTAAAATGAGCACCAGTAACCATGCCCAAGTGGCAGCAATTTCTCGTTTTTCACGAAAGACGGTAATAATTGCGGCGATAATGTTCAATGCCACGATAATCACAATAATGGTTTTAATAATTTCCCAAGTTTCCAAAAATCTACCTCGTTTTGTCTTATTATTTAAATTAAATTTGTTGAAGCGTAAAATAAAGAAAAAATGATACGAAAGTAGGTGTGCTTATGCCAATTCAACTACCCATTGCTATCGGGCAATACCATGCTCTTCACATGCTAATCGAAAAAAATCCTGGTTTAGCCGTCTGCATCGTACTACTGCTCATTGTACTGGCATTCTACTTCAATCGTAAACGTTAATCGCCCAAACGACGATTACTTTCATGTAACAATAATGCAAATTGCACATTTTGTGCAGTCTGAGGATCACTGAGGTCAACACCGAGGAGATCCTCAATTTTTTTGATACGATAAATAATCGTATTACGATGAACATACAAGCTACGAGCCACATTAGCAAGCTGTTGGTGAAAATAAAAATATTTTTCCAGTGTTTCTAGCAGTGCCGCACGTTCCTCATTGCTCTCCATTGATAATAATGGCGCTAAAAATTTCTGCGTAAAGGCACTTGCTTCATCACTGGGAATCAGTGAAACCAACTCTTCAACGTACTTGGGCTGATATTTATGAATCTTCAAGTCTGGATTTTGTTCAACACTTCGCGAAGCTTCTAGTGCCTCTTTGAAAATGCCACTCAGTCCCGCAATTGAAGCTTGACTGTTACTATAACCAATTAAAAACGAGTACGCTTGAGGGATTTTATCACTGATAAAAAGTTGTAAGGCTTTCACAAAATGCTCTGCGTTGGAATTCGAATTGAGTAGTAGTACCAATCGTTGTCGCCACGAAAATAAAATTGCATCCGTATCATATTCATTGATGAACCACATCAAAAGTTGCTGGACCTGTTCTAGCACGTTGTAGTTCACCATTTTTTTATTGTCAGTTGAAATTACATTCGTCATGATGCAACTGTACTGTGCTGCCGGATCCAACTTCATGTCAATTAATCGTTTATCAAGCAGATTGGTCGAAATTCCGCCGTCCAACACGTTTAAGAAGAACCCGGATCGATTACGAAAATCACTTTCATGCAACATATCAATCCGACTATTCACAAAACTCAGCGTGTTCATTAATAACTGTTGCAAAATAATCTTATATTCATCGTCATCATGATAATTTCTGACGGCCACAAACGCTTTGTTTTCCTTAAATGCGGGAAATAACGGGAACAGGGTAAAGGTATCTTTGCCCTTAGGGATCGTAATACTCTGCTCAAGCTGAAAATAATCAATTCTTGTTTGACGAAAAAATTCGGTCAGTGACTGTTTTTCATTTCGTAGTTCATTTGAAGCAATCGCCACGTTAAAATGGCTATCCAACAAAAGGACTGGTGTACCAAGAATTTCAGCACCAAGATCCAGTACGCTTTCGACCTTGGGATGCTTGATCACTAGATCCGCCAATTCCTGATTGCTTTTAATAATGTGGCGCAGTTTTTTAGTTTTTTGTTGCAACATTGCCTCAAAAAACAGCTGCATGCCATCACTGAATGAAGGTAAATGTGGAATTTTTATAATCGCTAACTGAACTTTATCTGCCAGATCCTTTAAGTGATTTCCAAATAGCGTGGCCTGATTAGCCATGATCACCAACCCAGCAGCACCGTTTTGCGCCAACTGGTTAATTAACGCTTCCATCTTGTCGGTGTTTTTTAATAACTTCAGGTTATCAAGTAGGTATAGCATCCCCGCCTGGTGATATTTTTCGACCCGCTCGGTTTCAATTGTTTGAACCGTATCAATCGTGCGAAAGCGTCCATTATCGCCCGCGATATAGTCCACCTGACTCAGTAAATCTTCTGCTAGTAACTGCTCAATGGTCATTCACAAGCCTCCTGATACTGATCTGTTTTAGATATATCGACTAAATTACCCGTCCATTTTTGACAAATTAGACAATGATTAAAAATTATTTAAATCATACAATACTTTCAAGATCAAAAAAAGGGGCGGATGAATTTGGATCTATTAAGAAAAAAGGATTTAACATCAATTATCGATGGCAGCTATTCAAGTCCATTGAAAAAGGAACTCAAGACTTTTGATTTAACGATGCTCGGTATTGGTGCCATTATTGGCACTGGAATTTTCGTTCTTACCGGAACCGGTGCTTTAACTGCCGGCCCTGGTTTAATGATTTCATTTGTCATCGCTGCTTTGGCTTGTTTATTTGCTTCGCTTTGTTACGCAGAATTTGCTTCTCTAGTTCCCATTGCGGGGTCAGCCTACACTTATTCGTACACCACCCTTGGCGAGATCATTGCCTTTATTATTGGCTGGGATCTAATGCTAGAATATCTTTTGTCAGTTTGTACGGTCGCGGTCGGCTGGTCTGGGTACTTCCAATCAATGTTGGACGGATTAGGAATTCACATACCCACAGTTATTTCCGCGGCACCAGGTAGCCTCAGTCATGGTGCTGTATCCTATTTCAATTTACCGGCAGCACTAGTAATCCTTGCCATTGCCACTTTGATTTCAATTGGCATTAAAGAAACTAAGCGGGTTAATAACATTATGGTGGTTATTAAAATTGCTGTTGTGATCTTGTTTATCGTTGTGGCAGTTCGCTACGTGAAGCCGTCAAATTGGTCACCATTACTGCCATTTGGCTTTAAAGGAGTTTTTGCAGCTTCTGCCAGCGTATTCTTCGCCTTCATCGGCTTCGATGCCATTTCATCTTCTGCCGAAGAGACGGTTAATCCGTCCAAGACACTGCCCAGAGCAATGTTGCTTGCCTTAGGTATTTGCACAATCCTTTATGTGGTTGTCACAGCAATTATGACCGGTGTTGTTCACTATTCATTGTTTGCCAACTTTATCGATCGGCCCGTTTCAGCCGTCCTTAAAATGTCAGGTCAAAACTGGATGGCCGGGATTGTTGACTTAGGAGCAATACTCGGTATGTCCACCGTCATGCTGGTAATGTTTTACGGCCAAACTCGAATTACCTTCTCAATGTCACGTGATGGACTTATGCCTAAATTCTTTAGCAATGTTAATAAAAAAACTGGGACACCGTTTAAGGCCACATGGCTATTTGGAATCATCGCTGCTGCCATCGCAGGATTCGTGCCCCTCACAACCTTGGCAGAGTTGGTCAACATTGGAACGCTGACCGCCTTCATTCTCGTTTCATATTCAGTATTGAGACTCCGTAAAACAAGGCCAGACGTTAAGCGAGTATTCAAAACGCCGTGGGTCCCATTCGTTCCAATCATGTCAATTCTCTTCTGCGGATTTCTAATCTTGAACCTCAATCCGCTAACGTGGATCCGCTTTGTAGTTTGGCTGATTATTGGCATGATCGTCTACTTCTCATATTCTAGAAAACATTCGAAGGTTGGAATTGAGGAAATGACTAAAAATATGTATAAGGTTAGAAATGATGTTAATAAAGACTTGTAGAGTGTCAAAAAGTACGCTTAGACATCGGTAACATAACAACACAGCACGTTAATCGTTGAATTGGGACGATTGGCGTGCTGTGTTGTTATGTTATGGATGTCTGTGCTTTTTGACACGTTTCATCTATAAATTTTGAACGGAACGGTTTACAGCTTCTTTCGATATATCATGGATGTCTGCATGTTTTGACACGTTTCTGCCCGCTTAAATATTCTGAACAGTCGAAACGTGCTACACCAAGCAGGCATCCATGAGATAACGGAGAGAATAACCAATCATTCAAAGTACGAATGATTAATTATTTTCTCCACTATCTCACAATGCCTAACCGCTTGGCTCCGCACTCTAATTTTAAACGTGCTACACACCACAGATGCCCATCAGATAAGGGTCAATCATCACTGACCGCCAAACCCGCGATCAATAATGATTGACCCTTATCTGCCAGCATCTAACCGTGGTGCTCCGCACTCTAATTTTAAAACGTGTTCCAAAAACCAGATCACTCCGCTTAACCCGACAAATCAAATAATTCCAAGCCCAGGAATAATTCGATTTATCACGTTAATGCTCATGATCTAACCCGGTTTTTTACACACTCTAATTTTGCAGTAAAATCTCCTTCACAATCTTCATCTCAGGCGTCAAGATTTGATTCTTTCTAGTCACGACCGAAATGGTAAATAATGGCTGGTCCGCATCTGTGATCCTTGTCGCTACTAGATTATCCTCGTCCGTAATTGCAATATTAGTTAAAAAACCGATGCCGACATGTTGGGTGATCATTTTCTTTAAAATACTAACATCGGGCGTTCTATAAATTACTTCCGGTTCCGTCTGACTTTCTTTCTTGAACCACTCAAATGCTTTGACGTGGACAAATCCAGCAGATAATAAAACAAAAGCATCATTGCCAAGTTCATTAAATGCAACATGGTCGCATTGTGCCAGTCGGTGCTCCGGTGGTGTCACGATCGTGAATGGATAACTACCAATTTGGGTCACATCCATGTTAGTTTCATTCATCGGTCCGACTGACCCCAGTAGTGCAATGTCTAGCTTGCCAGACATAATTTGCTCCAACAAATCATCTGATCCGCTTTCTACCGTTTCAACATTATTCATTAAGCCATGTTTAATCAATTCGCTAGCAATTTGAGGCAGATAGTTATTACCCAGGATTGGTGGTAACCCGATTTTGATCTTAGACTGTCGGGTTCGTGCCAATTCGGCCTCAGCTAACTGCATTTGTTCAATAATCACCTTTGCCCGTGCATTCAACTGCTTACCAGCGGTCGTTACTGTTAATTGTCCATGGCTTTGATCACGGTGAATCAACTGAATACCAAAATGATCTTCCAACCGTTTTAAAGACATGGTAATTGTTGGCTGGGTAACCGAAAATTCATCAGCAACCTGAGAAAAATTTTTTATTTCTACTAATTTAGCAAAATATTCTAAGTCCCGAGTATTCATAACCCGCCTCCTAGCCACTCATATAAATTTATTTTATCATAGTTTCTGAGTTTGACTATAAGTTTTTCTATCATTTATGATGGCACCATTAACAATCAAACCCGGAGGATTAACCATGAAAATTACACCCGAACAATTAATTCATAATCCATTTTTAAACAAAGGCACCGCTTTTACAAAAGAAGAACGTGATCAATATGGTTTAAATGGGATCTTACCACCCGCAATTCAAACTCTAGACCAACAAGTTAAGCAGGCATACGCTCAATATTCAACTAAAAATAGTGACCTCGATAAACGTCAATTTTTAATGCAGCTGTTTAACGAAAATCATGTCCTCTTTTACAAACTATTTTCGGAACATGTTTATGAATTTATGCCGATCGTCTATGATCCGACCATTGCTGATTCAATCGAAAACTATAGTGCTCTTTACACTGACCCGCAAAATGCCACTTACCTATCAATCGATGATCCAGATAACATTAAGCAAGCCCTGAAACACAGTGCCGACGGTCGTGACATTCGGCTAGTTGTTGTCACTGACGCCGAAGGAATCTTGGGAATTGGTGACTGGGGGACTCAAGGTGTAGATATCGCAGTTGGTAAGCTAATGGTTTACACTGCAGCTGCCGGTATTGATCCTAGTCAGGTTCTCCCGGTTGTCTTAGATGTTGGGACTAATAACGATAAATTACTAAATGATGATCTGTACCTTGGTAATCATCACAAGCGAGTTACTGGTAAAAAGTACCATGAATTCGTAGATCAATTTGTCGCAGCTTCACGTGAATTATTCCCTGAACTGTACCTCCATTTTGAAGATTTTGGTCGCGATAACGCCGATGATATTTTGAATCAATACAAGGATCAAATCACCACGTTCAACGATGACATCCAAGGAACCGGGATTATCGTGCTAGCTGGAGTGCTTGGTGCCCTAAACATTTCAAAGCAAAAGCTAGAAGATCAAACTTACATGAGTTTTGGTGCAGGAACAGCTGGTGCGGGAATTGCCAAACGTGTTTATGACGAATTTATCGCCCATGGCATGAGCCCTGAAGAGGCAAAGAAACATTTCTATCTTGTTGATAAACAGGGGCTTTTGTTCGATGATATGGACGATTTAACCCCTCAGCAACGACCATTTGCGCGCCAGCGCAGTGAGTTCGCCAACGCTGATGAGCTAACCAGCCTGGCCGCCGCAGTTAAGGCAGTTCATCCTACGATTTTAGTAGGTACATCAACCCAGCCAGATACATTTACGGAAGAGATTGTTAAAGAAATGACTGCTCACACTGAGCGACCCGTTATTTTCCCATTATCCAATCCTACCAAGCTGGCTGAAGCAAAAGCAGCCGATTTAATCAAATGGTCAGATGGTCACGCATTAGTTGCTACGGGTATTTCCAGCGAACCAGTCAATTACAAAGGCGTTGATTACAACATTGGACAGGCCAACAATGCGCTCGTCTATCCTGGACTGGGGTTAGGGACTATTGCTGCTAGCGCAAAACTGTTAAGTGAAGAAATGATTTCCGCCGCCGCTCATAGTCTCGGTGGCATTGTGGATCCTGATCAACCAGGGGCAGCAGTGTTGCCTCCAGTGTCTAAGTTAAATGAATTCAGTCAGACAGTCGCTGTGGCGGTGGCAAAGCAAGCCGTGGCGCAGGGACTTAACCAACAACCAATCGACGATGTCAAACAAGTAGTTAAAGATAACACGTGGGTTCCAGCATATCGGGACTTGCCTAATGATATTGAGATTGTTACACTTTAAATCTAGCAATTTTGGGGCTCAGCTCACACACGGAACGAGCTGAATGTGAACCATTTAATGGTTGGGCGGGAATATCTAATTGATCGACTGCACTTGGAACCCATATTTAATAGCGCGACACTCCCAAATATGGGAACTATCTAAGGACGATCACTCAAATTGTTTTTACAACGACAGAAACAATTTGAATGATCGTCCGTGGCAGAAAATTGAATAGAGAAATAACCTCAGGGTGATCCTGAGGCTTTTTTATTATATAATTGGTTGTACCGCATACGTAAAAGTTCGATATAAAAATTATACAGGTGAAATAATTAACCAATATTATATAATTGTATTGATTTTTGCCATTGTAATCGGTTACACTGTTAAACGTATATACAATACATCTCGGGGGATATTTGAATGTCACTACTCAATCTATTTAATAGACATGATCATGCAGAGGCACGACTTGAAATGATTACTAAGTACGCAGATGACACTTTCGTTGAAAAATACGATTTTACTTTGAATGATGGAACAAACTTTTCGCTGAACTCTTTAAAAGAATTCACGCATGAAAAGCTCATGAAGACCATCGTCAAAACGGACAGAGTCACAGTACACTTGATTAATAATCAATCAACAACCATTCAGCTATAAACTGAATGGCTTTTTTTACAAAAAAAGTTCCCGTTATGACAGCTGGTTACTGTCCGGGAACTCTACACTTAATTATATATGTGCTCTATGTCTTAAAACATAAACGATTATACGCTATTTGGTTTCTTAAATCTATAAAAATTATGTGTCCGCGAGTGCGGGATATGTGTTCTATGTGTGTTACTTAATATGTGTTGCTATGTGTACGAAATCTATACTTCACTAAAACTATGTGTATTTCTATGTGTGTGGTGAGATGTTAAAAATATGTGTTTGCTTTTTGCCCACTGATTTAAGTTTCTAATCTGACTAATGTCAGAAATGTCCGATTTCATCGCCACCACCTCTTCTTTTGTTAATTTGAATAAAAAAACGCCCTATCGATAACCCAATTTACTTGGACTATCAATAGGACGGAAAAACACCGTGTTACCACCTATGTTCATCTAACTATCACTAACTAGATCTCGCAACGTACATTCATACGCCGGCACTGTAATGGGTGCTTTCCAATCTACTTTACTCGGCTGAGCCTTTCAAGAAATCACTCAAGGATGATTTTCGTTCATTTCGTCTCTACCTCATCTCACCACAACTGAGGCTCTCTAACTCAACGAGGATGAACTACTCTTTCCTCTCAACGTGTTTTTAATGTTTTCTCATTCAAATTTAATTATGTTGTTAGTTTAATGCCATATTATCTGATTGTCAACCTTGGAATTCAATAAAACTAGGTTTAATTGACCGATCGTTATTTTTTATTAAACAATTCTAATGGTTGATATTATTTACTTCAACAAAAGACAAAGATTACTTCACAATTAATTCATACCTGCCATGTACTATATAAACATACCAATTAAACCTCTTTCATTTACTCCTCCCAAGTAATGAAACTGGGTAGCTGTCCTCCCAAGCAGCTATCATATAATTCTACTCCTATAGCAAAAGCCGATTATCTTTCGAGTTAATCGGCTTTTGTCTATCTACGCAAGAGTGTATAATATGACAATGATATCACGATATTACGTAACGCAATTTTTGAGGTGGTCTTTTGAACAATCAAGAACCAAATAGCCGTGTCGCTCGATACGACAAGAAACAACAAAAAAGCACTGGTAAAAAAGGTCTCAATTTACGAGGCTCTAAAAAAAATAAAACTCCTAAGGCACCAAAGGGACAAAAACCGAAAAAAAATGGTACCAAGGGTCCGCGCAGACCGAAACATCTATTTAGAATTATCTTAATAGCCCTCGCTGCCGTTTTGGTCATCATGATTATTATCTTTGTGATCAAGCAACGGGATCCTGTCGAAACAAATAATAACGACTCTAATGTGTCTACTTATACCAGTTCTTCAAGTAAGAAGAAGCATCATCATAAAAAGAAGAGCTCTAGTTCGTCGAGCTCAAGTACTACTGAGGTTCAGTCGACCTATAATAGTTCACCTTCAAGTAGTAGTTCCGCAAAGGTTCAGGAAACATATAGTAGTGACTATTCTAATTATTCACCAACAATGAGTTCCAGTTCTGAAAATAGCCAATCAACTTATAGTACCAGTAGCAGCACGTCACCAACATCTAATTCTACATCTACTCAAAGTACTACAACATCTAACTCAAGTCCCACAGCCAATACAAAATAATAAACTATCTTCAAACGCGGATTTCATTCTAACAAGAACGTGATCCGTTTTAATTTTTATAGCTGAAACGTGCTTATCGAGCACTGAGGCCTGACGAATAAGAGGATCCTATGAATCAATCGTACAAATCACGATTAATCCATAGGATCCTCTTATTCCACAGCCTCATAGCGTGCTCGAACGCACTCTACATTAGTGAATCCCAGGCCTCCAGCTTCTCTGCCTTTGACTCTGCAATCTCTTGTTGTTCCTCAGTTAAGTACTTCTTATTTACAACGACTTCATAGGTATAATCATCAAACCAGTCATCAGTCATGACAAAATATCCCTTTTCGCCATTTTCAGCACCCCAACTGTTTTCAACCTTCCAGCGGTTTGGTTTATCGTCTACCAAATCAACTCCCGTAAAGGTCATTGCATGTGTGACTTCTGCTTGTCCTGAAGCCAATCGTTGCGCCTTTGTCATTGTCATATCAATGTCCAACAACTCTTCACGATGGTAGAGGTTAGCGTCCAGTAGCCCTCGTTTGCGATCCGTTTGTTGCAATACATCGTTACCAAACCAGACGGTCTCGCCATCTTTTAATTGTGCAATCGTTGATTTCTTCAAATATTCAATCGGGACGTTCAAAAATTCAATTGGAATGCCACCCTCGACATTGTCTTGACTTGGTAATGCATATAACTTGTTATAGGCGTGGTCTGGGGCGTTCGTTAATACCACATAATTGCGTAAATTCAACGTAAAGTAGTCTTGATAAAATTGTTGCGGTGTCAAATCAGCTTCACGATGGTACTTTTTATCATCATCCTTATACTCTAAATCAAATTTCACCGGCGGTTCACCAAAAGCATACGCAGATAGTCGGTATACTTCACTAATCATTTGATTTTTAACGTCTGCAATCTCGCGCTCACTAGCCTGATCGGCTACCATTTGACGTAATTGCAGCGCATCCTGACGAAGTTTATAGTTCATGACATCGTCAATTTCAGTCGTGTTATTGGTGTTGTACGTTTCTGGCATTGCATAGTTAGGCACAAGGCCATATTTTTCCACCAGACTAGCAGCCATATCCCATTGACCACCATCACTACCGGCCATACTTAAATAAAATGACACTTCGCGATCCTTCAAATCACGATCCGCAGTATTTAAAATATTTTGCAAAAACGTGTTGGCTCTTTCGACACGATCCCAGAAAAACAGGTAATTTTGAGATAATTCAAAATTCTTAACCTTATTGTCGGCGGCAAACTGATGCCGTAATGTGTTAAGCGTTGAAAATAGCCAACAGCGTCCACTATGTTTTTGATTTGAAACGGCACCAGTATCTAATTCTAATGAAAAAACGCGATTCAATCGCTGCGATGCCTTTGGATCCTCACTACTAGCCTTAACACCATTTTTCATAACTGCACGAGCAATAACCGGTGCCGTTTCACGTGAAACAAAGTCTTGGTGAAATTGTTTAATTTGCTCCGCAGTAATTGGTTGTTTACTTGTCATTTTTATTATTCAACTCCCGCTCATCAAATTTTTGTTCTCTATCAACAGTTCCCATGGCAACTGATTTAATTGCTGTAGCAAACTCGTCGAGGTGCTCGCCCGCATCCTCAGCAACTCGATCAATCGCATCAGCACGAATTTGAGCGATAATCGGGCATAGTTCTTCGCCACGATCAGTCAAGTATAATTTTGAAACCCTTCGATCAGATTGCACAATCTCCTTGCGTACAATTCCCAAATCAACTAATTGATTGATGGAACGCGTAACGTTACTGCGATTTAAATACATTAAATCAATCAGCCCTTCTTGCGTGATTCCAGGACGTTCTTGCAGTCTTAGTAAATAATAATAGGTACTTGAGCTGAGTTGATACTGTTTTAATTCTCGATCAAGCTGAATTTTTATGTAACGATCGGCTACCGAGATCCATTTTATTAATGAAGTTCTTTCTTTATTATCTGTCAATTGCATCTCCTGCTTTCTCTCTCGAGCACTACAATTCTGTTAATCATGTGCGAAAGCATATATCTTTTTATTTTATTAGTCAAGCAACGTGATCAACCCACAAACCTTGGGTTATAATTACTTTAATTAACTGTGGGAGGCACATCATGAAAAATTTCTTCGTCATCTTAGGCGGCATGGGATCATTAGCCACCGAAAGCTTTGTTCGTTTAATTAATAAGCGAACTCCAACTAACGCCGATCAGGATTACTTAGACTATCTGGTCGTTAATCATGCGACGATTCCTGATCGTTCGGCCTACATCTTAGACCACTCGCAACCAAACCCCGGTCCTAAACTAGTAGAAGACGTCAAACAGTTCAGTACCTTGAACCCCAATTTTTTCGTGCTGACCTGCAACTCGGCGCACTACTTTTACGACGACATGATCAATGCCACCACCGTTCCTATTTTACACATGCCAAAGCTCGCTGTCGCGGAAATTAAGACAATTAATCCAAAAGCTAAACGTGTCGGTATTCTTGGAACGCCAGGAACAGTCAAAACTGGTATCTATGACCAATTTATTAAAGATGCCGGCTACGAATTAGTAAAGCCAACTCAAGACATTCTTGATGAGACTGAAGCTCTAATTTTTGAAGATATCAAACAAAAGGGACAGGTTAACGCCGAACGCTACCATGAAGTCCTGCGTCGCATGCAAGAAGACATGCACTGTGACACAACCATTCTCGGATGCACGGAGTTATCACTAGCGGAAGAACAGGCCCCCGATCACAACTATTCAATCTCGGATGCGCAATCAATTTTAGCAGACCAGGCAATTGCACTGGCACTAAACCAGAGAGCGGAGCAAGCCGATTAGATTTTGAGCATTAACATAATAAAAATGGAATTCCTGAACTTGGGAATTCTATTTTTATTGGGTTAAGCGGAATGATCTAATCGGTCTGCGGAGCTCATTTTGGCTGGTAAGCTGAAAGATATCAATTTTATAGGAAAGTTTTGTCTAAGGCAATTTTGCTGAAACTAGTTTCACAGACCAGCCTTCTGTGCTTAACAAAATAACGAGCGTAATTCCCAAAGATCAGAGAATTACGTTCGTTATTCAGTTAATGCTCGAAGGCTAACCGGTCTGCTCCACTCTCTGGCTGAAATGAGCTCCACAAGCACTGAGACCTAACGTATAAGAGCACTACGGGCACCAATTGTCATAACCCCGACAATTAATACCCGTAGTGCTCTTATACACCGGTCTCAACCCGTGCTTGTTACGCTCTCTAGTTGTCTGTAAAATACTTCTTCCAGAACGTGTTAATATTAGCTTTCTTCGTAGCATTGCGGTTCCAGAATGGTACCTTCACGACACCCATAATCTTGCTCTTCGGTACGAATCCGTAGTACCGACTGTCGTTTGATACGCTTCTGTGGTCCCCAAGTACATAATACTCGCCCTTTGGTACTTTGGTTGATCCTTGATGTTTCTCCCACTGGTTTTGAATTGAAATACTCTTCAGATTCCAATTCCCAGTACCAGTAGTTCTTTCGCTGTTACTAATATAGCTTTGATTGGTCTTCTTACCATTAACGTAAATTTGACCATTCTTTGATGTTACTGTATCGCCAGGCAATGCGATGACACGCTTAACGTAATCGGTTGATTCCGTGACTTGTGGATCAACTCCTTGAGCCTCAAACACAACCACGCTACCACGGTGAATTGTTGAACGCTTGGTGACCAGCACCCGCTCATTATTTTCCAAGTTAGGCTGCATTGACGGTCCGTCAACTCGAACTAGCTGGAACACATAATTTTTAATCAGTAATGCCGCTAAAAGTCCAATGACGATGGGGACAATCCAGCTTATTATTTCCCTAAGTGCTTTCATATTGAAGTCCTCGCTTACATATTATCCGGATTCTATTAGTGCAATTGTAATACAATTCGCTTGATAAGCAAACAAACAAATCGTAAAGAATTCTAATTTGTCCTTTTTATTTCAATAATAAGACAAAATTATGAATTGCTTAATGTTTGTCGATGTAAAATACTTGATCAGTTATTTTCTTCACTCACCCCTCTAACAATGATAAAATGGGGTTTAACAAAACTTTTACTGGAGATGAGGATATGAAGGCCGCAGAATTTGCAGAACTCCTTCAATTAAGCCACGAAGATCAGAAAAAAATACAAGATATTGAGATTACTGATGTGACTCAAGATACCCGTCAACTATCTGATGGGTGCTGTTTTGTTGCCATCAAAGGACTTCATTTTAATGGTAACGAACATGTTCAAGAGGCCGCGGACGCTGGTGCGCGACTAATCGTTGCAAGCGAGCCAGTAAGTATCACTGGTGATGCGGTTGTTGTGACTGTCCCCGACACACAAAAAGCGTTGGCACAGTTAAGCGCCCGTTTCTTTGGCGATCCCAGTGCCGAAATGACCATGTTTGGTGTTACCGGGACTAATGGTAAAACTACCATTACCCACCTCATCAGCAAGATTCTAGACGACCATGGTAGTAAGACTGGCATTATCGGTACCATGTACAACAAGATTGGTGATAAAAAGTTACCAACCATTAACACTACTCCTGACCCACATACCGTTCAAAAACTGCTTCGTCAAATGGATGATGAAGATGTAATGGAATGTGCAATGGAGGTCTCTTCTATTGCGCTAGTGCAGGGACGCGCCTGGGGAATCGATTTTGATACGGCTGTTTTCACCAATCTTACGGAAGATCACCTCGATTTCCATAAGACGGTCGAAAACTACTTTGATGCTAAAGCATTGCTGTTTTCTCAATTGGGCAACAGCTATCACAAGACTAGCAAGCCCAAAACTGCCGTTATCAACATTGATGATCCTTATGGCCGCCGTCTGATCGACAAAACTGCCGCTAACGTTTTGACATATGGCACTCATGGTCAAGGACTGTTGCAAGCTAAAAACATTCAAGTAACTAGTCATGGCACTAAGTTTGACCTTAGCATTTACGGCCATGAATACCCGGTTCATTTGAAGTTGATGGGTGATTTTAACGTTTATAACGCACTGTCTGCATTTGGTGCAACTTACGAGCATGGTCTTGAGCCTGAGGAAATTATTAAGTCTCTCGAATCTGTTGAAGGGGTTCGCGGACGTTTCCAAGTAGTTCCTAATGACCAAGATGTTACCGTCATTGTTGACTACGCACATACTCCGGATGGATTGAAGAACGTCTTGAACACGATTAATGCCTTCGCAGAAAAACGTGTCTTCTGTGTTGTTGGTTGTGGTGGCGATCGTGAAACCGAGAAACGCCCAATTATGGCAGATATTGCCTTAAATAATTCAACTGATGCGATCTTTACCTCTGACAACCCTCGAACTGAAGACCCCGAGGCAATCCTCGATGAAATGGTCGCAAAAGTGCCAAAGGATTCTTACACTCGTAACTCAGATCGTCGTGAAGCCATCTACTATGCGCTATCAAAAGCACAAGCAGGTGACGTTGTGTTAATCGCGGGCAAAGGCCACGAAGACTATCAAATCATTGGCACTACTAAACATCATTTCGATGACGTCGAGGTTGTCAACGATTTCTACGCCGATGACGAAAAGTAACATATAGGAGGTGCAACTCAGCATATGCGCTCTTTTTGGTATAACTACCGAGGAACGATCTTCTTACTAACCGGCCTAATTATTGGTGGTATTGCCGGTGTTGTTTATGGACCAAAAGTTGCCGTCGTAAAACCACTTGGTGATTTATTCTTAAACTTGATGTACATGATTCTGATTCCGTTGGTTTTTTTCAGCATTTCTTCAGCCATTGCCAATATGACGGAAATGAAACGACTGGGAAAAATCCTAGTCACAACGTTGCTAGTCTTTTTGGCAACGTCACTCATCTCAGCCATTTTGGGCTATCTAGCCATTCTAATCTTTCGACCAATTAATAATGTTGATATGGCTAGTGTTCAGCACCTTATGGGCCATGTTAAAGGTGCTGGAGGTAAAAGTACGTATTGGCTCGATCAGCTAGTCAAAACTTTTACGGTCGATGATTTTAACAAGATATTGACTAAGGATAATATGCTTTCACTAATTGTGGTCGCTATTTTAACCGGGATTGCAACGTCGTTATCCGGTAAAGATGCTCAACCATTTGCCAAAGTCTTAGCGGCGGGAAATATCGTGGTCATGAAAATTGTCCGCATTATAATGTATTATGCTCCCATCGGTCTTGGTTGTTTCTTCGCGAACATCATTGGTAATCTGGGATCTCAAATGGTCGCAACTTACCTTAGAACTTGGCTGGTCTACCTTGGGTACTCAATCTTCTACTTCTTCATCGTGATGAGCTGTTACGCACTCATTGCTGGTGGAAGAGCTGGTCTAAAGATTTTTTGGAAGAACATTGGTGCTCCAGCAATTACAGCTATTGCCACCAGCTCTTCGGCGGCCTCTATTCCTGTTAACATTGAATACACGAAAAAAATGGGTGTAAAAGACGATATCGCCGAAACGGTGATCCCTTTGGGTGCTAACACTCATAAGGATGGTTCCGTAGTTGGTGGTATCATGAAGGCAACCTTTTTGTTTGTGTTATTTGGTAGAAACATCGCCACATTCGAAAATGCCGTTTTGATTATCTGTGTCGGCTTTCTCGTTGGTGTTGTGATGAGCGCCATCCCTGGTGGTGGCTTCGTTGCCGAAACTGTCATTATTACTGTCTTTGGTTTTCCGATGACGGCGTTACCGCTCATTTTGATCATCAGTGAAATTATTGATATTCCGGCAACATTACTAAATTCATCAAGTAACACAACCTCCGCCATGCTTGTTTCACGGTTTGTAGAAGGTAAAAATTGGTTACAGGGTCATTTATCAGCATAGATTTAATTATGAGGAGTGATTGAATAATGGAATACAGAACATTGGGAAAAACAGGTTTTAAAATTAGTGAAGTTTCACTAGGTACTTGGCAACTAGGTTCAAAATGGGGAGATCCATTTGACGAAGATGACGCTCAACAAACTCTTGAAGCAGCCTACCAGGCTGGTGTTAACTTCTTTGATACCGCTGATATCTACCAAGATGGTAACAGCGAAAAAGCAATCGGTCGTTTTTTAAAGGAACACCCAGATCGTCAAATCTACGTATCAACTAAGTGTGGTCGTGGCTTGGAACCTCATACTATCGAAAACTACACAAAAGAAAACTTGATCAACTTTGTTAATTCATCACTGAAAAACCTGGGTACCGACAGTCTAGATCTGATCTTGTTACATTGTCCACCAATGCAGGCATACTATCACAAGGAGATCTTTGATACTCTTGATGAACTGAAGGCGCAGGGTAAGATTAAGAATTACGGTGTCAGTGTTGAACGGATTGAAGAAGCCATCAAAGCACTTGATTACGATATTTCTGCCGTTGAAATTATCTTCAACATTTTCCGTCAGAAACCAGCTGATCTGTTCTTCAAGCTAGCTAAGGAACATAACGTTGGCACCATCATTCGGGTACCACTAGCCAGTGGTCTATTAACCGGTAAGTACACGTTAGACACGAAATTTGGCAAGAATGATCACCGTAACTTCAACCGTCATGGCGAAGCATTCGACAAGGGTGAAACATTTGCCGGTGTCGACTACGAAACGGGTGTCAAGGCTGCTAATGAACTCAAGGAAAAACTCGGCAGTGACAACTTAGCCCAAACAGCACTCCGTTGGATTTTAATGTTCGATGAGGTATCAACAATCATCCCCGGAGCAAGCAACGCCAATCAAATCGCATCAAACACGGGAGCGGCCGATTTACCAGCACTCAACAATGAACAGATGGGCATTTGCAAGGATATTTACCAGAAGTACTTTGAACCAGTGGTTAAGTATGAATGGTAGATCAGAGTGTAGAAATGCACGGTTAGATATCGGTGACATAAGAGAACGGCGCGTTAATCGTTGAATTTTACGATTGGCGTGCCGTTTTCTTATGTCATGGATATCTGTGCATTTCTACACGTTTCAAATCAGAGTGCCCCAACAACACGCCCAGGCATTGTGATATAACGAGAAAACCAGTTATTCGTTATATCATGGATGCCTGCATGTTTTGGCACGTTTCAGCAAAAAAACCACCCCCCCTATCACCCACAATGCTATACTATCCAATAAACAACCAAAAAGAAGGCAACTAAAAATGGAATTCAACAAAGCACTAACACGTCGCCACTCGATCAGGTCGTACAGCGACAAGCCAATTTCAATTGACGATCTCAAAGATATCGTCACTAAGGCTCAAAAAAGCCCATCATGGGTAGATTCACAGCCGTGGAAAATTTACATTGCCACGGGAGAAATAGTTAAAAAGCTAGCCCAACAACAAGCCGATCTCGAAGATAAGGGCACTGCCAGTCATCCAGAAATTCCGGTTCGTCACCGTGACGACTGGGCAAAAATGCCTCGCGCAAACATGGCTGAAAATTCAGTCCGTAAGGCTGACTGGGCCACCGAGCATAATGACGATTACGATCGCTATCAAAAATATCTATATAACGCACCAGCAGTCGCCTATTTAACCATCGCCAAGGATTCAACTGACTGGTCAAAATTTGATCTTGGCATGTTTGCCTCAACGTTAATGCTGGCAGCTTCAGACAAAGGTATTGATTCAATTCCATCGTATTCATTGGTAAAATACCCAGAATTATCCCGCGTAGCATTAGATATTCCGACAGATGAAACCATTTTTATCGGTATCGCTTTGGGATACCAATCGGATTCAATTTTAAATCAGTATCGTTCGAATAGATCGGATTTGAGTAGTATTTTAACTATTAAGGACTAGTGAACGGAGGAAGTCCGGTTTGAGACTGGTGTGTAAGCAATTTTTAGGGATTAACCGCGGTTTTGGCGATTGATTCATAATAGTTTATTACACATTAGGTCTCAGTACTTTCGGGGCCGTCCCTATCTATACGGATGGAAAAGTGAACCATAATATTTTTAGACCTAGCCTCTTAGTCAATCTAGTCGAAATGAGCTCCGCAAGCCAGATTCTCTCTAGCTTATTTTTGCAATCCGCCCCTGCTGAATGTAGACACTTAAAATCGCAATATCAGCTGGGTTAACACCACTAATCCGTGATGCCTGCGCAATCGTTTCTGGTCTGATTTTGTCTAGCTTCTGATGAGCTTCTGTTGCTAGACCATCAATTGCGTCATAGTCAATCTTATCTGGGATCTTTTTGGCTTCCATCCTCTTCAGACGCTCAACTTTTTCTTCGGCCTTTTTAATATAACCGGCATACTTAATCTGAATTTCGACCTGCTCGATGATCCGGTGATCAAGTTCAACATCGGGTGCTGGTACAAACTTCAATAAGTCAGCGTATTTAACTTCTGGACGACGCAAAAATTCGCTGGCCAATACACCATCTTTCAACGGCTTTTGACCCTTGCTGGCAAGAAAGGCGTTTACTTCGTCGTTAGGCTTAATCCGCAAGCTTGCTAACCGAGCTTCTTCATCAGACACAGCTTGTTTCTTAGCTTTCATAGTTTCGAAACGCTCATCACTAATCAGACCAATTTCGTGGCCCATTTCGGTCAACCGCAAGTCTGCATTATCATGACGCAAAATCAAACGGTATTCAGCACGACTGGTTAACAAACGGTATGGTTCGTTAGTCCCCTTCGTGACCAAATCATCAATCATGACACCAATATACGCATCTGAACGCTTAAGCGTGAACTGACCGCGATCAAGGGCACGCAATCCTGCATTAATACCGGCAATAATTCCTTGGCCGGCAGCCTCTTCGTAGCCTGAAGTTCCGTTAGTTTGACCAGCAGTGTACAGGTTCTTAACAATCTTGGTTTCTAGCGTTGGTCGTAATTGATATGGTGAAACAACATCATATTCGATAGCGTAACCAGGACGCATCATTTCGGCGTTTTCCAGTCCCTTAATCGAATGGACAATCTGCTGTTGAATTTCTTCGGGTAATGAAGTCGACAAACCTTGGACGTACCATTCCTCAGTGTTACGACCTTCTGGTTCAAGGAACAACTGATGACGTGGCTTATCCGCAAAGCGAACGATCTTGTCTTCAATGGATGGACAATAACGAGGTCCAACACCTTTAATTGTGCCGGAAAACATTGGTGCTCGTCCCAAATTATCGCGGATCAACTTATGCGTATCTTCGTTAGTGTAAGTTAACCAGCATGACAGCTGATCCTTAAGCAGTAAATAGTCGCTGTCTGGGGTGGTAAAACTAAAGTGGTTAGGCTCTTCATCCCCCAACTGCTCTTCTGTTTCATCATAGTTAATCGTGGTGCCATCAACTCGTGGTGGAGTCCCCGTCTTGAAACGCTTCAGTTCAAATCCGAGGTCCTCGAGGTTACCTGATAACTTCATGGCCGCCTTCGAATTGTTAGGACCTGATTCATATTGCAGCTCGCCAATAATAATCTTACCGCGAGCAGCGGTCCCGACAGTCAAAACAACTGACTTGGCCGAATAGTGCGCACCGGTGTTGGTAACAACGCCCTTGCAGACACCATCTTCCACGATCAGTGAATCAACAACGCCCTGACGCAGGGTTAAATTAGGTTCCTTTTCAATTGTATGCTTCATTTCGGCATGGTAAGCGTGCTTGTCTGCCTGAGCGCGCAAAGCGCGAACGGCCGGACCTTTACCCGTGTTAAGCATCCGCATTTGCACGTAGGTCTTGTCGATGTTTTTACCCATTTCACCGCCAAGCGCGTCAATTTCACGTACAACGATCCCCTTTGCGGGTCCACCAATTGATGGGTTACATGGCATGAACGCCACCATTTCCAAACTAATCGTGATTAATAGAGTTTTATTGCCCATTCGAGCTGCTGCTAAAGCGGCCTCACTGCCGGCATGACCAGCACCAACCACAATTACGTCATAATCTCTTCCCTTATAAGGTAAAGCCTGATCCATGTTTTTCGTCTCCTATTTCCCTAAACAAAATTGACTAAAGAGCTGATCGAGCAGCTCATCTTGGTAACTATCACCGGTGATTTCACCGAGTAGATCCCAGCATCTGGTCATATCAATCTGAACCAGATCAACCGGCATCCCCGCAGCAATCCCCGTTTGAACGTCTTTTAGTGCATCACTAGCCTGATGCAACAATGCAATATGCCGTGCATTGGTGACCATTACATTATTCTGGTTACTCTCAATTCCTTCCTCAAAGAAAAGGTGGTTGATCTTATCAGCTAATTGATCCATGCCGTCGTTATGCACAATTGAGGTCTCAATGATCTCATCATCACTAACAAACTGCCGCAACTGATCACGATCAAGCTGGGCTGGTAAATCGGTCTTATTCAATAAAATAATTCGCTGACTATCTTCGGTTTCACCTAGTAATTCTTGGTCTTCTTGAGTTAATGCCTCGCTGTTATCCAACAGTAACAGGACTAAATCAGCGGTTTCGATCGCTTGATGACTGCGTTCAACCCCGATTTGTTCGATTTGGTCATTAGTCTTACGAATCCCCGCCGTATCAATTAATTTCAGTGGTACGCCATTCACATTCACGTATTCTTCAATCACATCTCGAGTGGTACCGGCAATGTTAGTCACAATTGCCTTATCTTCATGCAATAAATTGTTCAATAGGCTGGACTTACCAACGTTAGGACGGCCAATAATCGCAGTAGCTAAGCCATCACGCAGGACCTTGCCTTGTTTAGCTGTTTTGAGTAGTGCGTCAATCTGAGTCTTCAGTTCAGCACTCTTTTCCTTTAACAGCTTAGTTGTCATCTCTTCTACCGCATCATACTCTGGGTAATCAATGTTGACCTCTACTTGAGCTAACACGTCCAAAATATCTTGGCGCAAACTCTTAATCAAGCGCGACAAATCGCCATCTAGTTGGTTCAACGCCACCTTCATTGAACGATCGGTCTTGGCACGAATCAGGTCCATCACGGCTTCAGCCTGAGATAGATCAATGCGGCCATTCAGAAAGGCCCGTTTGGTAAATTCACCAGGTTCGGCCAGGCGCGCTCCATAACTAAGTGCTAGCTGTAATATCCTGTTAGTGGCTACTAATCCACCATGACAGTTAATCTCAATCACATCTTCGAGTGTGTATGTTTTGGGCGCCCTCATCACTGACACCATCACTTCATCAACCTCATTATTAGTTTCCGGATCAATGATGTGACCGTAGTTGATTGTGTGGGTTGCAACCTTGTTCAAGTCCTTACCATGGTAGATTTCACTAGCCACAGCCAGTGCTCCTTCACCACTGATTCTGACAATTGAAATGCCGCCTTCACCAACCGGGGTCGAAATCGCCGCAATTGTATCAAACTCTGAATTTGCCACGTTAGCTCTCCTTTCGCTTCAAACAAATAAAAAAAGCGCCACTCCACGCCTAATTCACAAAAGAATTAGCGTGGTCAAAGCACTTTCACTACTTTACCCGTCTTTACTTTTAAACGAACACCATTATAAAAATTAACACCCTAAATGTCAAACATTATATTTCGTTGGCCGGTGCCACAACCACACTACGTCGCGGTTCACGACCGTGAGAATAGGTCTTCACGAACTGATTATCCTCTAGTGACTGGTGAATCTGTTTACGTTCATTGGCTGGCATTGCATCCAGATAAACCGCCGTACCAGAAGCAATAACCTCAGTCGCCGCATTCTTAGCAACCCCAACCAGTACCTCGGCCCGCTTTGAACGATAATCATTTGTGTCCAACACAAAGGCCACCTTAGTTAATCCATTCAGGTTCAAAAACGTTAATCCCATAGTTTGCAACGCATTAATTGTCATCCCATGACGGCCAATCACCTTAGCTGGCTTGTCTGTGATGATATCAACCGTGATGGTACGACCCGTCACACTAAAGTTAGCTTCAACTGGTAGCTGCATACTGTTTAAGATATCCCTTAAATAATATGCGACCATCTCTGCCATACGACTCATCTTTTCCTGGTTAGCCTCTTGACGTCGTTGAATCTCAGCCGGACTAATTTGGTCCTCATTCTCATCTTCCAATTCATCAGTTGGTTTGTCAGGTTCAACGCCATCGTTTTCCTCTGTCACCTGTTCTTCAGCCTGCTCATTAATCTGTTTGACCAATTCTGGATGTTGCAACGCACCACCGGTATGTTGGGGCAAAATGGATTTCACTTCAACCTCTGCCTCACGTCGGCTAATCCCTAAAATTCCCTTTCTAGGTTCTTTAATAACGTTGATATTGACTTCTTTTCGGGTTAAATGAAGGGTATTTAACGCATTTTGAATCGCCTCATCAATTGTTTTACCCGTATATATTGCCATGTTGCGGCCTCCTCTTATCTTGTCGAAAATGATTATAACATAGATCCAATGAACCATTGAATTTGTCAGGTTATATTGGTAGAGGCTTAATAATTTTTTGATATTATTAGCTTTAACAACGTAATTGCTAGATAAATTATGAAGCCAATACATTGGATGATTTGGATTTTTTTATTTTTCTGGATTAAACGTGATCAAAGGCGCAGGTGCTCAATAAATAAAAGTCCCATGTCCATCGCCTGCATAACCCGCAGACAACGTACATGGGACTCTTATTTATCGGCACCTTAACGCGCCTTTGATCACTCTATTTTCTTTTACTCTTAACCGCTTTTCGCTTGGCCTTGTCGATCTTCTTCTGTCGTGCTTTTTCTGCTGCTTCTTTTTCACGACGTTCACGATTGATCTTGAATGGGTTTTGAATTAATAGGGTTTGTCCTACTTGGAACAAGTTGGTAACCGCCCAGTACAGCGAGATGGCTGATGAAATATTCATCGCCATGAAGAAAATGAAGACTGGCATGATGTATGTCATCGATGTTGTCATTGCATTCTTTTCCGGCTGTGAAGCCATCGCTAACCAAGAACTAAAGAACGTGAAGATAGCAGCCAGCAATGGCAAGATGTAATAAGGATCACGCTGACCAAGTTCCAACCAGAGGAATGATCCGTGACGCAAAACATCTGTCCGCCAAATTGCGGCATACAGTGCATAGATAATTGGTAATTGAACAATCATTGGCAACATTGAAGCCCAAGGATTAACACCAGCTTCAGAATACAGCTTCTTTTGTTCAGCCTGTAGCTTCTGAACAGTTTCCATATCCCGTGAAGAATACTTCTTCTGTAAAGCCTTCAGCTTTGGCTGCAATTCCTGTGTCTTACGCATTGAACGTGTTTGATACACCATCAATGGAAGAATAATGATTCGGATAATAATCGTGAAGATGATAATCCCCATCCCGTACCCGCCAAAGGTATGAGACAGCCAGATAATTGCGCGTGAGAAGTTATAAACGATTGTGTGATCCCAAAGACCAGTACTATGACTGTTAATTGGTTTATTTGAACAGGCCGCTAAAAAGAGACCCAGTGATAGAACGCCTGCTAGTGAGAGGTACTTCTTGATATGTTTTTTCAAACCTTATTCCTCGCTTTGTTCTTCATTTAAAACTTGGGCCAATTTCAACGCATGGATCAAATGTTTCTTAGTATCTGCCATACTCATTTGATCGGCCGCGGGCCGGGCAATGACCAGAAAATCGCAATCTGGTTTAAGTTGCGGTTTAACCTCCAACAATGTTTGACGGATCCGTCGCTTAACCCAGTTACGATGAACTGCATTACCAATCTTCTTACCGACAGAAATGCCGACACGAAAATGTTTTTGCCCAGGCTTGTCCATTGTATATATGATAAATTTGCGGTTGGCGATGGAATTATGAGTCTCAAACACTCGCTGGAACTCGCTTTCCTTCTTCACCCGATATGATTTTCTCATAGTCTGTTTTCTCCAAAACTTTTCAGAAAAAAAGACCACCTTAGTCAGTGGCCTTTTTTATGCAGATAATACTTTTCTGCCCTTTGAACGTCTACGTGCTAATACTTTACGGCCGTTACTTGTGCTCATGCGTTTGCGGAAACCATGGACGCGTGAACGATGCCGTTTCTTTGGTTGAAATGTACGCTTCATTGAATATAGCACCTCCTATTTAGAATTGATTTATTTTTTTATAGTCGAAAAGTCCGTTCTTTCCAAACAATACCTACAAATTTTAGCACACCGACTCTAGATAATAAAGAAGAAATTTTAAATAAAATTTTTTTAGTTTTCCACAATTTTGCGAAATAATCCACAGCGTTGTTTATTTTGAAATTTTGCTCAGAAATTATCCACAGCGTTTTTCCGCGATTTTACACAAAGAAACAGGGTGTTTAAAATGTTATCCACAAGTACAGCTTTAGCTGTGGATAACTGTGATGATCCCCGACATAATAGGCTTAGTTTTAAACGCTATTGTGTGGAAAACTCCGAAAGTCCCCGTGGTACAAGATTTTTACACAAGCTTGTGGATTGTTTCCACACAGAGTTGTTTTTATTGTGGATTAATTTTTTTACACCCTGTGGAAAACTCTATAACAACATGCTAGAATTATGAAAGTATTTATTTTGTAGGAGGAGTAATTGTGAGTGATCTAGAAGCACTTTGGCGAATTATTAAAGAATCCTTTAAAGCAGAAGCTTCTCCGGTAACTTATTCAACAATGATTGATCAGGCAAAAGCAGTTTCGCTTGCCAATAATCAGATGACGATTGAATTACCGACGCAGTTTCACAAGGACTATTGGAATAATTCGCTGACTGATAAATTTCGTTTATACGCTTACGAAGCAACGCAAACGAAAATTGAACCACGTTTTATCGTAGAGTCAGAGGAACAAGATGAACAACCTGAACCAGAATCGATCCCAGTCAAGCCTTCATTCAAGGTTAATACCGCATTAAACCAGCGCTATACCTTTGATACCTTTGTTATTGGCAAGGGTAACCAAATGGCACACGCCGCTGCATTAGTAGTCTCAGAAGAACCAGGAAATATGTACAACCCATTGTTTTTCTATGGTGGCGTTGGCCTAGGCAAGACCCACTTGATGCATGCTATTGGTAACAAGATGCTGATGACTAACCCAGACACTCGCGTTAAATATGTTACCAGTGAAGCTTTTACCAATGATTTTATTAATGCAATCCAAACCGGGACTCAAGAACAGTTCCGGCAAGAATATCGTAATCTTGATTTATTACTGGTAGATGATATCCAATTCTTTGCGGACAAAGAAGGAACCCAAGAAGAATTCTTCCATACTTTTAATGCATTATATGAAGAAAACAAGCAAATTGTCCTCACGTCCGATCGCTTACCTAATGAAATACCTAAGCTACAGGATCGTTTAGTATCACGGTTTAAGTGGGGATTATCAGTCGACATCACCCCACCAGATTTAGAGACTAGGATCGCCATTTTGCGTAGCAAGGCTCAGGCAGATAGCATTGACATCCCTAATGACACTCTCACCTACATCGCGGGCCAGATTGATTCTAATGTCCGTGAACTGGAGGGAGCGCTTTCGCGCGTTCAAGCGTATCACCGCCTGACTGGTTCAACAATTACAACCAGCCTAGCTTCCGATGCCTTGAAGGGACTGAAGTTATCAGGTTCAACTGCTCTAACCATCCCCCTGATTCAAGAAAAAGTCGCAGCCTATTATCATATTTCTCAATCCGATCTTAAGGGCAAGAAACGAATTAAGCAGATTGTCGTCCCGCGTCAAGTTGCTATGTATCTATCGCGTGAACTCACTGATAATTCTTTGCCTAAGATTGGTACTGAATTTGGCGGTAAAGACCACACTACCGTTTTGCATTCGATCGACAAGATTGAAAAATCACTCGATTCTGACCAACATTTGCAAGAAGATGTGCAAAACCTTAAAATGGAACTAAAGCCTTGATGTGGATAAGTGGCATACTTTTGGTCTAGTTATCCACAAGATATCCACAGGTGGAAAACTTTATTACCGTAAGCATTTTATCCACTTGTTAACAATATCCACAGGCCCTACTACTACGACTTTTATTTCTTAATAATTAATAACCCCTAAGGAGCTTTTGCCAAGATGAAATTTACAATTAATCGATCAGCATTCATTGCTAAATTAAACGATGTATTACGTGCTATTTCTTCAAAAACTACGATTCCAATATTAACTGGACTAAAGATTGTTGTAACACCACAAGATGTTACGTTAACCGGTAGTGATGCAGACATTACCATTCAGACAGTTCTTTCTTCTAATGACGATACGTTTGGATTGACTGTCGAACAACCTGGTGAAATTGTTTTACCAGCTCGTTTTTTCAGTGAAATTGTTAAAAAATTGCCAGACGATCAAGTTACCATTGAAATCAGTGATGGATTCCAGGCACAAATCACTTCTGGTTCTGCTTCATTTACTATTAATGGTCAGGATGCTAACAACTATCCCCGGCTACCAGAAATTGAAACGACTGATACTGTTAAATTGGCTGGCGATGTTTTTAAAGAGATCATTGGTCAAACAGTCATTGCTGTATCAAGTCAAGAAAGTCGTCCAATTCTAACTGGTGTTCATTTTGTGTTGGAAGGCAACCATCTGTTATCAGTTGCCACTGATAGTCACCGTCTTGCACAACGTAAGGTTGAATTACCAGACGCTATCGAGCAACGTTATGACGTCATTATTCCAGGTAAGAGTTTAACTGAATTGTCGCGCATGATTGGTGATAGCAGTGATCCAGTCGAATTGCGGATTTCTGAAAACCAAGTCTTGTTTAATTTAGGTGATACTTGGTTCTATTCACGATTACTAGAAGGTAACTATCCGGAAACTAGTCGTCTGATCCCAGATTCTTCAGAAACGACGGCTGAATTAAATGCCTCAGCATTTCTATCATCAATTGAACGTGCTTCACTGTTGTCTCACGAAAGTCGCAACAATGTGGTCAAGCTAAGTTTGAATCCAGCCGACAACGTTGCCAAGATCAGTGGTAATTCACCCGACGTTGGTAATGTTGAAGAAGATATTGCTGTGTCTAGTTTAGACGGCGAAGAACTTGAAATTTCATTTAACCCTGACTATATGAAGGATGCACTACGTTCATTTGGTCAAAGTGAAATTAAAATTTCCTTCACTTCTGCGCTACGTCCATTCATCTTGGTACCAACTGAAAACGAAGATAACTTTGTCCAGTTAATTACCCCAGTTAGAACTTATTAGAAATCAGTAAATTAACACAAAATACCTGACTCACACACCGTGTTGTCAGGTATTTTTATGCAGATTTTTAGTGAAAGCGTCTCCATTTTCGTCAAACGATAAAAAAAGGCCTAAAATCGCTTAAAACTTTAAAAATTAAATTTTAAGCGTGTTTTACGTATTTTCGATAAAAATGTCAAAATACATAATTAAGCCTAAAAACGGTTATATATGCGCTATTTATTTGTTTTTCGATCGCTATAAAGGTATAATAGATAGGTAAGTGAGAGTAGGTGATGAGATGCAAGACCCCAAAATTGTCCAGATTAGTGGCCCGTTTATGACCATCGGACAATTGTTGAAAGAAGAAGCAATTATTCCATCAGGTGGAGCTGCCAAATGGTTCTTAAAGGACAACGAAGTTTTGGTGAACGATGAAGTGGATCAGCGACGTGGTAGAAAACTGTATCCAAATGATCGCATTACCGTGACTGACGTTGGCGACTTCGTTATTCAAAGTAAGTAGGTATATTAGATGATTCTAAAAGAACTTCATTTACATAATTTTCGCAATTATGAGGATTTGACGGTGGAGTTTGCACCAGGCGTGAACGTTTTAATCGGTGAGAATGCTCAAGGCAAGACGAATATGCTTGAAGCGGTCTACGCACTGGCACTGACTCGCAGTCACAGAACATCTAACGATCGGGAATTAATTAACTGGAAACAGCATGAGGCCTTGCTCTCGGGCAAAGTACAGACAAAAACGGATCTAATTCCATTAGAGCTGCGCTTCACACCGAAGGGTAAACGAGCAAAAGTTAATCATTTGGAGCAAAGTAAGCTGTCATCGTATGTTGGTCAGTTGAACGTGATTGTCTTTGCGCCAGAAGACTTAGCATTGGTAAAATCCGGTCCAGCCGTTCGGCGGCACTTTATGGATCTGGAATTTGGTCAGATGAGTAGTAAGTATCTTTATAACTCTGGACAGTATCGGACTGCTTTGCGGCAGCGTAACGAGTACTTGAAACAGTTACGAGCCCGTAAGCAGTCTGATCGTGTGTTTTTACAGGTACTGTCCGATCAGGTTGCTGCCAGTGGTGCCGAAATGATTGTTGCGCGCGCAGGATTTCTACAACAATTGGAAAAATGGGCGCAGGTCATTCATAGCAACATTTCGACCGATAAAGAAGAGCTTAAGTTCAAGTATGATACGCAGGTTAGTGAGGATACCTTGTCTTCCGTAGAAGATGTATATCAAGCGTTACTCGCATTGTTAACTAAAAACGAAGATCGAGAAATCGACCATGGTTCAACCCTGTATGGACCGCATCGTGATGATCTGATTTTTTTAGTTAATGGTAAGAACGTTCAAACCTATGGATCACAGGGTCAGCAGCGAACGACAGCTCTATCTGTGAAACTGGCTGAGATCGATTTGATGAAGGAGCAGACTGGTGAATATCCAGTGCTGTTGCTTGATGATGTGTTGTCGGAACTAGATGATGATCGACAGACCCACCTTCTAACGGCAATCCAAGATAAGGTGCAAACATTTCTAACCACCACTAGTTTAAGTGGCATTGCACGCCAACTGATTAACGAACCAACGATATTTAACATTGCACACGGAACCTTGGAAAGGGAGGAAACAAAGTGAGCGAAGAAAACGAAACAAAAGCAGAGCGGGCAAAAGAATATAATGCCAGCCAAATTCAAGTCCTCGAAGGTCTTGAAGCTGTCCGTAAACGTCCCGGAATGTATATTGGTACGACCAGTTCACAAGGCCTCCACCATTTAGTTTGGGAAATTGTCGATAACGGCATTGATGAAGCATTAGCTGGTTTTTGTGACGAAATCAACGTGATTGTTGAAAAGGACAATAGTGTCACGGTTACCGATAATGGTCGTGGTATCCCAGTTGATATTCAACAAAAGACCGGTAAGCCAGCACTAGAAACTGTCTTTACGATCCTCCATGCCGGTGGTAAGTTTGGCGGCGGCGGATACAAGGTTTCTGGTGGATTGCACGGTGTTGGTGCTTCAGTCGTCAATGCTTTGTCCACCGAATTAGACGTTCACGTTATTCGTGGTGGCAAGGAATATTACATGGACTTCACCCGCGGTCACGTTAAGACACCAATGAAGGTGATTGGTGATCGTCCGGAGGGCCAACATGGTACGATTGTTCATTTTAAGCCGGATCCGGATATTTTCCGTGAAACAACGGAATACGATATTAAGGTTCTGACAACGAGAATTCGTGAATTGTCATTTTTAAACAAGGGATTACGGATCACAATTGAAGATCGTCGTCCTGAGACCCCAACGCACGAAGAATTCCACTACGAAGGCGGAATTCGTCACTACGTTGAGTATTTAAACCAAAATAAAGATGTTTTATTTGATGAACCAGTTTACGTTGAAGGCCAGGAAAAGGGCATTACTGTCGAAGTTTCGCTGCAATATACTGATGACTTCCACAGTAACCTTTTAACCTTTACTAATAACATTCACACGTATGAAGGTGGAACTCACGAAACTGGGTTTAAGACTGCTTTGACCCGTGTGATTAACGATTATGCGCGTAAAAACGGTCAAATTAAGGCTAACGAAGATGCTCTATCTGGGGATGATGTACGTGAAGGAATGACCGCAGTTGTCTCAATCAAGCATCCAGATCCACAATTCGAAGGACAAACTAAGACTAAACTTGGTAACTCAGACGCACGGACCGTTACTGATCACCTCTTCAGTGAAACATTTGGCCGGTTTATGATGGAAAATCCAGATGTTGCCCGCAAGATTGTCGATAAGGGGCTGTTGGCTTCCAAGGCTCGCATCGCTGCTAAACGTGCGCGTGAAGTGACTCGTAAGAAGAGTGGTTTGGATATCAGTAACTTGCCTGGTAAGTTAGCCGATAACACCAGTAAAGATCCAGCTATTTCCGAATTATTCATCGTCGAGGGTGATTCAGCCGGTGGTTCTGCCAAGCAGGGCCGTTCGCGTCTGACTCAAGCAATCCTGCCAATTCGTGGTAAGATTTTGAACGTTGAAAAGGCCAGCATCGATAAGATTTTGGCCAACGAAGAAATTCGATCATTATTTACTGCCTTAGGTACCGGTTTTGGCAATGACTTTGATGTTTCTAAAGCTAACTACCACAAGCTGATCATCATGACTGATGCCGATGTCGATGGTGCTCACATTCGAACATTGTTACTGACATTGTTCTATCGCTTCATGCGGCCAATGATTGAGTCAGGCTACGTATATATCGCCCAGCCACCTCTGTATCAAGTGCGCCAAGGCAAGTACGTTCGCTACATTGATTCAGACGAAGAGCTTGATGAAGTGCTAAGTTCACTGCAACCAAGTCCAAAACCTGCTATTCAACGGTACAAGGGACTTGGCGAAATGGATGCTGAACAACTCTGGGAAACCACGATGGATCCAGAGAAGCGTCGTTTACTAAGAGTTAACTTGGATGATGCAATTGAAGCAGATCAAGTATTCTCAATGCTGATGGGTGACAAAGTTATGCCTCGTCGTAATTTCATTGAAGAAAACGCAACGTTCGTTGAAAACCTTGATCTATAAAAATTATTAGTAGAAAAGAAATGGAGGAATCACTGTGGCTGAACAAGACTTGCCAAGTCGTATTACCGATGTCAATTTGAGTAGGCAAATGCGGACATCGTTTCTAGATTATGCCATGAGTGTTATTGTCTCACGGGCTCTGCCTGATGTTCGTGATGGACTGAAACCAGTTCACCGACGGATTTTATACGGCATGAGTGAATTAGGCGTGACACCTGATAAGCCATACAAGAAGTCTGCCAGAATTGTTGGGGATGTTATGGGTAAATTCCATCCCCATGGTGACTCAGCAATTTACGAGTCAATGGTGCGGATGGCCCAGGACTTTAGTTACCGCTACATGTTAGTTGATGGACACGGAAACTTTGGTTCTGTCGATGGTGATGGCGCTGCCGCCATGCGTTACACCGAAGCTCGAATGAGCAAGATTGCCGTGGAAATGCTGCGGGATATTAACAAGGACACTGTTAATTTCACCGATAACTATGATGGAACTGAAAAAGAACCTGAAGTATTACCAGCACGTTTCCCAAACTTGCTTGTTAACGGAGCATCAGGGATTGCCGTTGGGATGGCTACCAGCATTCCGACGCATAACTTAGCGGAAGTAATCAGTGCGATCCATATTTTGATGGATAATCCTGAAGCAACAACCGCTGATTTGATGGAAGCAATTCCTGGACCAGATTTCCCAACCGGTGGAATTGTCATGGGAAAATCTGGCATTCGGAAAGCTTACGAAACCGGCCGTGGTTCAATTATTATCAGGGCGAAGGTTGATATTGAAGAATCTAAGAACGGCAAGCAACGAATTATCGCCACAGAAATTCCATACATGGTTAACAAAGCAAAACTGATTGAACGGATTGCTGAGTTGGCCCGTGATAAGCGGATTGAGGGTATTACCGACGTCAATGATGAATCTGATCGTGATGGAATGCGGATTGTTGTTGATGTGCGTCGTGATGCTAGTGCAGAAGTTATTTTGAACAACTTGTACAAGATGACATTGATGCAAACTTCATTTGGCTTTAACATGCTGGCCATTGTGAAGGGCAAGCCTAAAGTGCTCAGCTTGAAGGAAATCTTGCAGTACTACCTCGAACATCAAGAAGAAGTTGTCCGTCGTCGGACTGAGTTTGAATTAAAGAAGGCTCAAGCACGAGCTCATATTCTAGAAGGTTTGCGAATTGCTCTTGATCATATTGATGCGATCATCAACATTATTCGTAGTTCACAGACCAGCGATATTGCAAAACAACAATTGATGGAGAACTACGGTTTATCTGACCGTCAGGCCCAAGCAATTCTTGATATGCGACTGGTTCGTTTAACTGGTTTGGAACGTGAAAAGATCGAGTCTGAATACAATGGCTTACTCGATTCAATCGCTGACTACAAGGATATTCTTGCTCATAGTGAACGGATCAATAAGATCATTTACGACGAATTATTGGAGATTCAATCTAAATTTGGTGACGAACGTCGAACCGAATTACAAGTTGGTGATGTTACCAGCATCGAAGACGAAGATTTGATCGAAGAAGAAAACGTGATTGTTTCATTGACTCACAATGGCTATATCAAACGGTTGCCAGTTGATGAATTCAAAGCACAACACCGTGGTGGCCGTGGTGTTCAAGGAATGGGCGTGCACGATGATGATTTCATTGAACAAATGATCTCGACATCAACGCATGACCGCTTGCTGTTCTTCACGAGTGCCGGTAAGGTATATTCGATGAAGGGCTACGAGGTTCCTGAATACGGACGGACTGCCAAGGGAATTCCGGTCATTAACCTGCTTGGCGTTGACTCGGACGAGAAGATCTCGGCGGTCATCAACGTAGAACATGATCAGGACTACTCAGATAAGTACCTGTTCTTTACCACATTGCATGGCACCGTTAAGCGGACGGCAGTTTCTGAGTTTACTAATATTCGCAGTAACGGTCTCAAATCGATTACCTTAAAAGAAGACGACGAGCTGATTGGTGTATCAATTATCGATGATCAACAAAACATGATTATTGGGACACATCTTGGCTACGCAGTTAGCTTCAAGGCGGCTGATGTTCGTTCAATGGGTCGTTCGGCTTCCGGAGTTCGTGGTATTCGTTTACGCGATAATGATTATGTAATCGGTGTTGATTTGCTTAATGAAAACAGCAACGTTTTCGTGATTAGCGAACACGGATTTGGTAAGCAGACGTCTGCCAGTGAGTACCCAATTAAGGGTCGTGGCGGTAAGGGAATTAAGACTGCTAACGTGACTGAAAAGAACGGACCACTGGTTGGTTTGACCACTGTGGAAGGCGAAGAAGATATCATGTTAGTTACCGATAAGGGTGTTATCATCCGCTTTGGTATCGAAACTGTTTCCCAAACCGGTCGTGCAACTGTTGGTGTTCATCTGATTAAGATGGATGATGAGACTAAGGTTGCAACAATGGCTAAGGTTGATAAAGAAGAGCCTGAAGATGAAGCGGCTGATGGTAATGATGACCAACCAACTGTTGATTCTGATCAGACTACTGAAAGTACTAATACAGACGAATAATTAACGAAAATCCTGATTACGATCGTATTTTATATATGTATCGTAATTCAGGATTTTTATTTTTTCGCTCATTTATCATTGTTTTATCAAGGTGGGCATGCTATAATTTTAGCTTGTGAGTATACAGTAAAAAGTGTGCTCTCCTTGCTCCTATCATTTGGAATAGGGGCCAAAGTCCATAAGGAGGTGTAACAGTTCATGGAACCAAAAAAGTATGAAATTACTTATATCATTCGTCCTGACATCGACGAAGCCGCTAAGACTGCCTTAGTAGAACGCTTCGACAAGATCGTTACAGACAATGGTGCTACAGTGGTTGATTCTAAAGACTGGTCGACTCGTCGTTTTGCTTATGAAATTGGTAACTACAGTGAAGGTACTTACCATATCATCAATGCAACTGCGACAGACGACGCAGCTTTAAACGAATTTGACCGTTTAGCTAAGATCAGCGATGACATTCTTCGTCACATGATCGTTAAGCGCGAAGACTAATATTAATTCGAATATAACTTGTCAGAGAGGAGTTTTAGTTTATGATTAATCGTGCAATTCTTGTTGGGCGTTTAACTAGAGATCCTGAGTTGCGATACACAACTAGTGGAGCTGCTGTGGCCACCTTCTCACTTGCCGTCAACCGTCAGTTTACTAATCAAGCCGGCGAACGTGAAGCTGATTTTATCAACTGCGTTATTTGGCGTAAGTCAGCGGAGAACTTCAGTAATTTCACTCATAAGGGATCCTTAGTTGGTATTGATGGCCGAATTCAGACCAGAAATTACGAAAACCAGCAGGGAAATCGAGTTTATGTCACCGAAGTAGTTGTCGAAAACTTTTCGTTGCTTGAACCTCGGTCACATAATCAAAACTCTGGTTTTCAGCAAAATAACGCTGCGCCAAGCTTTGATAACAATCAAGCTGCTCCTCAATCATCAATGGCTAATCCGTTCGGTTCGCCAGCATCATCTAGCAACAATGGTGGCAATAATAGTGCTAACAGTGCTGCAAATAGTGCCGCAAGCAGTGCAAACGATCCGTTTGCAAGCAATGGCGAATCAATTGATATTTCCGATGATGATCTACCGTTTTAATCTCTAAACGAGGAGGAAAATTCAATGGCTCAACAAAGAAGAGGCGGACGTCGTCGCCGTAAGGTTGACTTCATCGCCGCAAACCATATCGAATACATCGATTATAAAGATACTGATTTATTGAAGCGATTCATCTCAGAACGCGGTAAGATTTTGCCACGTCGAGTAACTGGTACTAGTGCCAAGAACCAACGTCGTTTGACTATTGCAATCAAGCGTTCACGGATCATGGGTCTTCTACCATTCGTTGCCGAAGACTAATTAGTAATTCAAAAAGCTATTCAAGCATATACTTGAATAGCTTTTTATATACTCAAAATCAGGACTTGAAGTGTGATAAAATAGGAATAACGTACGAAAGTCTAGGAGTATCTATATGAAATTCTTTGAACGTGAAAATTTACCGTTTTTTCTGCGCAATTCTCAAGTAAGCTGGATTGCGCTATTCCTGTTTGCCGTTTCGGCTACGGGAGTCATTTTTTCATTTATTATTAATATCATTCTTGGCATTATAGTGTTGATTTTGGTTCTGGTCGGTTTGTACTTTGTCATGGAAGCCCTGCATCGGCTAATGTTAGATACTAATAAATATTTAACGGATCTAGCCTATCATATTCGACGAGGTCAGCAAGATGCATTCTTAGAAATGCCAATCGGCCTCATTATCTTCAATGAAAACCATGGCATTGAGTGGATTAACCCATACATGGTTAAGTATTTTGATCAGAGTGATGTAATTGGCAAGAAGCTAGGTGATGTGGATGAACAACTTGATAAACAGGTTGCTAAACATGAAAAAGATGATCATCCAGTCACCATTAAATGGGGCGATCGACGCTTTACTATGCTGGTGGAACCCGCATTGCATGCCATTTACATGATGGAAATTACACGCTACGCCAAGATTGAAGAACATTACGAAAATCAGCAGGTTGTTTTGGGTAACATCTATCTTGATAACTATGCTGAAGTGACGCAGGGGATGAATGACTCCGAAGTGTCTAACTTGCGCAACTATGTGACGTCTGAACTAAATTCGTGGGCGAAGAAATATGGTCTATACATGAAGGTGATTGACGTTGATGATTATCTGATTATTGGTCATCAGCATACACTGCAGACCATTGAGGATAATAAATTTGGTATTTTGGATACAATTCGTGAAAATACCTCTAAGCAAAATTCACCAATTACATTAAGTGTGGGTATTGCTTATGGCGATGATGACTTGAATAAACTCGCAGATTTGGCGCAAAGTAATCTTGATTTAGCACTCGGGCGTGGTGGTGACCAAGTGGTGGTTAAAGCTGATGGCCAGCAAGCTCGTTTCTACGGTGGTAAGACTAATCCAATGGAGAAGCGGACGAGAGTGCGGGCACGGATGATCAGTCAGGCACTGCAGGAATTAATGTCTGAATCAGACCAGATCTTTGTTCAGGGCCATCGGGCTCCTGATATGGATTCCATTGGCGCTTGTTTGGGTATTCGACGGATTGCTAAAATGAACGGTAAGGAATGTTGGATTGTCCTTGATGATAATCACATTCATGCCGACATTAAACGACTACTACATGAAATTGACGGCTATCAAGATATTAAAGATCACATTATTTCAATTAAAGAGGCCGAAGAACGGGCCACAGACCAGAGCTTGCTAGTGATGGTTGACCATTCGAAACCAAGTATTTCAATGTCTGAACAAGTATTTAACCGTCTCCAAAATCGGGTCATGATTATCGATCATCACCGACGAGGAGAGGAGTTCCCAGAAAACCCAATTTTGGTGTATATTGAACCTTACGCATCATCGACGTGTGAATTGATTACCGAAATGCTGGAATATCAACCACGTGAAAGTGAATCACTCAATAAACTGGAAGCAACGGCTATGTTGACGGGGATTCAAGTTGATACAAAGTCGTTTACTGCCCGTTCTGGGACGCGAACTTTTGACGCGGCTAGTTATTTAAGGTCAGCAGGGGCTGACGGCTTGCTGATTCAAGAGTTCATGAAGGAAAATGTTGATAGTTACCTGCAACGGAATCATTTGATTTCCATGGTTTCAATTATGGACGGCAAGTTTGCATTTTGTGCTGGCGAAGACGATCAGGTTTACGGATCTGTGACAACCGCGCAAACGGCTGATTCGTTGCTGCAAATGGAAGGAATTGATGCATCGTTTGTAATTACGTTGCGTTCTGACCATTCTGTCGGCATTTCCGCTCGTTCTATGGGTGATTTCAACGTACAAGTGATCATGGAGAAGATGGGTGGCGGTGGTCATTTGTCCAATGCAGCAACACAAATTGCCGATAAGACAGTGTCCGAGGTTCAAAATGATTTAATTGCCATTCTCCATGGTGATGATGAAGATAAACAAAATGATGAGGAGTGATTAGCATGAAGGTTATTTTTATTGAAGATGTTAAGGGACGCGGCAAGCGCGGCGAGGTTAAGGAAGTTCCAGATGGCTACGCTCAAAACTTCTTGATCAAAAAAGGTAAGGCTAAGGCAGCTACTAATCAAGCCATGAGCCAGCTGAAGGGTCAGCAACGTGCTGAAGAAAAGAAGCAGGCTGAATTACTTGAAGACGCCAATAAATTAAAAGAAATGCTAGAAAAAGATGAGACGGTTGTTGAATTAAAGGCCAAGGCTGGTACTGACGGTCGACTCTTCGGTTCAATTCCAAGCAAACAGATTGCACAAGCTCTTAATCAACAGTACAATGTAAAGCTGGATAAGCGCAAAATTGAATTGAACGAACCAATTCGCGTGCTCGGTTACACCAATGTACCTGTCAAGCTTTACCCACAGGTGACGGCAAAGATCCGCGTGCATGTTGCCGAAAAGTAATTAACTAGTAAAGAGGACAAAACCAACATGAATAATGATGTCTTAAGTGATCAGACACCACCTCAAAACATCGAAGCCGAAAAGGCGGTCTTAGGGGCCATCTTTTTGTCTGGCGATGCGTTGGTGGAGTCGATGGAATATATAACGCCGGATGATTTTTACCGGCGTGCTCATCAGATTATCTTTGAAAAGATGATCGCCATTAACGACCGTGATCAACCGATTGATCCGTTAACGATGAGTGAAGAACTACAAAAAGATAACCAAATGGACGACATTGGCGGCATGACTTACATTGTTGAGCTTGCTAAGGCCGTGCCAACTGCCGCTAACGTGGCATACTACGCTAAAATTGTGCGTGAAAAGGCAATTACGCGGCGTCTAATTAAGACGGCAACTGACATTGTTACCAAGAGTTACCAAGGTGATGAAGAGGTTACCGACCTGCTGGATGACGCTGAGCGGTCCATAATGAACGTTTCCGAGTCGCAAAATCAGGAAGGGTTCAAGGATATTAAGGACGTCTTAAAGGGCACCTTCGAAGAAATTGACCGGTTATCACAGCAGGAATCAACTGTGACTGGTTTATCGACTGGCTATCCTGAATTAGATAAGATGACGACTGGGTTACATTCTGATGAATTGGTCATTATTGCTGCTCGCCCGGCCGTGGGGAAAACCGCGTTTGCGTTAAACATTGCGCAAAATGTTGGTACCAAGACTGATAAGACGGTGGCTCTGTTTAGTTTGGAAATGAGTGCGGAGTCGTTGGTTAACCGGATGTTGTGTGCAGAGGGTGGTATTGATGCCAATCACTTGCGGACTGGTCAATTGGATGAAGACGAATGGAATAAATTAGTTGTTGCGATGGGTAGCTTGTCTAAGACTAGTATCTATATTGATGACACTGCCGGCATTAAGATTGCGGAAATTCGGGCTAAATGTCGTCGATTGGCTAAAGAAAAAGGTAATTTAGGCTTAATTTTAGTTGATTACCTGCAATTGATTGAAGGCACGAACCACGAAAACCGCCAACAAGAAGTTTCTGATATTTCGCGTCAGTTAAAAAAGTTAGCCAAGGAGTTAGGTGTACCTGTCATTGCACTGTCACAATTATCACGTGGCGTGGAACAACGTCAGGACAAGCGACCGGTATTATCAGATATTCGTGAATCAGGTTCAATTGAACAAGATGCCGATATCGTTGCGTTTCTGTATCGTGATGATTATTACGAACGAGATAATGATAATGAAGATAACCCGTCAGATCCACGAGATAATGAGGATGAAAATGTCGGCGAAGTTGAAGTCATTATTGAAAAGAACAGATCGGGTCCGCGTGGTACGGTGAAGTTATTATTTGTGAAGTCATATAACAAGTTTTCATCGATTGCTTATGTGCCGGATCAGTAGAAATAGAGTGCGGAACCAAGCGCTTAGGCATTTTGATATAACGGGAAAAATGATTAAGCGTTCGTACTTTGAATGATTGATTATTTTTTCCGTTATATCATGGATGCCTGCTTGGTGGAGCATGTTTCAAATAGAGTGCGGAAGAGCCCGGTTAGATCATGAGCATTAACATGATAAATCTAATTATTCCCGATTTTGGAATAATTTGATTTATTGTGTTAAGCGGAGTGATCTGGGCTCAAGCAGCACGTTTCAAATAGAGTGCGGAAAAGCCCGGGTTGAGGCTGGTGGATAGTGGGCTTTTAATCATTGATCGTGGTCTTTGCGATTGATGGTTAAAAGGTCACTATCCATGGGCCTCAGGGCTATTGCAGCACGTTTCAACAATCCTGTATTAAAAAAACAAAACCAAGAGGTCTTTTCCACCAATCCAAAGGTGAAAATCACCTCTATTTTTATCATCAGGTAATCATAACCAAAAGTAAAAAGGAGGATGCCCAGTGCAACACTCACTGAAGCTGCGATGGTTAATCGTTGGTGCGTTTCTTAGCAGTATCGGAACAAGTTTTATTTGGCCACTAACGACAATTTATTTGCATAATGAGTTGCATCAAACACTCACAACAATCGGTGTCGTGTTATTGATGTACTCAGGCACGAACGTGGTTGGTAGCTACTTAAGCGGTATTTTATTTGACAAAACTAATCCGCAAATATTAATGACGATCGGTTTACTGATTGATATTGCAGCGATGGTGAGCCTAGTATTTTTGAACGGGTGGCCAGTTTATCCGTTACTACTAGCAGTGGTGGGGTTCTTCAATGGTTGGTTGACAACACTGGTCAATTCCTTAGGAACGCTAATTCGCGGCAGGGACGGTCGCTATGTATTTAACATGATCTATTTTGCGATTAATTTAGGTATCGTGTTGGGGACTTCAGTTGTTGGTTTCATGTACCATGGCAGTGTGGCACCAATGTTTATCGTGACCTCATGTTTGTATGTAGTATTTCTATTTGTGGTACTTCGATTTTACCGCGTCAAACGACAAGCTCCTAAGACTAAAATGGAAAAAAAGACACCGACTATTAAGTTGCCTCGAGCCAACTTAACGATTATGTGGACATTCTTTATTTCACTGGGTGTAATTTGGATTATGTACGAGCAGTGGGTCAGCAACATGTCTGTGTACATTACTGGTCAGGGAATTTCAATGCCATTATACAGTTTGCTGTGGACGATGAACGCCGCATTAATTGTTGCCCTGCAAGTATTAATGGGCTGGTTAAGTCATCGAATTAAGAACATTTATCTGCCAGTGTATATCGGGATTTGTTTCTGTGCCGCATCTTTCATAGTCTTACTTTGGGCGCACAGATACGTTGATTTTGTGATTGCGATGATTATTTTGACGGTCGGTGAGGCGACGGCATTTCCAACCATTCCGGCAATTGTGAACGACCTATCGCCGGTTGAAGTGAAGGGTAAGTATCAAGGCTTGACTAATGCGTTCTCTTCAGCTGGTAAAGCGTTGGGACCGCTATTTGGCGGGCTAATTATTGAAAGCATTTCATATCATGCGTTGTTTGGAGTTTGCGCCGCAGCAATTATAATTGTCGATTTGACAATTTTCATTGTGGTTCGTTTCAAACACAGGCAAACTGAATATTATAAATAATGTGCAAATTTGAAATATTGCCGAATAAAAAAGCTCATCACTGACCGTCAACCGGTCGGAGATGAGCCTTTTTTTTAATTAGCACTATTTATTCTTTGTAGTAAGCTTGAGATTGATAGCCGCTTTGACCACCACCCATGATTAAGCGTGCTTTGCTGGAGTCTGAATCATCAGTGCTGCCAGCTTTGACACCTTTGGGGATGATACTGATCGGTTGTAGTCCTGATCCTTCAGAAACATCCGGGTTAAATGTTCCATAAGACCCCATCATATAACCATCTTGGGTACTACCTGAGGTGATTACAGTGGGATAGCCATCCTGATCTTGTCCACTGATCACAGCACCAACAGAAGCGGCATAGCTACTGCCTGCGGGTGGTGTAGTAGTCTTAGAAGTGACAACGATGGTTTGACCGTCTGACGGATTTTTCCAAGTACCGACCAGGCTAGCAAAATTATTGCTGGTCAGCTGAGTTAAATCGATATCCGCGCTTGATGATGTCTTAGTTGAACTGGTAGCTGATTTATTAGTTGAATTTTGGGATGTACTGCTGGACGAAGCGCTACTGTTGCTAGTCGAATCTTCTGCAAAAACTTCTTCGTAAGAGTTATTGCTGGTCCAAATAACAATCAGATTTTGTTTATTACCAACTGATCCATTGTCGGTGGTAAATTTATTGAAGGTGCCTTTTGGATAAAACGTTACAGTCCAGTTAATTGAAGCTGTGTCAGCGTCCCTTAGTTCCGCTGTGAGGATATTATCTTTAGTGCTAAATTTTAGTCCGTGACTGCCATTAGTATCAGTTAATTTATTACCCTCAACACTCATGTCACCGTTCTTAATTTGATCTGCTGAAACTGTTAGCGAATCTGAACTACCCGCCGTTAATTGATTCTCATCACTGCCTTTAGCGGCGTAGCCAACTTCTTTCCAGTTACCCTGCAAAGTGGTGTAGTCGCCATTAGTAATTTGGTCGAAATTCATTTTGTTGGCGCTTGTAGAACTTGATACTGACTTTGAGCTAGTTGCAGCACTAGATTTGCTACTCGAACTGCTGCTTTTTTGGCTTGAATTGCCACAGCCTGCTGCCCCAAGCAAGACAATGGTCGTTGCCAGCAACATAGATACCTGTTTTTTCATTTACGATTCCCCCAAGAATTGATGTTGTTGATCTTACATAATCATGTGTTAATTTATATCTTATAGTCAGTTTAATTGAAAAACGACGTCTAAACCATAGCTTGAGGACAAAAAATGACAGCCACTTTGACTGTCATTTTTTGTATATTGCCTGCATCATTTGAAAATCCAATGCCTTCCATTGCTCACATAATTTCATTTTTTCAAAGTATGATTGGCGGATTTCCTCAGATTTAGCATCGTGTTCCGTTGAAATGTCTCTAATATGCTGCCAAATAGCAGGGATATAATCAGTGTAACTATCAAAGTTACCAAATTCTGCCAATTCATGTCTCATGTAGTATCGCAGTGATCGATGAATTAAGCGAGCACGGCTAACGGTGAGTGGCACGGTAAATGTATCATTATATTCATTGAAGTGTTTGATAAAACGGTTAATGGCCATAGCAGGAATATCAAGGTAATTACTAATATCTTTAGTAGATTTACCACCGAAATAAAGATCAAGGATTCGCATTTTTACAAGTGGTTCCAATCCACGCGGTTTATTTTTACTCACGACGTCACTTCCTTGGAAAATGTGCATACGACTATCGATAATGTCAGTATACTATCTGAAATTCGTGGATAAAATTCAAACGCCTTGTGAAATAAAAAAAGCCCCCTGAAGTGATGGTTCAGGGGACAAACTCAATTGTACTAACTAAATAATTGCGCATTGGAGAGCGCTAAATATTTGCTAGCAAGAATATCGTATACGAAAACGTTCAAAATGGCAATATTATTGTCTTTATATTAGATAACTGATCGTTAAATGTGCATATATTACTCTTTTTCACCGTCATGGAACATTTTTGAAAGATAGTGTGATTGAATTTGATGCATTTTGTTGAACCAAGTTGGATCAGCAGCCTTGATTTCTTGGTACATACCATCAATAATTTTAGACAAAATATCACTGAACTGATCCAGCTCTTCATCGTTTAGAACTTCTAAAAATCCGGGAATTTCTTGCATTACTTTACTAGCTTCATGACGATCACTGTCTGTTAAACTGACAATGGTGATTCGACGGTCTGTTGTTGATTTTTCTCTCTGAACGAGGCCTTTTTTTCAAGCTTGCGGACAAATTATGCTGTCGATTGAGCAGTAATGTGCAATCGAGAAGCCAAATCTTTTTGAGCAACATGATCTTCTTGGATCAACTAGCATTAATTCACCACTTGCAAGAAAGTATCCGCCTGATGGACAAGGCGCAAATTATCAAAGTTGATGTTCATCAGTAGTGTTCAGATAAGAGGAGATCTAGATGAGCCAAGCTAAAATTCCAGTTGCTTATTACCACAAACCAGACAAACGATTGCGAGCAACCCAGGATAAACTGTTTGCGGCGTTGCAAGCATACTATGAAACGGGTAATGACTTTAACACGTTGCAGGTTACCAAACTGTGCCAGAATGCAGGGGTTGCTCGCCAAACATTCTATCGGCACTATGACGGAATTGGCGAAATGGCAGTCATGATGTTGTCACCACGCATCGAACTAGACAGTCAAAAAGTGGATCTTCATTCTTTTGCGCGGATTTTAACCAGACTGACAAAACAAAATGGCGTCTGAAAGATTTTAGATGGTGATTGCATTTATGAACGTGATGAACTGGTACCAGTACTACCGGGAGCACCAATTAAGATTGACATAGACGAAATAGCATCATATAGAGACAGCTATCAAGGCCTTTGCTACGTAATGGCACGTACCGGCTTGACCAGCAGTCAGGATTTACCTGGTGAGGATCAGCCAGAGACGGTTGCTAAATTATATGGTGATGCGAGTGAATGGTTTTTTAACTAGATAAGATACAAGGTTGGACTAGATTGTATCGGTACTGTTGATATTCGGTTTGTTGCCGGTTAATCGTGATATCGTGATTAATTGTAAAAACAAAACGAATATTTGGAGGGTCGATTATGACTAAACAACTTGAAGGAAAAGTCGCATTAATTTCTGGATCAACAACTGGCATTGGACTGGGAATTGCACAATGTTTTGTAGCTCAGGGCGCCAAGGTGATTATTACGGGTCACAGCCTGCATGATGAAACGCAAACATTTCTAGCTCAAAACCATGATGTCGCAGAGTTTAAAGAGTTAGAAGTTACTGATGAAGATAATTGGGCATCCGTTACGAAGGACGTGGTTGCTAGTTATGGTCATCTAGACGTTCTGGTTAATAATGCAGGGGTATTTCCAAATCCTGTTTCGATTGATGAAGAAACCTTAGAGGATTGGAACCGGGTCATGGGCATTAACCTAACCGGGACCTTTCTGGGCATCAAACATGGTATGAAGGCTATGAAACGGGGAAACGGTGGTTCAATTATCAATATTTCGTCTGTGGAAGGAATCGTTGGTGAACCTAATGCGGCGGCTTATAATGCCAGCAAGGGTGGTTCTCGTTTGCTCACTAAGTCAGCTGCCTTAGACGCAACGACTAATGGAGACAATATTCGGGTTAACTCTGTGCATCCCGGCTTCGTGAAAACTAACATGATTCCAGATGAAGTTGATCAAGCTATGAGTAAGTTAACTCCTCAGGGACACACGGGCAAGCCGGAAGATATCGGCAATATCTGTGTTTATCTCGCTTCAGATGCATCGGCATTCGCTACTGGGGCTGAGTTTGTTGTTGATGGTGGGTTTAGTGCTCGGTAATTGATAGTCTGTAGATGGTACCAAGGTTCATTGTTTAATGCTTTAACTTATATAGTCTAAACGTGTAAAAGCCGGCTGCCCCCGGTCACATAAGGCTCCAAAGGCCAAAATCCTAATTCGGGATTTTAGCCTTTGGAGCCTTATGTTCTGGGAGCAAAACGCCGGTTTTTGCACTCTTTTTTTAAATGGTTATACTGATGATTAATAACAGATTAGTCAAAGGTGGGGGCCATTATGGATAAACGGATCGTTAAAACTCAACGGAAATTGTGGACGGCTTTATTTACCATTCTGGCAACTAAGAATATTGATGATATTACTGTCACTGAGTTGTGCAGTATGGCAGACATTACCAGGCGCACCTTTTACCGCACGTTCAGCAATGTTCCAGCGGTTTTCGATAGCTATAGCGATTACCTAAATGAACAGGCTCGCCAGACTTTGTCTGCACAGTATGCGGACGTCAATGAATTACTCAGTGCGTTTGATCGGCTAGTTACCGAAAATTACACTGGCCTGAGACTGATTTTCACCGATCAGCGCCACTTACGATTGGTTGATAATTTTGTGGACGCCTTTTATCAGAGCTTGTGTCAGGTAGTGTTGAATAATCAGCATAACGTCCATAATCGCCTAGTCATGAAGTATGTGGCGAGCGGAATTCTGGGGATGATGGCCGAATGGTTTAAGAGCATGCCAGAAGTTAAGTACGGCGAGCTGGCAAAAGTTGTGAAGCCGATGGTTAAGAGCGCAATGGGGATGCTGACGTAATTACCCATTTGCGCATGATAGATCGGTTGACTTAAATTAGCCGGCCGGGTAGTATCGCACCATACAGAGAATCATTAACAACAGGTGTTTAATTCGACATGCAACGATTATTAAATAAAGGGGCGGTTCAAATGGCTAGAAGAGTAGTATTTATCACTGGTGCATCAAGCGGTATGGGTTATGCAGCAACTGAATTATTTGCCGAACGTGGTTGGGAAGTGTATGCCGGTGCACGGCGGGTAGAAAAAATTCCAACGGGTGACACAATTCATGCGATGTCATTGGACGTTACTAGCAGTGAGTCAATTAAAAAATTTACACACGACGCACTAGAAGATGCTAACGGTATTGATGTGTTAATTAATAATGCCGGTTATGGTGAATACGGACCACTTGAAGAAGTTAGTATGGAAAATGCACACAAACAGGTTGATACCAACTTATTTGGTGCAGCTGAGATAACTAAATTAGTCCTGCCAACAATGCGTAGTCAACAGGCTGGACGCATCGTTAATATTTCATCAATTGGTGGTGAAATGTATTCACCCCTGGGCGGTTGGTATTACGTAACTAAGCATGCTTTGAATGTTTGGTCTGATACGTTGGATACTGAAGTAAGTCAGTTTGGTATTCGATCAGTCATTGTTGAACCAGGTGGCACCCAATCGTCCTGGATGGAGATTGCCATGGCAAATGCCAAAAAGAATCTGAAAGAGGATTCGCCGTATGCCAAGATAGTTGATAACACAACCAGGTTATTTACTCGCATGGGGAACAGCTCAAACGCAACATCCGATGATTTGGCAGAAGTCTTTTATAAAGCAGCCACTGACCCAAAGCCGAAATATCGTTATTACCATTCTATTGGCGATCACCTTGTCGGTCACATTGCGCGAGTTCATCAGCACCTATTTAAGGGTGTTATGACTTACGCAATCAATAAACTAGATAAATAAAAGGTGATTGATCTTTAACACATAAAGCCTCCAAGACTAAAATCCTGTGAATTATAGGACCTTAGTTTTGGAGGCTTTATGTGTCGGTAGCAAAGCAAGTTTTCGACTAAAACAGATTATTTGAATTTATGGATCCAGATGACTATTATATGTGGTTGCAATTAGTATTTGACTTAATTATTTGTTGCGTCTTGAAAGTAAGTTGCGCGCAATTTGGGTGACGCCTAGACGGAAGATGATTTTACCTTGATGATTCTGGTGATCCATCATGGTCTTAGCGATCGAGCCACCGCCTTCTTCTACGGTCCGCATCATGATTCCACTTTGATGTTTGTTCAAATCGGTTGAAATACCGCCGGAAACGAAGATTTACATGGTAATGCCATGCGAACGTTTGAGATGTTACATCAATTTAGTTCGGATGGGATCAACCAGGCAATGGTTTTTGCCTTTATCCATGGGCTGATTCAGTTAACGAATGCTGGTCATACGGAAGTTGAAAAAGGGCTATCTGACCCTCAAAATTTGATTACGAACTTCGTAAAAAAAATGGCTGAGTAGTTTTTCAACGGCCAGTGTACCAATATCGGTTATTTTAAAAAAGTTGCGGGCGCATTTATTAAAAAATTAAGAAGGTGAAAGTAATGGATGAACAAACACCAATAATGGGGAGTATGTTTAAGTTTGTCTTTGGTACTGTGCTAAAAAAGCGCTGGTTACTAGTGTTGAATGTCATTGCACTAACAATTATTACGCTGCTTCAATTTGTAGTACCACAGATCGAACAGTACATTATCGATAAAGTGATCCCGGATAAGAGCGTGGCACGCTTGTTGGCCGTAATTGGCATTTTAATTGTTTCGGCGTTGGTACTGGCTGCATTCAATTTCTTGTCGACCTATTATATGAGCGTGATGAGTCAAAACGCGATCACGGAACTGAGAAATAATTTATACGATGACATTTTGAAGCAGGATACGGCCTTTTTTGAGGATCGTAAGACTGGTGATCTGATGACAAGGCTGACCAGTGACATCAACAATTTGCAGAGTTTGATTTCTTCTAATATGTTGAGTGTGATTGGTAATATGTTTACCTTTGTCGGCGTTCTCATATTAATCTTTTGGATTAACTGGGAAATGGCTCTGGCCGTTAGTCTGACTTTTCCACTAATGTTTTTAGTATATCGAGTGTTTCGGACGCGGATTCATCAAGCCTTCCGGGCAGCTCGGGCAACGCAAGGACAAATGTCTGATCGCATGCAAGAGACGTTGACCCAAATTGATCTAATCAAGAGTTACACGAGTGAACCTTACGAGATGGATCGATTTGGCAAGATTGCCGATAAGAACCGTAAGAATATGATCAGTGCCGGCTATAACCAGGCCATTTTTAGTCCTTCCATTGATACAATCAACTACCTAGGAGTCGCTATTATCCTGCTACTGGGTGCGTTATTCATCATGAAGGGCCAATTAACGGTTGGACAACTGGTAGCCTATATTAGTTATGTGGCGATGGTTCAATCACCAATTCAATCATTATCACGGTTACTGAATCAACTGCAACAAGCTCTGGTATCCTATGGACGAATTGAGCAAGTTTCAAGTTATGAACCACAAGTTAACGATGCGCCAGATGCAGTTGATTTTCCTGGCATTCATGAGGGTGTGAGCGTGGATCACATTAACTTTTCGTATAATAACCAGCCAATTTTAAACGATGTGAGCTTTGATATTCCAGCAGGAAAGACGACTGCGCTAGTTGGTCGCTCTGGTTCCGGTAAGACAACCATTACGCGAATGTTGGTGAGACTGTACGATCTCGATAGCGGCGATATCAAGTATGATGGTGTGTCAATTCGTGATATGAAAATGAGTTCGTTACGTGAAAATGTGGCCATTGTGTCGCAAGATATTTACATGATTGACGGCAGTATTCGCGACAACGTTGTGTATGGTCGTCAAGGTGCTAGTTATGACGATATTTGGCGGGTGTTGGACCTTGCAGATTTGAAATCATTTGTTGAATCTTTACCTGATCAGCTTGATACACAGGTTGGTGAACGGGGGATGAAATTATCTGGTGGTCAAAAACAACGGGTAGCGATTGCCAGGGCACTGTTAAAAGATGCACCGCTGATTATTTTGGACGAAGCAACCGCTAGTCTGGATAATGAATCAGAAAAGGCCATTCAGCACGCACTGGATAACTTGTTGCAGGAACGGACTTCATTGGTAATTGCGCACCGTCTTTCGACGATTCAAAATGCTGATCAGATTATTGTCCTAGATAGCGGTAAAGTCGTTGAAACTGGTGATCATCAGTCGTTGATGGATAAGAATGGGGCTTATGCGCGGTTGTATAAGGCGCAGTTTGAGTAATTGCTTATTTATAAACGACAAAGATGGCCGAATATATCCCAATTTTTGCCAAAATAGGTCAATATTGAGCGATTTTTGAGGAAATTAGATTGAAGTTCAATCAGTTTTGCATAGAAATTGAAGATTTGTGGAATTGACATACAAGAATTTTGAAAATTCGCCTGATTATTGGTAAACATTTACCAAAAGTAGTCAAATTTAACCTATTTTGATGTTAAAAGTGGTATTTTTGTACCAGTTTGGTCTAAATTCGGCCAGTTATGTGTTAAATTTGCGAGTTTGGTATTTTACTTTACAGAATTGCATATAAAAAGTTCCATGACCGATAATTGATCATGGAACTTTTATTTACTGAGGTAGTTTGAGTCTTCTAATTAGTATATTTTTTACGTAGTCCAAACATTCCTAACAGAGTAGTCAACGTTAACATTCCTAGTCCTAAAGCCGCAACTTCATTGTTATTAGCGTCACCAGTTTGCGGTAATGCATTGGAAGAAGCCTTTTTGTTTGTGGTCATCTTCTTAACGGGAGTTGCAGTTACTTTAGTGGCTACAGCTTGTTCAACTTTAGCTGGTTTAACGATATTATTTGAATTTGTTACTTGTGTTACTGATGAACCTTGTGATGTGCCCGTTGATTCATCGTTACCAGTAGTAACGCCGGTTGTATTGTTACTATCAGTCGAGCCATTACCGTTAGTATCAGAATTACTATCATCACCAGTTGACGCATTATTATCGGTAGTACCACCATTGTCAGTGTTACCGTTGTTGTTTTCTTGTTGTTGGATAGCGTCGTCAATTGCTACAGCTACGTGGTAATTTTGTAGTGCTTCATCGTACGCTGCTTGAGCGCTAGCATATGCTGAGGTTGCTTGATCAAGTGCTGCATTGGCAGCGTCTGCTGCGGTTTGGGCATCAGCTAAATTTTGTGCAAGTTGTGTTAATGTTGCCAATTGACGTTGAAGAGTGGTCAATTCTTGTTGATCCGTTGCTGCAGTGTTACCGTCTGAAACTAACTGGTTTTCAGCTTCATCAAGTGCAGTTTGTGCGTTAGCCAGATCAGTGGCTCGGTCTGCCGCCGTGGTTTGCAGATCAGTTAACGTTGCTTGCTCTGACGTTAAAGTAGCCTGATCATCGGCTAGTTGTTGCTCAGCCGCTAGCAGTACTGCCATGGATTGTTCTGCCTCAAGCAAAGCAACTTGATCATCTTGAACTTTTTGTTGTGCGGTAGCTAGTGTATCTTGTGCAGCGGTTAAGGCTGCTTGTGAACTTTGAGAAGTTGCAAGGGCACTGTTAGCTGCTATTTGTGCGTTCATAAAGACCGTTGCAGCATCAACTGCATTTTTGGTAGCTGTAGCCGCTGCCGCCTGTGCATTAATGGCCGCGATCATTGTTTCATCAAAAGCACCAGTTTCGGCTGCCAATGCGTCGCTGTAGGCTGCTTTAGCTGTGTTTTCAATGGCAATTAAAGAGTTCATTGTATCGCTAGCTGAATCTTCGGTTGCCTGAGCTGCACTGTAGACAGCTGCGTCGGATGCGGCAGCAGCGCTGGCTGATGTTACTGCGTCGGACGCAGCACTCTCAGCGGCTGTATCTGCTGACAAATTATTTTGTGCGTCTGTTAAATTTTTAGCAATTAAAGTTGGGTTCATGGCGTCGATTGAATTTGAATCGCTAGTGACGGCACTTTGAGCCTGATCAACTACTGTCTGTTGAGCGGTAACCGCATTATCTGCCGTTGTTTTAGCCGCTTGAGCTGAGTTTACAGCACTTTCTTGGTTTGTTACGTTAGTCCGATCGGCCGCAACTCGATCATTAGCACTACTGGTAACATCAGATTGGCTGTTGACTTCGCTTTGAACTTGTTGAATATGTTCAGGTGTTGCTTCAACACCGGCACTAGATGCTGCAGCCAACGCATCGTTTGCAGAGCTGGCAGCAGCACTAGCGGTGGAATACGCAGCAGAAGCAGTACTTAAAGTATCGGCTGCACTTGACACCGCTGCCTGAGCACTATCAACATTACTGCTTGCAGCCGCCGCGCTTGAAGATTGTGCAGCGGTGGGAACTACATCGGCGTGGACCGTGTGATTTGCGTTTGCCGCGGTGTAGCCGAAAATACCAAAACTTGCCAATAACATTGCACTTTTTACTGATAAATACTTATTATTCTTCTCCATTGTTATCCCCCAATTCATTTTTAACCATTGCTTACCCCGATTATATAATGGGGGGGTACGGTTACCATACGTTGACAAACATTGTTTAAATTAAATGGTGATAAATAAGAAAAGTTTAGTTGAAAAAAATAAATAGATATCAAAAAACAGTATTATAACTACCTGGATGGCAGATATAATGCTGTTTCTATGATGTGTGTCTTAGATTATTAAAAAAATGATTATTAATTTGCTGGCTTTGGACTAGGTATTTATTCTTTATCAGAATCAATCATTTTTTTTACCTGTTTATCAAAATCAGAATTGATTTTCTGTGTTTTGTTGAATTCATCGTATTCAGCAGAAGCTTTACTTTTGGCAGTTTTCATTGATACAGATCCGTTATTGGGTAGTACTTTATATTCACGGAACGTTAGAAACCGATCGATGCTATCAGCAAATTCAGACATGGTAAATGCGTTACGACGTTCAATTAAATCCTCGATATAGTCAAAGTAGCTTGATACGTTACGTTCTAAGGCTGTAATCTGCTTTTTGTCGAGGTAATTTTTAGCAACTTGAGAATCGCTTTTTAATACACGGCCATTTGGTGAATTTTTCCAAGTAGTCAGTCCCATATGTGGTTTAGTGTGATCTGCTTGCTCGTTGATAATTTCAGCGGCGGTGTGACCAGTGATGGCGTAATGAAACTTATTTTGAACGGTAGCATAAAACTGTTTTGCTACTGGACTATCTTTATCATAGTCAGAACTAATTTCAGCAAAAATATCAGTAACTTTTAACCAAATACGGCGTTCGCTAGCTCTGATAGAGCGAACTCGTTCAAGTAATTCATCAAAGTAATCTTTGTCTAATAGGTTAGAACCTTGTTTTAAACGTTCATCATCAAGTACAAAGCCCTTTATCATGTACTCTTTTAGTGTTTGAGTAGCCCATTGCCGAAAGCGGGTAGCTTGTAAAGAATTGACACGGTAACCTACTGAGATAATAGCGTCAAGATTATAAAAATTTGTTTCCCTGGATTGCGTTTTTCCTTTTAATGCTCCATGTTGAGTGGTTATTACATTTTTTGTAACAACCACTTTTTCATCTAATTCACCACTATCAAAAATAGTTTTAAAATGGCGGCTAATTGTTGGAATACTTACATCAAATAGCTGTGAAATAGATTTTTGAGTTGTCCATATCGTATTGTCAGAAATAATCACGTTGATGCCTACATTTCCGCGCTCTGTTTTATACAGTAAAAATTTTGCCTGTTTATCCATAGTTGTGTGTTATCTCCTTTAAGAGTGTTTCGACTATCTGCTCAGTGGATAGCCTTTTTTATTTACGTAGTCGTTGTGCTCGTTTGATGTAATTCATGATGTTTGTCTGCTGAAATCCTGTTCTCCAATGTAATATGTGTGATTATCGACATGAAAGCCTGTAACTGGGAATGAGTGGTTTAGGTGATGAACGACATTATTAACTGAAACGATGCTACTTGATAGGGTAGCAGTGCCAGAAGCTAATACTTTAACGCTTGTTTTGCATCTTTGTTTGTTCTCTGAAATCACGGCACAGCATTCTGTGCGTCTTCATCCGTACTTTTTTTCATTGATTATCTTGCTTTTGTTGTTTGGAGATATTGAAAAAATGATTATGTTTATTTTGCATATTCTGAAGAATTTTCGAGTGGTTAAATGCCAATTTTTTTGCTTGACTAGCAAATTTCAAGCGTTTCAGTTTCTAAAATACCAGATATCATTTATTAAACTCTTTTGTGCTCTTTCAGTATATCAAATTGCAGTACGAAAAATAAAACAGATGAAGAGAGGCTAACTTATGAAAAATGTCCAAAATGTGGATTTAAAAATGATGATGCATGTTTCTGTAATAATTGTGGTAGATATATTGTAGGTGCTTCAATTGGCAGACGTGAACAAATATTGGTTGAATTAAACGGTGATAAATAAGAAAGGTTTAGTTGAAGAAAATAAATAGATATCAAAAAACAGTATTATAACTACCTGGATGGCAGATATAATGCTGTTTTTTTGACGTGATTATCTAAGTAGATTGAAAAAATGTACACAGCCCACTGACTGTGCACCAATTAAATGAAAAAATAAGTATCATTTTTTATTCGTTTGGTATAAAATCTATGCAAGAAAAAAGCTTGTCACTACGGTGTTTTACCACGGCGTAATAACAAGCTAATTGTTGATTGATGGGCAGTCAGGGGATCGAACCCTGGACCCACGGATTAAGAGTCCGTTGCTCTGCCAGCTGAGCTAACTGCCCATGTCATATCTTATCGACTAGAATATAATATCATTTTAGACAGACGTACGTCAACACTGTTTTTTGAAAAAAATGTAAAATGAGAGAATTCTAACTTTTTGAAGAAGAACTACCTATAATGCGCAATATTTGTCATGTGGTATAATAAAACTACTTGTGAAGATATGAAGAAAACAAAATGACTAGTAATAATAAATTGAGTGAATTAATTGTGGAGGAACTTATCATATGAAGAAAGTTTTAGTGGTTGATGATGAAAAACCAATTTCTGACATCATTAAGTTCAATCTAGCGAAGGAGGGTTTTGACGTCGTCGTTGCGTACGATGGTGAGGAAGCCCTGGAAAAGGTTGAAAGCGAAAACCCTGATCTGATTGTTTTGGATTTAATGTTACCAAAGGTTGATGGCCTCGAAGTTGCCAAACGAGTACGGGCTAATCATACGACACCAATTATCATGGTGACAGCTAAAGATTCAGAACTGGACAAGGTTTTGGGCCTCGAACTAGGTGCTGATGACTATGTCACTAAACCATTTTCTAACCGTGAACTGGTTGCGCGGGTTAAAGCTAACCTGCGTCGTCAGGAGACGGTCGAATCTGCTGAACCAGATGAGAATGCCGACATTACTGTTGGCGATTTAACGATCCATCCGGAAGCATACACTGTTTCTAAGCGTGGTGAAAATATTGAATTGACTCACCGTGAGTTCGAATTATTGCACTACTTAGCCCAACACATTGGCCAAGTAATGACACGTGAACATTTGCTCCAAACCGTATGGGGCTATGACTATTTCGGTGATGTGCGGACTGTCGATGTGACTGTCCGTCGTCTTCGTGAAAAAATTGAGGATAATCCAAGCCACCCAACGTGGTTAATCACGCGTCGGGGGGTTGGATATTACTTGAACAATCCTGAAAATGACTAGGAGTACCACATATCTTGAACAGCAAGATTAAATTCTTTCAATCGATTCACTTTAAAATCGCTCTCGTTTTTGCGCTAATGCTGATATTAACGCTGGAAGTCGTTGGGGCGGTTTTTGTGCGTCAATTGGAACGTCAAAATCTCAGTACATTTAAACAACAAATTGAATTACCATCATATGTCGATAACTCTTTGTCTGAACAGCTAGTACGGACGAATACGAAGTCTGCAAATAAGCAAATTTCTCAGATTTTATCTGATGTTAACAATTCGAACATCACCGAAATTCGTGTCTTTGACAGTAAAGGCGTCATTCGTGGTACCAGTAACGTTAACAATCAGTCGATTGTCGGTGAAAAGACGACCGATGAGAACGTTAAGAATGCCATCTATAATAACCGTTCATACAATCAAAATGTGTACGATGATTCCAACAATACCCGCTACTATGTTTCGGCGGTTCCGTTGCTGAACACGTCCAGCAGTAATAATAACGTGGTTGGTGTGCTCTACATTAAGGCTAACCTAGAAAGCGTGTACGCGAATATTAACAGTATCACGTTGATTTATCTGTCAGCCGCGCTAGTTGCGATCATCTTAGGATTATTCATGGCAATAGTTATTTCCCGGGCAATAACCCGGCCGATCGATGAAATGAAGAAACAGACTATCCGAATCGCTCGTGGGGACTTTTCTGGTCAAGTGCACGTTTATGGAAATGACGAATTGGGTCAACTGGCAGGTGCAGTTAATAACTTGTCAGTGCGTGTTGAAGAGGCTCAAGACTCTACTGAAGCCGAACGACGGAGATTGGACGGAGTGCTAACGCACATGTCTGATGGAGTTCTCGCTACTGATCGTCGTGGAAACGTGACAATTATTAACGAAACAGCGGCTGATCTATTGTCAACGACACCTGATGAAGTCCGTAGTAAATCCATTCTAGACGTTCTTGATATCCGTAAAGACTACACAATTCGTGAACTACTAGATAATCAGGACGAAGTTATCATTGATTTGTCCAGTGGTAATCGTGAATTGATCTTACACGCCTACTTCTCACTAATTCAGCGAGAATCCGGGTTCATTAGTGGCTTAGTCTGTGTGCTACATGATATTACCGAGCAGCAAAAAGTTGATCGAGATCGGAAACAATTTGTTTCTAACGTGTCACACGAATTGCGGACACCATTAACCAGTGTGCGTAGTTATGTTGAAGCATTAACCGACGGTGCTTGGGAAGATCCAGACGTTGCACCAGGCTTCCTGAAAGTTGTCCAGGATGAAACAGATCGCATGATTCGTATGATTAATGATCTGCTCAGCCTGTCTCGAATGGATTCCGGTACTTCAAAGCTTGATTTGGAGTACGTCAACTTGAATGAGCTATTCAATTATATTTTGAATCGCTTTGATATGATTTTGAAAAATGAAAATGAAGACGAATCAAGTAAAAAATACTCGATTGATCGTGTCTTCACCAAGAAGGACCTTTGGGTAGAGGTTGATACTGACAAGTTCACCCAAGTCGTTGATAACTTGATGAATAACGCTGTTAAGTATTCGCCGGATGGTGGGGTAATTACTGCCCGTCTGCTGGAAACCCACAACCATGTGATTTTAAGTATTTCTGATCAAGGTTTGGGAATTCCACGCGCCGATATTCCGCATGTCTTTGATCGCTTCTTCCGTGTTGACAAGGCCCGCTCAAGAAAGCAGGGTGGGACTGGACTAGGACTCGCCATCTCTAAGGAAGTTATTAATATGCTGGGCGGTCAAATCTGGGTCGATAGTGTTGAAGGCCGTGGCTCGACCTTCTACATTTCATTGCCATATGTACCGTATGAGGGAGATGAATGGGACGATGATTCGCAAAATTCGAAGTAATTGGCTACCGATCGTTTTAACGATTGCTATCTTGGTCAGTTTAGGACTATCATTTTTGATTTGGACCAATCCATCCCGTTTTGGCAAGGAACACGATAGTAGCAGTTCTAGTAGTACTAGCCAGCTGACCAGCAAGACGATTGCTGACACTTTTTTGCCAAATCAAGTGGTGCGTAACGGCAAAACTGGTGGCCAATCTTTGCTGTACGCAAAAAAGAGTAATTTATCTAGTACAGTTCAAGCACAGGTTGAAAAAATGGCATTTGGTCATATCACTAAAATTTCGAACGGTGATGACCAGCGATTTTTGGCAGTTTTAAATCAGAAAGATGCTCTGGTATTGAACTATCCTAGCAGCATTACAACGTCGATTTTTAACGAGACGTTTAAACAATCCGTTAATCAGAAAAAGATTAGTGAAATCGATCAAATTGTCATTCCAACTAACGGCAGTCATGAAGTTTATTTGCTTAAGGATGGTAGTCTGACTGTTTATCGAGTTAGGATTAAGGGCAAACCGGATTACGATAAGATCAAACAAGTTGCTAAAAAGAGCACTGAGAGAATTAAGGTGGATGAACAATTACTCAACAAGCGTGTCATCATTGCCTTTCCAAAGAAGACCTCAGTACCGGTCTACAGTTATATGATGACTAAGACGAGTGACAGCAGTTTTACCAATGCTCTTCTTGATACAAGTAGTTCTAGTAGCGTTTCCGTTCATAAAAAGGGCAGCGTGACGACATATACTGACGGTAGCGATAAACGCATGACTATCAATAGCAAAAATGGCAAGGCAACATATGAGAATTTCCTCAGTAGAACTGACCAAGTTGCCGAAAACCAATTCTTAACCAAGAGCTTTAAGCAGCTATCTAAAATTGGTATTTCGCTAGAAAATATTCGATATGACGAAATGAGTACGAAAAATCGGGAAGTTACCTACCGGACTTATGTTGAGGATTTCCCTATTTATAATGATCGCGGCTATGGAACTGTTAACTTTAAGTATTCGAAGAGTGGTAAACAAACGTATCACTTCTCTTTGTACAGCTTGGAAGTTCCAATTCCTAACAACTCAAAGCAAAGCATTCCATCAACTGAGGACGTGCTTTCGTCTTTGAATAATGCTGGGATTAAAACGGCCGATATCCAAGATATGCGTATCGAGTATGAGTGGGGCAATAGTCGTAAGTCTAATTCAGTAATTAACCTAAAACCAGCGTACTACGTTAAGTATCAAGGTAAGTGGTCTAACTACGAGACACTAATTAACAACAAATAACAAAGAAAGGGGGCCAAACCATGAACTTTCGCCGAATTCAATGGATCTTCTTGATTGCATTTATCGCGATTGATATTTTTCTTGGCTTGTCGTTGACGTCTGATAAACCATTTACGGTGACCAGCAAATCAACTAGTCAAGAATCTGCGATCATCAAGGAAATGAAGAATGATTCAATCACAATTGGCAAGCTATCAAATAAGCTTTCGTCAGGGTATTACATTTCCAGCGATGAAAATGATAATGCGTTGCAAAATAACGTTTCAAAGCTGAAAAACCAAGTTGCCAGTTATAGCGATAATGAATTGAACAGTACTTTCGAGTCAACGATCAAGATTGATCCAGCTCACCCACAAAAGGTTTTGAATAAGGTGATTAAAGATCAAAGCAAGGTTCTGTTTGGTACCCACTATGTTTACGATGCTCGCTTGAGCGCTGAAAAAGATGGTATGATTGTCTACGTTCAAAAGGGACCAGATTTACATGTGCTGTCAGATGACGGCCAATTGCGTTTTAAAGTACGCAATAAGGATACCGTTACGGGCTACACTCAGACATACATGAGTAATATTCAAATCCTTCGTGAAGAGGAGACGACCATTAGTCAAAAGAAGGCGGTCTTCTGGTTATACCAACACAATGAGATTCCAAACAACTCAAAGATTAAGTGGGCGAAGCTCGGGTACGTCAAACTACTTTCATCTAAGGGCAATAACGTGTATATTCCAACTTGGGTAATCGGCATTCAGACGAAGAATACAGATAGTACTCAAATTCGACAGATTAACGCGTTTACTGGAACGTTGATCAAGGCCAATTCTAATTTATTGAATGAATCTTCTTCTAATTAAGAGAAACAACAGGCGAGAGGAAATTATTTTGCAAACGATAGATGATCAATTACATTACAGTATTTTAGCCAGTGGTAGTACGGGCAACGTGACTTATTTAGAGACGCCTGAACACAAAATTTTGATTGATGCCGGATTAAGTGGCAAAAAGATCCAGGGATTAATGGAAAAGATTGGGCGTTCGTTGACCGATGTCGATGCACTCTTTGTGACGCATGAACATACCGACCATATCAAGGGTGTCGGTGTTTTGGCGCGCAAATATGGCATGAATGTGTATGCTAACCATGGCACATGGGACGCTATGAGTAGCAAAATCGGCAAGGTGCCAGTTGAACAACAACACATTCTCGAGCCTGGTAAAACGCTGAGCATGGGTGATATGGATGTAGAAAGTTTTGCGGTGTCACATGATGCAGCCGAACCACAATTTTACCAGGTTCACCATGATGGCAAAACATTCTGCGATCTGACGGATACTGGCTATGTTTCTGATCGTGTTGAACAGACTATTAAGGATGCCGATGCTTACTTAATCGAATGCAATCACGACATGGAAATGCTACGAATGGGGCCGTATGCATGGCCCCTCAAACAACGTATTTTGGGTGATGAGGGTCATTTATCTAATGAAGATGGCGCTAATACCATGATGAGCGTCATTGGCAATCAAACGAAGCAAATCTTTCTCGGCCACCGCAGTCAGGAAAATAATATGCGCTCACTGGCTCATTTAACCGTCACAACCATGATGGAACAGCATGACTTCGGGGTAGATCACGATTTTCATTTGCATGACACCGAACCTGATGCACCAACCAAGTTATATACGCTATAATCAATATTGAGTAAGTTCATAAATTTTTCACAAAAATTATGTATGATTAACATATATGAATAATCAAGGGGAGCGTTGTGTGATGGATAATAATCAGCAGAATCAACCCAAGAAAAATGGGCGTTTTACTTTATGGTGGAAAGTTGCGGTTGTTGCGTTAATCGCTGGGTTAATTGGTGGTGGCTTGGCATACGGAGCCGGTTATTTAATTAATAACGGTTACGCAGGTAGTACCAGTTCGACATCAGTACCAAAGGGATCCAGCAAGGCTGGCGGGACCAAGGTTAACCAAAGTAAGGTGACGGGGACAAGTCAGTCAACGAAGGCGTTCAACACGGTTAAGGCCTCAGTTGTCTCGGTGGTCAACTTAACTAATCAGTCAAGCAGTACAGATGGATTAGGTATCTATGGTGCGAATACCAACAGCTCCAGCTCGTCGTCATCTAATAGCTCACTTCAGGCTCAAAGTGAAGGTTCTGGTGTGATTTATAAGAAGGACGGCAACACTGCCTATATCGTGACCAACAATCACGTGGTGTCCGGTTCTTCTGCACTGGAAGTTATCTTGAGCAACGGTAAGAAGCTAGATGCTTCAATCGTTGGTACTGATGCAACGACCGATTTAGCGGTAATCAAGATTAATTCATCACAAGTCACAACGGTTGCCAGCTTTGGTAACTCAAATGAAATTGAGGCAGGGCAAGACGTTTTGGCAATTGGCTCACCATTGGGATCTGAGTACGCTACTTCAGTGACTAAGGGGATTATTTCGGCTAAGAAGCGGACCGTTCAAGTTCAGGACAATAGCGGCAATACCACTGGTAATGCCACGGTTATTCAAACGGATGCAGCTATCAACCCTGGTAACTCGGGTGGACCATTAGTCAACATGGCTGGTCAGGTCGTTGGAATTAACTCAATGAAGCTATCCAGTGATGATGAAGGAACCGACGTTGAAGGTATGGGCTTCTCGATTCCAAGTAATGAAGTGGTTAGCGTAATTAACCAGCTAGTTAAAAATGGTAAAATCACTCGCCCCGCATTGGGAATTGAATTAGTGGGTCTGGACAATATCTCAGCTTCACAACAAAAATCAGTTCTTAAATTACCAACTAGTGTGACGAAGGGTGTTGTGATCATGAAGATCCTCTCTCCATCATCCGCTGGTAATGCTGGTTTAAAGAAGTATGATGTGATCACAGAAATGGATGGCACGAAGATTACGTCAGAAGCAACGCTGAAAGACGTGCTATACAAGCACAAGGTCGGCGATACGGTTTCGGTTAAGTACTATCGTGACGGTCAGTTGAAGACTGGATCGATCAAGCTGAGTGAATCGACCTCGGCGTTGGATAGTGATAGTAGTTCGGAATAAATAGAGTGAAAAATGGGGCGTTATGACCCCAGCAGATAAGACGAAAAAGCGGAAATCCTTCGTGAACTTTGAAGGAATTCCGCTTTTTTGACTTATCTGACCGGGGTCAGCCCCATTTTGCACGTTTCGGCTATAAAAATACAAAGATCATCCGCAAAAAAATCACCAAAAACCCAACCAATATTTGTACAAAATAACCGATGTCAAACCACCTAACAGCTCCTATAATAATTACCATACAAAAGCAATTTCAATTCATCCAATCAACATAAATCAATAGTGTGGGTACCGGCGATAGTTAAACCAAAATGGTGAGATGATGTTGGTGGATGGTTGAAACAGCTGACAAAAGAGATAGTTCAGAATGCTAATGATGGTTCTGGGCTTTTTTGTTTGGTCATTTTTTTAAATATGGGGAATCTATGAGTGAGATAGACGGTCTATGTATAAACGTTAATTTATTCTGGATGCATAAAATGATGTTAGTTTATTGAAAAAACGAACCTTCGTTTTCAACGTTCGGGTTTAATTCGATTTAAAAGGTAATAGTAGGATAATTTACGAACAAATAGCTATTTAAGAAAAGATTAAGTTCATGTGGGAAAAAGCAAGGGTAACGTGAGAAAATTTTAATTGTGGAAAACTTGGTGGATAATATTTGTTATACTAATTTGTAAAGATGAAAAACCGTTAAACGGGCGTTTGTTGGCGTTGAAAAGTTATCCACAGGCAAGATGGTAATTTGTGGATAACTTATGAGATTGTAATATTACAGTGCATAAACGTTGATATATCAACGTTATACATATGCCGTATCGAACGAATGTTTCTGTGTAAAACTGTGGATAAAAAAATTTAATAAATTTCTCAAAAATTAGCTGTGGAGAAAAAATGGGCGAAAATATGTTCGTAATTACCCACAGCCTGTGGAAAACTCTGTGGATAACTTGTTGAAAGGTCGGTAGTTATGAACATCAAAATCATTGGCGTAGGAAAACTCAAGGAGAAGTATTTTAAAGCAGGAATTAGTGAATATGCAAAACGCTTGAGTCGGTTTTGTAAATTTGAAATTGTGGAGGTGCCAGATGAAAAAGCTCCGGAATCTCTGAGTCAAGCCGAAATGGATGAAGTGATGGCTAAAGAAGGAGAACGAATTTTGGCCAAGATTAAAGATCGTGAATATGTCTATGCCCTTGCCATTAAGGGTAAAGAACGGTCATCCGAAGAATTTGCGGCTGAACTTCAACAGTTAACTACCTATGGTCATTCTGATATCACGTTCGTGATTGGTGGTTCATTGGGATTAACACCCACAGTTTTGAAACGTGCTGATACACAAATCTCATTTGGTCGTTTTACGTTGCCACATCAGCTGATGAGATTGGTGCTGACTGAGCAAGTTTATCGGGCTTTTATGATTAATGAGGGTAGTCCATATCATAAGTGATGCGGTTTTTACCGCAGATAATTAAGTTACGGTTGCATTTGAGATGTTTGTTACTCTATTGAAGTTTTTATCCATAAAGTAAAAGGACGTCATTGTAAATAAATAATTATGTACTTTTACTATTGTTTTTTTTAAGCTCTACTTTAATTCTTTCAGGTACTGGTATTTCAGGATCATATGATGGTGAATTTATAAATTTACTTTTGAAAAGCTGTCGATATTTTTCTGGTGTAATACCAACCCTTTTTTTGAAAGTGCGTGAAAAGTTTCTTTTATCTTTGAAAAATGAATTTTTTGATACTTCTGATATTGGAATACCTGAGGATATTAAGAGATTTTCTGCTCTCTTTATTTTTTGAGTTATTACATATTGATACAAAGACGTATGGTGTTTATCTTTGAAAAGTCTATTTAAATAGACAGAATTGAAGTTGAATGCTAATCCAATGTCGGCAACGGTGTCTATTTCATCCAAATGTGCGTCAATCCAAACATCTATATTCTCAATAGATTTATCTAAGCTTCTGCTATGAATACTAGCTTGTCTAAAATCTTCTCCTAGCTGCATAAGTAGTTGTGTAACTTGAAGATCGATTGATAACCCCTTTTTCTTTTGAGCCGAGTCTAGAATTTCATATGCAATGACTAGCAGCGGATCTGAATCATACATTATTCCGTGTTGAGGTATCAATGATGAATAATAGTCAGAATTATCTATATTTTCTACTTCTTTCACATCTTCTCTTGGGAAAAAATGAATCCACAGCATTCTAGTCCCAACTGGTGATTCTTTATATCCTTCCATGTTTTTATATGGCGGTACTAGGAAATAACTATTTTTGTGTATTTCGTATTCTTGTCCTTCAATATTTAAATAAATTACACCGTCTAATACAAAAATAATTTCCCAATTTCCTTGTTGATACATATGTTTATGTTGCCAATTTGAAGAAATATCCAGGTATCCTGAGACATAGAACATTGGTAACTTTGATAAATTAAACAAATATAGTTTATTTTCCAAAATGTTTGTTCTCCTCTGCATAAGTTTATTTTCGCTACTTTTCTTATAATTATAGCCATTATGTCAATGATTGGAACTAGTTACAATGTATTTGTAAACGTTTACAAGTGATTTTGTAACTAATTTTTGTCTTTTTGTACTTATGGAATATAGGCAATTTTATAGATGTATCTTAGGAGGAAGAACAAAATGGCTGCTAATTCTGGTAGAAACATATCTAGTTTCTTGTTTAAGGCCTCAATTTTATGTATTTCAATTGATACAAGTGCTGCTGGTATCATTTCTGGTGCAATTCCAGCAGTGGAAGCTGATTTTTCGAATGTTCCATCATCATTGGTAGAATCAATCAGTACTTTACCAAGTTTAGCTATTCTTATTTTTATTGCACTTAGTCCGTTATTAACTGGAAAATTGGGATATAAGAAAGTGGCCTTAATTGGGCTGGCTATTTCATTTATTGCAGGTGTAATGCCGTTTTTTGCCACTAATATTTACATGGTGTTAGTTTGTCGATTCTTTTTTGGAGCTGGTATTGGGTTACTGAACCCAATGGCATTTAGTATTGTTTCTTATTTCTATGTTGGTAATGAGCGTGCACAGATGCTTGGACTAATTGGTACTGTTTCAAGTTTATCAAGTACTCTTCTGACTATGCTAGCAGGTGTACTTTTAAAAATTAGCTGGCGTGCTAGCTTTTTGAGCTATTCCATCATCTTGATTATTTTCTTCCTGGTTATGATTATTTTACCTGAAATGGATATTAGTTCTAATACTTCTAATGAATCTATTTGGACTCGATTAGGTAAGCTCAGCAAGAGAGTATATTTGTTCTTCGCGTACTATGCAGTTTTACAACTTATGTTGGAGGGCATGATTGTTAAATATGGTCTTTTAATAACTGGAAAGGGCTTTGGTAGTGCCACGAGTGCTAGCTTTGTCATGAGCTTTATGTCAATAACAGGTATGATCGTCGGAATAATTTTTGCTCCTGTGTTTAAAGTGCTTAAAAATTCCTTATTACCAATTGCAATTGCTGCAATGAGTGCTGCACTGATTGGTATGTCATTTACCAATAGTTTGATGGTATCTGCCATATTATTAATTATCGTTACAGCTGCATTTACATTTGCTCCAGCATTTCTCTACTATCAGATCGCAGAAGTTGCTCCTAAGTCATTAGTAAATTTCTGTAATTCAGTCATGCTTATTTTCGTTAACGTTAGTGTGTTTTTAACACCTTACATTTATAGCGGTATTGCAAAGATTTCTGGTAATGCATCTCCAAGTGCTGCCTTGGTGGCTGCTGGTGTAATTGGTATTGTGTTATTGATATTGGTTCTTGCTGTTATGAAATTTGCACCACGTAAACAGCAGATCAAGGATGATTCTCAAGAAGTAGAAAACAAATAAACTAAGCAATAGAAAATTGACTTGTAGTTGGAGGCGTAAACTTGTTATATAAAAAAGATGGATCTCTTTATATCAAAGAGAATGGTTCAACCATGATTATTCAACCATGGGGAGAAAATAGTTTTCGAGTGAGAAATACAAAGTATTCTGAATTCACTGATTTAAATAATGCTTTAACAATGCCAGTGGCTGAAAACTATAATGCTAGTATTGAAATAAGTTCTAGCAAGCGTTCTGGTAAGATTACAAACGGCAATATAACTGCAGAGATAAACTATTATGGTGATCTTTCTTTCTATAATGAAAATGGAGAGACATTACTGAAAGGTTGGCAAAGGACTCGTACGGATTATCCTGATCCTGCAAGTGATGATATCGCTCCTAAAAGATTTAAAAGTTCCTTGGACCTTGATTGGTGTAGCCTTCAGGGAAATCCAGGTGGAGATTTTAAACTGAACGTAAGATTTGAAGCTAATAAGGACGAAAAAATATTTGGTATGGGTCAATATCAGGAAGATTACATTGACTTAAAGGGATCTAAACTTGAACTGGCATTGCGAAATTCTCAGGCATCTGTTCCATTTTATATTTCAAATAAAGGTTATGGTTTTTTGTGGAATAATCCTGCGGTTGGGGCAGTTAGTTTTGCTAAAAATATAACTGAGTGGACATCCTACGCAACTAAAGAAATGGATTTTTGGATTACCAGTGGGGACAGCCCGGCGTCTATAGAAGAACAATATGCTAAAGTTGCAGGAACTGTGCCGATGATGCCAGATTATGCAATGGGTTATTGGCAATGCAAGCTTCGTTATCAAACACAAGACGAATTATTGGAAGCGGCACATGAGTTTAAAAAACGTAATCTACCAATAAGTGTTATTGTGATCGATTTTTTCCATTGGCCAAAATCAGGTGAGTTTAAATTTGATGAAAAGTATTGGCCTGATCCAAATAAAATGGCCGATGAGTTGCACAAGATGGGTATTAAATTGATGGTTTCAGTTTGGCCTACAGTTGATGAAACAAGCAGTCATTACAAAGAAATGGCCGATAATGGTTATTTAGTTAAAACTGATCGTGGAGTCGAAATCACAATGAATTTCTTGGGTAATAATGGATTTGTTGATTTTACTAATCCAGATGCACAAAACTATGTATGGAAATTATTGAAGAAAAATTATTACGATAAGGGTGTCGATCTTTTTTGGCTGGATGAAGCCGAACCTGAATATTCTGCTTACGATTTTGATAATTATAGGTATCAAAATGGTAGTGTACTTGAAGTTGGAAATTTGTATCCAGTTGGGTATGCTAAAACCATATTTGACGGTTTAAAGACTGAAGGTAAAACAAATATAATTAGTCTGGTCAGAAGTGCCTGGGCTGGTAGCCAAAAATATGGTGCACTGGTCTGGTCTGGCGATATTGATTCCAGTTTTGAATCTATGCGGAGACAATTAGCAATTGGGCTAAATATGGGGATTGCGGGAATTCCTTGGTGGACAACAGATATTGGTGGATTTACTGGTGGAAACATTAATGATCCAGTATTTAAGCAATTGGTTGTTAGATGGACTCAATTTGCGACTTTTTGTCCAGTTATGAGGATGCATGGATCCAGAGATCCGTTTTCTGATCCTTTAAGTGACCACGGGGGCGGAAAAATGGGTACTGGTGCACCAACTGAACCGTGGGCATATGGTGAAAAAGCATATGCCATAATTACAAAATATATGCATCTTCGAGAAAATTTACGTGATTATATTAAAATACAGATGGCAAATGCTCATGATAAGGGAACTCCTGTAATTAGACCATTATTTTATGATTTTAGTAATGATAATAATTCTTGGAATATTGAAGATGAATATATGTTTGGTGACAGTGTTCTTATTTCACCTATTCTATACGAAGATGAAAATTTACGTAATGTGTATTTACCAGAAGGAACAAGATGGACTAATGCATATACTGGTGAAGTAATAAATGGAGGCCAGAATATTAGTGTTAGTGCGCCACTTGATCAAATTCCTATTTTTGTTAGATCGGATAGATATGATCAATTAAATAATGCATTTGATGCTATTAGGTAATTTTTGAAATAGTGTTATGCCAATGAACCCGTGCTAATCTGAGTAATATAATCGATTTAGTAAGTTCAATTTCCTAGAATGTGATTAAATCGATACAGTTTATTGGCAGTAATCTCTCTGTACATATGTATGGAGAGATTTTTTAATTAATATATCTATTTTTAAAACTGATATGCTAGAATTACCAATTTAAACAATTAATTTAAAAAATTTGTCCGTACATCTTTTAAGATAATATCTCTTTATATATACATATTTATCTGATAAAAAAACATAAATACATAATAATGTTATTTTTATCTGACTTGTCATTGACTATTTAAAGCGTTTACATTAGGCTTTAAATAGCAAACAGATATACTAGTTTTCTGCAAGCTAATATTGTTTTTGGAGGTCTTTTTTTGGGAGCAGATTTATTGGCCCTTTTGTGGGTCTTTATTGGTATCTTACTTTTAGTTTTCTTAATTGTTAAAACTAAAGTTCATAACATTATTGCGCTGTTAATTTCTGGATTATTCATTGCGTTTGCTGAAGGTATGCCGTTAACAAAAATTGGTACTACGATTGAGTCTGGTGTTGGCAGTGTTATGTCATCACTGGTTTTAATTGTGATATTTGGTGCTATTGTTGGTAAGTTAATGACTGAGTCTGGAGCTTCACAACAAATTGCCGATACAATTGTCAATGCGATGGGTCGAAAACTTTTGCCGTTTGCGTTGCTACTCATTGGTATGATTTTCGGGATGGCAATGTTCTATGAGGTTGCTTTTTTGATATTGATGCCGTTAGTAATAAGTATTGCTAAAGAAGCAAAAATTTCGTACATGAAATTGGTTATTCCTACAATTGCTGGTGCAACTATGGGACACAGTATTTTTCCACCCCAACCTGGCCCAATGGCATTAGTCACCGCATTTCACGCAGATATGGCACAGGTCTATGTTCTTGGTTTTATCGTAATAATTCCTACCATTATTTGCTCAGGTGTTTTAATTCAACGTTTTATTCCTGGTTTGGACAAGATGCCATTAGGCGATGTTCTAAAACCAGCTCAAAAAAGGGATAAATCTGAATTGCCAAGTTTTGGTGCAAGTATTATTGTGCCATTATTGCCTGCTATTTTAATTGTGTGTTCAGCAATTGTTAAATCCTTGGCACCAAAGAATACTTGGTTATTCAAATTTGCTACATTTTTAGGCGGCGCTGAAATCAGTATGTTAGTTACTGTTATTGTGGCTATGATTCTATTCGGTTATCGTCGTGGTATGAATGGTACTGAAATCACTAATCATATGACTAGTGCTATTGAAGGTATTTCTAACGTCATCATGGTTATTGCTGCTGGTGGTGTTATGAAGCAAGTTATTATTGATAGTGGTATTGGTGATAAGATTGTTGACTTAGTTGGTCATTCAAGTATTTCTCCATTTATCCTTGCATGGGTTATCACAGTTTTAATTCGTTTAATGACTGGTCAAGGGGCCGTTTCAGCCATCACTGCTGCTGGTATCGTTGCACCAATGGTTGTAGCATTTCATGTTAATCCAGCATTGATGATGCTTGCGTGTGCCTGTGGTAGTAACACAACTACTCTTATGTATGATGGTGGATTTATTTTGTATCAACAATCATTTGGTATTTCTTTGAAAGACACCTTAAGACTTGGGGAGTACTAGAATTCGTTAACTCATTTGTTGGGTTATTAATGGTGCTACTCCTTAGTTTATTTGTACATTGATTTAAAAACGAATTATAGGCTAAGGACATTAAATTTATTTAATTAATCATAGTGAACTACAATGCATATTGTTTAAGAGCTAATTCTGAAAATGTTATACTGAGGTCAAAATTATGACAAAGGAATGATTATATGGATTATCGTTATCCTGTTAGGTGCGGACTCACTTAAGTTGTGACAGGAGGATACTGAATTTGTTAGATGATTTAATATCACATTACACAACCAATCATCGTATTTAAGCAGGTTCAGTCTAGACACAGCAATGAGTCGAAGTTACCAAAAACACCCGTTTTTAAAGGACCATAATGGTCAAATGCGTAAAGTTGCCAACCGTAGATTTCGCCATTTTATGAATCAGGGAAAGTTTGACAATTTTAAATTGCGTCCCAATCAATATCGGTTTTTGAGCGGTCTCGATCAGTATGATGTTTCTGATTGGACGTTTTACTGTTCTAGATCTTGTGTATTACGCGAGATCGAAGAAAAGCGTCGGGAAATTAAACGATATGACGGTCAAACCAAGTTCACGGTTGAAGCCAATTATCGTTGGGAACTCATGGTAAAGGAAGACCTTAGTTGGATTGATGAATTGAATTCACCAAATGATGTAGTTTGGAAAAATTTAATGGAATGTCGCAAGGTTTATTATCCAAAACATGAGGTTGATTTACTTGAAGGGGAACTGAGTTTTGCTGATTGGAAAAATAAGCAGCTCAGAAATTGGTCCGTTTGGTACTATTGGAAATAGATTTTTTGTTAGTGGTAAAGCGTTAGTTTCGTCTAGATACTTGATCTTAGTTATTGAATATCAAAAAAAACGCACCTGATTCAAACATCGTTGCAATAACGATACCTGAATCAGATGCGTTTTTGTTGTGATCCTATTCACCATAAGTTGGTTCGTCAGTAAAATCGTCCACAAGCTTGAAGGATACATTTTCGTTTTCTTTCAATAACTTAGCCACTGGGCATTCGTTCAATGCTTGGTCAATGATTGCCTGTGCTTCAGTTTCTGTATGCTCAGGCATGCGAATTTGTGCCTCAACAACGAACTTGTAGCCGATGTCATCTTTTTCAATATCTACTCTAGTCCGTAGCTGTGAATCTGCAGCAGTGTGTTCTCTATTTTCAACGATGCGAATAGTGGCGTTAAAACAGGTTGATAGTGCAAAAGCGATGAACTGTTCTGGGTTAGTTCCTGGATCATCAATCAATGAGCTTGATACCCCGAGTGCTAATCCTTCGTTACCTTCAACAAAACTAGTGCCAGTTAAGCCGTTATGGTTCTGAACATACGTATGATACAGCGATTTTTCAGTCATGATGAAGCCTCCTACTCCTTTAGTTACGCACAGTGTAGCAGAGTTAGTCTGAAAAGTCTGGAATGGACACTCGGTTTTAGAAAGTGTCGGAACAGTGGTTGTTAAGAATGAAATTAAGATTGATTTCAAACGGTAACTAGACAAAGTAAATCTAAGTGATAAAGTTAAGTAACTAAATAAAAAGTAACGAACAACTGTATTATTAACTACGAAATTTAGTTCATAGGATGAAATTGGGAGTGAATTCTAAATGGCTAAACCACTGTACATTGAAAAAGATGTTTTTGAAGAAAATAAAGAATATTCTAGAGAAGAAATTGTGTTTGTTTTACATATCACTGTTCATGCCTTTAATCGTGATCTCTTACCACAACTATTTGATACCAGTTCGCCGGACCTTTTCAAAGGTGAAGATATCAATAACGCAGTTGAAAAATTTGATCGGTATCAGTTCGACAGTAATTTAAAAATAGACATTAAATCAGCAAGTGAAGCAGAATTTTCAAGCAATTACTATACTAGTATTGAAGACGCGAAGCACGCAATGGCTGATGGCAATGAAGATTATTTAAATAAGTTGTATAAGAATTACTGCGCTCATCAAAAGGGAGCTTCTCAAATTTGAGAGGCTCCTTTGTCGTCAAAAAAGTTTCACGTGAAACTTTCAAAAATTCATTGTTTAAATAACTAAAGCAACGTACAATTAAGCTAATTATTTTACTATAAGTTGACTCAAGAGGAGATACTAATATGGCAAACGCAGTGATGGCAATTCAAGTTTTACCCGAAGCAGATTCAACTAAAGAGATGTTAAGACTAGTAGATGTTGCAATTGCAGAGATCGATGCAAGCAACCTTTCGTACGAAGTTGGGGCATTTGAAACAACTGTTGAAGGCGACCTAGATGATCTCATCAAGTTACTCAACAAGATTCAAATTTCAGTCACAAAAAGCGGTGCACCCAGAATTAGTAACTACATTAAGTTGTCATATGCGCCTGAGAAACATATTTTGACGACTGATGAAAAACTAGCTAAGTATCGAGCACATAATGAAGAACAACAAGGATAGTGAATAAGCACTATTAAAAAGCCTCCCAATAATTTGGAAGGCTTTTAATTTTGAAATTTTATTAATCGAAATCAGTTAAATCTACAACCGGTTTACCATCCTCATCCAACAGAGGAGTTAGCCCACCACTGTAGCTCTCTTCGTGCCATAAATAGTGAACTCCAGTCTGTTTATCAACAAGTATTTTAGTGCTAGACAACGTTCCTTCTGAAACAATCACTGCAAAACGTTTATCCTTTTTAGCCATAATAACCTCCAGCTATTTTTGAGAAATGTTACTGGAAGACTGTGTCGTTGTCAACTTGAAAAGTAAATAGAGGATGGAACAATAATTAGATTTATCTAGTCTAAGCGTGCAACAAGTGACTGCTCCCGGCCATATAAGGTATTCAAGGTCAAAATCCAAATTCGTGATTTTAACCTTGAATACCTTATATTCTGGAAGCAAATCGTAATTTGTTGCACTTTTTAGTTTAAACGCGCATATTTCCGTGGCGATGTGCCGGTATATTTTTTAAAAATCCGATTAAAGTAAGTGACGTTATTGAACCCCGATGAAATTGCGATTTCTGAAATTGTAAAATCACCATCGCGCAACTTAGCTTGGGCCACCTTAATGCGGTAGTGGTTGATGAATGAAAATAATGTTTCACCGGTGTCTTTTTTGAAGCGGTGCGAGAGGTAAGTGGGACTGGTGTGTACTGCTTGAGCAATATCTGTTAGCTGCAATTCTTCTTGAAAATTCAACATAATATATTCAATGGCAGCAGCGACACGCATATTGTATTGTTTATTTCTTTTCGCAATGACCAGGTCACAGTAGCGAAACGGCATTTCGTTAATTAGTTTAATTGCTTCATCAATTGATGCCAGCTTTTCAATTTGAAGTGCATATTTTGATGACAACTTATCAATCAGCAATTTACTAGCCGATCCTCGTTCTGCCGCAAGTCTGCAAAGGGTATTGTACACAAAAATGATATTCTTAGCAGCTCGTAGTTCCCGACTAGGGATTCGATTAAGAAATGGATGCATATTTTGAATCGTTGAATTAACTATCTGGGTTAACTGGCTTTGATCACCGTTAGCAATGGCATCCATGAGTTGATTTTGAGCCACATAAATACTAAGCACTTGGCTGGCTTCACCGGCTTCTTCTTCGGTCATCTCATCACTTGTATCAATTTGAGGAATATATGCCTGTTGGTCGTGAAGATGAATCTCAACGGGACCAGTTTTACCCAAATTAATCATGATTCGGGGAAGCGCATCGCTCAGTTGCTGATAGGGTCCGGCGATTAGATAACCCAATAAATCTTCGTGCCAAATACCCACGGCTAAGTATATTCCTGAGCCGTCTTGTGCTCGACAACAATCTCCTGGATCCAACGGTAATGTGTGAAAGCCAGGGACGGTTTGTTTGGCGTCTGGACTCTCATACAACGGTTCGAGGTGGAGAGAGCACAGCCTAACTGGTACACCACTGATTGTGTTAAGAGAAATGGCTAGTGATTTATAGTCCAAAATTGAAATCATAAACGGTCGCTCCAGTCCGTGAAATCGTATTACATCACGATTGACAATTAAAATGACGAAAAAAGCAAAAGAAAGCAAAATAGTATAAATTACAGAAAAATAGTTAAATATCGCTCCAAATAAATATACTAACATACAAGTAAGCGTTTACAAGATAAAGGCTAAAAAACTTATAGGAGTGATTTATGATGTTATTTCCAACTTCAACTGCAACACGTACGGTTACAAGTCTAAATGGTATTTGGAATTTTGACCTGCAGCAACCTGGTCGTGAGAATAATCCGCAAACAAAGCTCAGTACAGATAAGGTGATGGCGGTACCGGCTTCGTTCAACGATCAAACAGTTGATGAAGATATCCGTGAGCATAGTGGTTATGTATGGTATGAGCGTGAATTCGAAATTCCCGCAATTTTGACAGATCAACGCCTAACCCTACATTTTGGTTCTGCAACCCATGAAGCCTGGGTTTATGTCAACGGTGATCTAATCGGACATCACAAGGGTGGCTTTACTCCGTTTGATTTGCCAATTAATGATGTCGTTGAAGCCGGTACTAACCGTGTTTCAGTTAAATTAAGTAATCTTTTAGACCAAACAACGTTGCCAGTTGGTAATTACAGCGAAACTAAAGATGAAAATGGCAATATTGTGCATCACGTTGACGAAAACTTCGACTTCTTCAACTATGCTGGCTTGCACCGTAATGTTGAATTAGTGGCAACTCCCTGGACATACATCAACGACATTATCATTAATCCTGATGTTAATTTGGACGAAGAAATTGCAGACGTGAACATTGCAGTTTCTGTCAGTGATGACTATGACGAGATCAAAATCAAGATTAAAGATGAAGATGGCCAAACGGTTGGTGAAGCATCAGACGCTGACAGTGTCATTTCATTGAGCAATGTACACTTGTGGCAACCACTGGGTGCTTACCTGTACGATGCTGAAATTACGATTATCAAGGATGGCAATACGGTTGATACTTACACAGAACCATTCGGAATCAGAACCGTTGAGGCTAAAGATGGACAATTCTTGATCAATGGTAAGCCATTTTATTTTAAGGGGTTTGGTAAGCACGAGGATACCTACGTTAACGGTAAAGGAATCAACGAAGCTTACAATGTTTTGGATTTGAACCTGCTTAAGCAAATGGGTGCTAACTCGTTCCGAACATCACATTACCCGTACTCTGAAGAAATGATGCGCCTTTGTGATCGCGAAGGAATTGTGGTGATTGATGAAACACCAGCAGTAGGGCTGATGCCAGCGTTCAACTTTGATATTTCTGGAGCCATGGCAAGCGCTGATAAGAAGAACCCGTTCTGGCACGATATCGACACTCAAGAAGCACATAAACAAGTGATTGAAGAAATGATTTCTCGGGATAAGAACCACGCTTGTGTTGTCATTTGGTCAATTGCTAACGAACCAGCAACATTCCTTGATGGATCATATGAATATTTTGCTCCAATGTTTGAATTAGCTAGAAAACTTGATCCACAAAAACGCCCTTGCACATTTGTGAACATCATGTTATCGACGGCGGGTAAGGACAGATGTACTGACCTTGTCGACATTCTGGCACTTAATCGCTATTACGGCTGGTACATTAATACTGGTGACCTCAAGACCGCCGCAAAGGACCAGGAAGCAGAATTACGAGCTTGGCAAGAACTGTATCCGGATAAGCCAATCATGTTTACCGAATTTGGCGCAGATACTGTTGCCGGGATGCATAGCGCCTATAACGAGCCATTCTCTGAAGAATATCAGGTCAACTACTACAAGATGAATGCTGAAGTGTTTGATAAGATCGATAACTTTGTCGGTGAACAACTATGGAACTTTGCCGATTTCCAAACTAAATTTGGAATTCAACGTGTTCAAGGAAACAAGAAGGGAATCTTCACTCGTTCACGTGAACCTAAGGCAGCAGCTATCTGGCTCAGCCAACGCTGGAACAGTATTCCTAACTTCAACTACAAGAAGTAATATCGGAGGATAGAAAATGGATACGAATAGCAAAGCACAAGCTAACGGACAAACTACCATAAGTAACATACCGTTTACCACCAAAGATAAAGTCGGTTACATGTTTGGAGACATTGGTAACAACTTTACCTTTGCCACTGTCACATCTTTCTTAATGATTTTTTACACTAACGTTTTGGGCATTTCAGCCGCCATTGTCGGGATATTGTTTCTGGTGGCACGAATTATTGATGCGTTTGCCGATCTAACTGTTGGTCGACTAGTCGATAACGGACCATTGCTAGAAGAAGGACGTTTCCGCCCGTGGATCAGAAGAATGAAATATCCACTTCTGCTCCTTTCGATTTTATTGTTCCTACCATGGATTAAAGACTTACCAATGGGTGTTAAAACGGTCTACATTTTTCTCACCTACATTGTCTGGGGCATCTTATATTCAACTGTCAACATCCCCTATGGTTCAATGGCCTCGGCCATTTCATCGAGTCCATCGGAAAAAACGAGTCTCTCGACATTTCGTAGTATCGGTGCCGGATTAGGTGGCGCTACCGTTAGTCTGTTAGTACCAATGTTCATGTACAGTAAGGGTTCACACCAGATTTCGGCCATGAGAATGTTTATCATTGTTGCAATCTGTGCGACTGCCGGGTTTGTTGCATATATTATCCTGTATCGGCTGTCGGTTGAACGAGTTCGGACTAACAAAGCTGAAAAGGTGCCACTATCAACAGTTGTCAAAAAGTTAGGTCAGGATAAAGCGTTAATCGCACTGGCGTTGGTTGATTTGTTGATGTGTATTGGTCTGTTCTCTAACAACGCCTTTATCCCATACCTGTTTAACGATTACTTCCAAAACAAAACGGCGATGTCAATTGCACTGATTTGTGGCACGATTGTCATCTTGATCCTGGCACCATTTTCAAAGAAATTGTATGAACGTTTTGGCAGAAAAGAAGTAACGGTGGCGTTCCTATCGTTTGGGTTTGTGATGTTTGCAATCCTATTCTTTTTGCACACCCGTAACGTTGTTCTGTTCTTAATCGTGACATTCTTGGCTAACTTAGGTTTGGGAATGTTTAACATGATGGTTTGGGCATTTATCACCGATGTTATCGATAATGAACAAGTTCAAACCGGTATTCGTGAAGATGGGGTTGTGTACGGTGTGAACTCGTTTGTTCGGAAAGTATCACAAGCAATTGCCGGCGGAATGGCAGGATTTATACTAACGTTTATTGGCTATCAAGCTTCCACAACTGGTGGAGCCGTTCAGTCTGAAACAGTGATTAATCATATCTATCAGGTTGCCGTAGGTGTTCCCGCTGTCAGTTACGGTCTTGCTCTAGCTTGCCTGTTCTTCTTCTATCCATTGAACAAGAAGAAAGTGTTGGACAACGCTGCATACTTGAAGAAAGTTGCTAATGAACAAGCAGAATAATCGTTGCCAGTTAAGGTTTCACTCTAAAGGTGGTGGTGATGAATTGGTGCAATACCAATCACTGTTGGGCACCATACTTCCTAATGAATAAATACAATATAACAAGCACCGCAAATGGACATCAAGCCGCTTTGATGCCCATTTGTGTTTCTAAATAATAGATTGCATTGGCAAAGAAGATGGGGATGATCTGATGAATAATCAAAACAGTGTCACAAAGTACAAATTGAAGAAGTATCGTGGAATTTTGATGGCGACAGTTGCGGATATACTTGTGCAACATGGGGATGCCTTTGGCGACCATGTAATCGGCAGTCGTGTAAACGATTGTAGCTTGTGTAAACAGTATGTCGAATTGAACGTTGAGATGAATCAGTTAGATCGAACTATCGTTAGGTCCGATGATTCTGAATCAATAGATGACGAAAGGTCGAATCATATATATTTTTACGTGTGTCATAACATTGAAGGCAAGGATTATATTATTCGCGCAAGAAATGTTGGTGAGGTGAAGGGCTTTTTACAAAGTCATCTGCAAAACGGCCTTGCCGTGTACAATAATTCTGTTCATCCGATCAAAGTTAATAAAAAAACGGCATACGGTTTAGTACACATGTATGAAGGGCAGATTGCGAAGAATAAGATTAAATTGTTGAAGGAAAGCAACGATTTTAGGGGAATTCTGTCGCAGCGGGATAGTGTGGATGAGACGATTAGATAAGCAGTGTCTGGATTAGTCTTGGAACGTTAACCAAATTACGTTATCTGATTCCTTAATACTATAAAAAATACGAGATGCGTAGAGTAATAGTCTGCGTGTCTCGTATTTTTAGTTTAAAAGAAAATTAAATGGGTGAAACTAACATGTTAAAGATATCTTCTTCATCAGATGCGGCTTCAATGTTTTTTAGCCATTTTTTATCTTGGATTTTTTGAAAAAGTTCAGATAGTACTTTTAGATGTTTTTTTTGATCGACCGGTGCAAGAGCGATGATCAACTTTATCTCACACGGTTCAAAATTTTGAGGTGATACTTTAATTGGTTTATGAGATACCAGTACTGAAATTCCTAGACGTCTAACTCCGTCTTGAGGGGCTGCATGGGCTAGAAATACGCCATTGCCTAGTAGCATGTATGGTCCTTTAGTCATTGTTAACTCAATAATTCGATCAATGTATTTTTGAGTCACTGAACCAGATCTTTTTAGCTGAGTAAAGGACTCTGCAATTGCATTTTCCCATGGAACAACTTTATTTAGACATGTAATGTTATTCAGGCTTATAACTCTACCTAGTTCAGTTTTATTATTTGAAAGGTTGTTCGAATGCATGTATTTGCTATTATATGCATCCAAATAATTGTTAATTGCGTTAGTAAGGCCATCAACATCTTCAATTCTTGCATAGTCTCCGATGATATCTAGTAAAGTATTTGTATTTACTTTAGGTATGATTTCGTTGTCTCTGTTTTCAGAAAGGACAGAATCTACTTTTCTTAAATCTTCTTTAGTCAACAATGGAGATACACGCAGGGTTGGTATATTTTCCTTAACATTCAATTCAATTGTCGAAATGATTAGTTTAATGTCATCTAATGGACAATTGTTAAATTGAAATACGCTTAGTGGTTCAGAAAACGTTATGTCTGGATACCTAGTTGTCAGCTGATTTTTAAGAAGTACTGAAGTACCTATTCCACTGGGACAAACCAGTAATACATCTGTGTTCCAGTCCTTTCGTCGGTGAATATCTCGTAGTTGACCACCGAAGTAGACGGCTATTAATGATATTTCATCATCATTTAGTGTTTTACCGATATAATCTTCAAAAGGTTTAACGGCATATTTTGAAAAAATAAATAAATCATGATATTTATCAATGAATGATTCCAAATCAGGGTGCTTATACTTAATTCCAAGGGATGATCTATAAAGTGTGCTCAATAGATGAGTGGATAGAGAGACTTCCAAAGAGTAGGAGGACAAATTAGAACCGGATGCAATGTTAAATTTTTCTATAACTTGTTGTGTAACTACATGCATTTCCTTATTTAGTGTATCTGAAGTATTGATACTAGAAAATTGGCTTGTATATAGAATTTGTGCTAAAAATTGAGTTTCATAATTATTGCAAATTTGGTAGTGCTTCAGAAAATTAGATGACCAATTTGTTGAAACAGATTGCAAGTCTTTGTAATTATCTGGAATTGATTTAAGAACGTATTTTTTATTACTTATAAAGTTTACTAACCAGTAGATAAATTCACTGAGAATTAAAATTGCATTATCACTAAAATAATTGCCTGATAATTTTTCTAAATCGTGTAATTTTTTTTGGATGAAATTAAGTTCAGCTTGGTCTGTGCCGATCAAATTATGGATAATTGAATGCGGGTCGTTCAACTGCTCTAATACCCAGGTTCTTGCTGATATTTTAGATCCAGATAGTATCTTTCCTTTTGAGGACTGTTCAACATACAGTTCTCTTTTTTTTAAAACATCATCTACTATTGCAAAATCATTGATGGCAGTGTGGTTGGAAATATTAAATTTCTTCATTGCTTTTGATATTGAAACCTTATCTTTGTTAATCAGATTCCAAATAAGAATTGTTTGACGTTCATTTTTTGAATATGATTTTTGAGTTTTATTCGAATCCTGATTGATTAATAATTCTGATTTTGAATTATCTGTTAAAAAATATCCGAGGTTCTTTACATTATTGATAGGTTCTACATTCTGTTCATCCAAGAAAATATTGATCTTTTTAAATGCGTAAAAAACACTTCTTCTGGATATATGTAATTTTTCTTGTAACTCTTCCACTGTTAGATAGTGGCTAGAATTTAGAAGCTCATTGATGATTTTTTGGCCGTGCTTAATTTGTTCTAATTCCATAATTGATCAGCCTTTCACACATGCAGTGAAGTTATTGCACTTTAGTAGTTAACATTATTGCACTTGTTAGCGTTTTCAACAAGGGTATTATAAATAAGCGAAAGGAGAGGAGGTAGCAAAATGTTAAGTGATTTGTTGACCAGTAGCACTATACAAGTGAGTAGCCTAGATAATCTTACTTGGAAGCAAGCAATTGAAATATCAGCTCAACCATTGATTGACAACGGTTCTATTGAGCCTAGTTACGTTGAATCAATGAAAAAAGTAGTTAATGAAAAAGGACCTTATTTTAACATTGGGCCACATATTGCTCTTTCTCATGCTCGACCAGAAGCAGGAGCCAACAAAATTTCACTTGCACTGTTAAAAACAGATAAGGAAGTGAATTTAGTGAGCAAAGACCATCCTATTCAGCTTTGGTTTGTGTTAGCTGCAACGGACAGTCAGAGCCACTTAAAAGTAATTCAGGAATTAATGGAACTATTGATGGACGAAACTAAAGTTACCAAAATGTGTGAAGCAAAAAACGTTCAAGAGTTACAGAATATTATTAAAACTAATTAAAATGGAGGAATTTATTATGAAATTTTTAGCAGTTTGTCAAAGTGGTTTAGGTAGCAGTTTCATGGTTCAGATGAATATTCAACAGATTTTGAAAGACGAAGGCGTGGAGGAAGATATTCAAGTTGACCACTCTGATGTTGGTAGTACAACTGCAGATTCTGCTGATTACTTTTTTGTTGAGTCAACACTTGCTGCAACTCTAAGTAACTTGCCACAGGATAAGTTGATTTTACTTAAGAGTTTGATTGATAAAGACGAAATTAAACAAGATGTAAACGATATTTTAGATAAAGAAAATATTTCACGTCAGTAATTTTATTCATTTAATAAAACTGGAGGAGAAAGAAATGAAAGATGTCTTAAGTTTTTTCGTTTCCATTGTGACGCAGCCGTCAATTTTAGTTGCTTTGATCGCTCTACTCGGTCTAGTTCTTCAGAAAAAGAAGGCAACTGAAGTTATTCAGGGATCAATTAAAACCTTTACCGGGTTTCTTGTTTTAATTGGTGGATCAACAATTTTACAAGGTGCTTTGGCACCGATGGCAAAGATGTTTAAATTTGCTTTACATGTACAAGGTGTTGTTCCAAGTAATGAAGCGGTTGTTGCTATTGCACTTGTTAAGTACGGATCCTTAACCGCTTTAATTATGTTCGTTGGAATGATTGTTAACATCTTACTTGCTAGGTTTACTAGATTTAAGTACATTTTCTTAACTGGTCAAGCAATGTTGTATGTTTCATGTTTGACAGCCGTCATTCTTGTGTCAGCTCATTTAGGGGATGGATGGGAGACTATTATTTTAGGCGGTATTTTCGAAGGAACGTTGTTAACAGTTACGCCAGCACTATGTCAACCATTTATGCGTAAAATAACTAATGGCGATTCAGTTGCCATGGGTCATACCGGTAATATTGGTTATGCGACAGCTGGTTTAATTGGTAAATTATTTGGTAATCCCAAGAAAACAACTGAAGATATTGAAGTACCAAAGAGTTTGAGTTTCTTACGGGATTCAACAGTTTCAATTACATTATTGATGGCAATTGTTTATATCGCACTTGCTATTGTTACCGGTCCTCATTTCATTGAAACTAAATTGAGTAGTGGCACAAATTATATTATCTACTCATTGGTTGAAGCCGGTACGTTTGCCGCCGGATTCGTTGTTGTTTTACAAGGTGTACGGATGATCTTAGCTGAAATTGTTCCAGCATTCCAAGGCATTGCTCAAAAACTTGTGCCAAATTCGAAACCTGCTTTGGATGTTCCAATCATCTTTCCATATGCGCCTAATGCTGTGTTAATCGGATTCTTTGTTAGTTTTATCGTTGGTACAATTAGTATGTTTATTATGATTGGATTGAAGACAACCGTTATTATTCCTGGTGTAGTTGGGCACTTCTTCTGTGGCGCTGCTGCAGCTATTTATGGGAATGCATATGGTGGTCGTCGGGGAGCTGTTCTTGGTTCAGCATTTAATGGAATTTTGATTAGTTGGTTGCCATTACTGATCTTACCAGTTCTCGGTAATCTCCAAATGGCAGCATCTACATTTGCGGATACCGATTACTTGATTCCAGGTATTTTACTTGGCAACTTGGGTAGCCTTGGTACAGTAGCAATCGTGGTTGGAATTTTGGCATTTCTAGGTGTTGTAATTTTACTAAGCATTTTCCTAAATATACGCGATCGCAATAGTAAAAAAGCTTAGTAATCTAGAGAAAAATTACATTATATTTTGGAGGGAATATAAAAATCAAATCCAAGATTGATGTAATTTTTTAAGTTTTAGGGCTTCACCTGATATTAACGGAGGATTGAGAATTTATGATTAGTACACCAATTAAAACTTCAAAAAAATTTGATCAAAAAGATGAGAATGCGGTTAACGCACTCAGAATGCTGAGTGTTGATATGATTGAAAAGGCTAATTCAGGTCATCCTGGTATTTGCCTGGATGCTGCGCCTATGGCGTATGTGTTGTGGAATTATGTGATGAATATTAACCCTGAACGACCGGACTGGATTAATCGAGATCGGTTTGTTTTATCGGCGGGGCATGGATCAGCATTGCTATATAGCCTAATTCATCTAAGTGGATATGATTTACCAATAAGCGAACTAAAACAATTTAGACAGTTTGGATCGAAAACACCAGGTCATCCAGAATATGGCCATACCATTGGAGTTGATGCTACCACGGGTCCACTAGGACAAGGAATTGGGATGGCTGTTGGAATGGCAATTGCGGAGAGACATTTGGGGGCAGTTTATAATCACGATCATAAAATAATCAATCATTATACCTATGCCATTGTTGGTGATGGAGATTTGATGGAAGGAATCAGTCAAGAGGCAATCAATATTGCAGGTAAAGAAAAGCTCAATAAATTAATTGTTCTCTATGATTCCAATAATGTTACTTTAGATGGCCCACTGAGTAATGAGTCAATTGAGAATGCCCAGTTGCGTTTTGAAGCTGCAGGCTGGGATCATCAGATTGTTAAGGATGGTGAGGACCTAACATCCATTTATGATGCAATCGAGACAGCAAAAACTACCGATAAACCTTCATTGATCGAGATTAAAACTGTCATTGGCTACGGTTCTCCAGACGCCGGTACTAACAAGGTTCATGGTGCAGCACTTGGCGATGTCAATGTTGAAAAAACTAGGAAAGCTTTAAATTATACATTAGCACCGTTCGAAATTGACCAGAACGTGTATGACATGTTTAAAAATAATTTACAATCTCGTGGTAAATCTACGTATGATAGCTGGTTGAATGAATTTAATGAATTCAAAGCCGATGACAAACAAGCCAAATACTTCGCTACTGATCACAATCCAAAATTAGATTTAACAGACGTAGTTGTTAAAGAAAAAATTGGTGACAGTATTGCAACGCGTGTTGCTAATTCTGAGATTATGCAGCAGATTACCGAAAACAATTTAAACTTTTGGGGAGGAGCTGCTGATCTTTCATCGAGTAATAAAACGCAATTATCAGGAAGTGGTCGCTTCTCAATAGCTAATCCACAAAATAGAAATATTTGGTTTGGTGTTCGTGAATTTGGAATGGCAGCCGCGTTAAATGGAATTGCTTTACACGGTGGTACCAGAGTGTTTGGAAGTACTTTTTTTACATTTTCAGACTACATGAAATCTGCAATTAGATCATCAGCGTTGCAAGGTGTGCCCGTCACGTATGTGTTTACTCACGATTCTATTGCGGTGGGTGAAGACGGCCCAACTCATGAACCGATTGAACAATTAGCTGCATTGAGATCAATGCCAAATGTAAATGTTATTAGACCTGCTGATGCTAATGAAGTTTTAGGTGCCTGGCAGAATATCTCTGAGGAAACAAGTAAGCCAAGCGTAATGGTTTTATCACGTCAGAAGTTACCAGTGTTAATTCAAACAAAACCTGAATTGGTTAAAAAAGGTGCCTATGTTGCCTCTCCTGCCAAAACAGGTTTGGCCGATGGAATACTTATAGCAACTGGTTCAGAACTTCAACTTGCTTTAGCTGCGAAGAAAATATTGGCAGACAAATCGTATGATATCTCTGTAGTTTCGATGCCAAGTATGGATTTATTTAAACAACAGTCTGATGAATATAAAGAATCTGTGCTACCTTCAAACGTTACAAGGCGTATTTCTATTGAAATGGAAAGTACATTTGGTTGGGGTGAATTTGTTGGATTAAAGGGTGTGTCACTCGGAGTTGATAAATTTGGTGCTAGTGGTAATGGTGCTAAAGTTCAATCTGAATACGGATTTACACCTGACAAAATTGTGACAATATTCGAAAATCTTTGGAAAAAATAGAATTAAATTATTTGTAGGAAGGTGATTCTAGATGTCAACTAAATTAAAAGGAATTGCCGCAAGCAATGGAATTGCAATTGCCCAAGCATATACTCTGACTGAACCGGATCTATCCTTTGAAAAAAAGAACGTATCTAATTCAGTACAAGAAATCTCTAGATTAAACGTTGCTTTACAACAATCTAAGAATGAGTTAACCACAATAAAAAATAAAGTTGAGGAAACTATGGGGAGCGAAGAGGCCGAAGTATTTGAAGCCCACATAACTATGTTGAGTGACCCTGAATTAATTGGTGCTATTGAAAATGAAATAAATTCTGACAAAGTAAATGCTGAAGAGGCACTTACTAACCAAACCAACCATTTTATTTCTGTTTTTGAATCGATGGATGATAATGATTATATGAAACAACGTGCCGCCGACGTTGCAGATATTCAAAAAAGAGTTATGGGGCATTTACTTGGAGTTGATTTACCAAACGCGGCATTAATTGAATCGACAAGTATTGTAATTGCTAGAGATTTAACTCCCAGTGACACGGCACAATTGAATCGCAAGTACGTTAAAGGATTCATTACAGATGTGGGAGGTCGCACATCGCATTCTGCTATCATGTCTCGGACACTTGAAATTCCAGCTGTAGTTGGTAGCGAAACAGCAACAAGTACGATTAAAACCGGTGATATGGTGATAATCGACGGAATAAATGGCGAAGCAATTGTGAATCCTAGTCAAACGGAGATCGAAAACTATAAGCAGAAACAAATAGATTTTGAAAAACAACGATCACTTTGGAAAAAGTTGAAATCTGAACCAAGTATTAGTGCTGATGGTAAACATTTTACAATTGGTGCGAATATTGGAACCCCCGATGACGTTCGTGCAGTTCAAGATAACGGCGGAGAGGCAGTTGGGTTAATGCGGTCTGAATTTCTTTACATGGATTCATCTGATCTACCAACAGAGGAAGAACAATTTCAAGCATACAAAGAAGTTGTTACGAATATGAATGGTAAACAGGTCGTTATTCGAACCATGGATATCGGTGGTGATAAGCACCTTGATTACTTACCACTCCCGGAGGAAATGAATCCATTTCTTGGATATAGAGCTATTCGAATAAGCTTGGACAAACAGGATATTTTCAGAACTCAATTAAGAGCCTTAATTCGTGCTTCTGAATTTGGTAAATTAGCCATTATGTTTCCAATGATTGCAACGGTTAATGAATTTAAACAAGCCAAAGGAATTTTTGAAGAGGAAAAATCTAAACTAATCGAACAAGGTGTTCCAGTTAGTACAAATATTGAAGTTGGTATGATGATGGAAATTCCAGCAGCGGCGCTGATCGCTGATAAGTTAGCTAAGTACGTTGATTTCTTTAGCATTGGTACTAACGATTTAATTCAGTATACATTTGCAGCTGATCGCGGCAATGAGAGAGTTTCTTATTTATATCAGCCGTATAATCCATCGCTATTAAAATTGATTAAAAATACAATTGATGCCTCTCACAAAGAGGGAAAGTGGACTGGAATGTGTGGTGAAATGGCAGGTGATCAAACTGCAGTACCAATTCTTATTGGCTTGGGGTTAGATGAATTTTCAATGAGTGCAACTTCTATGTTGCAGACTAGGGCTTTAATGCATGATTTGAGTTCAGAAGAATGCAAGAAGTTGGCATCTAGTGCGCTGGAAGCTGAATCGAATGAAGAAGTGATTCATTTGGTTAATGATTTTCAAAAACAAAATAAATAAAAAAATGGCCAACTAGTGATTTATTGCAAGATTACCGTAAGAATCTTCCTTCATGTGAGTAAGTTTAAAAATTGTACACTTGAGTAATCACCACTAATACTATTTGGCCAGCTAAAAGTGTGACATTTGTTACACTTTTTATTTTTAAAAAACAACTGAACGAAAAAAAGAGGATAATAATATGGATCAAAATAAGTTAAAACAATTAGTAGGGCGTGAAGCGGTTAAATATGTTGAAGATGGCATGACAATTGGTTTGGGGAGCGGCACAACTGTGAAGTATATGGTTGACACTTTGGGTGAGAAAAATAAAAAAGAACACTTGAATTTAATGTGTGTTACAACTTCTAAAAAAACCGCTAAGCAAGCTACTAACCTTGGATTAACCGTTAAAGAATTAGACCAGGTTGATGAAATTAATTTAACTATTGATGGTGCTGATGAAGTTGATCACGATTTTAATGGTATTAAAGGTGGGGGAGCAGCGTTACTGTGGGAGAAAATTGTTGCTAAAAATTCCAATCGCAATATTTGGATAGTTGATGAGAATAAAATGGTTAATCATCTTGGTAAATTTCCATTGCCGGTGGAGGTTATTCCGTTTGGCTCAAAACATTTGTTTCGAGAATTACAGAAAATGAGTTTGAATCCACGATTTAGGACTAATGTTGCCAGTGCATTAGTCAAAACAGACTCTGGTAATTATATTATTGATCTCAATATTGGTAATATTACTGATCCAATTAAACTAGCAGAGGACTTAAAGGGGTTGACCGGCGTAGTTGAACATGGACTATTCATTCATATTGTTGACGAAGTGATTGTTGGTACTAATGATGGTGTTAGGATTGTTAATAAAAAATAGAATCTTTGAAGATCAGACAAAGAATATGAAAAAATATGGAATTGATGCCACTGTTAATTCCGTATTTTTTGTATATTGTTAATTCTTCTGTTGCCATTGAAAAGATATTTTATCTTACCTATTCTCGTTAGCCTTTAGTGACAAAATCAGCTGCAGTATAATTTAGGTGAGGTTACTACTTTGAACTTAGGGGATGTTGACCTATGAAACGGTTGATACGCACAACTGCAGATATCTTGACTATTTTGGTGTTCATGGTGTTGTGCATGATGTTTAGTAGCGTTTGGATTAAGTCGTGGAACGTCAATCAAATTGCATTACCGCTACATTACCTGATTGCGCCATTTATTGAGTTGATTTTATTTTTCTGGGGGTTTAGATTCCTCAAAAAACGTGTATTTCATGACCAGTTTACTTCAGTATTTTTTCCACCTAAATTTCGTCTCAGATACTTTGGCTATGCACTTGGTTTGATGGCACTATGTGGTGTTGGCATATTAATTATTGGCGGTGATCTTGTCTATCCTAAGATGGACAATTATTTGTTTGCACAAAATATTGCTACGGACGTTGGCGCAATTCTAATTGCACCACTGATTGAGGAAACTGTTTTTCGGGTCGTAATTTTGACGCAAGTTGCAAAAAGGTACGGGATCACGACTGGAATAGTTATTTCTTCACTGTTGTTTGGTGCAATTCACCTACTTAATGGCGAGCTAAATTTGTCTAGTGCGATTCAACTTGTGGTATCAGGCACACTAATGGGTGTGGTGCTTTCAGTGGTGTATGTTAAAGAAAATTCAGTGTGGGCCGATTACACAGTCCATGCGTTATACAATGGTATTAGCAGTATTATCGCAGTTGGGATTTCCACTACGAACGATTGGCCAATTCAGTACATTTTGAATACTCACAATCAACTCATTACGGGTGGTGAGTATGGGGTTGATTGTAGTTTGGTTAATATTATTGCCTACGTTGTTGTTATTGTTGCGGTGTTGGTGATTGTGAAACGTAATGGTGATACTTTAACAAAAATTTGGCAGATAAATCATTAATATTAAAGAGTAATGAGGCTGAAAAGCCTCTTTTTTGATTTATTCTGCTTTTTCCTGCTTTTTAATCAATGGCAAGAATATGACCGAAAGGACTAAAAGTACCAATCCTGCGATAAAAATTGTATGAATGCTGTTGAATAAAATATTACGCATAGTATCTACTAGTGCCGATGGAATCGTTTTGGCTTTGGAAGCATCTACTAAATCATTCATTAAGGAGGATTTACTGAGTAGGTGTGCTTGAGTTAATCCAGATCTGTTTTGCGTGTTCAAAATTAATCCGAAGATTGACACCATAATTGAAGAACCCAGTGTTTTAACTAACTGGTTAAATGATGTTGCAACGCCAAGCTGGTTTTCTGGCACCGACCGTTGAGTTGCAATTGTACCTAGTACAACCGCACCACCAAGGCCAACGCCGATTACACCAGAGAGAATGAAGATGAATACCCAACTGGTTGAAGGGTAAATAACCAGTAATGATGCGCCGCCAACGATTGTGATCGCCAAAAAAATTAGAAAAATAATTTTTATATTCAAATGCTTCATTAATCGTCCAAGGATGAGAGACCCTACAAACCAAAAGATTGATGCGGGTGCAAGACTTAGACCACCAATTGTTGCACTTAGTCCATAGACACCTTGCAACCACATTGGGACGTAAACGTTAACTCCAATGAAAAAGCCACTTAGCAATAGAGTGATGATGTTAGCACCGACAAACATTCTGTTTTTGAATAGGTTCATCGAAATAATAGGATCATTAACTCTGTTTTCCGTAAGAACAAACGCAATTCCTGCAATAATTGTGACAACCAGTGTGATGACAACATTTATAGTCAGCCCTTGATCGCCAAATAGTTGCAATGCGATTAACAACATCATCAACGTCAGCATTAATAATACAGTGCCCAAATAATCCACTTTAATACTGGGATGATCATACCCTTCTTCGTGAAGTGAGGTCCAAATGATTAAAATAATGGCAAGTCCGAACGGCACGTTAAGAAAGAAAATCCAGTGCCAGCCAATGGTATCTACAATGACACCACCGATTAATGGGCCAAAGACGCTGGCAATTCCCCAGGCAGTGGTGTTTAATCCCATGATGGTGGCTCTTTTTTCTGGCGCGTATAGATCAGCAATTAAGGTATATGAAATTGGTTGTAGGGCGCCAGCGCCGATACCTTGAATAAAGCGACAAATAATTAACATAATCATGCTGTTGGCAAAACCGCATAAAGTTGATCCAATAATAAACAAAGCAGCGCCAAACATAAATAGTGGTTTACGGCCGATCGAATCTGCTAGTTTGCCGTAGACTGGTGTAAACATGGCTGTAGCCAGTAGGTAGATCGCAAAAACCCATTCCATTAAGTTAATTCCATGAAGTGAACCAATAATAGTTGGCATGGCCGTCGTAACAATAGTGCCTTCTATGGCGGTCATAAAGGTGGCGATAAAAGTCGTAGAAGTCACCAATGCGACGTTTGTTTTTTCCATGTTGATACCCTCTTCAAAAAAAGTTTTTAGAACATCATGATGATTCGAGACTGAATAATACGCTTAAAAAAATCAATTGTCAACTAAACATGACAATGATGTAGAGTAAACACGACAATTATGTATAATAGACTTTACATTTTAAACGTGATACCATGATTGAAAAGAGGATATTAAAATGGATAATTTAACTGAAGAATTACAAAAAGTGAAAGAAATTTTATTGAATCGTAATGCGATTTTAGTAAGTATGACTGATATTTCCAAGATTACTGGTGTATCGGCTCGTCAACTGCGTTATTGGGAGCAGAAAGGCTATATTGAGTCTGTGCACGACCAAAGTGAAAATCGGAAATATAACATCACAGCGATGGTTAAAATTGGAATGATCAAGAACTTTATTGATGAAGGTTTTACAGTGGCTAAAGCGTCTGAAAAGGCTCAAGAGGCTGACCAGATTACTACGGCATTGCATCGAGTCGACTCTGAAAAGTTCAATCAAGCATCTGTAAATGATACTGGATTGGAATTTGATTTAGGTTCAGTAGCTGGTTTGGATGAGGGAAAAAAGTTGTTTTTGAATGTGCCAACGGATAAAGATAGCTTTTTTGAGATTAGATAAAAAAATGAGTGATACCCAGTTAATTCTAGGTATCACTCATTTTTTTACAGTATTATTTACCAGTCTCATAAAGCTCAACCAGTCGAGCACGTAAATCATCGTCAAATGCTGTCAAATACAAACCATACTTGCCACGTTTCATCAGTACATTCAAAACGTTGGCGATAAATTGTTTATATTCATCACGAGTAAATTTGATGTCCTTGCGTTTCTTGAAGACTTCCTTATGAGAATATTTTTCGGGGATGATGGTCATGGTGTCGGTCTTCTTGTCGTAGCCAAATGAGGGGCCAATGATCATTCCTACATAATTTAAATCAAATCCTTGCAACGTATATATGGTGCCAACTTGGGTAATTGAACCTTCACGTTTGGCCCAGTGAGTTCGTTGAGGATCCCATTCGTCCCAAGGCAGGCTGAAGGTATCCATTTCGACATTATGCCGGCCATCAATTCGTGGGAAACCGGAAGTGGCGACCACACGGCTCATGCCGACTTCCTTATTCCGTTTTTTGATGTTTTCAAATAATTCGCCAGCGGTATCAAATACCTGAAATTTAAAATCACTGTTGTCAGGGAAAGCCTTCATTGGTTTTTCCGCCGTCAAATCATCCATCCAGGCGACTTGTTCATCACTGGCTACCATTCGATACTGAAAATTCATATCAAAGGTCTTGTATGGACGGTTGCCGATCGTTTTGAAGAGTAAGTCCTTGTCCCAATACATCTTGGATTGGAAAACTTGATCAAAATCGTACACAACCACGACAACTTTAGCTAGGTTCATTAGGTCAGTTAGTTGATTTTGACCACGGTAGTGCGCATATGGTTCCGACTTTGAATATAGCAGGTGTGCTTCATCAACGAAGATAACATCGTACTTCTTATTGTTTTTTTGCGCGTAGTTAATCAAAGAAGTGGGGCGGCGAATCGCATTGACGTGCATGTTTGGAATTGACTCAGCCAAATCTTGGTAAGCCTTATACAATTCGGGATGGTTAACTACTAATGAGGTTCTGTAATGTTTGTCAGTCATGTATTGGCGCACCAGCTCCATCAAAACAACTGATTTACCGGTTCCGGCAGCCCCTTGAATGATGGCCACAGAGTGCTGATCGCTGCTCAATCCTTGCTTAATATAAGCATTAATGTCAGTAATGACGGCCTTTTGATCATCGGAAAGATCGTCAACAAAAAATTGTTCCTTTAAAATTTCGTTCATTTGATAGCTCCTAATATGTTAGTCCGTTTCGCGATAGTTATTTTAGCATAGTTGATACTAACTATGCCATGTTGTGCGTTATGATTACGCTTACAATTACCTGGTGCTAAAATAACAGATCTGTTATATAGTCTAGTTAGGTTAACTCGTGAGGTGAAATACATTGGCAAGTAAATACGAAACGGTCAAACAGGGCTTAAAAACCACAATTATTGCTGGTAATACAGGGGATAAGTTGCCAACAGAATCAGAACTAATGGCACAGTATCAAGTCAGCCGGTACACGATTCGTCGAGCAGTTGGCGAACTAGAAAATGAGCGCTACATCTACCGCATTCAAGGTGGTGGAATGTATATTAATGATTGGCAAACTGGTAGTGTCCGCAAGACTAAGAACAAGATGATTGGCGTAATTATCACCCACATTGCGGATTATATTTTCCCCAGTATTATCAGTGGAATTGATCATGTTATTTCTGATAATGGCTACTCAATGATTTTGAGTAACACGCATAATGAACATGAAAAAGAGCGACAGAGTTTGATTAATATGCTGGAAAACAACGTGGCTGCACTAATTGTCGAACCAACTCAGAGTGCATTACCTAATCCTAACGTTGATATTTACGAAAAGATCAAGGCGTCTGGCATTCCAGTCGTTTTCATTGATGCACATTACAATGATTTTGATTTTCCATACGTGGAAACTGAAGATTTGGATGCAGAACAATAGTTGACGGAGTATCTTTTTTCCCTAGGACACGAAAAGGTGTTAGGAATTTTTCAAATTGATGATTTACAAGGGGTACACCGAATGGACGGATTCATTCAGGCTTACCGTAAGCATCCTAAAATTTCGTATTTAAGCGAAATGCTGATGTATCAATCTAGTGATAAAATGGCTAATATTTTTGATCGAGTTTCAGAAATATTTCGGCGCAACGATCGGCCGACAGCAGTTACGTGTTATAACGATCAATTAGCGATTCAAATTATTGATGTGATCAAATCACTGGATTTACGGGTGCCCGAAGATGTTTCAATTGTCGGTTTTGATGATTACCAGTTTAGTAAGGATATTCAGCCGAGCCTGACAACCATTGTGCACCCTAAAGGCCAGATGGGCATTGACGCTAGTACTTTATTAATGAAAATGATTAATCATGAGCCGGTGAAATCAATTATTTATCCACTGAAACTAAAAGTTCGAGATTCCGCCATTTGCAACACAAAGAGATAGTGCGAAAAAAACTTTGTTTCCATAACATAAGGCTCCTAAGGTCAAAATCAATTTTGATTTTGACCTTAGGAGCCTTATGTGACCGGTGATTTCATGTTTAGGTTAGGTAAATTGAAGTACTAGATTAGTGTTTGATGGATAGTTTCAACCTGGATTAATCTTTATCTACTCCAAGGATTTCTTCAAGAGCCTGCAACCGATTAAATCCATTGTGCCAGATTTTTTGCCATTCCTCGTCCGCAAAATCAAACGCATTAGCTTCAATATGTTGAATGGTTTCATTTGAAAACTGGGTATTGTTCAGGTCCATGTACTCATTCACAACATGCTTGGTCATTTGCACAAGGCCGAATTGATAACCCGTACTGAATGCTTCGAGAACTGGTTCGTAGCCCATTGGTGCATGGCCGTCATCGGATAATTGATCGTCCGAATGGTTCAGTGCGTTATCTTGGTCGAAGTCGATAACTTCTTTCATGTCACTAATAAATTGGTCATAAAATAACTCATTATAGTATTGAATGTCCTTATCGACATATTCGTGAGCAATATTTCTAGCCTGTTGAATTTGCGTTTTGGTTAGGTAATCGGCTCCTGTAATAATCTTCATGAACGAACGGTAGACGCGGACTTCACCGTATGACATGCCAAGCTCAAGTTGATATTTCAGTTTTTTTGGCCATTGATCGAACTGATCGACTGGATAATATGTGTCCAATGCCGAATTCAAAAATTTAATTGTTTTCATGTTCATTATCCTTTTAATTTCTTTAACTGTAATTCATTATAGCCTGTAGTACGTATTTCGATAATAACAACGCTAAAATTTTTTCTAAAGAAATTGTAAAGGCATACGTAAAACTGTGTAAACACGATGGGTTGGTGTTGTGGATAGTTCAGCGATAAAATAGGTGGTATAAGAAATTTTATGATAGCGGTTGTAAGACGGTAAAATGCTGGTGAATTTGTTTACCGGTCTTAACCGTATAAATCAGGTAAAAATTGAATTTAAAAATAAGGGTGGTATGAATTATGGAATGGGGACCAATATCCGAATGGGTAGCAGCAATCTCAGAATTTTTAGCAGTTTGTGTGGCTTTGTTTTTACCTTACTACAATGAACGCCGTGAGCAGAAACGTAAGTTAAGAAATTTACGGATTACTATCAAACGAATGGGCGAACAAGCGATTGAAGGCGATAGAATATCATCGAAAACTTTGGATTTAGTTTTAATGATTTCATTTTTAAACACCTCGAGCTCAGAAAATGAAGATTTAATCATGGCTGGCAGAAAAATAATTGATTTAATCAAACATTTACCAGAGGATCATCAAGATTCAACTTATGCAACTCAAGTTGAACAAATCAAAGCATTAATGAATGAGTTGTAAAAGATGGGTTCTACAATATTTGGTACTGATAG
>NZ_AZGF01000059.1 GCF_001434475.1 Paucilactobacillus suebicus DSM 5007 = KCTC 3549 | reverse complement strand
TACGTGCTCAACTAGGTCTTCAAGACGAAATCAAAAAAAGTGCAAGCAGATGCCTGCGTTTTTTTATTTTCTGACAAAATATTGTCTCTGCTGATCTTTTTGACCAGACAGCACGTACTTGGATTTATCATTACTAGTGTCCAAAACAACATCAGTGGACGTATATCCAATTTGAGAATTAAATATTGTTTCATAATCTGCCACGGACACTTTAGTTCTGTTATTGAGCATGGTTTCGATATTTTCGAAATCTATAACATCACCATACTCATTTTGAAGTATGCCACTATAAAATTCGCCCTCTGCTCCAGAACCGTAACTAAATAATCCGATACGATTTCCAGCAACCAGTTCCGAATTGAATTGCAACAAAGACAAAAAGGACATATAAAGCGAGCCCGTGTAGAGATTACCAACTTGCCGACTCAATTGTTGGCTAAATTTTAATTGTGTCCCGAAATGATTGGCAATATTTTCAGGTTCTTTTTCCATCACCGAGTCAAGTGCCTTTTTCCCCATTTTGGTAAATGGTAAGTGAAAAATCAATGCTGAAAAATCATCGAACGATCTATCCGTAATCTCACTATAACGATTCCAACACTTATTAAAGAAATCAATATAAACATTGGTAGAATATTTTCCATCTACCAGTGCCTCGCTTCTGTACAATGGGCGCCAAAAATCCATAATATCGTCGGTATAAGAGACGCTTTGGTTTTCGATTGCGAGAACTCTTGGGTTCACAGAAATTAACATTGCAATAGCCCCACCACCTTGTGTAACTTCGCCTGGCGTTCCGATACCATAGCGAGCAATATCTGCCGTAATTACAAGCACTTTTTCTTTATCATTAAGGTTAACTAATCCACGAGCAAACTGAATTGCAGCAGTTCCTGAATAGCAAGCTTCTTTAAGCTCAACGGTTCTGACAAAATTATCAAGTCCAAGCAGCTGTTTTACATAGATAGCAGCTGCCTTTGAATTATCTACACCGGACTCGGTAGCTACGATCACAGTCGAAATATCTTTTTTGTCTTCTTCGGTCAGTATTTGATCTGCCGCACTAGCACCCATAGTAACGATATCTTGTGTTGCCGGAATCACCGCTTGTTTTTCTTGACCAATACCAATTAGATACTTGTCAGGTTCCTCATTTCTGGCATGTGCTAAATCAACAAGGTCAAGATAGAGTGATGGAGTATAAAATCCGATTTTATCGATTCCAATTTGCATTCTTTCGTTCCTCGATTCCTAAATAATAAAAATAACAGCGTTTGGCTGTACAGTCATAACCCTGTTACTGTTGCTTAATTTCTTGAATTTTCTCTTCTAGCTGTTTGGCAACCATTGCTGGCAGATAATCGGAAACGTCTTTGCCTGACTTAGCGTACTCTCTAATCAAAGTACTAGAAATGTGTTGGTACTTCGGGTCAGTCAACATAAACACTGTTTCAACACGATTATCCAAATGAACATTCATTGAAGCCACATCACGTTCTCTTTGAAAATCGGTTGTATTTCGTAATCCTCGAATCAGGTATTGAGCACCAATTCGGTCCATTAGTTTTACATTTAATTCATTCGCCGTAATAACTGTTATGTTGTCATAGGGTGACATCAAGTATTTAATCTGTTCCACACGCTCATCAACTGTAAAAATTGATTCCTTGTCAACTTCGGAGTTAACAACCACTGCAAGTTCATCAAATAGCTGACTGCCACGCTTAATAATATCAAGATGTCCCCTTGTCAGAGGATCAAAACCACCAGGAAAAATCGCTACTTTCATCATTATTTTCCACCACCGTTTCCTACTCTAAATACTGTCATGATTATATCACAAGCCAAGTGAGAACAGATCAATTAGTTACATCAACCTATTGTATTTATCAATCTATAACATTAAGCTTAACAAGCTTTTATAAATTAGTAGTAATCAATATCAATCTTAATTGAAAGTGGTGATTGTTAAAATGATGATTAACTTAACTAACTCTCAAACCAGCCATTTTAAGCAGGTAAAAGTCGGGTTTTCATGGACAACTTTTTTCTTTGGCTGTCTTCCTGCCCTTTTTCGGGGGGATTGGAAATGGTTTTTTATTATCGCACTCATTGAAATTATCTTCGGTATTCCAACGATTGGATTTGGTGCAGGTATTATCGGAATTATTTTTTCTTTTATCTACAATAAGTTGTATATCAATGATCTATTGTCTAACGGCTATGTTGCAGCAGATGAAGCATCCAACAGAATTCTTCAAAGTCGCGGATTTACAATTAATAAATAATTGATTATGAATAAATTTATCTTTTTTATGTTCATTCTCGATTCAGTTGCATATAGCAATCATATAAATGCATAATACAAAGACCCTAAATATAAGCATTCCATTTTTATGCCACTTAGATTAAATAATTAGGACGCTGTTTGTTTATTGGCTATCATAGTCAATAAATTCTGTTTGATCGAGGACATTATATCCTAAAATATCTAAATTTTGATTATTAAACTTTTTTCCTTAATTCACCTTTACTGATTCAGTCCCGATTGCTATAATATTATTTGTACCATTTGGAGAGTTGGCAGAGTGGTAATGCACCGGACTCGAAATCCGGCGAACCGGCTAATACCGGCGCGCAGGTTCAAATCCTGTACTCTCCTTATAAGAACGAATAAATAGCATCTTAAAAAATAAAGAATCCTTTTAAATCAGCATTTAAAAGGATTATTATTTTTTAAAACGCATAAGAAACCACTATAAATTAGAAAGTTGGTGCACACTTTGTGCACACTATGATTTTTCATGCACATATTTTAAAATTTATTAATAAAAAAACAGGCCTCCCAGCGATTAACTGAGAGGCCTGTTTGCGTATACTTGTACGTCTTTTGATTTAATGCAAGTTGTAATATTAGTTATTAAAATAATAATTTATTGGAGCATCTTGCGGCTTTGCACATCTCCAATGCATGTTTTTTGATCCGTAATTATTTGGTTCAGGATTTTCCTTAATAGCAACAAAATTTTGTCCTTTTTCATCTGTGAATATAAATACCCTCTTATATTCACTCTTAGTATCTAAAAGACTACATTGGGTATGCTTAATGCCAAAAACATCAATAAATTCCAAATTAAACCTCCCTTTTGTCTTTTACAAGTTCATCCTTCATTGTTGAATATCGGTATTTAAATTAAAGATTTAAAAAGGTTCTTAACTACTAGTCAAGAACCTTTTGCTATTTTATTAATCTCTGTTAATACTTTAAATAGCGACCCAATGATGTTCCGGTCACTGAATTGTTCAATATCTGTTTCAATCGAACTTCGTAAGCTTAACATGTATTTAGCATAATAGCAAATAAAAAAGCCCCAATCCAAAAAGGACTGAGGCTTGAAGCGAAATATAAATGGATAACCTATTACATAATACATATTATCACATTTTAGAATGGCTTCACATCATTATTAATATCGCGTTGAATTTGCTTCCACATTAATGATGGCCGGCTCACCTTACCATCAACCGGTGTACCTAGCTTACGTTGCATAGCCCGGTAAGTAACTGGACCGAAGTAACCGTCTTGCTTAACACCCAAGTGCTTCTGGATCACTTTGACAGTTGATGATGGTTTACTAATCTTGCCATCTTGGTATCGCATACCGTACAGCTGCTGTAATTTCAGGTAAGTGTTGTAACCCGGAATACCATCAACGGCGATCTTATTAGACTTAGCCGCCGTTTGGGTAG
>NZ_AZGF01000058.1 GCF_001434475.1 Paucilactobacillus suebicus DSM 5007 = KCTC 3549 | reverse complement strand
GATGCGCTGGTTCGAACCCAGCTAGCCCAATAATTATATAAAATATAGAAAGAACATTATGCGTAGCCTAGTGGGTGAGATAGTGTTCTTTTTGTTTACCATCAGCGATTCGTTTTTAATCACAGGTATTGATAATCACTACTAGCCACTCAAAAGGCTCCCAACCAATTCGGTTGGGAGCCTTTTGAGTCGAATTTATCTTAGTTTCCTTAATCTTTAATATTATCTTTCAAGAATTCCAAGATGTACTTGTGCAGGTCAGTTAAAGCTGTTTCTTCAATTGGATAGTGTGAACCATTACGTAATTTTCTTTTAGTGACACTAACATGGGTAATTCGATCTAAGAAGGGATCACTCAAACGCTGCGGTGTCCATTTATCAGCGTCTGGTTGTGTTAACAAAATTGGGCAAACGGTGAAGTGCTCGGGCTCAATGTCTGGAGAATAAGTCATATAATCATTCATAAACCGCATTGAGACCTTGTTGCCACCGGAAGTTTTGTCATCAAGCATGACTTTTAAGCAATCAGGATCATTGACTAATGCTGACATCTTTGAAGGGATGCTCATTTTCATTTTGTATCCAGATAAACCAGTATTAGTTGCTAACTTAGTCATCGGAATGCCAAATGTACCCCAGAACCAGTTATTAGTGGTCGTCATTTGCACGTCTTTGCTACGTTGATCCAAGAAAGTCATCCCAATGATCCCCTTAACTTTACCGTTGCGTGCGGCTACATGATAAGTTTCCATTCCACCAGCTGAAAGACCATAAAGAAAAATTGGACGATCATCCTTGGCAAGTTCAGCGTCAATGATGTCAGAACCACACTGAACCCAATCATCGTAACTGATAATTTTGTGTGGTGCTACATCGGTCACACCATATGTTGGCATATCTACGGAAATGGTTTCGAAACCATCTTTTGCTAGTGGGCCACCGATGATCATTGAAATTTGACGGCCGTTAGTACCGACACCGTGGAACATAATAATTTTAGCTTTGGCATCTGGATTGCGGAATGTATCTAAGTGAACATTGTTACCACGCCAGTTCCAATGTTCTTCCTCAGGATGATAAGTATTTGTGTAGTGATATTCCTCTGGTAAAAAGCTTTCGACATCTTTCCATGCTTGTTGATTTTCGTATGTTGACATAATAACAACCTCCATTTAATTGATTGACATAATCATATCAGCTAGCTTTTCAATGGTAATTGACCTATGTTAATAATTTTGTGATTTATCTCAAACATTTGATTGTTTTGATAGACCAGTCAGCATGGATGATAATACAAAATTTTAATTTTTTAAACGACTTTGTGTTGAAAATAATGACATTAATTTATAGTTAATCTTTTTATGTATATATGTATAGAATTGATAAATTAATATATAAAATACCATTTAACATGTGATCACATTATTTGCTTTTTAGCGTTGATGTTTACTTTTAATCAATGCTTAAGTAAAATGGCCATAAGGAGCTATAATTAGCTATATGAGTGCATTTAAAGCCATTTTGTCTGTCCTGAAATAAGTGATTACGTAATAGAATATTTCAGCATATTCGATTAGGAAAAATTTAATTGTTTATTGGCTAGTTTGGGGATGAAAAACTTTTAAGTTTAAGGTTATGAATAATATTAATTGGCTAAACTCAGTAGTTTATATAAATGTTTAATTGGAGGATGATTCAAATATGCAAAACAATAATTCTAAGTACACGGGTGAAGAAAAAACTCACTTTAAATTGTATAAAAGCGGAAAGTCATGGTTAATTGGAGGAATTTCCAGTTTAATGCTGTTTACGGGAGTCGTAGCTGCTAACCAAGTGACTGCTCATGCTGACGCTTCAACAGGAACTTCAGATGCTAGTCTCACAAAAGAGGGTTCATCGGCGGCGGATACAAATAGTGTTACTTTAAGCGCTGCGAGTGCAACAGCAACTACTGCAGATACTACAAACAGTGCGGCAACGTCTGCCTCAAATGATAGTGATACGGCTTCCTCAGCTGCCAGTTCATCATCAGTTTCTAATGCTACTAACCAGAACAGCTCTTCAACTTCAGCATCCGGTGCCACGAGTGCTAGTGAAGCAACGAGTGCTTCTTCTGCTCAAACTTCTAATGCCACCTCGGCAGGTAGTTCTTCAAGTGATACAAATAGCACATCTACTGATGGTTTAACTTCTACAAGTGCTAATACTTTAGTGGCTGCTAGCAGCGCCGCAACTAGTTCGGTATCGTCAGCGTTAGTTGCACCAAAGGCGTTTTCAGCAATGGTAGCTGCTGATGACACAACAGTCACCGCAAAAGAAATTAGTTCTGTTCCTAATCTCTCCAATTTTTTCGTTGGTATTGCAGGAACTAATCCATATGCTACAAGTGGCTATATTTTGTACAATTCTACTACAACATTAAAAGTCTATCCTTATTCTGGTTTTGCAGTTAACGAGGATATGTACGGTTTTTACATTGTGTTACCAACGTCTATAACGGCTGATCTAACGACACTTCAAACCAATGCAAATACTTTTTTAACCACACTTCAGGCTGATGGATTCGAAATATCATCACTAGATGTTTACCAGCTAAATAATACTAGTGATGGTCGTGAAGTATTCTACTTTAGACCAAATGATGGTGCAACAAGGACTGAGTCTAATTCAGCAACTCCAGAATTGGATATTACAGTTGAAACTGCTTCGAGTACTGACACAACACCTTCATCTGTACAAGTTAATGCCAATACATTGGATGAATTAGCAGATTATTCAGTGTTGTATGCTGGTATTGGTGACAATACTATTAGCTCTGTAGGCTCAAACTATGTGTCAATTGATTCCAGTACCCTTGGAAGTAATATTCCTGATGCGAATATAGCTGCGATTTACTATCCAGGAATTGGTAAAACTTTGACTTACACTCACGTTAATGTTGTGGATACCTACAATGTTGTTGACACTGTGACTGGTGACATAATTAAAACTATTACAACTCAAGGCCAAGACGGTGACACGTACAGCCGTGCCGATCTTGTTGCAACTTTAGCATTACTAGGGTTAGATCCAACAAAGTATTTCGAGGATTCGCTTAGCATTAACTCAGGAACATTAACGGATACTGAAACGTATACACCAGATACTACAACGATTACAGATCCTACTGCTTTAGTCGATGGATCCACATACACAGTCTATGTGACAAGTATTCAAACCGCAATTAATGTTAAAGACAGCACTCTAATTGCCGGACCAGACACGACATGGGAAGCTGCAGATAACTTTGTATCCGCCAAGGATGAGAACGGTAATGCTTTATCAATTAGTGGTGTCACTGTTACCGGGACTGTTAATACGAATGTCCCTGGTACTTACCAGGTAACTTATTCCTATACCGATTCTGAAGGGAATGTTACTAGTGAAGTTGCTACAATCACTGTCGTCGCATCACAGGCTTCGGTAACTGCTAAAGATACTACTTTAGTTGCCGGCCCAAGCACATCATGGACAGCAGCGGATAATTTTGTTTCAGCAACTGATGAAAATGGTGATCCAGTTGATCTCAGTGATGTGACTGTTACCGGAACGGTTGATACAACAGTCCCTGGTACTTATCAAGTAACTTACTCATATACTGATGTTCAGGGTAACGTCGAAACAGATACAGCAAACGTTACAGTTGTTGCTTCAGAAGCAGCTGTTAAGACAACCAACACTACTGTCATAGCCGGGCCTGATACACCAGCATGGACAGCGGCGGATAACTTCACATCGGCAACTGATGAAAATGGTAATCCTCTTACCTTAAGTGATGTGACTGTCACAGGAACTGCTGATACAACGACACCAGGAACATATGATGTCACATATAGCTATACCGATGATGCCGGCAACTTAGTTTCAAGCACTGCTACAATCACGGTTGTCGCCTCAAAAGCAGCAGTTAATACCAAAAATACAACCTTAGTTGCTGGCCCAAGCACATCTTGGTCTTCAGCAGATAACTTTGTATCGGCTACAGATGCTCTTGGTAATGCAGTTGGCTTAAGTGATGTGACTGTTACAGGTACA
>NZ_AZGF01000057.1 GCF_001434475.1 Paucilactobacillus suebicus DSM 5007 = KCTC 3549 | reverse complement strand
CTGCAAGGGTAGGACGTTGCCATGCAAATTATTCCGGCATAGCTCAGTTGGTAGAGCGCCTGACTGTTAATCAGATTGTCGACGGTTCGAGCCCGCCTGCCGGAGTTGTGTTGAAAGGATGTTGACTACAATGATAGTTGACATCTTTTCGTTTATGCCGAATTAGCTCAGTTGGTAGAGCGCTTCCCTCGTAAAGAAGAGGTCGGCAGTTCGATTCTGCCATTCGGCACTACTGGTTTATAGATGTTTAAAAAGGACCTGAGAGTAGTTTGTAAAGCTACTTTTCAGATCCTTTTTTTATTAACGATGTATTGAATATTCCGGTTAAAGATCGAGTTACTTCAAAGACTATTGATGAAGTCATAATGTGGTTTAAAGCTTTTAAACTCAGTTATTCGTCTTTAGATCCGTAAAGTGATGACAACGCAATTAATATCACAATTGCTGGTATGACAATCGAAAATTTACTGATTATGGGTGTCGAAATAGCAATTAATGCCGCACCAATGATGAACGTAACCATAATTGACGCAGTAGTTTTAAGTTTATTAATTGCTGCTGTTTCGTGAAATATGAGTGCGTCAAAGCTCGTTTCAGCCAGTGTTCTAAGGTTACCTGTCATCATTAACGGAGTAAATGGTCCGCCGTTTAGACGACGAAACTCTTGTAGTTCTGCTGCAGCAGTGATTGACAATAAAATTGTTGCAATAATACTTGGCACAAATTGTGAAATACCCGCAATAATCAATAGTAGAACCGCTTCATAAATTAGTACCAGTTTGCGATGACCATTTTCATGCTCGTCAGACCATGTGCTGCGTTGCATAATTCTGATAATAATTGTTCCGACAAAAAACGCCAAAATAGAAATAATATAGCGTAAACTTGCGGACCAGTGCCCCTGGCCTAAATTAACACCCAAAAGAATCATATTTCCAGTTTGCAGACCGGCGAATACTTGACCGTGAAAAATGTATGAATAGGCATCAATACCTCCGGCAGCCATCGTCAATAATGCACCGAAAAATGTTTTCTCATATGTTGGAATTTTGTTAATCATGCTTAATCTCCTTAAATAAAGTCTAATCTTATGCCTAAGAAATAATTATAATATACCACTTTGAATTGATAAGAAATATTATTTAGTACTGATATTGAGCGATAATTATTGATGTAAACAACTATTGAAAGTGATAACAATATGATGTAGACCTGTGAAAAGTTCTCATGATTATTCACTATGGACAGAAAAAATTTAAATAAATTCATGACAAATACGATCAAATAGCAATTTTACCCTTGTTTTTACATAAAAGTTGGATTTAAAATGATAAAATCATTTGAATTGACTATTCAACTAACAAGGACTATTATTCCGTATATCTCATTATAATTTAATCTAGAAAGAAAAAAATTAGTAAATTATTAGAAAACGGTCTGTTTTACAACCATATTTTAATCGTTAATTGACGTTAATTATTTGAAAACAGTATAATAGACCTCATACTTTTAAGACTTGTCAGTTTACATTTTTATGAAAATTGGTTTGCACTAATTTGTATTAGTATTCAGTACGATATGGAGGAAATGTTTTGGGAAAGCAAAGGAATTCTGATACAGCCTTTTTGGGTCAACCCCGAGGCTTATCAACATTGTTCTTCACTGAAATGTGGGAACGATTCAGTTATTACGGTATGCGCGCCATACTGTTGTTCTACATGTACTACGCTGTTACTAAGGGTGGTTTAGGCTTCGACGAAACCACTGCGGCATCGATTATGTCGATTTATGGTTCTTTAGTTTATATGTCAGGGGTTGTTGGTGGCTGGCTAAGTGATCGTGTCTGGGGTAGTCGTCGCACCGTCTTTATTGGTGGTGTATTGATTATGTTTGGTCATATATCACTGTCGTTACCATTTGGATCTACTGCATTATTCGTCTCAATTGCATTAATTGTTGTTGGTACTGGATTACTGAAACCAAACGTTTCTGAAATGGTTGGTAGTTTGTATTCAGAGACTGATAAGCGTCGTGACGCTGGTTTCAGTATGTTTGTTTTTGGTATTAACTTGGGTGCTGCAGTTGCACCTTGGGCAGTACCATTTGCTGCCAGTGGATTTGGGTTCCATTTATTTGGCAGTGGAATGAATTTCCATGCAGGATTTTCACTTGCTGCAATTGGAATGTTCCTAGGCTTGGTACAGTATTACTTTGATGGTAAGAAGTACCTTTCAAAGGACAGCTTATATCCACAAGATCCAATTGAAAAAGAAAACTTACGTCCAATCATTATCTGGACAATTGTTGGTGTAATCGCGCTGGCTGCTATTATTGCCATTCTTGGTTTGACTGGTAACCTAACTATTAGCAATGTTATCTGGATTATTACGATTATTGCCATCGCGCTACCGATCATTTACTTCGTTATGATGCTTTCTAGCCGTAAGGTTACCAAAGTTGAACGCTCGCGTGTATGGGCATATGTACCATTATTTATTGCTGCAGCTGTATTCTGGGCAATTGAAGAGTCTGGCTCAGTTGTGCTAGCATTGTTTGCTGCTAACAGAACCGTTTTACACATTGGTGGCTGGCACTTCGCCGCTGCTAACTTCCAAACATTAAATCCTCTGTTCATCATGATTTTGACACCATTCTTTGTTTGGTTGTGGAGTACCTGGGACAAACAACCAAGTGCGCCTGGTAAGTTCTCAGCAGGTCTAGTATTTGCTGGTGCTTCATATATCTTTATGGCATTACCAGGTATTATTCATGGATCGACAGCCGGCCGTGTTAGCCCTTGGTGGTTGATTGGATCATGGTTCATTGTTGAAATTGCCGAAATGTTGATTTCTCCAATTGGACTATCAGTTACCACTAAGTTGGCACCAAAGGCGTTCCAATCACAAATGATGAGTATGTGGTTCTTAGCTGATGCAGCTGGTCAAGCTGTTAACGCTCAAATTGTTAAATTTTACTCATCTTCAACTGAAGTACCATACTTCCTCGCTGTTGGGCTTGTAAGTGTTATTATTGGGATTATTTTGTTCTTCTTCGTCAAACCAATACATCGTTTGATGGATGGAGTAGACTAGATTATAATGATAACGTCGAAATTAATATTTCGGCGTTTTTTTTTATATGTGTGGAGGTGTTGCAAAATGGTTAAAGTTGCCATGACCAGTGATAATCACTTTGATGTTAACCGAATTGATAGTGTTGAAATGGGTAAAAGACAAGCGGAATATTTACATCAACAACAGGTGAAAATTTACTTGATTGCCGGTGATCTATTTAATAACTTTGAAAATAGCCTGAATTATGTCCGACAACTTGATCACGAGGTGGGAGCCGATATGCAGGTTAGATGGATTGCTGGCAACCATGATATGCTTAATGCCGTCACATATGATGAGTTGGAAAACCTTACGACACCCACATATTTGCATAATCATTATTTAGATATAGCAAATACTAAGTGGCGCATTATTGGTAATAATGGTTGGTATGACTATTCTTTAGCTGAAGAAACTGGTAGTACTGATGATTTTGTTAAATGGAAGCGTGCTTACTGGATTGATGGCGGTATTAAGCAACCAATGAGCGATCTTCAAAGAATGGGGATCGTCCTTCATCAAACAGGAAAAATATTGCAGGACGCTACATTGACAGATAAAAAAATTTTGTTTATGACTCATTTTTCACCACGTAAGGAGTACATTCAGGTTCATCCTGAAATTAGAATGTGGAATATGAGTAACGGTATGATGGGGAGCCTCCATCTGGGTGAAATGCTAAAACAATATCACGTTCAAAAAGTGTTATTCGGACACCTTCACTTGCACGTTAATTCGCGGATATTGGATGATACGACATTCTATAACCAGGCAGTGGGGTATCATAAAAAGCGACATAATGAGTGGTACATGGATAATTTTTTCGATCAATGGCGTGAACAATTAAAAATCGTTAATCTGACGTGAAAATTACTAAAAAAATGTTGCAATTTGTTGACCGATTTTGTAAGATATAATAGTTGATTGTTTCGGAGGGGTAGCGAAGTCTGGCTAAACGCGGC
>NZ_AZGF01000056.1 GCF_001434475.1 Paucilactobacillus suebicus DSM 5007 = KCTC 3549 | reverse complement strand
GCAGGGAGCGATCCCCCAACTACTCTCGGCGCTTAGAAGCTTAACTTCTGTGTTCGGCATGGGAACAGGTGTATCCTTCTAGCCGTCATTACCACACTAGCACTTACGTGCTGAGAACTTGCGCTCTCAAAACTAAATAATATCTACTTTTCTTCTTCACAACCGTCACCGCTTGCTTGGTTAAGTCCTCGACCGATTAGTATTGGTCCGCTTCATGCATCACTGCACTGCCACTTCCAACCTATCTACCTCATCATCTCTGAGGGGTCTTACTCTTCCCGAAGGAAGATGGGAAATCTCATCTCGAGGCGAGTTTCACACTTAGATGCTTTCAGCGTTTATCTCATCCATACGTAGCTACCCAGCGATGCTCCTGGCGGAACAACTGGTACACCAGCGGTATGTCCATCCCGGTCCTCTCGTACTAAGGACAGCTCCTCTCAAATTTCCTGCGCCCGCGACGGATAGGGACCGAACTGTCTCACGACGTTCTGAACCCAGCTCGCGTACCGCTTTAATGGGCGAACAGCCCAACCCTTGGGACCGACTACAGCCCCAGGATGCGATGAGCCGACATCGAGGTGCCAAACCTCCCCGTCGATGTGGACTCTTGGGGGAGATAAGCCTGTTATCCCCAGGGTAGCTTTTATCCGTTGAGCGATGGCCCTTCCATACGGTACCACCGGATCACTAAGCCCGACTTTCGTCCCTGCTCGACCTGTCTGTCTCGCAGTCAAGCTCCCTTGTGCCTTTACACTCTGCGAATGATTTCCAACCATTCTGAGGGAACCTTTGGGCGCCTCCGTTACTTTTTAGGAGGCGACCGCCCCAGTCAAACTGCCTACCTGACACTGTCTCCCACCACGATGAGTGGTGCGGGTTAGAGTGGTCATACAGCGAGGGTAGTATCCCACTAACGCCTCCACCGAAACTAGCGTTCCGGTTTCTACGGCTCCTACCTATTCTGTACAAGCGGTACAAACACTCAATATCAAGCTACAGTAAAGCTCCATGGGGTCTTTCCGTCCTGTCGCGGGTAACCTGCTTCTTCACAGGTATATCAATTTCACCGAGTCTCTCGTTGAGACAGTGCCCAGATCGTTACGCCTTTCGTGCGGGTCGGAACTTACCCGACAAGGAATTTCGCTACCTTAGGACCGTTATAGTTACGGCCGCCGTTTACTGGGGCTTCAATTCTGAGCTTCGCCGAAGCTAACCCATCCTTTTAACCTTCCAGCACCGGGCAGGCGTCAGCCCCTATACTTCATCTTTCGATTTTGCAGAAACCTGTGTTTTTGATAAACAGTCGCCTGGGCCTATTCACTGCGGCTGCACTTGCGTGCAGCACCCCTTCTCCCGAAGTTACGGGGTCATTTTGCCGAGTTCCTTAACGAGAGTTCACTCGCTCACCTTAGGATTCTCTCCTCGACTACCTGTGTCGGTTTGCGGTACGGGCAGTTAACTATTCACTAGAAGCTTTTCTCGGCAGTGTGACATCGGCAACTTCGCTAATTAAATTTCGCTCCCCATCACAACTTGTCCGTAGAGATTAAAGCATTTAACTCTAATCAAGACTTGTTGCTTGGCCAGACTCTTCCAATCGTCTGGTTTGCTTAGCCTCCTGCGTCCCTCCATTGCTCAAACACAGTTAACTGGTACAGGAATCTCAACCTGTTATCCATCGCTTACGCCTTTCGGCCTCAGCTTAGGTCCCGACTTACCCTGGGAGGACGAGCCTTCCCCAGGAAACCTTAGTCATTCGGTGGACAGGATTCTCACCTGTCTTTCGCTACTCATACCGGCATTCTCACTTCTAAGCGCTCCACCAGTCCTCACGGTCTGACTTCGTCGCCCTTAGAACGCTCTCCTACCACGCATCCTTACGGATGCATCCACAGTTTCGGTAATATGCTTAGCCCCGGTACATTTTCGGCGCAGGATCACTCGACTAGTGAGCTATTACGCACTCTTTAAATGGTGGCTGCTTCTGAGCCAACATCCTAGTTGTCTGTGCAACTCCACATCCTTTTCCACTTAGCATATATTTTGGGACCTTAACTGGTGATCTGGGCTGTTCCCCTTTTGACGATGGATCTTATCACTCACCGTCTGACTCCCGGACATAAATCAATGGCATTCGGAGTTTATCTGAATTCAGTAACCCATGACGGGCCCCTAGTCCAAACAGTGCTCTACCTCCATGATTCTTAATCCGAGGCTAGCCCTAAAGCTATTTCGGAGAGAACCAGCTATCTCCAAGTTCGTTTGGAATTTCACCGCTACCCACACCTCATCCCAGCCATTTTCAACTGACACGGGTTCGGTCCTCCAGTGCGCTTTACCGCACCTTCAACCTGGACATGGGTAGGTCACCTGGTTTCGGGTCTACAACTACATACTTCATACGCCCATTTCAGACTCGCTTTCGCTACGGCTCCGGTTTTTTCACCTTAACCTGGCATGCAATCGTAACTCGCCGGTTCATTCTACAATAGGCACGCGGTCACCCATTAACGGGCTCCCACTGTTTGTAGGCACATGGTTTCAGGAACTATTTCACTCCCCTTCCGGGGTGCTTTTCACCTTTCCCTCACGGTACTGGTTCACTATCGGTCACTAGGGAGTATTTAGCCTTGGGAGATGGTCCTCCCGGATTCCGACGGAATTTCACGTGTTCCGCCGTACTCAGGATCCTGAACTGAGAGTAACACGTTTCGTCTACGGGACTATCACCCGCTCTGGTTCAGCTTCCCAGCTGATTCGACTACGTCTTACTTTGGTAACTCAAATGTTCAGTCCTACAACCCCAACAAGCAAGCTCGTTGGTTTGGGCTCTTCCCGTTTCGCTCGCCGCTACTCAGGGAATCGATTTTTCTTTCTCTTCCTGCAGCTACTTAGATGTTTCAGTTCACTGCGTCTACCTCTGCTCAGCTATGTATTCACTGACCAGTAACTAACGATTAAATTAGCTGGGTTTCCCCATTCGGAAATCTCCGGATCAAAGCGTACTTACCGCTCCCCGAAGCATATCGTTGTTAGTAACGTCCTTCATCGGCTCCTAGTACCAAGGCATTCACCATGCGCCCTTTATAACTTAACCTTGTCATACCACTACGTGGTACCACAGATTAATTGAGTATTACGCGATGCAATCTAACTACATTATTAAAAAACTCAAATAACGCGGTGTTCTCGGTTGTTTTAAAAAATTATTTCGATATTATTTAGTTTTCAAAGTACAAATTNTATTTCGATATTATTTAGTTTTCAAAGTACAAGTCCTGCCAACCTGTCGGTCGGCAATGGAGAATAGCGGGATCGAACCGCTGACCCCCTGCTTGCAAAGCAGGTGCTCTCCCATCTGAGCTAATTCCCCAAATATGGGCCTAAATGGACTCGAACCATCGACCTCACGCTTATCAGGCGTGCGCTCTAACCAGCTGAGCTATAGGCCCAAATAAGCATTTATATAATTAAGCNCTGAGGGTAAACCCCTCAAAACTAAACAAAGTTTCGACGCTATGTGCAAGGTTCCGTTTTATTCCTTAGAAAGGAGGTGATCCAGCCGCAGGTTCTCCTACGGCTACCTTGTTACGACTTCACCCTAATCATCTGTCCCACCTTAGGCGGCTGGCTCCTAAAAGGTTACCCCACCGACTTTGGGTGTTACAAACTCTCATGGTGTGACGGGCGGTGTGTACAAGGCCCGGGAACGTATTCACCGCGGCATGCTGATCCGCGATTACTAGCGATTCCGACTTCGTGTAGGCGAGTTGCAGCCTACAGTCCGAACTGAGAACGGCTTTAAGAGATTAGCTTACCCTCGCGAGTTCGCAACTCGTTGTACCGTCCATTGTAGCACGTGTGTAGCCCAGGTCATAAGGGGCATGATGATTTGACGTCGTCCCCACCTTCCTCCGGTTTGTCACCGGCAGTCTCACCAGAGTGCCCAACTAAATGCTGGCAACTGATAATAAGGGTTGCGCTCGTTGCGGGACTTAACCCAACATCTCACGACACGAGCTGACGACAACCATGCACCACCTGTCTTAGCGTCCCCGAAGGGAACGTCTCATCTCTGAGATTGGCGCTAGATGTCAAGACCTGGTAAGGTTCTTCGCGTTGCTTCGAATTAAACCACATGCTCCACCGCTTGTGCGGGCCCCCGTCAATTCCTTTGAGTTTCAACCTTGCGGTCGTACTCCCCAGGCGGAATGCTTAATGCGTTAGCTGCAGCACTGAAGGGCGGAAACCCTCCAACACTTAGCATTCATCGTTTACGGCATGGACTACCAGGGTATCTAATCCTGTTCGCTACCCATGCTTTCGAGCCTCAGCGTCAGTTACAGACCAGACAGCCGCCTTCGCCACTGGTGTTCTTCCATATATCTACGCATTTCACCGCTACACATGGAGTTCCACTGTCCTCTTCTGCACTCAAGTCTCCCAGTTTCCGATGCACTTCTTCGGTTAAGCCGAAGGCTTTCACATCAGACTTAAAAAACCGCCTGCGCTCGCTTTACGCCCAATAAATCCGGATAACGCTTGCCACCTACGTATTACCGCGGCTGCTGGCACGTAGTTAGCCGTGGCTTTCTGGTTAAATACCGTCACTACCTAAGCAGTTACTCTTAGATACGTTCTTCTTTAACAACAGAGTTTTACGAGCCGAAACCCTTCTTCACTCACGCGGTGTTGCTCCATCAGGCTTGCGCCCATTGTGGAAGATTCCCTACTGCTGCCTCCCGTAGGAGTATGGGCCGTGTCTCAGTCCCATTGTGGCCGATCAACCTCTCAGTTCGGCTACGTATCATTGCCTTGGTAAGCCGTTACCTTACCAACTAGCTAATACGCCGCGGGTCCATCCAGAAGTGATAGCACAAAGGCCATCTTTTAAATCAAAACCATGTGGTTTTGACTTTTATGCGGTATTAGCATCTGTTTCCAAATGTTATCCCCCACTTCTGGGCAGGTTACCCACGTGTTACTCACCCGTCCGCCACTCATTCCAATGTCTCGTCAATTAGGTGCAAGCACCGTCAATCAGAAACGAGAATGCGTACGACTTGCATGTATTAGGCACACCGCCAGCGTTCATCCTGAGCCAGGATCAAACTCTCATATAATATGAAAAGCTTGTTAAGCTCTTTTTGATTTGTTATTACTTTAAGCGAATTGACTTCGCAAATGTTTTTGTCTTTAATCCTTACGGATTAAAGAGCCCTGCACATTTGATTCGTCGAAACTTTGTTCAGTTTTCAAAGGTCTACC
>NZ_AZGF01000055.1 GCF_001434475.1 Paucilactobacillus suebicus DSM 5007 = KCTC 3549 | reverse complement strand
TCAGGTTAGTGGAGTATAGTGATTGCCGGATAGCTGGTGGAAAGTCCATGAAAGTGAGTAAATTCGGCATTTTAAGCAGATCTTTGATTAATTTGGGATAGGTCTGATGCCAGTTGTTGGCGAACTCATTCAGTTTCAGTTCGGCTGCTTCACGGTTGGCGGCCCGATGAACTTGTTTAAAGTCACTGATCACGGCCTTGCGGTCTTTTACGCGAACTTTGTTCATCAGATTCCGCCCAACATGAACCAGGCAACGTTGTCGTTTGACTTTAGGGAAATGCCGATTCAAGCCTTCATCCAAACCAACTAACCCATCGGCCACAAACAACAGCACATCTTTAACGCCCTGCTTGATCAAGGTTCCCAGCAGTTCAGTCCAGATTCCAGTCGATTCCGTTGGCGCCACTTGGTAGTTCAGCACTTCTTTCGTACCATCTGGACGAATACCAATCGCAATATGAACGGCTTCTTTTTGAACGGTATCCCGCTTTAACGGCAAGTAAGTGGCATCTAAGAAGATGGCCGCATATTGTGAAGCCAGTCGACGTTGCTGGAAAGCTTGAACCTGTTCATTGACGGCTTTAGTCATGTTGGAAACCGTGGCTTTGGAGTAGTGAGCACCGTACATTTTCTCAATGAGTTCGGCAATTTCAGCAGTGGTAATTCCCTTGGTATACAACTGAATGACCGTTGTTTCTAAATTATCACTGTGCCGACCGTAGGCTGGCAAGGTATGATTTTCAAACCGGCCATTGCGATCTCGAGGAATGGTTAAGTTAAGTTGGCCGTACTTCGTATCAAACGAGCGCTCATAATTGCCGTTGCGGTTATTACCAGTGTTAATCCCAGCGTATGAGTAGCGTTCGTAACCCAAAAACTCTGCCAATTCGGTTTGAAGCAGCTGGTTAATCGCAATTTCGAGGTGGTGACGAAAAACTTCGTCCAAATCTTGCTTTTGGGCTAGTGCAGCGATAATTTCTGTGGTAAGTTCATTCATGGGGAATGCCTCCTGTGATGTTTTCTGTGGTTACTAAATATCATAAGGGAAGGCATTCCCTATTTCTATACAATTCAGAAATCTTTTATGCATTTACACAAGATATTTTACGCTCTCTGATATAAACTTAAGCAAAGTAAAAATGACTGAAAAAGAGCGATTATATACGGCAGTTATTTATTACAATCCTGAGCTTCAACCACTGGAGAAACAGGATATAACCCGTCTAAAAAACAATCCACCAGAAAAATTTACAACGCAAGAGCATGTACAAGGACTTGCTTATTTAAGCGGACAGGTTAAACCAGATGAGATTAAAAACGCTAATTTGTTACGTGTGTTGAACAATAGAGGCACACAACAGTTGTTTATTGGTGAAGCAGGACAAGATAAAAATATTTCTGCTAAGCAAATTGAACAGGCTAAGCAGGCAGTAAAACAACATAATTTAAGGAGTGATGATTTCCGAAAAGAGAATATAGAAGGGTACAGAGCCGTTAATTATAATGAAAATACTCCAATAAAGTATATGAGTACATTATTATCAGATGCCTTAATGAGCGTGCTTTATTCAAATACCCAAGATTATGAGCTGAACAAACAAAGGAAAGCACAAGAGGAATTGGAATACGAGTTAGATAAAAAGAAACGTCAACATCATAAACATGGACGTCGTGGTGGTACGATTCACAGATAAAGTAGTAGGCGAATTCAAAAAATGTAAAAATATATAGTTACACCGTAACCATTTTCGTGAAAAAGCCTAGAAATAGGTGCTTTTTTATGTTTTGATGTTTGAGAAACGCATTATAAGCACGCTTTCAGTTAATAGATTAGGTAATTTATCAACCAAATAGTTAATGACGACGTCTAAATTATTGATGTAATACGTTTATTTAAAATATTTAAAAAGGTGGGATCTAATTGAGTATATTTGATGATTACTATGATGAACATAATTTAGGTGAATACAGTGATATGAGTAAAAAAGAATTAGTAATTGAAGCTGAATATTTGCATAATTCTTTGTATAACATTCTAAAATACGTTGATAATGGCGGTACAGATATAGATGTTATTAAAGCGGAAGTATATGACGGCTTTTACGAAAGTCGGATATAATATTTGAACTCAAACAGGTCATAACTCAACAGTTGTGTCGCATTTTTTTGTGCCTTATAATAAAAGACGTTGAAGAACGTCATAACTTACGGTCATAAATAAAGGAGCAAATCCAATGAAATATGGCTATGCACGAGTGAGTACGCCCGACCAAAAACTAGAAAATCAAATTGAGCGCTTAAAAAATTCAGGCGCTGAAATAATCTATCAAGAAAAGTTTACTGGTACAACTACTGAACGCCCTGAATTTAATAAATTGGTAGTACGGCAACATATTGATGATGCAATTGCTGAATTTACTAAATAATAAAAAAATGCCGAGTCTCCTTAAAAGAGGCTCAGCGTTTTTTTAAATCTGTGACCAGACGTCCGCTCCCAAAGTAGGGAAGAGAGGTACGATGCGGCCTAGTTGTTCAGCTGTATATTGAAACTCAATTGCTGGTAATAAAACGTTAATTGCATCGGCAGCATGTTCACTAACTTCAGCTGCTCCTACAAGATGATGGTCTTGATCGTAAATCAAGGTGTTATCACCAATTGTTTCCTTATCAACTTGGCGGAACCATCCGTCAGGAAGATGATTAGTTTTAATGGTGTAATCAGGATTTTGCTGAGCTTCTTCGACGCTCATACCAACCTGTGCGATTTGTGGTGAGGTAAAGACAATGGTTGGGATGGGCGGATAGTTGATTGCGTCAGTAGTCTTTCCTGTGAAAAGTTGGGTTAAATAACTAGATTCAAAGATCGCAGTCGGGGTGAGCTTAGGCTGTTCTTTATCAAGCACATCACCAGAAGCATAGATGTTATCAATGTTAGTTTGAAGATGATCGTTAACTTCGATCCCGTTAGCATTGTAACTAACGCCTACTTCGTCTAATCCGATGTTTTCGATGTTAGGAATTCGTCCGGTAGCATCCAAAATCCAGTCGGTGGTGAGGGTTTCGTGATCGTTATAAGACACGGTAAAATGAGAACCGTCTTCCTCAAAACGATCCACCTGAGCGTTGTAAATGAACTTCACCCCTCGTTTTTCGAGGTCGGCAATGACTTGTTTTACGTAATCTTGATTAAATTTGCGCAACGCCCGATTATGGCGTAAAAGTACAGTGACGTTCGCGCCGGCAGCATTGGCAATCGTGGCAAATTCCATGCCGATATAGCCCGCGCCAATAATTACGATATTTTCAGGAAGCTGTTTGAGGTTCATAAAATCGGTACTGTCATGCGTAAGTTCTGAGCCCATAACATCTAGATGGTGGGGACGTAGCCCCGTTGCAATCACGATTTTGTCAGCGGTGTAGCGCTGTTGATCCACTTCGATGGTGTGAGCATCAACAAATTTTCCACGACCGTGAATAATTTCGATGTCAACAGAGTCGAGTAAACCAGTAATCATGTCCGGCAAGCCGTCGATGACTTCGTGTTCATGTTCTACATTGGCAGTCCAATCCAGCTTTAAGTCACCATTTACAATGCCATCAAGGCGTTCTTGGTGGCGTAAAAGTTGAACCGGGTTGTCCAGCGTAATTTTCGCGTTGCATCCACGGTTTGGACAAGTTCCCCCGATTTTGTCCGCTTCGATAATGGCGACTTTTTTACCACTATTAGCTAGTGGAACCGCCCCGTCGAAGGCACCATGCCCCGCGCCTAAGTACAAAACATCAAATTGATAACTTTCAGTCATTTAATTACCTCCATCCTAAATTTAGGTGAATAAACAATTACCATTGTTGGCACGAGCATAGCAGAGGATAGTTGCGAGTTGCAAGCGATTGCAACTGAAGAGAACAAAAAGCAATCCTTAACTTTAAATAAGGATTGCTAAAAAATATCTTACTAACGTTTTAATGATTTAATCGATAGCATTGAAATACCACCAATCAAGGAAAAAATAAATGAAACAATAAAAATTCCAGAATAACCAAAAAGACTTATGACGGCAGCGGCTAAAACGGGTGCGATAGCTTGTGTAATTGTATTACCTAAGTTGTAAACACCTAAGAAAAATGCAACACGATTTTGATCGGGGATAACTTTTAAGTTTAATAAATTATCAAGTGCGTTCCATAAGCCCATTCCTAAACCGGTAGCTAAGGCGTAAAGAATAATACCAGTATTATTTCTTAAGAAGAACAGGGAGAGACCTGCAATTGCTAATAAGATAGTTGAGAGACCTACTGGTAATTTCAGTATTTTAAATTTATTAGATAGTGGCCCAGCGACTAATCCCATCAAAATGCCAAAAATAAGCATAATCGGTAGATTGTAAAATTAATCCGAACAGCGTTCGGATTAATTTTACAATCTACCTTATACTAAATTATAGATGCTAACTTAGTTAGCACTCCTCGACTTTGTTGTGAGCGAAGCCAATTAATAATATTCCTGACCCACTTAGTTTTAAACTAAGTGGGCTTTTTTTGTTCCTTAAATACCCTATCAAGTTCACCAGACAGCAGATTCCCATCTTCATCACAGGCTACCAGCTGGCAACGACACCTTGGATGAGTATCCGTGACTGGAATCGGTGCTTGTCCATAGGCAAATGTTTGTCTATCAAGTGGTTCACAAATATCACAAACACGATCATCTTCCTCGGTTAACCACATCACATACTGAACATTCTGTCCATCATACGCTCTATTCTTACCACCGTTGCTATTGCGTATAGCTTCATTAGTTGTTAACGTATGAATTCTGGATAGCATTTGGTTCATAGGCGTTGCTAAATTGTCATCAATTCGATCACCGCTTTGAGGAATACTGCGGGTCATTTTATTGATGTCTGATTTTTTCATGCGGCGACTCAAACCCTTGTTCAGGGTTTCTTTCATTCGTGTCGTCATGACGTCGCCATGCACCCAAATTCGTTGAGAATACTCAGCTTGGTTGGCTACTTTATCTGGAACTGTTGATAGTTTATTAGGGCTTGAATTATTATAGCCATCGATATACTGCTGTTTGAGTTCATTCACTGCAAATGATTCACTTTTTGCTGTAGCAATATTCATACCGGCGCCAATCATTGCACCCAACATATCACGCCGAGAAATAGATGCTTGGGCAAAGATTGCTTGCAAGCGTTTAGACAATTTATCACTAGGACTAGCGTTAGCTAGCATTTCATCAAGCTACCTTTTAAGTAAAGAAAATAGGGACCCTTTCAGTTAACATGTGCTAACCAAAAGGGGGCCCTATTTTCTTTTAATACCGTATTTCACACGGTATCGAATAAAGGTCGTCCGTTTAATACCTGTATTTCGGGACACATCAATGTCACTCATGCCAGCTCGATAAAGCTTAAAAGCATGTTGCAAGCGGGGATCGTCTTGGGTGTATTGGGGTTTGCGCCCATGATATTTACCCTGCTGCTTAGCTAAGGCAATCCCTTGTTGCTGGCGCTCAATGATTCGCTTACGTTCACTTTCGGCCTGATACTTATAGAGTTCAATAATCAAGTTGGTCATCAGTTGACGTAAATTTGGGTCGGCAATCCCTGTCATGGACGGCAAATTTAACACATCTAGGGTGGCACCCTTATTTTGAATGGAGTTCATGATCTTAGTCAAATCATGGTTGTTTCTGCCTAAGCGATCTAATTCAGTGACCATTACAATATCACCCTCACGAATATAGGCCAGCATTTTTTGCAGTTCTGGCCGATTAGTGTTAGCCCCACTTAATTTATCCGTAAATAATTTATCAACGTCTTTTAAAGCCGCTAACTGTCGATCTAAATGTTGCTCCTTGGAACTCACACGCGCATAACCGATTTTAGCCATTTCCAATTCTCCTTTTGGACAGTTCTAATGAACACTTGTAATCCCTAGTATAGCACAGAAATAAAAAAGACCATTAGGGTATACCCTAGTGGCCTAAAAATAAAAAATCA
>NZ_AZGF01000054.1 GCF_001434475.1 Paucilactobacillus suebicus DSM 5007 = KCTC 3549 | reverse complement strand
CAAACCACCCGTTTTACGGGTGGTTATGATTGTCTGATTTTATTAGAAGCCTTATTAGCAACGTTAATTCGAAATAAAATAAAATTCAACAATACGAGAATGGCGGTGACGATGAATACACCACCATAATCAAAAATTCCAGAAACATAGGCACCAATCATTGGACCGACAACATTACCAATGTATTGAAAGCTTTGATTCCAACTAAAAATTCGTCCAGTTACCTCTACCGGCGTGTTTTTAGCGAGGAGTGTTTGAACCTGTGGGATCATTGTTGCGTCTGAAATACCAACTAAGAAGCGCAAAATTCCAAGTTGCCAGACATTAGTAACAAAGGCCGTTGGCAGGAAGAAACAGATTGCAAGAATGAATCCAATACTTAAAATTCTCTCGGTACCAATTCGGTCTCCCAATCTTCCGAAAATTGGTGCCGCTGCCATGGTGGCAATTCCTGGCACAGCAGCGACAACCCCGCTTACCATGGTCACATTACCGCTGTGATGCATCAATTCCCGAACATACAATGAAATTATAGGAGTAATTGAATTGTTGGTTGCTTGAATGATCAGCGTTGTCAGTAGCATTCCAAAGATCATTTGTGGATCTTTTAATGCCTTGATTACACCACGAGTATTGGTAAGCTTTTTGGCAGGAACTGGTTTGAAGTCAGTTTCATGAACAAATAAAACGCTGGTAATGAACACAACCAGAAGAATCCCTCCTGTGATAAAGAAAGTGATTCGATAACTAAATGCGGACGCAAGAAACCCGCCTAATAGCGGACCGATTAAACTACCGCCAGTCAAACCCGCCATCAATGTGCCAAGGGCTTGACCACTTTTTTCCTTGGGTGTTTCAGTTGCCAGCAGTGCGTTAGCATTACTGACATAACCGGTAAAAATACCCTGAATAAATCGCAATGCAAACAATTGCCAGACGTTAGAAACGAGTCCGTCAGCTGCAATAACAATCGCCATACCTAAGGAGGCTCGTAAAATCATTGGTTTACGGCCGTAATGATCTGCCATTTTTCCCCAAATTGGGGATACCACTGCGGAAACTAGAAAAGTAATTGAAAATACAAGGCCGGAATAAAAATTAAGCTGGCTTTTAGTGAAGTTTCCAAGGGTGTCGACAAATAGTGACATGAATGGCATGATCTCAGAAAATGCCATTCCGGTAGCAAAAACACTGAACCACAAAACAATTAGGTTCTTTTCCCACGTTGCTCTCGGACGAAACATTTTACGCTTTATTGTCTTCAATAATGTATACTTCTTTCTTTTAAATTAGTTTTAGGTATACTTAGTTTGTAAAGAACGTATATCGGCACTAAATTTGGTGTAACTTAATTACTGTAACCGAATAATGTTACATCAATTTTCTTAGCGATACAATCATTTATGGCGCGGGAGGTCATTATGAACAATAAAAAGCGGGGCAAATTAAGACGATGGTTGGGGACCACATTTTTTACTATTCTGATCCTCATATCTCTAGGGCTGATTTTTAATGAACAGATTAAAAGTTGGATGATTTCAAGATATCAGCCGCAGGTTACCCGTCAAACAATTAAAAAAAGTAATTCTAAAAAAGGTAACTACAATTTTAGCAAGGTTAAATCACTTGATTTACAGACTGTAGCCAGTGCCCAAATGAACAAGCAAAAAATCAATGTGATTGGTGAAATATCAATTCCAGCAATCAAAATGAATTTGCCGATCGCCAAAGGTGTTTCTAATGTTACGTTAGCTTTAGCAGCTGGCACGATGCGTGCAGATATGAAAATGGGCAAGGGTAACTACGCCTTAGCGGGCCACAATATGCACACGAAGAATATATTGTTCACGCCATTGTATAGAAAAAGTGCAGTTGGTCAGAAAATATATATCACTGACCTAAATCATGTTTATCAGTACCGAATCTATAAGCGTACCTTCATTAAGGCAACTCGCCTAGATGTTGTTAAAAATACGCCCCATAGAAACATAGTGACACTTATTACGTGTGACGCACAAGGGAAAAATCGGCTGATGGTGCGTGGGCGCTTGCAAAAAACTATGAAATTTAAAGATGCACCAAAACAAGTTCAAAAACAGCTTAGTGCTAAATTTACTAACACGTCGGATTAATGATTAAGGTTGGTTTTGATTAAGTTCAGCCATGATGGTAAAGCTGATGCTAGGCTGTCATAGGTGTCTTGAAAACGATGGGTATACCAAGGGTCAGGAATTTCCTGGCCTTTTTTATTTGGAATTAAATCAAAAATTGCGTGGATTTTTTTCTGATCCTCAATCGGAGACATTTGCTTAGTGTGACGCATGTTCATATCATCCATACAAATAATGTAATCTGAATTTTCGAAGTCATTGTAGTTCAGCGGACGTGATATTAGACCGTCAGTTGGTAAATTGTACTTATGCATTATTTTGCGGGCGCCCGGGTGCATGGGATTGCCCTCCTCTTCATTGCTGGTTCCTGCCGAATCGACTGTAATTTTGGAGCTTAGGCCATTATCTGATACCATTTTACGAAACATCGCTTCTGCCATTGGTGAACGACAGATGTTTCCTAAACATACAAATAAAACTTTAGTCATAAAATAATCTCCTTTATTTATTTAATTTTCTTTAATCTCGTGCATTCCACTGTTAACTATCGTACATATTAGTTAAGATAGTAATAGTAGACAAGAATGGGGGATGTAGCTATGTTAACAACAATTATTGTAATTGTCGTGATTGTGGTCTTGATTGCCATTTATGCCGGAATTTATAACGGATTGGTTTCGGTCCGCACTCACACACAAGAATCTTGGAGCCAGATAGATGTTCAATTAAAACGCCGGAATGACTTGATTCCCAATTTGGTGGAGACTGTTAAGGGCTATACCAAGTATGAATCAGGTACGTTGGAAAAAGTCGTTGCTTTAAGAAATCAAATGACTCAGATTCCAGCAGATGATCATCAACAAATGATGGACGTATCGAACCAACTGACTAGTTCGTTGAAGAGTATTTTTGCTTTGTCAGAAAATTACCCTGATTTGAAGGCTAGCCAAGAGTACACTAAGCTGATGGAAGAACTAAGCAATACAGAAAATAAGATTGCATACTCTAGACAATTGTTTAATTCAACTGCGGCCAGCCTAAACATTAAGATTCAATCATTTCCAAGTAACATTGTAGCGAAGATTCATCACTTTGAGCAAGTTGCTTACTTGGAAGTGCCCGAAGAAGAAAAGGCAGCGCCGAAGGTTTCATTTGATGACTAATGGGGTGTTGTAAATGTTGTATCAACAAATTGCTCAAAATAAGCGACGAACCATTTATGTAATGATTGGTTTTTTGTTGCTAGTAACGGCTATTGGTGCGGCAATTGGGTATGTTTTTTATGACAGTTCAATTTTGGGAATAATAATGGCGGTTGTAATTGGCGGAATTTACATGTTGATTATGATTAGTCAGTCAACCTCAGTAGTTATGAGCATGAACCACGCACATGAAATAACAAGCGAGGATCAAGCACCGGAATTGTGGCATATTGTTGAAGACATGGCGATGGTTGCCCAGGTTCCAATGCCTCGAGTTTATATTATCGATGATCCTAGTCCTAATGCTTTTGCTACTGGGAATGATCCTAAACATGCCGCTGTTGCAGCAACTTCCGGAATACTAGAACGCCTAAATCGTGAAGAGTTGGAAGGTGTCATGGGCCATGAAATGACTCATGTTAGGAATTACGATATTCGGTTACAAACAATTGCTTTAGCATTGTCAGCCGTGGTATCCGTTCTTGTAAACATTGGTTTTAACTCTTTTTGGTGGGGCGGTGGCCGTCGAGGACGTGATAACGAAGGCGGCGGATATATCCAGATCATTATGATGATGCTTTCGATCCTGGTCATAATTTTGGGGCCGCTTGCAGCAACCATTGCCCAGATGGCGCTGTCCAGAAATCGTGAGTACTTGGCAGATGCAGGAAGTGTTGAGTTGACTAGAAATCCACAGGGATTGATATCAGCACTTCAAAAGATTTCAACGGCTCAGCCGATGAAAAAAGCAGATGCTAGTAGTGCAGCGATGTATATCGGTGATCCATTAAAAAAGAAAAAGTCTTTTGCTCACCTATTTGATACTCATCCGCCAATGGAGGATCGAATTGAGAGGTTGAGAAAGATGTAGTTATATAACAATGAAGTCGGTAACCTTATGTTCAAGGTTGTCGGCTTTATTGTTATTTAATCCGTCAATCCTTTAGTTTCTTGTTTCAAGATAATAGAAGAAAATAATCCCATAAAGTGCTGTGATAGTTACCAGATAGCTGGTCAGCAGTTTGGCAAATCACTTAAAAGTTAGCCCAAATGTAAGATTATTAAATTTTAAAATTCGTACATTTGAATTTTGACAAAATTTAATATCACTGAGCATTATTCCGTCCGTGATTAATTCAATTATCAAAAAAATTAATTTTGTTGTTCCATCCATGCTATAATAACGGGGTTGTATTACGGAATATATTTGAGAGCTATAGAAAGAGGAGCCTGTACTTTATGAAAATGAAATTAGCAGAAATCGCGAAAGCGATCGCTGTCAAAAATGATATTTCGAAGTGGCAAGACGTTGAAATCACTAGTGTCGCATTTGATAGTCGCAATTTAGTTGGGGGAGCATTATTTGTTCCTTTACAAGGACAAACTGATGGACATCGTTTTGCCAGTTCAGCTTTTGACAACGGAGCATCTGCTACGCTATGGGCGGAAGATCACAGTGTAACAACCAGTGAAGATCAGCCAGTGTTGGTGGTTGATAATCCATTGAAAGCTTTGCAGGAACTAGGGAAGTATTATTTACACAAGATTAATCCGATTGTAGTGGCAGTTACGGGAAGCAATGGTAAAACAACCACTAAAGATATGATTGCTTCTATTCTGAGCACACAAATGAACGTTACTAAGACTTACGCCAATTTCAATAATCAAATTGGCGTCCCAATGACACTGCTGGGAATGGAACCCAATACTGAAGCAGTAGTGGTTGAGATGGGCATGGATCATTTCGGCGAATTAGATTTCTTGAGTAATATGGTAAATCCCGATATTGCCGTTATCACCATGATTGGTGAGGCACACATTGAATTCTTTGGTACACGTGACAAAATCGCAGATGCAAAAATGGAGATTACGCACGGATTAAAAGAAGATGGAACGCTTGTGTACAATGGTGATGAGCCCTTACTGAACGAAAGAACGACTGATTTAAAACAAGTCTTGCGTAAGTTTGGTCGTCAGCTAAGTAATGACCTATACGCCACCAGCGTTAACGCAAAGACTCATGAAATCGAATTTCATGTCAATGTTTGGCCGGAAGACACGTTCACCATTCCAATGATGGGTGAATATAACGTCAATAATGCATTGGCTGCAATGACAGTAGGTCAAATATTGCATATTTCAACCAAAAACATGAAAAATGCACTAGCAAACGTAGAATTGACTGCCAACCGTGCAGAATGGATTAACGGCACTGCAGGCGAGCAAATTCTTAGTGATGTTTATAATTCTAATCCGACCGCTGCAAAACAAGTTCTACATGCGTTTGCTAAAACGCCAACTGAAGGTCGCCGAGTGGTAGTGCTTGGTGATATGCTGGAATTGGGGGATGCGGCACCGCACCTACATGCATCGTTAGAAAGCGAAATTAGTCCAAATTCAATTAGTGATGTTTATCTGATTGGGCCTCAAATGAAGTCTCTGTACTCTGAATTGACGTCACGTTATGGTGCAGATCATTTACATCATTATGACATAGAACAAAAAAATCAATTGACCAGTGACTTACTCGATTTTCTATCGCAAAAAGATGCTGTCATGCTTAAAGCCAGCCATGGGCTTCATTTGGAAACGGTTTTAGACTCCTTAACCAAGTAAAGCTTTAAGACATTTTTGTTGCACTTTGAGTTTTAAGCTTGTATACTAGCAAGGTTGTATATTTTTGAACAGTTAGTCACCATCTGTTGATGCAACGGATTTTGCTAGGATGATGACGCTCATAACAGGAGGAAACATTTTTGAAGTTTAGTGAATTAGGCTTATCAGATAGCCTATTAAAAGCAATCAAACGTAGCGGCTATGAAGAAGCAACACCAATTCAGGAACAAACGATTCCAATGGTCTTAGATGGCCAGGACGTAATCGGCCAGGCCCAAACCGGTACTGGTAAAACTGCCGCATTTGGATTGCCAATTATCGAACATATTGACACCGAAAATCCTGATATTCAGGCTTTGATTATTTCACCAACCCGTGAACTTGCTATTCAAACACAGGAAGAATTATATCGTTTGGGTAAAGACAAGCACGCAAAAGTCCAGGTTGTATATGGTGGCGCTGATATTCGTCGCCAAATTAACAACCTGAAGAACCACCCACAAATTTTAGTAGGAACCCCAGGACGATTATTAGACCATATTAATCGTCGTACTGTTAAATTGGCCAACCTAAAGACCCTGGTATTAGATGAAGCCGATGAAATGTTAAACATGGGATTCTTGGAAGATATAGAATCAATCATTAAGCAAACACCAGAAAAGCGTCAGACCTTGCTGTTCTCAGCAACGATGCCGCCAGAAATCAAAAAAATCGGTGTTCAGTTCATGACGGATCCTAAACAAGTTAAAATTAAGGCTAAGGAACTGACGACAGAATTGATTGATCAATACTATGTTCGTTCCCGTGACTTTGAAAAATTTGACATCATGACACGTATGATTGATGTTCAGGATCCAGATTTGACAATCGTCTTTGGTCGCACCAAGCGTCGTGTTGACGAATTGTCAAAGGGATTAATTGCACGTGGCTACAATGCTGCTGGTATTCATGGAGATCTAACTCAGCAACGTCGGACACAAATTATGAATCGCTTCAAAGCAGGTAAGATTGATATACTGGTTGCTACCGATGTGGCAGCTCGTGGATTAGATATCTCTGGTGTTACACACGTTTACAACTATGATATTCCACAAGATCCAGATAGTTATGTGCACCGGATTGGCCGTACGGGTCGTGCCGGACATCATGGTGTATCACTGACTTTCGTGACACCAAACGAAATGGATTACCTTCGTGAAATTGAAAAGTTGACCAAGGTTCGCATGTTGCCCCTGAAGCCACCTTCGGAAGAAGAAGCATTTAAGGGACAAGTAGCTAGTGCACTTGGCCAAATTGAAGAGTTGATTAACAGAACTGACAACGAGAAGTATGTTGACGAAGCTAATGAATTATTAAACAAACATGAAGCTGTTGATCTTGTTGCTGCATTGTTGAATGATATCACGCGTGATGATGCACATGCAGTACCTGTTAAGATTACTCCTGAACGTCCATTACCACGTCGCAAACATGGTGGCAATGATCGTAATCGTCGTTACAGTCGTAATGGTGGGCATGGTGGCCGCAATGGTGGCGGATACCGTGGTAATTCAAATAACCATCGTCGTGGTGGCAGTCATCGCCCAGAAGGTGGACACAGAAGCGACGGACATGGGAATGGCCATTCAAATCGTCATTCATACAATATCCATAAAAGATAGTTAGCACTTTTGTAATTTCGACGTTTTCATCTGTTGGTTCTTCGTCAAGAAGTACTGATATAAA
>NZ_AZGF01000053.1 GCF_001434475.1 Paucilactobacillus suebicus DSM 5007 = KCTC 3549 | reverse complement strand
TTGTTGTCGCCAACGGCGACTTCTGATACAGGTTTTTAATGGGTCTAGCACAACATAGAATAAATTCTATGTGTAAGTGCGCATTGACCTCGTTTCACTCTGTCTGCTGATAGCCATAAAATCAATTTTTCTCGTTATTGAATTGAATGTATTTTTAATTCAATTTATGTTTGCACCTAACTAGGATTGTTATGTTTTAAATATTTAAAAAGTGTTGCAGATTACGCTGTTTTAAGCCAAAATTTTTTAATTGCTTTGTGCAGAGAATTTTTATAAGCTTGGTAACAAATTTTGAATAACGGTGTTGTAAGATCTGTAAATCTAAACTGAAAGCATTATTTTGATGTTAGGAGTCATTAAGATGGACGAAAAGAAAGTATTAAAACCAATTGATGAAATGCTTGCTGATCCTTGGCAAGTTGATATTCAAGAATTGTTTGAAGCTTCTGTCAATGAACCTGACGAGCTTAAAAAGAATTTGTATGATTCCTTATACACTTATATTTTGCAAAAAAGACAAGAAGATATTATTAATCGTCCTGGCTTCGTTATTTAGCCCTCTAAGAGCCTGTTGAGGGCTTTTTGTTTTTGCTTTGGTATAAATATATATAAACAGTCTCAAAACCGCTAAAAACGGAAAATAAGGCCCTTAAAAACGAACATAGCAGCTAAAATCTTTTTGAGATTCAAAAAACTAACTGTTTGCTGTCAATGGTAGCGGACGAGCGTAGCGTGGGAGCATAAGGAATTGACAGTTCTTAACCAGTCTTTACACTGAAATGGCGAAAGCCAAAGTTTTGTAGAAACTTTGCTTTCCTGCCTAACGGCGAGTGAAAAAGCAGTCAAGCTGGCTCAGCTTGGACGGGGTGCGGGGCGTCAGCGCCCGAATTAATGTGGCTTGCCACACCTTTTAAGCAACGAACAGCGTGAGGCGCAAGGAGCTGTGCGACTGGAGTTTAATGTGAGCCGGTTTTTGGCTCACTCCGTTGTGTTTTTTGTTTTAGGTTTGTATCTCGTACAGTGGTGCCTCTTATATACCTCTTTTATAAACCTCTTTTAAACCTCTTTTAGACCCCTCTTGAGCCTTACTCTCCCAAGGCTCACAGAAGGTTATCAAGTACCTTTTGTCTGTTTATCAAGTACCTTTATAAGTTCTGTACTTGATAAAAAGGTGCTTTTATTTTAATATGTGTTTGAGGTGATAATCATGTCTAATGAGTTGGTTAAGTATGATCCTGAGTTGAATACTATTCCCTTGAGAAAATTTACCCCAATTGAGATGAATTTATTTTTTTCAATTGTTTCCCGCATGCGGGATCAAGGGAATAAAACTGTTCGTTTCTCTTTTGACCAGTTAAAAGAGCTTAGTAACTATAAACCAACCGCAAATAAACGTTTTATTGATGATATTGAAAATACATACCAAAAGATCCTCAGCCTTAGGTTTGGCCGTAGAAGTAAGAGTGGCTTAAATCGTGAATTTTTTGTTATGTTTACTGAATTTGAAATTAAAGGTGAAGCTGAAGAACCTTATGTTGATATTCAGATTTATCCCAAAGCATTGCACTTGCTAAACGATTTAGAAAGTTGGGTTCGTTATGCCCTAACAGAATTTAAAAATTTAAAAAGCAGTTACGCTAAAACAATGTTTCGTCTAATTAAGCAATTTCGAACTACTGGCTATTCTTATTTCTCTAAAGAAGATTTTTTTGAATTGCTTGATATACCTAAAAGTTATTGGAATAGTCCTTCAAATGTTGACAAAAAGGTTATTAAGCCAATTAGAGAAGAATTAACCCCGCTTTTTAGAGGGCTAACGATTAGAAAAAAATATGGTAAAGGCAGAGGAAAACCAGTTATCGGTTATTCTTTTACTTGGAAACCTGAAAGAAAGGACGCAAATGATTTTTCTCAAGGCAAATTTCAAGATGAGCGTCAAAAACTCTTTAACATTCAGCACAATGATGAATTATCAGATAAAGAAAAGTGGCGTGCAATTGACAAAGTTAAATGCTTGCCTTTAGGAACAACTGAAAAACAGGTACTGGCTGAAAAACAAGCTGAACATGATCAAAAAATCAGAGATCAAGCAAGACAAGAAGCACTTGCTGAACTCCGAAAGGGGCTTGGAAATAATGCCTAAAACTATTAGAGAACTTGCTGATGAATTGAAGGTCTCTAAACAAACTATTCAATATCACTACCAAAGACTACCAACAAAGAACCAACAAAAAAATAGTCAAGGTACAAACATGATTAGCCTTACAGCTGAAAGGATTATTAGGGACAAGGTAGCAAAGCCTTTGGTAGCAAAAGATCAACAAATAGGTAGCAAAAAAGCGACAAAGACTAGCAAAGAAAATAATGATTTGGTTACTACTCTAAGAAGAGAGGTAGAAGATTTAAAGTCTCAACGCGACAAACAACTTGCTACCAAAGACCAGCAAATAAGTAGCAAAGACAGACAAATAGATCATTTAACAAAACTAATAGACCAACAACAACAATTACAATTAGCAACAGTAGCAGAAGATCGCCATTTGAAAGAACGCCTACGAAAATTAGATGGCCCAGTTGAAGATTTTGAAAGTATAGAAAAAAGCCAAGTTGCAAAAACTGATGGTGCAAAAAAACAGGCAGCTAAAAATATAACTAATAAAAAATGGTGGCATTTTTGGTAATCGAATAATTATCGTAAATATGTACTAGAAAAGAGCATACAAATTATGGATTATGTTAAGTATAAAACGGATTGTTTAGATAAATTAAAGGGCTTTCTAACATTAGAAAAGAAGAGACCTGTATTGTTTATTGGTAGCGTCAAGAATCTTGTGTAAATGAAATGCCTTCGTACATATAATATGTATCTAACTTAAATAAATGATGCTTCCAAGGTGTCCTGGAGTCCTTTGAATCCTCGGTGGATCCGCTTCAGAGACTTCTCGTTATAAACATTAAACTGAGAAACCAGGAAGCGATCCAGTGAATCTTCCGTTGGAAATTGTTCTTTGTGGTGGGTGGTGCGCTTGAGATGCTTATTAAAGTTCTCAATCAGGTTAGTGGAGTATAGTGATTGCCGGATTTAATTCGTTCGGAATAGGTTATACTAGACAAAAGATCAGCTCCTAAAAGATGGGTTTGTGGTAAACACCATTTTTTAGGAGCTGATCTTTTTTGTCCGAACAGCGTTCGGATTAATTTTACAATCTACCATTAATCTCAAAAAAATTAAATTAGATCATCATTGTGTCTATATGTTTAAAATCGAAAAAGGGCTCTCTTTATACATCGATTTTGATAAAGTTTACCATTTTTTGTTTAAGTTTCCCCCAAAATTCATAAATACGATGCCACGAATTTTGGTAGAGAATTGCGGCAAGAATCAAAAATTCAGGTAAAAACTGAATCAAGTAACGACTACGACCACCTTCAAAAATCAGTAAATAAACAAATCCGCCAATAATTGTTAGCCTCAGTATTTGTACGATTTTTCCCCGATTGCTTTGTCCAAAAGCAATCATAGTTAACCAAATACACCACCAAATTTGCGCCCAGAATCGAAAATCTCCAATTCTTGTCCCATAAAGGTAGACAAACTGTTCAATCCAACCAGCCAGCCCCTTCTCTTGAGGAATACCATTACCAACAATGAAGTTTCCTTCTTTAACCCAGGCGAAGCTACCATCAGATGTGTTATTTCTATGTTTACTAACATAAAAAAGAAGATTTCCCCAAATCCCCCTTTTTTTTAACCTCTTTTCTAACAAGGACCAAGAATAATTAATACGGGCTTTCTTGGTAGGCAAAACAGCCATCATAAGTGCATCTTTAGGATTGTACCCGCCTTCCCCACTTGCCCCCATACTAATGAAATGAACAGCAGGTATTTCACGTTCTTTATCAACATGAATATACGTTTGGTTTGCAAGATTCTTATTAAGATTGATATAAGTGCCAGCCGCGAAAGTCCATGTAATAAACAACAAAATTAATAATTTTAATTTTTTGTGAGATTTTTTTGTTCGCACAAGTGGCCTGTCTCTTGTAGCCAAAGAATTTTCCAAAGGAAATATAACACTAATCAACAATATCAAAGTAAATGAAATAATTGGAATTGAAGCTGACGGCTTAATAATAAAGGCAGCGGTAGCCGATATGCCAATTATTGTAGATCCAATAGCACGAAAAATAAATGAATATCTTTCTTTAAGAACAATGCATATTCCCAAAAAGATAAATGAAACTAGAGGAAGAACCCAAGCATCCGTATATGGCACAATAATTGTAGGAAAAAGCAACAAGAAAATACAATGAATGAAAATTCCCATGCGAACTTTTTTTTTGTCATCATTATCAATGATACAAATGCTAATCACATTAATGAGTGCCGAAAGATCAACTAGAAATAAAGTCACCCAATCAAAGAAAATCCAGGAAGTTGTGTGAAAAAAACTTGCCAACATATGTTGAACTAACAGAATAGGCAAATTATTGTAATTAAGACTAAAATAAGCAATGATATTAGGATCATTTGTATCAGTCAGGGCATGATGTAGAGCACTAACGTCCCAACCAATTGGAGGGTGTACTTCACTCACAAAAAGGATTTGTATTCCTAATACAAACAAGCAAAAAAATACAAGTGAAGTATTTTCTCTAGCAATAAAAATATCGTGCAAAACGTGTCGAAATTCATCGCTTACTTCCCATAAAATGAAAACAACGAACAGTATAAAAAAGCAGCTTGTTGTCCAAAATGTTGTCCCGGCACCAGTAACTGTATTCTTTCCTAAAATTAAGTTCGGTGAGATACAAGCAAAAAAAAGAGTTAGCCATATTAATCCTGAGAACAGCACAATTATAAATTTATTTATGAATTGAATTGGCCACGCCTTATGCTTTATTCTTCTAGATATTCTTCTCATAGATATTCTTCTCATTTTTAATTATTCATCGACTGACATGATTCCAACCAGAATCTGCTTTCCCATATTTTACTGCTTGTTTAATTTTTTTAAAGCTCAATATTAACGCTATAAATTCAATGAATGAAATAACACTCAATAATACAAATAGAGCAGGCGAAAAACAGATCAGCTTTATTTTATCAGAAATACTAATTTTAGGCTCATTAGCAAGAGTAAATAGCAAAGTAAATGTTAAAAGTAAAGTTAGACCTAAAAATAAATAATAGTCAAGTGACAGTAACGCAAAAACTGACGTAAATGTTAAAAACGGACCTGTCAGGATGACTATCAGTCCAAATGCGGCTAATGGGAGACGGAAAAAGGAAAAAAGGAAAGTATACTTTCCACTATGATTGAACATCATAGTTTTATTTTTGATTAGTTCATATATTTGTCCGTAACGCCAGCGTAATCGTTGTGCTATCAACTCCTGATAATAGTGTACTGGCATTGTGTAAAAAATAGCATTAGCAGAATACCCAAAAACCCAGTCTTTATTTCCAAAATAATTGATCATTTTTAATGAAAGCGCAATATCTTCGGTAGGAGTATTTATATCATATCCGCCCACCATTTTTAAAAATGGCACTCGAAATGCTGATCCGGCTCCCCCAATAATATACTGCATATTCAATGGTACCTGGCTTCCCCGATTGTGTGAAGAAAACAGATACTCAAAAAATTGCGCCCATTCCAAGAATTTTTTTGGATGTAAAATTCTTACATTTGATGATAAAGCTATTATTTTTTCGTTTTGAAATGTTAAATTTACTTGTGCTAATGCATCGGTACTTGCAATGGAATCTGCATCTAATACAAGCATTATATCTCCATTGACATAATTAAATAATGCATTATTTAAAGCAGCACTTTTACCTGAATTTTTTTGATTTACAACAATTAACTTAGGATATCGCTTTTTTAATTCGTATAGGTCAATTGCGGTATTGTCAGTAGAACCATCATTAACAATGATGACTTGAAAATTTCCATAAGAATTATTCATAATGGATTTTACGGTTCTATACACTACTTTGCTTTCATTATAGGCAGGTATTACTACTGAAATTCTATTAATTACAGTCCTTTTTTTTTGACTTAAGCCATTTAATTCGCTACGGTATGCTTTTATCGCCTGTATGTTGCTAAAAAAGACATTTAAAAGTACTGATATAATTGAAAGCAGGCAATAAATGGCCAAACAAAATAACAGTGTCGTCATGACTTCTTCACCGATACTACTCCTTACTTACTCTTTTTTTTTAAGAAAAAAACAATTGCTTGTGTCAAAACAATTCCGATGATTAATAAGATCCCTATTACTTTTAGAATATTGCCAGCTTCTCCAGTTTGAGGAAGCATTCCCACTCCAGCAGCACTAATTCCAGCAACTCCAAGACCCTGTTGATACATAATAATCCTCCTTAATTACTATAGTAATTTAACTTAGCATCATTAAATTTGGCAGATTGTAAAATGGCAGATTGTAAAATTTAAGTTGAACATTTGTATGATAACCTGCCAAAAATTTTATCTCACACATTATCTAGACAATCTTGTCTCCAGCTTCTAATGTATTGTCTAATTTATAATGGCTCTTTGTCAACCGCTGTTGATAAGAAATCTTTACAATCTACCATAAAATAAAAAAGATATAACTTGTGCCAGGCCGATAAGATACAAAAACACATAGGACATTGAGAAGCTAGCATAGAAAACTATGTGTTGCATTTTAGGGGCTATAACTTACAAATAACCCCTCAAAAACATTGAAAGAATAACCCCCAAAATCTATAATATAGATCTTGGGGGTTATTTGTTTTAATACTAAAGAAATGACTTCTTCTATTTGTCATCAATACTAAACAATAATTTGTACAAAGTGATTATTTCTTCTAGTTCTTCACGCGATACATGATCGACAATAGTTTCATCAGTGACATGTCTTGCCCGTAAATCTAAGGCTATGGTTTGATCTAATAATACCTTTCCATATACTGTTTGACTACTAGTTAGTCGATGATACATTGGAAAATTACGCTTGGTACTGCTAATTGGAGCCACAATCGTCATGTTACTTGTCTGACAGACTAGATCATTGCTTAGAGCAATGGCTGGTCGCTTATTCATCTGTTCATGACCACGGCTTGGATTAAAGTTAACATAAAATATATCACCTTGGCTTACCATTGAAGTTCATTACCTTCTGACTTTCCCCAATCAAGCTCGTGATCCCTTTTCCCGTCATCTTGCCAATCCTTAAATAGTTCGTGAATATTGGTTGGGTTCTTTTTTATTGGTGTTAAAACAATTGATCCATTTTCAATGGTTATTGTCATATCTTGGTTATCATCTAATTTCAGTTGTTTAATAATTTGGCTAGGAATTCTAGCAGCTTTCGAGTTTCCCCACTTTGCTAAGCGTGTTTGTTCTTTAATAAGTTCCATATTTTTCCCTCCTAAATTATTATTACAAGTCAAGTATATCCCGTGTAGATACACAATGCAAATATTCTTACTGGAGGTCATTTACATGCAACAAGTTGTCTTACCCATAAAAGATTCAAACGTTCTTAAAGAGGTTCAAGATACGTTACTCAATAACTTTAAAGCTGGCCGACGTAACTATACGATTTTTCAAGTTGGTAAAGCGACGCTACTGCGAGTGAGTGACGTTATGGGTTTAAAACAGACCGATATTTTTAATCTGGACGGTTCTATTAAACAAAATGCGTTCATTCATGATCGAAAAACTGGTAAGCCTAATACCTTGTACCTTAAACCAGTTCAAACAG
>NZ_AZGF01000052.1 GCF_001434475.1 Paucilactobacillus suebicus DSM 5007 = KCTC 3549 | reverse complement strand
AAATGTTATGTAGAAAGCCGGTTTATCATGGCAAACGCCAGACGAAATACCAAATCAAAGTCTAAACTTGAATTGTCAAACCAAGTGGAACGTTTTTCTTAAATAGACTTCTTTGGCAGAATGCCAGTAGTGTGTTTTTCTAGGACGACTATTAATTTGGTTCATAGCCATCATAATGTACTCGTCTGTGAAGTCGGCAATTTCTTGTCCCTTCGGGAAATACTCTCTAATTAATCCATTGGTATTTTCGTTTGTACCGCGTTGCCAAGGAGAATGTGGTTCGGGAAAATAAAATGGTAAGTCGAATTCTTTTTCTATTTCTAAGTGCCTAGCAAACTCTTTCCCACGATCCGGAGTTATTGTCAAAAGATGTTCATCAGCTACCTGATTTAGAAGATGACGCATCGTTTGAGTCACATCAGCTGCTTTTTTGCTAGTTGCCCGGCCTACAAGTAAATACCTGGAGAAACGATCAACTAGGGTGACCAGAACTTCCCCTCCAGTTTTACCAACAATTGTGTCAGCTTCCCAATCACCAATTCGATATCTAAAATCAGCGGCCTCTGGCCGTTCATTTAAGGCTCTTTCAATTACAAATTGTCCACGGCGTTCATGGTAATTTTTTGAATGGCGAGTTTTCCCACGATGTCTTAATCTGCGTGCGAGGCCTCGTTGTCCAGCTGTTTTAGCAACCGAGAGGTTATCTCGGTAAATGCCGCGATAAATAGTTGTGTAACTAACTGACCACTCAGCATGTTCAACTTTTAGCCGGTTAGCTATCTGTTCAGGAGACCAATGTTTTTCAGTAATACAGTTTTGGATAAACTCACTAAGATCTAAATCTTCTAATTTTCGTTTTTGATGACAATTACGCCGATTACTAAAATACTGTTCCTGCGCCGCAGGAGCATCGTAACTAGAAGAAGGAAAACGGTTTATTTCCCGCCAAACAGAAGACTTAGAACGGTGCAGTTCATCAGCAATAGATTGAAGAGAATTGCCTTCTTCCGCACGAATTTGTATTAATTGACGTTCACAGGCGTTAAAATGATGGTAATGATTCAAAAGGAAGACCCCATTTCGTATGAATGTTCTGGATAAACATTATTTTACGACTGGTTCTGCCTTTTGAGTCAGTTTTTTTATTTAGCGTTCCACTTAGATTGTAAATTCAGCTTCGAAAGATTACTTTTGTTATCCAAGTAAAGATAGAGAAGCCAACTATGCAGAACATCTATTTGATAATGCTTGGGATCATGGAAATGCATATAAGGGTATTAAAGGGAAACTAAAAAGAGATTTCAGAAAAATAGCTCCTATTACTTATGGAAAAGTTTCAAATTATCGTGGAGTAAAGTATACAAAATCATTAATGTTAAAATTACAAGATCATGAGATTTAACAAGGGCTTTATAATTAATTTAATTAGAGTTGGCCTTAGCAATTTGTTTATATTAACAAGCCAAATATTAGTTGGCTTAGCATTACCTAAAATAATGTCTATGAATGACTTTGGCCTTTACAGAAAATTTATGCTTTATGCAACATATATTTCGCTACTACATTTTGGCTTTACAGATGGTATTTTAATTAATTCATGGTCAGTTTGAGCCTTAACTGCGTGATACTCACCAGCTAAGCGATGAACCTCATTAAAGATAGTGGTTTTACTAAAGCCTAAATAATCGGCAATATATTGAAGTGAGTGCTTTTCATGATGAAGTGTTTCGATGACAACGCGGTCTTCAAATGATAAAATAGTGGTGCCCATAAAGGTCCTTCTTTCTAGTGGAATGTTGTGGTGACACCATTAAAGACCTTGATGGGTTTTTCTGTCCACTAATATGTTCAACTTAAATTTTACAATCTACCATATATAATGAGTAAAGTGTTTAGATAGAGTGAAATCAGGCCATAACTTAAAAGAAAGGACATCTCCATGACCCAACCCAAGTCTAGCACTGTTAAACATTACCAACAACTAACCCCAGAAGAACGAGGTGAGATTGAAGCCTACCTAAGAGCAGAAAAATCACAGGCAGAAATTGCTCATCGACTACACCGTAGTCGTAGCACTATCTCTCGTGAAATCAAGCGTGGCCTTGTCCAACAACGTCGTTACGATTACCAATTCGTTTATCTTTACTATGCGGACACCAGTCAGCTATTTCACGATCAAAAACGTCAAAAGTGCCATTCTAAGGGCCTTTTAAAACGGTGTTGGCTATTTTTTGCGATGTTAATTAAGACCCTTAAGCAACGTCCACGTAGTGAAAGTATTGATAGCTTTATCAATGCCTTTAAACAGATGTATCCAGATAAACCTTGCCCTTCGACACCTACGGTCTATCGGTATATTGATCAAGGACGTCTGGATATTCAAAACATTGACCTACCGGCTAAGCTCAAACGCCATGTTAAGGGAAACCACCATGGCCACGCACGTATTAATAAACGATTAGCTGGAACATCAATTGAGCAGCGACCCGCTTCGGTCAATCAACGCCAAAGTTTTGGTCACTGGGAGGGTGATCTGGTCAAAGGAAAGCGAAAAGCGAGCGAACCAGCATTAATGACGCTAACCGAACGTAAAACGCGTTATGAGATTATTGTGAAGATTCCCAACTATCACGCCACAACATGTTTAGCTTATCTACAGCAGTTAATTGATAAAAGCGCGAAGAGCTTCAAATCAATCACATTTGATAATGGTTCTGAGTTCAAGCTGTTAAACCAAATCAAGGGTCCTAAGATTTACTTTACTCATCCATCTGCACCTTGGGAGCGCGGTAGTAATGAAAATCAAAATGGATTAATCCGTGAGTACATTCCTAAGGGCCAATCACTGTACAATTTCACAGTAGCCACAATTACTCAAATTCAAACTGCACTGAATCAAAAGCATCGCCGAATTCTTGACTATAAGACTGCCGCCAGTCTGTTTCAGAAATCACTGACATCTTAATGTTTATCTTCATGGTTGGTTGTTGCACTTGATTTGACAATTCGGGGAAATAATCAATAAATTGAAAAATCATATCATTGCTAGCACAATTATTGGAATTGCAACTAACTCTGACAGTTCACCCTCAAGTAGCGATAAGATGAAAAGTTTAATAACACGGTATTGTACAGATGAATTGAATCCTAAAACCATTATTGCACTTAAAAAGCCCGCTACAATAGCCCAAAAAGACACGAGAGATAATTTAACTTTAATGCAAGCAGTATCTACTTATTATGGGCAGCTTGTTGTAGTTGATGAACTTGTTCAATTTTGTCAGAAGTATATATGCAAAGAAGATTTATTTACCAGCATTAATCAAATTCAAGATATAGTTTTTGATTTTTCAGATTTTATTGAAGCTATGAAATTTGCTATTTTATATGAAGGTAGCGTTAGCAGTCAAAGAGTTCAGGAATATACCGCTCCTATGATGTCGAGATTGCAGTCATTGAGCGAATCTGCTATGGGTGCGATTTTCGGGAAGACTGAATTTTCAACAACGGCAGATTACGTAGATCATCTTGTAAAAGAAAATCAGTTAGTAAATATTGATGTTAGCAGTATTGATGACTCAACAGGTGAAGTTCTTATACGCGTACTTTCTAAGATGATTCTTGATTTTCAAAAAATTCGTAAACAGCGAACTCACACTGATAGCGAACTGAATGAAACTGAAGATAAAGGACCTCAAACTGAGTCGATTTATCCAATTAATTTAATTATTGAAGAAGCTCATAGATATGTTGCTGAAAATACATTTCAAACTGAATTAGGGTTCGATATCTTTGAACGTGTAGCAAAAGAGGGTAGAAAATTTAGATTCTTGTTAGGTATATCTTCACAACGTCCCAGTGAACTTTCTCGTACTGTTGTTTCACAATGCAGTAACTTCATAGTTCATCGAGTTCAGAATCCTGATGATCTTAGTTATATTTCTAGAATGGTTCCTTATATCAATAAGGGAATTATTGATAGATTAACATATCTTAAAACTGGATCTGCACTAGTATTTGGAACAGCAATCAATATACCGACTTTGACCGAATTTGCACCAGCTAATCCTAAAACAGATAGTGATAGTGCTGAAATTTCAAAATCATGGTTTCATTTGAAAAATAAGAACGATTAATGACCGAGATTCAGATATTATCGTTGTAATATCCAGTGTATATAACAACCAGACCAGTTTCTTAATTCAATTGAATATGAAAACTTATGAAACATCATTCAATCGTCACAGCTTTTATTATGCTTGGTCAATCCCTAGTTCCCTTGTATAATGGATTAAGTAAGAAGTTTTAAGGGCGGTGGCTGTCTTTTCCCTTGTGAGGTGAGGCCCATGGGAACATGGAATAATCTTCAGGAAGGTTTCACAGTCAATGAGCGTCTTCCAGACACTCTCGTTGATGTTGCTGTTTGGCACGTTTTTAATCGCGCTCCTCAGCTATATCGACAAGCACCACAAATAAAAAAAGCCGCCCCGATTATAACTTTGGCGAGTTACGGGACGACATTAATATAGTTTTGTAATTATGCCACCGCCTTTGAAGCGGCTTGCGTGGGAAGTCCTGTTTTCGGCGGGACTTCCTTTTTCTGTCCACATTATAGCATGTCCTTTAAAAACTGGCTACCGTTTTAAACTTTGATCAAGTTCGGATTCGGGTTGTTTGATTCCTGGATTCTGCTCAGTAAAGGATTTCAGTTGCTTCTGTGTTCGCTCACTGATTTCATGGTGCACATCGTTTAACTGGTTTTTAAATTGTGCTTTCTGTTGTGGACTAGTTGCTTGTTGAATTTGTTGTTGCAAGCTTTGGTAGGACTTATTAAGATCCTGGGCTGATAGCTTTTTTAGATCATGCTCAGGCTCTTTTTGGGCTTCTTGTAAGCCTAATTGTTTGGTTAACCCGTCGCTAAGCTCAATCACTTTGTTGCTCACTTGCTGGATCTCACTTAAAGCACTATGGATCACGGCTTTATCTTTAGCCCAGGTGGCCACGTAACCGAGTGAGTAGTTGCTGGTATCAACGCCAATATTTTGCATGGCAACATACGCAACCGCTTCGGCTTGGGTTTCCTGATAGGCTCGTGGCCGATCTTTAAAGGCTGATTTTAATCCGTGTAGCTGGCTATGCGCATATTCGTGATATAACGTCTTCAATTTTAAAGCATTATCGGATTCATCACCACCAATAACAATTTCATTAGTTCTGGGTTGAAAATACCCCTTAGCCCCATTTAGCGTCTCTAAAGGCACTTCACTGACTTTAAGGTCGGTTTGCTGGTTTAAATAATCTTTGAACGCGTTATACAAGCTCGTTACATTCTGATGATCGGCTAAATTTTCTTTGACAAAATCCTTGGCACTTAACACTGGCTCACCGCTAGTTTGTGACACGTCAAAGACGGGTAGATAACGGTAACCGACATGGCGCGTTCATCGGTGGTATCAAGACGCTTTTTCTCGGCTGGTGTTAACTTCTTAATAATCGGGGCCGCAATCCGAATCGCTTTTGCGCCTCGTTTGACGGTGCGGTTAAAAGCCGTCTGCCATTGCTTAAAGCCCGCGACTTGAGTGGCTTGTGGATTTTGCGCATAAATCAAATCAATGTTTCTGGCGCTATAATGATGAAATTTAGCCAGGGTATTAAGATACTGTTTAAATCGGTCACTATCGGTTAATTTTAGGATTTGTTGTTCGGCTTGGGCGACTAATTGTGCTTTCCAGGCTTTAACGTCGGCTTTACGCGGCATTGTCTACCCCTCCTCATCTTCAAAAGTATCATTCAATGTCGGCAATGATCTTATTTGAATCGGGGTCGTGCCATAAAGGGCGATGTAGCCATCAGCTAATTTTTGCCAAGCCACTTGATAATAGGCTCCGTTACCAGTGATTTCTTTTAAATACTTGTAGGTTCCTTTAGCCTGTAAAACTGGTAATTCACTCCCAATAACTGCTAATTTATTATCCATTTTATGATCTCCTTTGCTTTGCTAATCTCACCCGTTGTTTAGGTTTACTTTTAGCTTTATAAAAGTGAACTTAAATGACGGGTTCATCAACCGGAACAACGTGAAGGGCGGTAGGCAGGTTCTAATCAAAATCAAAACTTAATTTATGGCCGTCAAGCTTTAACTTGGCGTCAAACGACTTCCCCTTTTTGCTCTTGAAACCCTTTAATTTGCTGGTTTCACCCTTAGTAACTAACGCTTTAATTGCGGTTTTCCCGAGCGTCTTGCTACTCCATTTCTTGGGTAGGGTAAAGTCCTCGCCTTGCTTGGGTTTCACAATGTAAAACTTTTGTTTATTTATGACAGTTACTTGTGGTGTTTCTAAGAAGACCTCGTCGAACTTTTGTGCTTGCTGTTGGTGATTGATTTGTTGCTTAATGGCTGCATTGCCGGTTAATTGTGTGGGAACATCAGCGATTAACTTCGCCACAAACTTCTTAATTTGGCTCAAAAAGTTATCCGGGGTGCGTTCTTCGGTACTGATTTGCTGTAACGCTTGCTCCCATTTAACCGTCATTTCTGGACTAGTTAGCAAAGGTTCGAGTTCGACCGCTTTATATAGTGTGATCCCAGCTTCACTGACGTGCAGCTTATTTTTTTCAGTGACTAAGTAGCCGCGTTTCTTTAACACTTCTAGCACATTGGCCCGGGTCGCGCTTGTCCCAATGCCTTGCACATCTTTGAGAATTGCCTGGGCTGCTTCAACATCAAGCGTTTTGCCGGCAGTCTTCATGGCCGTAATCAGGGTTCCTTCGGTAAAGGGTACCGGTGGTGTCGTTTCTTTTTGCGGCGTTTGCAGATTCGCTGGAACTTGGTCGCCTTGGTGAACAATCGGTAGGGTGGCTGCTTCTTGCTGGTCGGTTTTGTGATCATCAAATAAAGCTTGCCAACCTTGCTTAGTTGGGACCTTACCGGTTGCTCCTATGTCAATAAATGGCACATCTTTTTCTAAACACTCGTTCTAATTCTGTCGGAATTAAACCAACTGATGTAATTTGAGGTTCGGATTACCAAGTCCTCAAAATTGGAAAAAGTTGTTTGAAAGGCAAACTCTCTCTTCAACAATGAGTGAAAAGCTTCAATTGGCCCATTATCATAAGGATAACCTTGTTTTGAGTATGAGTGGCTAATCTGATGCCGTTCAAGTAAAGTTTCAACTTCGTTGCTGGTGTACTGTGAACCCATGTCAGAGTGAAAATATTGTGGCTTTTGATGACATTCAAGCGCCTGATTAATCGTTTCTACAACTAACGTCACTTCCATCTGACGACCAATCTTGAAAGCAAGAACTTGATGAACCTTTGGTTCGTAAATAGAACTGAGATAAACCCAGGTTCCTGGACGTAATTCCAAATAAGTAATGTCAGCACGCCATATCCTTGCATTGGGCTGGTGCTTGATTAAATTGGGGCGTTGTGAATGATCCACATGAGTGCCAGGTTTTTTAAATCCCCGATTCATTAAAGAGTGAATCTCCATTTCCCTCATTAATCGTAAAATTCGTTTTGACCCAACACAGATGCCTGACTTGCGAAGCACCATCGTTATTCGTGGATAACCATAGGCACGATAATTATTTTCCCAAATCAATTTAATTTTTTCTTTGAGCTGATTATCAACACGTTCGTGTTGACTAGGTTGATATCTTTTCCAATGGTAATAGGTGCTGCGCGGTAATTTCAGTGCCGAAAGAATAATTGATAAGCGGTGTCGCAATAACTGATCTTCTATGAAGACAAGGCAATTAATTCGTCCTAATGCTTTCCCAGTAACACCGCCGCAGCTTTTAAAATTTCAAGTTCCTCCTTTAATCGCTGATTTTCCTTTTGAAGTTGTTTGAATTCTTTGGACGTTACTTCAGTACCGTCTTCTAGCTCAACTGATTTAGCGCCTTTAACCCAGTTATGAATTGCGGCTGGAGAAACACCGTATTCCTCGGAAAGCGAGCGAATAGATCTTTTCTCTTCACGATGCATCTTCACAATGCTGGCTTTAAAATCATCTTGATATCGTTTCATTGGAATGCTCCTATCTTGTTTTATTAATTATGGCACAACTGTTCAGAAATTTATGTACCAAATACTAGGATAGGAGCACAGCCACCTTGTGGCGTTAATTGGCCCAGTAAAGCACGAATAAATGTGGTCTTACCTACACCATTTTCACCAATAATTGCTTTAAACTCTCCTCTTTTTAAAGCAAGATTCAAATGATTAATTACTACTTTGCTTCCATATGCCAATGAAAGATCCTCAACGGTTAAAATATTATTCATTATGACCTCTCTTTATTGTAAAAGACTCAGTCATCTCAAAAGAGATTCATGAGCCTTTTAATACAAACCATATCTATTTAGATTCACGATTAACCTTGGTCAAAATATTGTCTAACTCTTTATATTGTGAAAGCATCCATTGTTTGTAATTCATATGTGCTGGCAATGTTTCTGTAACCTTCAACACAGGCACATTATATTGCTTTGCTAACTTAACAAAATTCGTGACCGTTTTATCAGAAACCTGCTTGTTGTATACGAAAAAGGCAATCTTATGGTTCTTGATTCCCTTCTCCATTGTTTGGATTTCCTTAGCAGAAGGATCTGTTCCTTTCTCCATAGCATTCTCAAAGTTTGTATTGGCAACTTTATATCCAAGAGCCGTCAATGCATAATCAAAAACCGGTTCACTAACGTAAACTTCACTATTAGTCTTTTTATCAGCCAATTTTTTTAATCTGCTAATCTCAGCATTAACAGCTTGAAGGGATTTGATATATTTTTTGGCATTATCGTGGAAATACTTCTTGTTTTTTGGCTGGATTTTGCTTAACTTATTAGCTAAAAAATTTACATACTTAGGCATCGTAGTTGGATCATACCAAATATGCGGATTATCTCCTGATTTTTTGCCTAATACATCCTCGCCAATTTTAATATACTTAGTTGAAGATTTACTATTCTTTACGAGTTTACTCATCCATGGATCATAATCAATACCACTAGCAACTACAACATCTGCTTTACTGACCTCATTGGCTATTTTAGATGTAGGCTCATAGTCATGTGGATCTACAGAAGGATTATTAATAACCGAATTAACAGTACCTTTATTACCAACAACTTTCTTTGCTGCCTCGCCATAAAAATCAGTAGTGGCTACAATTTTAATGTCTTTACTGCTCGAATAATCGCTAGAACTTTTTGAACTACTACAACCTGCTAAAGCTATACTAATTAAAGCAATAGACAGAAAAACTCCTAATGCTAAAATGTTTTTTCTTAATGTTCTCAAAACAGTGCTATCCTTCCATGATAAGTACTCAATTACGTCAGTTCATCCTTAATACCAACATTAAACTACATAGTTTCTAGTTACATACGATTACATTCATTGACATTCACCTACCTTAATAAATACAACAACCTAGATACATTATCTAGAATATCGTACTAAGACGTTTATGTAAATAGTAATCAGTACCATTTGCATAAAAACCACCCCCAACATAAAAATAGCCTACCTTCCGTTTTTAAGAAGTCAGACTATCTTTTATATAAAAAATGGATTATATTTATGTGAATTTTTCGACGTTGATTTACTTTTTTTCCTTACGTCTAATCCCAATAAACGACCCCATGCTTATTAGAATCATCGCAATAATTCCAGCGACGCTTAGATTATTACTTTCTTGCTCACCTGTTTGAGGAAGGGTATTATTAACAGATTTATTTTCCTTTGTAGATTTATTAGAAACCACAGTATTAACTGACGCTTTGTAATTTAAATGGGCATTTGAACCCATTGTATTGAAAGGCTTGACGGGCTTGACGGGCTTGACGGGCTTGACGGGCTTGACGGGCTTGACGGGCTTGACGGGCTTGACGGGCTTGACGGGCTTGACGGGCTTGACGGGCTTATTATCCCTTGTATACACAACTGTATACTCCAGATCTGCCGAATCACCGGTCACTGTCTGCGCTGCAATTGCTGTCTGATCTGGTGTGTACCCCTTCAGATCAG
>NZ_AZGF01000051.1 GCF_001434475.1 Paucilactobacillus suebicus DSM 5007 = KCTC 3549 | reverse complement strand
TAACCGTTGCACCAAGTGATCCAAAGACGACAACGGATAGTATTGATCCAAATGATCCAAATAGTATCAAGTATCCCGCCGGCATCGATGATTCAGATCTTAATGAAACTGTTACCCAGACGATTCACTATTTAGATGACAATGGTAATGAGATTGCATCAGATCATGTTCAAACGTTGCACTTTGCGCGGACAGCAACGGTTGATTATTCAACGCTAACAAGTGAAGGGCAACCAACCGTTACTTACAGCGATTGGACCGCAACTGATGGTGATACATTTACCTCAGTTGCGTCACCAGTTATCGATGATATGACTACAGATCAAGCAACTGTCGCAGCTATGGTTGATAGTTATCCAGCACCTGTAGATTTAGATGTATTCTACGTTGCTACTAAGCAAGAAGTGACACCATCAAATCCTCATGAACCCGGGACGCTTGTTAACCCTAATGATCCTGCTGGCCCAAAGTGGCCGTCTGGTGTAACATCATCGGATTTAACAAAGACTGTTACTCAAGTTATTCATTACGTTGATGAAAACGGAAATTCAGTTGCCCCAGATCACACCGCAACCTTGCAATATACTCGTACTGCGATTGTTGATTTCTCAAATCCAGATAATCCAACTGTTACCTATGGACCATGGGTTGCTGTTAATGGAAATGAAACATTTGCTAGTGTTACATCACCATCAATAGATGGGATGAACCCTAGTCAGTCGATTGTTAGTGCAGTCAAAGATGATAATGCTGAATCTAGCGAGATCACAGTTGTATATCACGCAAATGCTGTGGCTTCATCTAACACGCAGTCAACAACGCCTGAAACATCGAACGTAACACCAGCTGTTAAATTAGTGACGAAAGTATCAAATACTAATACGATTTCGGTACCAAACAAATCTTCACAACCTACTAAATCAAGTCAGAATAAACTACCTCAGACTGGCGATAGTCATTCTGACGCTTCAATGATTGGATGGTTGATGCTTGAAGCAAATGTATTGATACTGGCATTTGGAATAAAGCGTCGCAAACGTGACGAAGATTAAGTAGAAAATAGTAATTCAAAAGGACTTGAACCGATAAAATTCGATTTAAGTCCTTTTTTTCGCGCAAAAAAATTGCAGAGTTGAATGATTCTAATAAGGGTAATAAATCTGATAGATTTCACAATTATCCTAATATTTAATAAGTGATAATGATTTTAAACTGAGCACTAAATGCATTGAAAGCACTGGTATTACTGAGTTTCATCATTGATTACAAAAAAGCATAATGAGAAAATGATTAGAAACAAGGCTGGATTTAATTTTATCAATATTGGAGGTTAATTATGGCAAGACAACAATCAAAAATTAAAGAACTAGTTTATATTGGCATTTATACTGCAATCTACTTCCTGGTTGTCTGCATATCAACTGGAGTTCTCAAACTAACAGTTCCAATTTTTAACTCAATTATGATACCGGCACTAAATGCACTACTAGCAGGCGTTATTTACCTAACTGTATTGGATAGAGTGCCGAGATTTGGAGCTTTAACAACCATTGGGATTGTAATGGGAATCTTCTTCTTGATTACCGGTCATTTTCCGATCGCTTTTGTACCAGAGTTGATATTTTCACTATTGGCGGACTGGTTACAACATGGCACCAGGGGTGGAAAGACTAAAATTTATTTAAGTTATACGATCTTCAGCTTTGGTTTAACGGGACCAATATTACCGTTGTGGTTTATGAAACAAGCATACATAAATGAATTAGTTAGTAGAGGCAAGGATCAAGCCTATATTAATCATGTTTTCGCAGCGGTCACGAATGTTAGTTTCGTGATTAGCATGGGATCAATCGTTGTTTGCAGCATTTTGGGCATGTGGATTGCCCAGAAAATATATGATAAACACCTAGCTGGACTCAGAGGAACTCGCTCATGAGGTTTAATCCGCTGACTAAATTGGTAATCATCGTGTTGGCAACTTTTGTTTTTCTGGCCAACGTGTCGTTAATGTACGAAATCGTTTTTATTGTATTTTTAGGAATTCTGTTGTTGATCAATGGTGACCCGTATGCCGCCATGATATACTGGCTGATTTTCAGCCTGCTATTATTGCTGAGCGTCACGGTGTTTAAGAATATTCACGATACGTGGTCAATTATTGGATCATTTCTAATTATTGGCGGACGCAGAATCTTGCCAACCATCATGGCTGCCACCTTTGCAATTAAACATACCCACGTGAGTGAATGGATGCGCTCCTTGCAAAGAATGCATGTACCATTCGATATTATTTTGCCATTGGTTGTCGTTTTTCGATTTTTTCCAACATTAACGGATAATTTAAAAAATATTATTAAGGCGTTACAGTTTCGTGGGTTAATTTCCTCAAAACTAGCATTAATTGTTCATCCGATACGGGCAATTGAGTACGTGTTAATACCCATGATTTCGTCTGCTGACACAGTCGCTTCGGAACTATCTTCGGTGGTGATCACCAGGGGCATCAGTCATCAAGGTATCCATACCAGCATTTTCGGTGACCACTTACGCTTCATCGACTACATTGTGATCACGTCATCAATATTTTTTATTGCGGGGAGGTGGCTTATTGATTAGCCTCCATAAAGTAAATTACAGTCAAAATAAAAATAAGATATTACAAGATATTAATCTCAATATTTGGCCCGGAGAAGTCACCGTTTTGTGTGGTGAAAGCGGCAGTGGAAAATCTTCTGTTTTAAACATTATTAGTGGACTCATTCCTAATTTATACGGAGGAAATGTCACTGGTGAAATCCGGGCACATCACGAGCCATTATCTTTTGATGATTATGCTAGTGAAATCGGCATGGTGTTCCAAAACCCAAAGAGCCAGTTCATTAATCCAGACGTATATTCTGAACTAGCATTTGCAATGGAGAATGTGGGCATGGATCAAAAAACGATGATTCAGAGAATCGACAATGTGGTTAATTACTATCATGCGCAGGATTTATTGAACCGTGCAATGTTTGATCTATCTGGTGGACAACGCCAAATGACTGCGTTAATGAGTGCAACAATGCTGAAACCACCGCTCTATTTACTGGATGAACCATCTAGTAATCTTGACGTCACCGCAATTGAACAATTACGTCGTCAAATTCTTGATCTAAAAAATGAAGGTAGTAGCGTCATTATTGCTGATCATCGACTTTATTATTTAATTGATTTAGCTGATCAATTTGTCGTCATCGATAATGGCCACATAAAGTGTCAAATTAGTCGGCAGGAAATGCGGGAGAACGCAACACTACTAGCTACGAAATACCGTCTGAGAAACCTGACAGCACCGCGGTTAAGGCTTACCAAGACTCGAATTATGCGTAATTTGAGCGATTTGATCACACTTGAAGCTCACAATCTTAAGTTCAGGTATCATTGCCATGAGTCACTAATTGATATTAAGTCATTAGAACTTAGCAACCGTGATGTTATTGGCATTAGCGGAGAAAATGGGGCCGGTAAGTCAACTTTAATTCAATTATTGACGGGGATGATTAAGCACCATGAAGGGACAATTCTATTTAATGGCCAACAACTTTCACGAAAACAACTAGTTAAAAACAGTTTTTTAGTCATGCAGGATGTTCATCTACAACTTTTCTTCGAAACTGTTGAAAAAGAAATTAGTAACGGATCACGGTTGACCGAACAAGACAGGCAGTTATTGGAATCATTGAAGTTAACTAAGCTATTAAAACGTCATCCCCAAACATTATCTGGCGGAGAAAAACAACGGGTAGCGATCGCTACGGCGTTATTGTCTGGTAAAAAGATTATTGTGATGGACGAGCCAACCAGTGGCATGGACTATGGCAATATGCAACGACTAAGCAGTTTGATCGCCCATCTGAAACGAGCGGAAATTCTATTAATTATAGTTTCTCATGACCAAGAGTTTCTAAATATGACGTGCAGCAAAGTGTTAATTATGAATCATGGCCGGATTACGACTGTTGTTACGCCAGATAATATGAATGGAGGAATACATAATGATTAAACGCATTTGGAACTTAGGTGGTCAGCAACGCTGGCGCACATACATTCAAGTTTTATGCCAGTGGTTAAGCGAAATGTTAGTGGTTACAGTTTTAACTGCTGGTGCAGGCCGAGCAATTAGTGGGAGCTGGAGTACACCCTTGCTAATTTGCATTTGTATTCAGTTCATTGTCAGTTTTACCTACCTAATGGTTGGTGCCCCAATTTTGAGTGATCGGTGGGCGTCCGCCGCGAGCAAGGATTTGCAACATCAATTTTTCAAGTACTACCTTAAGCAAGCGTCAACAGATACGACCAAGATGATGAAAATTCTGCATCAAGACCTAGGAACAATTAAACGAATTGCTGTGTTTTACGATACGATTATTCCAACTAGCTTGCAGTTGATTATGACTGGAATTGTCATGGTCGTGACCATTCTATTTATTCACCCATTAACCGTCTTGATCCCACTACTAGGTATTTTTGCTTTGGGCGGCGGCATGGGTTTGCTGGAAGGTCTCGGTGACAAGAAAAACTTTGCATATATTGCTAGTTTTAATCACATGGGACAACGATTTTTAGACGATTTTTTTGGAATGAATAGTTTGATTATGTATCAACGACAGGAACAGTATGCCGCAGACTTTGCTGAGGATTCGGAGAACTTTCGTCAGAAAACGATGGGCGTGTTAGTTTATCAACTGCAAACACTGACGATTATGGACCTTTGCCTGTATGGAGCTTTAGGATGGTTTGTTGTGGCGCAGGGTATGGCAGTTGCCGCTGGTACTTTAAACATTATGAGTGCCGTTTTGATTAGTTCACTGGTCAGCCTTTGGTTAATTGATTTTCGTAAGTTCGGTTATTTTATTCATATTTTTATGTCTACGTTGCCGAAAGTTAAACATATTTTTGAATTGATTGATTATGACACTAATCAGACTAGTAGTGCTAGTGTCGATCTAAAAAAAGCACCACGATTCGTTAAATTAGACGGTTCCGTGGGTTATGCGGATCGCAATATTTTATCTAATGTGACAATTGATTTAGAGATTGGACACGTGGTTGGCCTAGCAGGACCCAGCGGTAGTGGTAAAAGCACAATTGCTAGGACATTGATGAAACAACTACCAATGACAAGTGGGTCGATTACAGTTGATAATACTAATTTAACGGCACTCACACGACAGAGTTGGTGGCGATTTGTGGCCTACTTGGGTCCTGAATCTGTCCTGTTTGATGGATCAATTGAAGATAATCTTTTATTTGGTGTTCATACTGATATTAATTGGGAAAGACAGTTAAAGGAAATGAATCTGTGCCAGTTTGTTCAGGATCTGCCGGATAGGTTCGAAACGGTGGTCGGTGAAAATGGTGCGCGGCTTTCACCTGGTCAACGACAGCAAATTGCGATTGCCAGAGCTATTTTGGCTAATAAACAGGTTTATATTTTTGATGAAATCACTTCTAATATTGATGTTGATAACGCTCGTCAAATTTTGCGGGTCATTAAACAACTGGCTCAATCAAAAATCACGATGCTGATTACCCATCGGCTTGATGACATTGAACAACTTGACGAAGTTTATCTCGTGGATAATGGAAGACTGGTTCATGGAACTCCTGTTGAATTGGCTAATAAAGTCGTGGCGTTTAAACAATTAATTGACGAGCAAAATCAGCTATTGAAGGAGGTGCGCGCCTAATGAAGTTGTTAGTGAGGCTTTTAAGAAATGCCGGCAAGCTGAACTTTATCTTATGCGCTAGTATCCTTTCCGGAACAGTTGCGACATTCTTACAACTGGGAATTATTTTACTAGGGTTTATTTCATTGCTGCACTCATTTCAGGACTTTCCATGGTTAGTAATTATATTATTGGCTGTGATTGGAGGCTTTTGTCGATTTGGCGAACAATATTTGGGACATTTAGTGGCGTTTAAAATTCTGTCAAAGTTTCGTAATTTGACTTATCGAAAGGTGATTCAATTAGCCCCTGCCAAGCTTGATCATCAGCATAGTAGTGATTTATTGAAGGTGATTGACCAAGATATTGAACAAATTGAAATTTTTTACGCTCATACGCTATCTCCAGTCGTCATTGGGTTGATAGTTTCTGCAATTCAAGTCGTCTATTTTTGGACGATCCAGCCGTTGATTGGCATTATTGCATTGATTTCTTATGTCATCGTTGGTGCGATGTTGCCACTATTCAATCAACAATTATTGAAAAAAACAGCAGTTCAACTAAATCGTGTTGACGCCGAGCATCAACGGTTAGCTGCCGAAACAGTCACCGGGAAGTTTGAATTACAACAATATCAGCGAGATCAAGAACAACTGGATAAATTGGATCAGGCCGCTAATGATTATTGGCGGGTCAATCGACGAAAGACGATGAGGCAGGATCAACAGGGGATGTTAATGCAACTGGTACTAGTTCTAGGCACCGTTGCCGTGCTACTGGTTTCCCTTCTCACTCAAGTTTCACTGGTATGGGTCCTTTTATTTCCATTTACATTTAGTCGGGTGCTGGCCCTGGGATCTTTACCAGGTTCGCTATCGGGTGGCTTAGTTGCAGCACATCATCTTTTTGATTTATTTGATGAACATTCAGCAATTGATGATAGTGGGGTTAGTAAAATTGGATCAATTCAGCAGATTCATTTAAATCAAGTTCAGTTCACGTATCCTGAACGCCTAAATGATACAATTTTGCAAGATATTAACTTATCAATTAAAGATGGTGAAAGAATCGGGATCATCGGTCCCAGCGGTGAGGGTAAAAGTACAATTGTTAAGCTGATTATGAGATGGTACGAATCACAAAAGGGCACAATCACAATTAATGAAAACCAAATCACCGATTTAAAGTTGTTTGAATTACGTTCACAAATTAATTATGTACCACAAAATGCACGGATTTTTGAGGGTTCGATTCGGGAAAATTTAAGTCTACGTGATGAACAAGTTACGGATGAAAAAATGTGGCAAGTGCTTGAGTGGGTTCATTTGAATACAACGATTAAGCAATTGCCTGACCAATTGAATACTAAAATTTCAAGTGGTCAAGAATTATTGTCGGCGGGTGAAGCACAGCGACTTGAATTAGCCAGAGCATTGCTTCATGATGGTTCACTATTGATTTTGGACGAACCTACTAGTAACTTGGATGTGCTGAATGAAGCATTAATTTTGAACGCCGTTAAGCAACACTATGACGGGACGGTGGTGATTGTTACCCATCGACGAAGTTCACTAGCAATTTGTGATCGTGTGTTGCAGTTGAATAATGGTCGGCTAAAAGATATGACAAAAAGTAGTTTGAAAACGCAAACAGTCCTATAATGAAGCTAATAAATCTATGCAAGGGACTGATCAGCCATGACAACCACGAATTATGTTTTATTATCGGCAAACCACCGTTACGGAGTAAATTTAAGTCAAATTTTGATGAATCATTTACTAGAAAATGGTATGACGGACAGCGATGGTAAGTTATCTGTGAATTTTGATGTATTCGCAAAGGACATTACCACAGATCTAACATTTGTTCTATTTAACAAACCAGATCAGGTAATCGATTCAATTCAGAAGTTCATCAAAGGTGAGAAGCTGAATGATGATACGATTTTGGGCGTCAGCAACGTTCAAGATCTGCATACAAACGGTGAAGCACGAATCAGTCCAGAGCAGTATCCAGATATTACCTACGAAGCTAATAAAGCTGATGAATTGCGAGCAAAACACAGGATTATTAACGTTGATAGCCAGAATAGTGAGATATATGACTCACTGGTTTTTGCACCCGATGAGCAGCTAAGTGCCAAAATTAATATGGACGATATAAAAAAGGCAATTATTTTTATTGAGGATCAGATTAGAGCTGATATTATTGTCCGCAATTTTTACTTAATTGATAAGTTTAGAAATGTAGAGCCATTTATCACGGAAGTTAGTGAACAGACATCTCGTAAATACTCTGATCAAGCTAAACACTACAAACGAATTTTGAGCTTGGATTCAGTTGAACTAACTCGTGTTAATGATGCAGACCGTAAATTGTATGATCAATACCAGTTTCGTACCCAGCTAAATACTAGCGCAGATCAAGCATTTGAATTGCTAGAAATATAACAACTATTGGTCAAAGTAACGATGTAAAGTGTGATCGTTGCTTTGACCTGTTTTTGTCCTTAATTTTTTCGTAATAGGTGAGTGTAATTCTTGTGAAACTTATCATTTTGATTTAGTCTAATGATATGCACAGCAAATGTTTAACCGGTTACACAAAATTGAACAAAGTAGTTGCTTATTTTTAGTAAGTAGATTATGATAGGTAGCGTTAATTGATTTATATTTCTGAGGAGGAATTTATCGATGAGTACAAAAATTAATGCATCAGACGCAATGATTAAAGTGTTAGAAGACTGGCATGTTGACCACATTTTTGGTTTGCCAGGCGGTTCATTTGATTCAACAATGAACGCTCTCCACAATCGTCAGAAGACGATGAAATATATCCAGGTTCGTCACGAAGAGGTAGGTGCGATTGCCGCTTCTGGTGAAGCAAAGTTAACTGGAAAAATTGGGGTAACATTTGGATCAGCTGGCCCTGGTGCAGTTCATTTGTTAAACGGATTATATGACGCAAAATATGATCATGCTCCAGTACTGGCCATTGTGGCACAAGTCCCTACCTCAATTATGAACACCGATTACTTCCAAGAATTAAATGAAAATCCAATGTTTGAGGATGTTTCAGTTTACAACCGGACTGTCATGACTGCAGAACAGTTACCATTAGTAATTGATCAAGCTATTCGTCAGGCCTACGAAAATTCTGGTGTGGCTGTGGTCACGATTCCAAAGGACCTAGGCTGGACCGAAATTGACGATAATTTTGAATCAACAGCTGATAAGTTTACGTTTACTGACAATTATCCATTACCAAATGAAGATGCTGTTAAGAAGGCTGTTGATATTTTAACTAATGCCAAGAAGCCATTAATTTACTTTGGTGTTGGTGCCAAAAAGGCCGCTAAAGAATTAAAACAGTTATCTGATCAATTGAAGATTCCTTTGATGTCTTCAGCAATTGCCAAGGGCACCTTGCCTGATTCAGATGAAGCATACATGCTAAGTGCTGGTCGTGTGGCCGCCAAAACCGGTGTTGACGCCGCAAGCAATGCTGATGCAGTGCTCTTTATCGGTACGAACATGCCGTTTGCGCCATTCTTTATCAAGCCAGATACTAAGTTTGTTCAAGTAGACGTCAAACCAAGTAACATTGGCAAGCGTCATCACGTTGATGTTGGTATTTTAGCTGATGCTAAAGCTACTCTTCAGGCAATGTTGAAGATCGCCAAACCAGTTGCTTCACGTCCATTCTACGACGCACTGGTTGCGGACAAGAAGAACTGGAACGAATGGTTAACTAAGTTTGTTGACGAAGACAAGACACCATTGAACGTTGATTCTGTCTTTGAACAAATTAATCGAATTGCTGACGACGATGCCATTTTCTCAGTTGATGTTGGTAACGTGACAATTGATAGTTATCGTCTGTTGAAGATGAAGACATCACAAAAGATCACAACGTCTGCATGGTATGCAACGATGGGCTATGGCCTACCAACTTCGATTGCAGCCAAAGAATCATATCCTGATCGTCAAGTATTTTCAATTAGTGGTGACGGTGGTTTCACCATGGTCATGCAAGACATTCTGACCCAAGTTAAGTACAACGAAAAGATTATCAACGTTGTGCTGACCAACAAGTCACTTGGCTTTATTGAAGCTGAACAGGACGATACACCACAACCACATTCAGGTGTTGATTTGATCAACGCAGACTTCGGGGATGCGGCAACTGCACTTGGAGCCAAGGGTTACGAAGTGCACACGTTAACTGAATTGAAGCAAGCCTTCGATGAAGCGAAGAACGCTGATGGTCCGGTAGTAATTGACGTAAAGATTTCAGACGATCGTCCATTACCAGTTGAACAATTAGTTCTGGAAACAGATGCAAACCATACCCAAGCGGATGTGGATGCATTTACGAAGAAATATCGCACTGAAGGGTTGGTTCCATTCAGTCAGTTTTTGAAGGAATTCAAAGTACAATAGTGCGGAACAACACGGGTTGAAGCCGTGGTATAAGAGAGCTACACACATTGATTGTCGGTATTTGACAATTGAGGTTCTTCGTCAAGAAGTACTGATAGAAAA
>NZ_AZGF01000050.1 GCF_001434475.1 Paucilactobacillus suebicus DSM 5007 = KCTC 3549 | reverse complement strand
TACTAGGATAGGAGCGTTCTTTGGATATGTGGAATGCTTATCGCACTGAATTAATATGCCTGGTTAGCATGGTGAATGCATGTTTGAATGAATCTAAACATAAATTAATTTTTATTTGTTTCACGTGAAACTATGTGTCGGATATTAATTTGCATTGGCAAACTTTTCGATTCTGTCTATTGTCTCAATTCCATCTTGTTTACCAACTATCACTTTATCAACAACGTCCAAAAACAATCCATGTTCGACAACTCCTACAGTGTCGTTAAGTAACTCTGCAAGTTCCTTAGGAGCGCTTATTTTACCAAGATGTAAATCAATAATTAAGTTGTTTGAATCTGTTTTTACTAATGCACTTGCCACATTTGTTCTAAAACTTGGTTGAAATCCCATTTTCTTAAATTTATCAAAAACATGTTGTGAACCAAATGGTATAACTTCAACTGGTAACGGAAATGCTCCTAGATGATCAACTATCTTACTTTCGTCAACTATCCACATATTTCTATCAGAATTAGTTGCAACGATTTTCTCCCAAAGTAAAGCTGCACCACCACCCTTAATACCATTCAAATCGGAACTAATTTCATCGGCTCCATCAATGGTTAGATCAACATGACCAACTTTATCAATCGATGTCACATTCATTCCTAAACAACGGGCTTGATCAGCGGTTCTATTAGACGTTGAAATGCACACGATATTAAGACCTTCACTTTTTACTCTTTTACCCAAAGAATCCACCATGTAACTAACAGTCGTTCCACTACCTAAACCAACAATCATATCATTTTCTACATACTTAGCAGCCTCATTACCAACAGATGCTTTTAATTCATTTTGATTCATCACAATGCCTCCAAAATCTATATTTTTAATAAACTAAAGGTGCAACTTCAGCAATGCTAAAGTCACACCAGTGAGGTTCAGGCCATTCAATATTCAAGAGAACCAACCTTGTATAATCAATTTTGTACGTTTTCTTACTGTATTTTCTAAAGGAGAGATTTAAATGACTATTGTTTTCACTTTTAATCATTAAATGGCCAGTAACCTTATTTATTATGTTGAGTAAACTCTTTAACCAATTTGATCACATCATCGTTAGTCTCCGCATTCAATGCACTGTTGGCTAATTCTGACAGCTTTTTCGTATCTAATTTTCTCATCAAGGACCTTGTCTGAAGAATTGACGTCGCACTCATCGAGAATTCATCAAGCCCCATCCCCATCAGAATTGGAACTGCCACTTGATCTCCTGCCATCTCGCCACACATACCAACCCACTTACCTTCCTTGTGAGCATATTTAATAGTATTTTTAATCAATCTCAGTAAAGATGGATTATATGGTTGGTAAAGGTATGAGACACGCTCATTCCCACGATCTGCAGCAAAGGAGTACTGTATTAAATCATTGGTACCAATGCTAAAGAAATCGACATACTTAGCTAATTTATCAGCAATCATTGCCGCCGCCGGAATCTCCATCATCATACCAACCTCAATGTTGGCTCCAACAGGTACCATCTGTTCAATTAGCTTAGATTTTTCTTCTTCAAAGATCTTCTTGGCCTGTTTAAATTCATCCACAGTTGCAATCATAGGAAACATAATTGCCAACTTGCCAAACTCCGAAGCCCGAATTAATGCACGTAATTGTGTTCTAAAGATTTCCTGTCGGTCTAAACTGATTCGAATGGCACGATAACCCAAGAATGGATTCATTTCTTCAGGAAGCGGTAGATATGGCAAATGCTTATCACCGCCAATATCCATTGTCCTAATAACCACTTGCTTACCGTTCATACCGCTAACAACTTTTTTATAGGCTTCAAATTGTTCATCTTCAGTAGGTAACTCATTTGAATCCATGTACAAAAATTCTGAGCGCATCAAACCAACTGCTTCACCACCATTATCGATAACTGATTTGACGTCGTCTGGCGTACCAATATTCGCACCAATGGTAAACTGTTCACCGTTTAAACTGAGGCTGGGTGCGTCTTTTAATTTGGCCCATTCTTTGAGACGATTCTCAAACTGTCTTTTAGCCTTCTGAAACTTTTCTACATCATCCTCATTGGGATTAACAATTGCCATTCCATTAATCCCATCAATGATCACAGTGTCACCATTTTTAATTTTAGAAGTTGCGTCTTCACTTCCAACCACAGCTGGGATTTCAAGAGTTCGAGACATAATTGCAGAATGTGAAGTTCTCCCTCCAATATCCGTAATAAACCCTTTAACATAGTTTTTATTTAATTGTGCAGTATCACTAGGAGTTAAATCATGTGAAACAATAATTGACTCTTTGTCAATTAATGAAGGTGTTGGTAACGAAACTCCCAACAAATGACTGAGAACTCTTTTACAAACATCTCTAACATCGGCTGCTCGTCCCTTCATGTACTCATTGTCATCCATTGCCTCAAAGATGGATATAAATTTATTGGAAACATCTGACAATGCTTGTTCAGAATTTACTTTATCATTATCAATTTCATTCTCTATTGTTCCAATAAACTCTGGATCATTTAAAATGGCAATATGTGCTTCAAAGACCTGCGCCTCTTCCTCACCCATATTCTCCTCAGCATGCTTCTTTATTAGGGCCAAATCTTGTTTTGATTTTTCTAATGCTTTGCTAAAACGCAATTTTTCATTCTTACAATTTGCATTGCTAATTCTATCAAACTTTAAATTTGGCTCAGTAAGGACGTACGCAGTTGCAATTGAAATACCATTGCTTGCAGCGATTCCCTTTAATTTGACTGACATAGTCCACAACCTTCTTTATCTAATCATTAACCCATATATGTTAAATTTATTTTTCCAAAAAGTGTGGGTAATTGGTTCAAATATTGTCTATACATACATGAATTTTAAATAAATAATTACCTATCGAGCACCGAAATAACATCGCTAACGGACGTAGCCTCTTTCAAAAAGTGAAGCTTATCCTCATCACTAAGCTTTTTCATGAACTTGTCTAGCATTATGGGCTTGCCATCAAGTGAATCTGCAAGCAGTATTACAACTTTTACTGGTTCATCATCTATGCTGCCCCATTCAACTGATTGTTTTAGTGTAGCAATTGCAAAAGATGAATTTTTTACAAATTCATTACGACCATGTGGAATAGCTAATCCATTCCCGATGCCTGTGATACCCTCTTCTTCACGAAAATAAACGTCATCGATAAATTCTTTTTTATCAGTAATTTCACCTGTTTCGTAGAGCGCATCAACTAGTTTTGCAATAACAGATTTTTTATCCGTGTCATCAATACTGACAAGAATATTTTGAGGATTAATTGAACTTACTAAATTCATAACTACGCACTCCTTCATCAACAAAAAGTTTCTACAATATAATTAAATCTTACGTTCCTTTGATGAACAGTTAATAATCTAATTAATCCTCAAGTACTCACGCTTATGCTTCTCAATCCCAATGATCTACTTATTCCACAATGATTCAAATTGATTAACGATGTGTTTAACCGTAAAACCAAAGTATTCTTCAACAGCATCTCCATTGCCACTGGCACCAAATGTGTCAATACCGATACTTGCTCCATCCAGTCCAACATACTTTCCCCAGCCAAATGTACTTTCCATTTCAATTGAAATTCTGCGAGTAATTGATGATGGTAGAACAGATTCTTTGTACTCATCTGATTGTCGATCAAATAATTCCATACTTGGCATTGAAACAACTGAAATATCATAGGATTTTTTGGTCAATGCCTTTTTAGCCTCTAGTGCTAGTGAAACTTCCGATCCTGTGGCAATTAAAATACCATCAGCTAATCCCGTCTTAGCTGGAGATACAACATATGCACCTTTTGATACATCAGCGTCTAAAGTCTCCTTCATAACAGGTAACTTTTGCCGAGACAATACCATTACGTTGGGTGTGTCCGTCTCTTTAGCAATAACTTTCCAAGATTCAAACACTTCATTTGCATCTGCAGGACGAATTACATTCACGTTTGGCATAGACCTAAGTGCGGCTAATTGTTCTATTGGTTCATGCGTAGGGCCATCTTCCCCAACAGCAATTGAATCATGAGTAAATACATACGTCACTGGTAATCCTTGTAAAGCTGCGGATCTCACAGCGGATTTAAGATAATCAGAAAATGTAAAGAACGTACTGCCAAATACTCGTGTGCCACCATGTAATGCGATACCGTTCAATGCTGCCGCCATTCCAAATTCACGAACCCCAAACCATAAATTTCGATTTTGAGGGTTACATACTGAAAAGCGACCACTTCCAGTTAATTGTGTTTTATTACTTGATGACAGATCAGCAGCTCCACCCCAGAAATTAAGGTTGTTTTCTGTAATTTGCTGCATAATATCCGAGTTTGCAACACGTGTGGCAACTTCTTCGCCAACCTCTGCAGACGGTTCAATATCATCAAGATTCAATTCTGGAGAATTGTCTTCAGAAAAATACTTGGCTTGGGGATCATTTTTCTCAAACATACTAAACTCTTGTAGCCAAGTATCATAAGCCTTTTCACCACGTATTTGAATATTCTGAAATCGATCGTAGACTGTTTTTTCAACTTTGAAGGGTTCATCCGAATATCCTAATGCTTCTCTAGTAGCCTGAACATTGTCATCACCCAACGCTGAACCGTGCACCTTGTTGGTACCAGCGTCTGGTGAACCGTAGCCAATCACTGTTTTAATTTCAATAATCGCTGGTTTATCAGTTTGTTTTGCAGCTTCAATCGCACGATTAATTGAGTCTAAATCTTCACCATCACGAACACGTAAATAATCCCAACCGGCCGCTTGAAATCTCATGCTCTGGTCTTCAATGGATTCATTGCTCAAAGGCCCGTCCAAAGTTACATCATTCGAGTCATATAAGACGACGAGTTTATCAAGCTTTTCTTTGCCAGCGATGTTAATTGCTTCTTGACTTACACCTTCCATCAAGTCTCCATCACCAACAATTGCGTAGGTATAGTGATCAATAATGTCATAATCATGATTGTAAACAACGCTCATATGTTTTTCAGCAAGTGCCATTCCTACAGCCATTCCAATTCCTTGACCCAGCGGTCCAGTTGTGGCATCCACACCAACAGTGTGTCCATACTCTGGATGACCAGGTGTTTTAGAACCTAACTGTCTGAATTGCTTTAATTCACTTATTGGTAAATCGTAGCCACTAAGATGAATTAAGCTATACAACATTGCTGAACCGTGTCCTGCTGATAAAACAAATCGGTCACGATTAATCCACCCAGGGTTCTTTGGATCAACATTCATATGATAGTTCCAAAGAACATATGCCATTGGTGCCGCGTCAAGACAAATACCAGGATGTCCAGATTTAGCCTTTTGAATCATATCTACACTCAACATTCGTAAAGTGTTAACAGATAATTCATCTGTACTATCAAAAACCTTTTCGGAAGACAATTCTTGTGCGTTAATCATTACTTTCCCTCCATTTTGTACAAGACATGTTCAATACTTGAACCAGGTTTTAAAATCATCAATGAAAGCGCTTGCAATCATTACACAAATCGTCTATACTGTTTTTGTCAGGAACAGTATTATTCGATTAATGCTAAGAAGTCTTCCTTTTTCGGAAGGCTTCTTTTTTATTTTGTCAATTGCGAATATCAGTGGAACCATTTAATTTTAAAGATATTCATCAGTCTCGCTTTAGGATAAATACAACGAACGATGACATAGATGCTAACGGCAAACATCCCGTACCAACTAAACATAAAACCGCCAGTTTTTTGCGATGCTGTAAGTCCAAAATATCCAATAATCAGATAGAAGATAAACAGTACACAAATTGAAAAAATTAAGCCTCTAATAAATTTTCCAGTCTTACCTTTTTTTGTACTAGATTGCCGCATAATTAAAATACACCCTTTCATCATAATTTAAATTATTTAGTATCTTCCTCACGAATGGCTGTTGTTAATCCCGTCAAATTCAATGTCTTAACGTATTGGCGAATTGGATTCTTAATACGTTCAACAACGTAACGCTGACCATCAATATTATTTTTAGCTAAATTGCTGTATAACTTATTAATCTCAGCTTTCACTTCGGGTTCATCGTATACATAGTGACCAGAAACATCTAGAATAATTTGATATAAATCCGGACGTTTAAGTGCTTGTTCCACTGTCAATTTAGTATCGTCGCCTTCCATCCACTTGATCCAGCGGCCATTCTTAATTGCCTTTGTAAGCAATGTATGATATAAGTCAGAAGCATCATCTACCAACCCGTCACGATACAGCTGTTGTTCAACATCATATAACCTTAACAGTCCGTGGGTTTCTTCAGTGCCGTACTGTGGCGCCACATTAGCAGCCGTAATATGAGCAGGAGTTTGCATGAGTAGTGTTACATCATCCAAGTAATCTGCATTATGTTCCTTAAGTCCCACTCCATATTTCTTAGCCATCGTGGATAGGTCAATTGAATTTTCATAGTTCCATTCACCAACTTGTTCACCTAAACGGATCAAAGTACCTGTTTGACCAACGATGAAGGTTGGCATTGGTAATCCACGCTTATCAAGTTCACCTTTCAGGCGTTGGATGAAGTTTTCGTACTTATCAGTAGTAGTTAAGCCACCATTGGTTTCTTCAGTACCAACTTCATAACCAATTTCAGGCAAGTTACGCTTTTTACGTTCAGTTTCACAATATTCGATTAACTCAACGGTCCAATCAATTACGTTGTCCAAACTTACAACCTTGCCAATTTGGAATGGATCCTTTGTCGGGTCAATCATCAAAAGGTCAAATCCAGCCTCAATGTCTGCTAAATACGATTCCTTTGCAAGTTTCATAGCTTCTTCAACAGGCAAGTGATCATTACGTTCCTTATCCCGCTGCCAAGGACCACCATGGTCACGGCATAGATAGTACAATCCATTAAATCCGACTTCATCGGCAACTTTCTTAATATCGGCAGCGAATCTAGTTTGATCCCAGCCATTAACGTATCCACCACCAAGTTCATCTTTATCAACCTGATTACGACTAGCAATAAACATCAACGGAAAATCATCATCACGTGCTAATTCAAAACTTGCTTGTAATAAATTAGGTGACATTGGCCCGATACCTAATAACGTTGAAAATCGTCCATCATCTTGTAACTTCAACATATCAGTAACAGCACTTTTAATTGAAACCTTTTCAGTCATATTCAATTCCTCCAAAAGAATTTATTCGATTAACGCCATTTAGTTAAGCCATCTTTTCAAGCTTATTCATCAAAGCGTCAGCTTTTTCAATAATTTTAGTTGCACTCATTTGAACAACCTTCTTGCCCTTAAATCTATCTGTTCCACGGATACTTGTATCGTTTGTCAGGACAACGAAGTCAGCCGCAGAAATTTGATCCTTTGTTAAGGTATCATCAGCCCCACTAGCACCCTGTGTTTCAATATGAACTTCAATACCTTTGTCTTTTCCAGCTTTTTGAAGTGCCTCAGCAGCCATGTAAGTATGAGCAACACCACTTGGGCATGAAGTAACACCTACAATTTTCATTGAGATCATCTCCTAATCATTAAAAATTTTGAACATCAAAGTCAATGTCATCATCGTCATCAGAATTTTCCGTATGATCTTCTGCAACATATTTCTTCTTCGTGACTCCGACTATAACAGCAACAACAATTGCACCCATAGCAACCGCGGCTATATAACCTAACCTATGATCAACCACTGGTAGAACAATCAAGCCTCCCCATGGAGCATGGTTCAAGCATCCAAACATAAATCCTGATAAGCACGCCACTGCCGCTCCGATTGTATTTGCAGGTATGACTCTAATCGGATCAGCCGTAGCAAACGGAATGGCACCTTCTGTAATACCCATAGTACCCATTACCAACGCAGCAATACCGGCATCACGTTCCTCAGAACTAAATTTATTTCTGAAGATAAGTGTCGCAATTCCCAATCCAATTGGAGGTGTGGCACCAGCGGCACCAACCCCACCCATTAAAAACGGAAGAGTATTAACTTGCGTTTGCGCAAATGTATATGCAACCTTGTTAATTGGGCCACCCATATCAACACCAACCATGGCACCAAGTAAAACTCCAAGAGGAGCTTTAGCAGCACCGTGAAGACCATTTAAGAAATTAGTTAGCGCTTTCATTATTTCGGCGATTGGTCCACCTAAAACGAACACCATCAACCCACCAGCAATAAGTGTTCCCCCTAAAGGATAGATAAATATTGAGCTTAGGGTTCTAAAGTTAGCCGGTAATTTGATTTTTTTTAGTAAATTGACAGCATATCCAGCTAAAATACCGCCTAAAATACCACCAAGGAACCCTGCATGAATCTGAACTGCCAAATAAGCAGTAATAAATCCTGGAGCTAGACCTGGACGATCGGCCATACTAAACGCAAGATAGCCACCCAAAGCAGGTATAAATAACGCTAACCCCGCAGCACCAATTGAATTAAGCTTTCCTAACCACCCGGTTGTTGGTGCGGAAGGTTGACCACTAATCATAACGGAAAGTGCAAAAATAATACCGCCAGCAACCACAAATGGAATCATATAACCAGTCGCTGTCATCAAATGTCTTTGAGCTGGAGCCCACCAACTGGTTTTTTTCTTTTTAGCATTCTCAGCCATTTTGTATCACCCCTATGATAGATTTTGACTATCTCTTAGCAACTCCCGTACGCCTTTTTCTGGTAAGCTACGAAGCTTTTCTCTAAAATCCTCGTGCATCAACAAACGTGCCAGATTTGCCAAAATTTTGAGGTGCATATTTTCTTTTCCACCATGTGGTACCGCAATCAAGAAAATAAAATCCGCCTCTTTGTCTTCCGTCCAGACAACTGGGCGCCTCAGCTTACCAATGCCAATAGTCGCTTTCTTAACAAAATCACTTTGTGAATGTGGTAACCCAAAACCATAGCCAATATAAGTTGGCAATTCAGCTTCTCTTCCAAAAACATCCTTTTGAAATTTTTCCCGATCAACTAATTTTCCAGACTCACTCAACTTATTAATTACTTGCTCTATTGCTTCTTCCTTTGAATTAGCATCAATATCAAATGCAGTAACTATGTTAACAAAGCTAGCAACATTTTCCATATCTTTCACCTCGATCCCTTTCAACGACCATATGGTACCGCTTACACAAAAGTGCAACAAGACAATCTGATTCACTGAAATAGTGCAAAAATTGTGTACTTTAACAAACCCTGATATAATAACGAAAACGCTTACTTTTTAAAAAATGAGGTGATATCTTTGATAATTATTAGTTCAAAAAAACGTGTCAATTTACTTACTACATACTTTGTCGATCATGAATACGTGAATACTAAGGACATAGAAACTGAATTTACCATTTCCAAAAGAAGTGCATTTTATTGGATAAAGGATATGAATTTCCGGCTCGATCAAATGTCTCTTGACAATGCGCAACGCCTGACACAAAGCAAATACTATTTGCCAACTGACACAAAAAAAGCATTAATGCACTACGATAACTTGCAACAAAATGACTATCCAGTTGCCTACTCAAATAAGTACTCCCGACATGATATTATTCTTTGGAGTTTAATCCAAAACAAACAAGGAATCACACTCAACAACATGTCTAACTATTTTCACGTTTCAAAAAATACAATCATAAATGATTTTCAAGACTTAAAAGCTGATTTGCCAAAAGCCTTTTCGGTTAAAAACACCAGAAATGGTAAGCAACTAATCGGTAATGAATTAATACAACGATCATGGGTTTATCAAATTGTATGTGCCAATGAAAACCAGATGATTTTAAAAGAAATGCGTGGAGCTCACTACAGATACCTTCAGGACGAATTAAATTTATTACAGAGAAAAGGGAAAGTTGTTTTTAGTGACAATTCATTTGAAACACTAGCAACGTTTCTATCGTGGTGTCTTAAAAGAATTCAACTTAATCAAGACCGTTTCGTTGAAAACGTTCCAGAGTACTTAAATTTTGATGATGTCGTTTTGAAAGAATGGGTAGAAAGTTTAATGAATCACTTTAATATTCCTATAAAAGATACTGAAGTTAGTTACTTCAAAAACATTATTTATAGTGCACAGACAAAAAATATACCAAACTGGCAGTGCAACAGTGAACTTCCGGTTGATAAATTAGTTGATGAAATCATTAAACGTTTTACCCAAATATCTGGAACAAATGTTGACTCTGAACAATTAAGAAATGGATTGAAGGCTCACCTATTGTCAACATACCAACGGTTAGTCCTGAACATTCCATATAAGTCTCCAAATTTAAAAGAAATAAAAAATGATTATTCAGAATTAATGGATCTTACCAGCTTTGCGGTACAACCTTTTGAAAATTATGTTCATAAAAATCTATCAGAGGATGAGTTAGCTTTAATAACCACTTACTTTGGTGGTCAAAGTAACCGCATAAAAAATAATCAATCTTTTTCAACTAATATAGATGTATTGCTACTATGTTCAAGTGGGGTCGGAACCTCATATTTCCTTCAACAAACACTAAAAAGAAAGTACAATCGCATAAAATTTTCTCGTCCGCTCGGCATAAAGGAATTCAAGAAATTTAGTAACATCATAAATGCAAAACTAGTTATTTCTACTGTCGAATTAGAAAATAAGCAGGGTATGCAAGCTGTTACTGTACATGGCATTCCAACTGAAAAGGACTTCGAGTTAATTGATAAAGCTCTACATCAAGTCGGCCTAACCGCAATGCATGATGCAAATAAGCTTGCTAGAGATGTAATGGACATAATTTCAAATGAGGTAATGATAAATAATCCAGAATCTTTGAACAAAAAATTAGTTGCATATTTTAAAGATCAAGTTGATCCAGGATCAATCACTACAGAGGATAAAAATGATAAAACTCCATCAATTAAGGAGTTATTACCACAGGAAAACGTAAGTACAACTAAAAAAGAATTAAGCTGGAAACAGGCAATTCAAAAAGCTTTCATTCCACTTTTAAAGAATGATTCGGTTAGTGCAAGCTATGTAACAGAGATAATTAACAAGTTACAGGAAAAAGGACCATTCATGCTAGTAAAAGAGGGGGTGTTGCTAGCCCACTCCTCACCGTCATCAAAAGTATACAAAATTGGTATGTCTCTTTTAAAACTAGATAACCCGGCAACAATTGAGAATGAAAAAATAGATGTAATCATTTGCCTTGCGCCAAAAAAAGAAAAACAACATCTCCGTGCATTAAGTGGGTTACTTGAAATATTGCAAGACAATAGGAAATATACTCGACTTGTAAATGCAAAAAATAAGCAAGACTTGGTAACTCTTATTGATGATTTAAAGAATTAATATTTTTCGATGTTGACATGAAACGCGTTCCATAAAATATACTGTAAAAAAGTATAGGAAGTGTAATAGTGATTAAACATATATTTTCAGATATGGATGGTACTTTACTAAATTCAGGCCACAAAATTTCTGATATAACCATACAATTTGTCAGAGAATCCAATATTCCGTTTACACTAGTTTCAGGCAGAGCACCCCAACAAATGGAAGAACATATCAATCTATTAGGATTAGATTCCCCACAAATTGGTTTTAACGGAGGAATCATATTTAGCATAAAAAATAATGGAAGCCTTCACGTTCTTAAGGAATCACCCATGGATATTAACGTATGTAAAAATCTATTGTATATTTTGGGTGTGAATTTTCCAGAAGCCAGTTTATGTTTTTTTGATGAATATAATTGTTTTACATTCAAAATCGATGAAGGAATTAACATGTTTCGAGAAGTGTCACCTCAAAATCCGATTATTGCCGACATTAATTCTTTTTTTTCAAAAAATAGAAAAATTTTAAAGGTAACTGTTATTTGTCCAAAACAAAATCTGATTGATAAAATTATTTCACTACTTAATTCCATAAATTTAAAAACCCCGATTTAAAATTGAAGTGCAACACTTGA
>NZ_AZGF01000005.1 GCF_001434475.1 Paucilactobacillus suebicus DSM 5007 = KCTC 3549 | reverse complement strand
AGGTCTCAGTGCCTGCTGAGCTGATTTCAGCGATAAAAAATAACAGAAGCCACAGATTAATCGCGAACTATGCGATTGATTTGTGGGAGCTCCTTAGACGTTAGGTCTCAGTGCCTGCTGAGCTGATTTCAGCAATAAAATAACCAAAGATTTAAAATAATACTTTCGAACCGTTCGTAGTTTCTCCAAATTGAAATCTTTTTGATGTATATTAGCAGTAACAATATTGATGGAGGACCAATAATGACCAATGATTATCAAAAACAACAGATTATTAAAAATTTAAAAGCAGTTCGTGGTCCTCTAATTGCATGGATGCTGATGGTTGGTTGTCTAGCGGCTTTTGTATTAGACACTATGCATGGTTCTCAACTGTCCTATAGAATTGCAATTGCGCGTCAAACAAGGAGCGTTGCACCACTATTTGCCATGTTTTCAATCGGCAGTGTAATGTTGTCAATTTGGTTTAGCCCGCGATTGTACATACATGCTAAGTGGATGGTGGTGGGACTACCACTTATTTTGACTTGGATATATTCGATTGTGCTTGTAAATGGGACGCCAGTCATTTACATCGGTACATACCCAGTCTTCATGGTTTATTTAATCATCATTTATGATCATCCACACAAAATTTTTACATGTATCACGTTTGTTTATTTTTTGGTATGGGGAGCGTATACAGCCATTGTTGGTTGGATGCAGGGCCTAATTGTGTTGTTGGCATTTGTATTTGTCATGGTTTTTGTCCTTTATTTTTGGCGTATTTATTACATTCAGTTGCGAGAACGGCAACATTTTGAAGATCTATATAACGAATTAAAGTTGGCATATGCCCAAGTAGAAGAATCTGCAGTTCATGCTGAACGTCAACGAGTTGCTAGAGAACTTCATGATACTTTGACTCAAGGGCTTGCCGGATTGGTAATGCAACTGGAGGCGGCGAATAGTTTTATGCATAAGGGACAAAATGATCGAGCTAAAGAAATAGTTGAAAAGGCAATTGATATTGCTCGTGATGCGCTTCGTGATTCCCGTACCACACTCACTGACTTGAGAAGTACCACGGAGGAAAGTCTCCCAGCTAGATTACAACTTGTGGCTGAGGCAATTGATAAAAATTATGGACTAAATGTTACCGTTCATGCTGATGAAGTACCAGATTATTCACCAAGTCAGTTAACTGAAATAACTCGAATTGTTTCTGAAGCACTAACGAACGTCGCAAAACATGCGCAAACAGATCAAGCCGTCATTAGAACATTCATTAGTGGTAATGTCTTTAAACTACAGGTGATTGATTATGGTAGCGGTTTTGATAACCACGATAGAAAAATTAAAAAAAAGGACCATTATGGGCTGACGGGATTGCAAGAGCGTGCTAAAAGTTTAAGTGGAGTAGTGACTGTTTTAAGTACTCCGGATGAAGGTACAACTGTAACGCTGACGATGGCAACCGATAGAAAGGATTTAGCATGATAAATATTGTAATTGTTGATGATCATGAAATACTCCGGACAGGGCTAGAATTAATTTTTGAAACCATTGAAGATATTAATGTAATTGCAACTGCGTCAGATGGTCAGGCTGGACTATCAATTATCAATGAATCAAAACCGGATTTAGTGTTAACGGATATTCGGATGCCCAAAATGGATGGTATCACGTTAATTAAGCAGTTACATCAAAATAATCCTAACTTGCCAGTTGTTGTGCTGACAACATTCGATGATCAAAAGCCGATTCAGGAGGCCTTGCGGTTGGGAGCACGAGGATTTTTATTAAAAGATGCTGATAAAGATACAATCGTCCAAGCTATTCGAGGTGCTATGAAGGGTGAAACATATATCGAGCCACGGATTGCTGGCAAGGCATTTGATGCTTTGCCAACTGATTCTGTAGCAGTTGATTTATCACCGCAGGAACATCAAATTCTAACTCAGGTTGCGCAAGGATTACACAGTAAAGAAATTGCCAGCAATATCAATGTTAGCGAGAGAACAGTCAAGTCTCATTTAACCAGCATTTATAATAAACTAGGAGTTTTTACTCGGGCTGAGGCAGTTGCAAAGGCTTTGAAATTGCATTTAATTGAGTTATAGGTGAGTGATTAAACTAATGTAAACGCTTGCTGTAAATCAGTTTCTTTGGGATAATTAGTTTCGGATAGAAAAGAATATCTCAAAGGGGAATTATATCGATGAAAAATATTATTTTAGACTGTGATCCGGGACATGACGACGCACTCGCCATGATGATTGCTGTTGCTTCTGATGATGTTAAATTATTGGCTGTGACAACTTCGGCCGGCAATCAAACACCTGACAAGACGTTAAACAATGCCATGAAGATATTAACGCTGATGAAACGTCAAGATATTCCGGTAGCCAGTGGCAATCAAACACCCCTTGTTAAGAAACTGGAAACAGCGGGCAATGTTCACGGCAAAAGTGGACTCGATGGTGCGGATCTGCCCGATCCTGACTTTAAGCCTCAAAAGATGACCGCAATTGAACTCATCGCCAAGACGTTACGGGAATCGGAAAGTCAGGTTACTTTGGTAGTCACTGGGCCAATGACAAATGCGGCACTATTTTTACGAGTTTATCCAGATTTGGCCAGACAAAAAATCAATCAGATCGTCTTTATGGGTGGAGCAATGGGACTGGGAAACTGGACGCCGTCTGTTGAATTTAATATTTTTGTTGATCCGGAAGCTGCAAATATTGTTTTGAACTTCGGCATTCCGACAGTGATGGCACCGTTAAATGTTACCCACAAAGCTCAAATACTAAAAAGTGAAATTGAACAGGTTAAAACAATTGATAATTCTGTTGGTAAGGCGTTTTATGGACTGCTCAGCTTTTTTGAAATTTACCATGAAAATCCTAAATGGGGATTCAAGGGAGCACCGTTGCATGATCCATGCACGATTGCTTGGTTGATCAATCCTAATATGTTTACTACAAAGTTGATGAATGTCGACGTTGAAACAAAGGGTGATCTTGTTCGTGGTGAAACCGTCTGTGATTACTACGATCTTACTGGGAAACCCCATAATACAGAAGTTTTGCTAGATTTGAATCGAGAGGCATTTATTGATCTCATTATGAAGTCACTGAATAAATTTAATTAAGTTAATTTTTAAACCTGACTCTGAAATTGGATATTGTCAATGCGAGAGAAGGATCACGGTATGAATAGTGTAATATCGTGATCCTTTGTTGAATTTTTTTAAATTGGAAGTGACTCCAATGATGATTGTAAAACTAGCTATCATAATAGTTGTGATGATTTTTGGCGTGTATAAACTTAATGAATATCGACATGATTTGACCAAGAGAACCAGACGTCAAATGTTGTCGATGTCCTTTATGATGTTGGCGTCAATTACACTACTATTTCATGGTATGGCTGCAATGATCGCTGGGTTGGTACTTATTTTGGCAGCAGATGCAGTTTTAATACACATGCCAGAGGATAATAGCAAAAAATGATTTACGTATTATTTTGCTTTAAAAATTCAAAAATCAGTTATAATATGTAAGCGGTTATTAATTTGAAATCGGGTGTTATGGATGGATAGTTTGGCAGATTTTTTTAAAAATATTAATGATGATGATCAACGAAAGCAACTTCATGATGTACTAGATTGGATTACTGAACGTTTTCCACATTTGCGACTGGCTTTAGTGAACGAATCACCAATGTTTACGGATCACAAAACAGATATTATCGAGTTTAATGCAACTGAAGGTGGTATCGTATTGATTTCAAAATCTAAAGGATTCGAACAATTCAAGGATGACATTAGTGCGGCCGGATACCTTAAAACAAAAGATTCTATTACTATTCCCTGGCAAAAGGAGATTGATTACGGATTATTAGACGAAATTATTGCTTGGCAAGTTCAAATGAACAGCAATACAGAATCATACTGGCGCTAACAAAATGAATTTATTCACCTCCGCCAATTTGGGTGTTGTATGATATGATTTATCAAACAACTAAGGGAGGATCATATGTTAGCAATTATCATTGGGTTGTCGATTGGTTTCGGTTTACCCATTCAAACAAGTATTAACTCGAGACTGAGAAAATCAGTTGGTTCACCATTTGTAGCATCAATGACCTCGTTTACTGTGGGAACCATTTTTTTAGCTATTATCACACTTTTTTCGATTCATACACTATTCTTTAAATGGTCAATAGTTACATCACAACCGTGGTGGTTGTGGTTGGGCGGGCTTCTAGGAGTTGTGTACTTAACCGGCAATATCTTGCTTTTTCCAAAATTGGGTAGTGTCCAAACAGTGATAATGCCTGTATTAGGTCAAATTATCGCTGGCCTTGTGATCGACAATTTTGGTTTGTTTTACTCACCTATTAGTCATTTAACAGGAATACGGTTAGCTGGTGCCTTGTTGGTATTATGTGGAGTAATTATAACCGTTGCCGGTAAGGGTTGGATAGATGCTCGTCATAATAAGATAGACAAGCAGACTGAAAATGATAATAAACAGTATGGTTTATGGCTGTGGCGAATTGCTGGGATTGTTACTGGTGTTTTAAGTGCAATGCAGACGGCAATTAATGGTCATTTGGGCACAGTATTGCATTCATCAGTGCATGCAGCATTTGTATCATTTTTGGTAGGTACTGTCTGTTTAATCATCATTGTTGCCATAATGAGATTGCCACTTAAAATCGATAAAACTAATTCAACCTCTAATCCGTGGTGGATGTGGATGGGTGGCATCATTGGCGCGTTATTTGTTCTAGGAAATGTCGTGATGGTACCGCTTGTTGGTACAGGATTGGCAGTGGTTATCGTGTTAGTTGGCTTGATGATTGGTAGTTTGTTGATTGATCAATTCGGTTGGTTGGAATCACCACGTAATCCGATAGCGGTGATTCAAATAATTGGTATTTTGATTATGATAATTGGAGTGGGCTTCATCAGAATCTTTTGATTTATGAGCTGAAGAGTTACAACTACAACACTCTAATTAATTAAAAGTTTTTATTTTAATTAAATTTCTGTATAATGATTACATAATTTAAATTAATACAGAAAGCAGGGATTAGGTTGAAGACTGATGATCCAGATAACATTTCGGAACTTTTGCACGAAATAGTTATGCGGGAAAACGAGTTCATCCATTCGCGACTTAGTGATGTTGGATTAAATGTTCAACAAGCTAGATTACTAAAGTATGTTGATGAGCATCCAGGAACGATCCAAAAAAACGTAGCATCGTTTTTAAATCGGCAAAATGCAACGGTAACCAACATGTTAAAATCACTTACAAGCCAGGATTATCTGGTTAGAAAAATCCCGGCGGATAATGAACGCCAAAAGCAATTATTCTTAAAGCCTAAGGGACATGCTGTTATTAAGACAATTAATCAAATATTTGCGGAACTTGAGACTACAGTAAAATCTGCTGTTGACGAAGATCGTAAAACTATTTTGACGGATAGTCTGGGTAAAATTAAAAATAAGCTCCAATAAAAATAGAGAAAAATAGGGACAAAAGTACCTATTGTATCTATAAACGGTACTAAAACAGACTAATTTAATTCTTTAATATATCTAGTCCAAACGTGCAATAAACGGCTACTTCCGGCCACATAAGCCTCCTAAGACCAAAATCCAAAATGCAGGATTTTAGTCTTAGGAGGCTTATATTTTGGGAGCAAAACGCCTTTTCCCCACTCTTTTTACATTAATTGTCTATTATGAAACTTTACTTGGGCTGAATAGATGAGGGAGGCGTTGCGGTTTGATTGATGATTTATTTTAAGTGGTTTAGGTGCTAGCTGATAGTTTTTGGTTTTAATAATGGAAATTGGTGCAGCTATATTACTGTTGTTTTTAATTCTAATTTCATAATTACCAGGATTAAGTTGCTGATGCAAAGTCAGCCTATCGGTTGTTTGCTTAAATTGGTAACGATGATGAGTGGTAACATCGAGCAACTCTGCTTGAATACCAGATGAAGCCTGGGTTGTAATTGTGAATTTCGAGGCTTGATGGTTTAAAACAACTGATTGGATGGCACTGTCATGACCTTGCAATAGAAACGGCTTAGCATGGTATTGCATTGATAGTTGACTCCCTTGCCGTGCAACAAATCTTGATTGTGCTTTGATGAAAGGCTGTCCTGAAACTATGCCAATCGCTATGGCACTTATGGCCACAATCGTGCCAGCTAATCGTTGTGTTCTTTTACCGATAATCGGTTTTTGAATTGCCGATGACTCCGAAGCAGAACTGGCAATAGTCATGAGCAGTAATGGCATGACAGCTTGGCCATATCTGCTTTCTGACTCCCAGATCAGAGTGTGAAATAGAAAATATCCAACTGCAAGAGTCAGTGTTAATAGTGCGACGGGATCATTGACAAGACCGCGACTTTTGATTAGTTTGAGACAACTAATAATTGCGCTGCCATAGATCATGATAAATCCGATTCTCATAATCAACGAACCTAAGACACTTAGCTGAGTTTGAATCTTTTGGTAAGCAGCCGGAGCACTAATGAACCCACCAGTGTAAGATTTTTGAATTTTACCAACGTCAAAGAAGGTTACTGCTTTTCCCAGCCATCTTGACAAAAGGCCGCGAACGCCTAATTTTTTAATTCTTTTCGGCAAAGCTTTTTTAATGTACTTAGACCTTGCTTGTTTAGTAGGTAACTGATTCATTTTCGCAATATCTTTGCCGACATAAGTACCATTGCTATGGGGATTATAGCTCATCCAAATCCAATTGGTCATTGGCATTTCATACTTTGATTCGGTTTGAAAATGAACGCTTGAATTAACTGCATTACTGATTGGGTGAGAAATGCCAAAACCGGCAAGAATAATTATGAATGGTAAGAGGAATTTCATTAAAAGGCTGCGGTTTGTGAATAACATAAATACCATTACTACGACAATGGCAATTGCTAGTAAAACAAAATTTGGCTTAATTAGTTCGGCCAAAATTGTCATTGCAAATAATGCTATACCACCAGCAATTTTTAATTTTCTCGAAAATGAAGTCCAGTCTGAAAGAATGATAAATGTCAAAAGGATAAATAATAGTGAAGGTAGATCTGAGTAGAAGACTTGCAGGTAATAGGTATACGCAAATGGACTAATAATAAAAAATATTAGTAGGAACATTGTGATATCTTGTCGATGCTTTTTAAAAAAAGTCCAGCATAATGTTATTCCAATAAAACTGTCTAAAAAGATAATTGAAAGAATGTGAATACTGATATTAGTAGTTAAATGAAATAAATTAGTTATTTTAAGCCATTGACCTAAGAAGACGCTTAAAAATACGTTATTTGGGTATCTCCAAAAATAAGTTGAATTGCTCCAGTTAAATTCATTATGGCTCAGTAATTCTGCCTGGTATAGCACACGAAATGGATCGTGATAAACGGTAGCAGGTAGGAATACAAGTACTAATATTTGGACAACCAGAATCACTATTAAGCCGCCTAAAATAGACGCTTTCATTTGTTTACTTGTTAAACTATTAAAAAAAGAAGATAAGTATGTCCGACTCAACCAAACAAAAATCGCTGCGGCGATCAAGACACAGGACTGCACAATATTGTTTTGTACAACTAGGTTACCAATCATTCCGATAAATAAACCGATAATTAAGATGATCGGTATTATATTTGCCAATTTTTTCATGAGACATCTCACTTCAATTTAGATTCGATGGTAAAGCGGGGACGATGTTTAACCTCCGTAGTAACTTTACCAATATATTCACCAATTACACCAAGACTAATCATTTGAAGACCACCAAGAATCCAGATAGAAATCATTAGCGATGACCATCCATGAACGGTTAGCCCCATCCATTTGGTTACTACGGAATAAATTAGCGCACAGACGCCAAGCATGCTGACAAGCAGTCCTAACATTAGAATTGCTCTAACTGGTGCAATGGTTAATGACGTGACGCCATCCCAGGCAAAAGCTAACATTTTTTTGAGTGGATACTTTGATTCACCAGCCATCCGCGGTGTTCGTTTGTAATATACTTTGGCCGTTTTGTACCCCAGCATTGGAATGACACCTCTGATAAACATGTTTCTCTCATGGTATTCGAGCAGGGTACTAATTGCTCGCTTGGTCATCATTCTGAAATCTGCGTGATTTTGTACCAACCGCACACCTAATACATTGAGTGTTTTGTAAAATAAGCCGGCAGAGTTCCGTTTAAACCATGTGTCAGTTTCTCGATTGTTACGGACACCGTAAACTATGTCTGCACCTTGTGTATATTCTTGAAACATTGTCGGGATTGAGTCCGGATCATCCTGTAAATCGGCATCGATTGTTACCACTAAATCAGCCGTTTTAATTGCCTCAGTCATACCTGCAATTAATGCATTCTGATGACCAAAGTTTTTGCTGAATTTAATGCCGGTAACTCGGCTGTTGCTTTGATTTTCCTGTTCAACTATTTCCCAAGTCTTATCCTTTGAACCATCATCAACTACAATGATATTTGAGCTTTCATCAATGTTTTGAGAATTAATTATTGAATCTTCAATTTTTAATAGGCGCTCTAATGATGAGTGAAGGACTTCTTCTTCGTTATACGCTGGAATGACAATTGTTAGTTTTTCCATATCTATTATTCTCCTTTCATATGATTTGCCAATAGCTTCGATCCAGCTAAATGTTTTTGAGCAAAAAAGTAGATGCCACGTGAAACTTCCCACCATGAAATTGCGAGAAGGGTACTGCCAATAACGTCAGTTGGAAAGTGGTCGCGCAGGTAAATTCTTGAAATTGCAATGACGACAAACCATAAAACATTCAATATTGAAACTAAAGCTTGCACTTCTTGATCATTAATCATTGGAACCATGATAAATAAAATGACCATGATTAAAATGGCGGTGCAGAATGTATGTCCGCTCGGGTAACTGAACCCTGTATCTTTAATCACTTGTAGTGTGGGACGAGGACGTTGAACGATGTTTTTAACGATTTCAGCGATCCCACTGCCGATAATTTGAGTAAATATGATCCATATTGCCATGGTGCGGTTTTTATTCAACCAAATTGCTAATGCAATAATGATGGTTAGCCCAATTGAAACGGCTGGACTACCAAAGAAGGAAAAGGTAGACATAAACATCGTATTGGTCGGATTAATGAAAGAAGAGAAAAATTGTTGAATTGAACTATCAAATGACTGCAGACTTGCTGCGTTTGATAAGATACCAGCGCTTAAAAGTGCAAAAGCGACTAGTGATCCAATACCAAAAATGAGCCAGGTCTTACTTTTACGCATCAGCTTTTTGCCCCTTTCTTTTATTAATGAGAGCCATAATTGCGACGGGGATCAATGAGACAAAGACGATTCCCAGCATAATTAATTCAAAGTGTGCCTTGACAACCGGGATGTTACCAAAGAAGTAACCAGATAAAATAGCAATGTTTACCCACGCAATACCACCAAGAATATTGAAAAAGACAAATTTGCGATACTGCATTTTGCTAATTCCAGCAGTGAATGGGATCAGTGTCCGGATCATTGGTACGAATCTGCCCAGAAAAATGGCGAGGCTGCCATGTCGTTTGAAAAACGCTTTAGCTTGTGCTAAGTGTTTAGGCTTGATCACCTTGTGCCACCTAGGGGTCGTCAGCTGTTTACCAAACCTTTGGCCAATTTCAAAATTTAAACTGTCACCGATAATAGCGGCCAGTGATAACAGAATAATTAGAATAATGCTATTCAGCGAATGGCTGCTCATCGCCGCAATTGATCCACACAAGAATAATAGCGAGTCTCCTGGTAGAAATGGAAAAACAACCAGTCCAGTTTCAATAAAAATCATTAAGAAGAGCCCGACATATATAAACACACCATATTGTCCAATTAGCACTGGCAACAAGTGGTGCATATTTAAAATTGAAACAATAAATGACGTAATCATAGGAAAACCTCTTTTCTAAAATAACCAATAAATGGTGTGTTTTTATTTCGATTTTCATACTATAAGAGAATCCTTCTTTAAAAAAGTAGCTTTGAATGATATTAAAATGATAAACTCTCATAATTCGGATTAATTACGACTAAATTGCTAGTATATCAACGATTAAACTGGCAAATTATCACAACTTAAACAAAATAAAAGATCGAAAAAAGTGAATTTTTCGATCTTTTCGGTCCAACTATTCAAATGTGATTGTAAAAATGCTGCCATGGGGATGGTTATCACTGACAGATAATTGAGCATGATTTAAAGATGATAGTTCGTTTGCAATTGATAGGCCAAGTCCTGTTCCTGCAATTGATCCTCTAACGTCATTAGATCTATAAAATCTGTCAAATATGTGGGGCTTGTCTTCATCATTAATACCGCGGCCTTCGTCAATTACACTAATTTGAGTTACGTCATTAATTCGATCTAGTTTTAGCGTGATGACACTATCATTAGGCGAATATTTGGCCGCGTTGCTTAGTAAACTTGTCACAATTTGTTCGATGCTTTCCTCGTTAGCAGTGATCCTAATATCTTTTTCAATCTGTCGATTAATCTTTTGTTTAATTGCTGCATTCAGACGATCACTGATGTTATTTAGTGACTGACTCAAGTCATAGTTGTCGAAATCGAGCGTCATTCTGTCTGCTCGGGACAGTGTTAATAGTTCGTCCACAAGTGATTGCATCTGATGTGATTCATCGTTGATGTATTCAATTGATTTGGGGATGATTTCGGGATGTTCTCGACCACGTCTTTGAATTAGCTGAGCATGGCTTCTAATTGTGGCAATTGGGGTTCGTAGTTCGTGTGCCGCATTTGAAACAAATAACTTTTCTTTTTCAGATTTTTTCTCTAATTCATCAAGCAAGCGATTAAAGCTAGTAGCTAAATTTGTAACTTCCGTTGGTTTATCGGGAACCGGAAGTGACAATTGACGATTTCCATCTTTTGAAATGGATTCTGCTGATTCAGTTAGATCCGACAGGGGGGATGTTAACCTACGTGTAATAACCCGAATGTAAATCGGACTGATAACAACAGTTAGCAACAGTATAACTATTAAAACTGCCACAATGCGAATTAACAACTCTAATTCATTATTAACTTTTGTCCATAATTGATAGTCAATGCCTCTTGAATGGCCAGTGCCATAGTAGTAAAAGCCGGCGTTAGAACGATAATATAAATTTTTAATCAGCGGTATTTCGGTCATTTTTTTACTGAGAAGCTTTTCAGTTCCCGGTGAGTAATAATTTTTTGTCTTGGCATCTTTACGCATATTATGCACGTGGACGTAGCTGGTACTGGTATCTAGTGTGTTATTAATCCGCCAATTGCGCCAGTCATGGTCGCCATCGATAACAGTGTTTTTGAGACTAGTAATAATTTTACTGGAATTATAATTACTAGTCTCAAGAAGTTCATGACCAACAGCAACAACTGTGGAGATACTAGCAACAAATATGATAATGGTGACCAGCAAAATAAAACTTCGTAGCATGATTGAAGCACTATTTTCTTTTCGTTGCTTGTTATTCATCATTATGATGCCTTTCTAGATTAGTCCAAAATATCCAGAGAATATCCAACGCCACGAATTGTATGGATTAGCTTCTTTTTTTCGGGGAAACGATCGATTTTATTACGCAGATATCGAATATATACATCAACAGTGTTAGGTTGACCATCAAAATCAACGCCCCAAACTGCATTCAGCAATTCATCACGGGTAAATGTTTTACCAGTGTCTTTAATTAGTTCCAATAATAATTTGAATTCTCGTTGAGTTAGCTGAATGTTGTGAGTACCACGTGTAACCAATCGCTTATCTGTATCGAGTTTCAAATCGTCTAGCTCATAGACCGATTCACTTTGTGAGCTCTTTAAATCTCTTGGCCGTCTTAACACAACCTGAATTCTTGCTAATAACTCCTCAATATCGAATGGTTTTGTGACATAGTCGTCAGCACCACCTAACAAACCGGCCACTTTATCACCTTTGTAGTCCCTGGCCGTTAACATGATGATGGGAACATCACTTTCTCGGCGGATTCGTCTTAACACTCCCAGACCGTCTAATTTGGGTAACATCCAGTCTAGGATAACCAGATCAACACTACTTTGGTTTTCATGGTATGTACTAACGGCTGATTCACCATCAAGAGCTGTTATCACTTCATATCCCTCGAAGCTAAACTCAGATGAAAGCGAGTCAACCAATCCAGCCTCATCTTCAACGAGCAAAATTGTTTGTGCCAATGTAAATCCTCCCAGTAAATTATTTCTCTTAACGGTAATTTTATCAAAGTTACTGATTAAATAGTGTCGCAACCAATAAAATTTGTTTTGTTTCATAATTTTTTTACTAGTTGAAATTAATCGAGTTTGATTTGTTTTCCTAGTTGGTATGCCTGACTAGGATAATTTGTCCGATTAACATCATTGACGCCTGAACAGCCACCAGCAAGTAACATACCTTGGTCGGTCCACTTCATGTATCTTGTAATAGAGTGGTAGTGCATTACTAAGGCATCAAAACTATCACCGTCACCATATGCAGTTGCTAGAAGCATCGCATATTTGTTCCCAATTAGGTTTTGATTGTTTTGATACATGCGGTCGATAACCGCTTTTAGTTGCGCAGTCATACCAAAGTAATAAAGTGGGGTAACCAGAACAACCATGTCTGCGTCATTTAACATTGTTAGAATTTGTCTGTCGGTTTCATTACCATTAGCGGTGTTGTTTTTTGCGTCAACGGTAAGTGGACTGATCGGGGTATCACCAGCATCAAATCTTGTAATTTCATTACCAGATTCTTGGGCGCCCATAATAAAATTATCTGCCAAAATTTCCGACGTACCCGGATGGTGAGAACTGCCAGTAATTACTAAAATTTTCATTTTTTCCTCCCAGTAACACGATTTATTTTAATGTTAACGTTGCAGTATGGTTTGGTCAATAAATTCAATGATGCCGTTAGATTTTGTTCTCAGCACATAGGGTCCTCAAGGCTAAAATCCTGAAATTAGAATTTTGGTTTTGAGGACCCCACGCGTCCGAAGCCAACCGTTTGTTGAACGTTAAGCTTATATAAGTTTTAAGCACTGTTTCATTACCATGGTGCGGTTGACGGTAAAATTTTAAGTACCGTAACCCTTATTTTTTTGACGAGTCTAACAAAGTATATTGCTGTGTTTCAATTAAAGTAATCGGTTGGTTTTCAATCAGTTTAACCTGGTTTGTCTCAATACTGATCTGCGTGGGACTATCAATGATTTGGGTGAGTTCTTCAATCGATTGTTGCACATTTTTTGCCATGATTCACACTCTCCTTTTGTTCAGTGGCTAGTGTCAAACAAAGTATTAAACTTCGAATAATAAATTCAAGCAAGACTACAACAGAGAATTTTGGCTACGAATTAATTTTAAAATAGAAGCATACAAACTACATTTGAAATTAATTAAATGCTAACACTTAATAGCGCTTACATCCATTGGTACGCATTGATTTATTTAAATTAAAATTCGGATGATTTATCTTAACCGTGTTAGTAAATTTTGTTTTATTTTAACGAGAGTAATAGAATGGTATTAATTTAAATTTTTTTAAAGCTTTTAAAGTTAGGTGAGAAATTTGCAAAAAAGCAGTCAACAACCGCACTCGCAAAGGCGCGGCATAGTCATGATGGCGGTCTTTATTGCTACATTTATGACATCAGTCGAAGTAACAATCGTGACAACTGCCTTGCCGTCAATTATTAGTGAATTGCACGGTATTTCATACCAAAGTTGGATTATGAGTGCGTACTTGTTAACAACGGCGGTAACAACTCCAGTTTATGGAAAAATGGCCGATTCAAGCGGTCGAAAAAGAGTATTCTTGTGGGGCGTATTTGCGTTTACGCTGGGATCTTTTATGAGCGGTATGTCTCCAAATATTTATGTTTTAATTGTTTCAAGAGCAATTCAAGGAATCGGTGCTGGGGCCGTCATGCCTCTAACATTTACAATTATTGCTGATTACTATAGTTTTCAAGATCGCGCAAGAGTAATGGCATATAACAACACGGCATGGGGGCTGTCAGCATTAATTGGACCGTTGTTAGGTGGCTTTTTAGTTGACCAGTTATCTTGGCATTGGGTGTTTTTTGTTAACGTACCATTGGGCATTATCGTTCTCGTATTATCATGGATTGGATATCACGAGTCACCAGTTGAACGTAAAAGGGTTAAGTTTGATTGGGTCGGAATCAGTCTGTTATCGTTGACGCTAGTATCACTGCTATTAGCAGTTCAGTCATTGGATTCTGCACCGGTTATCGCATTAGGATTGCTGATTTTAACTACTATCAGTCTGGTAGCATTAATCAAAGTCGAGAAACGTCCTAATATAAGCCCGTTAATATCACCTGAAATGTTTGAAAATCCATCATTTGGCGTACAAATTATTACTGCGGCTGTTTTAAGCGGTGTCCTAATTGCATATCAAGTTTATTTTCCAATGTGGCTTCAGTCAATATATCGGTTACACGCAACTGTGGCTGGGTTAGTCGTTAGTTCCAGTTCTATTATGTGGCTATTGGCTTCGTTTTTTGTTGGAACGGTGATTGCTAAATTTGTACCCAAATATGTCTCAATCTTTGTTTGTGTCATTTTGCTAATTGTGTATTCAGTACTCGTGTTTGCTGGTCTTAACTTCCCATCATGGGCCTTCTATATCATTGCAATGTTTAATGGTGGCTGTATCGGAGCGGTGATTAGTATGAATACAATTTTGAGTCAGCGCTTTGTCGATCAATCCTTGATTGCATCAGCTACATCGCTCTTGACACTTGGTAGAACCTTAGGGCAAACAATTATGACTGCAGTTTTTGGGGCAGTTTTGAACCTTGTCATTTCTGCTCAACGCGGTGCCATCAAAATGTCAGAGATCAATAATGCAATTAGTGCAAATGGGAATGCTAGTGGAATAAAAAAAGTGGCAATTGATACGATTATATTGCATGGCATGCATTCTATTTTTGCAGTAGTCGTGGTGCTACTAATTATTGTATTAATTACTAATATCTTCGATCCCAATAAAAAAATTGTCAGGTAGCATCATTTGAAAAGAGGTTTAATAATGGAAAATAAAACAGGTGAAATTATTTCGGAAAAGTTACTAGCCCAAAGTCCAATATTTACCGTTTATGATCGGCAAGTTAAATCTAGTTTTGATGGTGTGGTGGTTCACCGCCAGGTTGTCGACCATGGTAACTCAATTGCAGTCCTGCCATTTGAACGAATAAATGATGATTATAAACTATACTTAAGTGAAGAATTTCGTGCTGGTATGAACACGACAACTAAGGGAATTGTTGCCGGGATGGTAAACGGTGATGAAGCACCTGATCATGCTGCTAAGCGTGAATTGAGAGAAGAAATGGGATTACTTTTAAATAGTTCAAGTGATCTCGTCCTTGTTGACCGAATAAATACCTCAGAAGGATTTACAAACGAGCAGACGTACATTTATCTTGTTGAATTAACGACCAATAATCACAATTTTACAGATAAACGAGATTTTGACAAAGATGAAGATGTTGGTAAATGGGAATATATTGCATCTACTTTGGAGCTAAACAAACTTCCATCTGTGTTAGATATTCATAGTGCACAAGGTGTGGTTGCATTACAGGGATTGTTCATCTATTTGAATAGCTAAAAAATTGGTTTGTGAAAAAATATTTCCTGTCTACAAATAGCATTAACATCGTAACTTTAGTATCGAAATTTATCTGGTATAAACGGATAACAAGTGCTAATTAAGGCCTTCAAGACCAAAATCCAAATTTAGGATTTTGGTCTTGAAGGCCTTAAGTTTTGAAATTAAAATTAGTTTTTATTGCAGATTATACTACGTCTTTAGAATTGTTTTGTCGTTCGGTATGCAACCATTGACCAACCATTTTATGATTACCAATTAGTACTGGAACTAACAATACCAGTGCTAAAATACCACAAGATGGGAAGCCCCACATTCCAGAAAATGCATCCATGATGCCACCAGAATAAATACTACCAATGGGAGTTGATCCTTGATTTAACAATACATAAACGCTCATAATTCGTCCACGTAATTCATTTGGAATTGAGAACTGGAATGATGCATTTGATTGATTCAGGAAAATCATGTTACAAAAACCAACCAACACCATAATAATTGCAGCGGATGTAAATGTATGAACAAATAGCATTAAGCTCTGAAGGGCGGCAGTTCCAACACCAACTATCAAATAAATATTTCTTTGTAATCCAAATCGCGACATGTAACTCATTAAAAATGCTGCAATTAATGAGCCAACACCTGTTGCGGACAGTAGATTAGCATACGTCTGTGCCCCTGAATGCAATACTGATTTTGCAAATACTGGAATAATAACGTTATTGTTGTAATTTAGAGTGCACACAATCAACATTAATTCAGCACTTAAACGAATATTTGCATGATTCCAGACGTATGATAATCCTTCTTTGACATCACTAACAATTCGTTTTCGTGAAGGTGTTGCTAGGACTTCTTTTTGATGAATCATTAAGATACCAATTAGCACAGCAATGTAACTAATGGTATTAATCAAGAAACAAAAGCCAACACTAAATTGCACCATTAAAACGCCGGCAAGGGAAGGACCGGCAATCTTAGCCAGGTTAAAGACGGTGGAATTTAACGAAATACCGTTCATTAAATCCTTTTGGCCCACCAGTTCAACAACAAAAGACTGGCGTGTCGGGGTATCGAAGCTTTGAAGCACACCATATGCGACCGCAATTAATAGGACTTGCCAATACTGAACTATTTTCAAATAAACAATTGCCGTCATTGCGGCCCCCAAAGCAAGAAAACCCAACTGGGTAATTAACAAGATACGACGTTTAGGATATCGATCAATGATTGAACCTGCGGGAAGCGTTAATAGTAGAATTGGAATGAACTGACATGCGGATAATAGTCCAACTAGGAATGCTGATTGAGTCATTTGGTATACCAGCCAGGTTTGAGCAGTTCTCTGAACCCAGGTACCCATAACAGAAATGCATTGTCCTAGCCAAAAATATCTAAAATTTTTTTCTCGGAGGGACGAAAAGGTGTTACTTAACACACTCATTTTATTCACTTCTTTTACTGAAATTAGGTTGAATTTAACATTCAACTGACGAACAATTCGTCTACTTAATGATAAGCGATAAGGACTACTTTACTTTCAAAAACCGAATTGTCAACCCTATTGAATGAAAGTGGGAAGTGGAATTTATTGTTTGACAAAGGAGTTAGCGGTTTCACTTAAATTTCGATTAGATAAAAATTACTTTATTTGATGACACAATATAAGCCTAGAATCTTGGAAGGAGATTCTAGGCTTTTTCAGAATGATAAATTAAAATGCTTTTAACGAAAACGTGATAATCATCAATACAGATGCTTAAAAATCACTCTGTTCGCAAAATTGCCAGCGGCTCTGGAATCATAAAGTCACTGTTGAGTAACTTTAACTTACCATTTTCGGTATTTCTTTGGAAAACAGATAAGCTATTAGACCTTTGATTAGCAACCAGTAGCGACTGTTCGCTTTTTGAAAATTGAATATCCCATGGGAAGTCACCGTTGGTATGAACATTTTGAATTTGTTCTACACTTCCATTGGCTGCAATTTTATAAACGACCACAGAATTATATCCACGATTTGAGACATACACAAAGCGGTTGTCCGCTGAAATTCTAATGGCAGCGGCGCCGTTATGAGTGTGCCAGTTTGCTGGGATAGTACTGATAATATCAACAATTGAAAATTGACCAAGTTTAGGATCATATTTTAAAGTGGCTAAATCACTGCTAAGTTCCCCAACTGCATAAGCAATATTTTGATCGTGATTGAATCTCAAATGGCGAGGACCAAAGCCAGCCGGCATTTTTAGAGTGGCAACTAGTTCAAACTTATAATCATTTGTGATGTTGTAGGTCAGGATTGTATCAATACCAAGGTCGCAGACGACTAGCCGATGATCAGGGGTGTAATTAATAAAGTGCGGGTGAGGGCCATCAGCTTGTTCTGGTTCTGGTCCCAATTGGCCAACGTCGTGAGTTCGGTCAAGCAGAGTAAATTTATTATTACGAGTTGAATAAATAGATATTTCATTGATGTCATAATTGGCAGTAAAAACAAGCTGATTTTCTGCATCATAATCAATATAAGTTCCAGAAGCCGTAGCATCGTAAACACTATATTTTACTGTCGGACTTTCGAACTCCTTAGAAAGTGCCTTGATGCCTCCCGGTTTATCGGTGTGACGATTGTAATCGATACTATACAACAGATTATCAGGCCCATTAGTCAAATAGAAAGGATCTCCAGCTTCGGCAAATAGTTTTAAATTTGATGCTACCTGGTGATCTGGATCAAAATCGAAAGTATAAATGCCGTGACTTAAATTACGTTTTGTGTATGTGCCAAGAAAATATTTTTCCATGATAATCACTCCAATGTATTCTTTGTAAACGTTGTCATTATTCTACATTAAATAAATTTAGCTTATGTGGCTAATTATAACCAACTTTTGTTAATTCTTAATGTTAGGGTAATATATTTGTCGTTTTTAAACCGTATGATCATATTCATTGTATTTACATATTTAACTAAAGGAATGCGTAAACGTATGGTAATATGGTTACACGTGCCTAGTTTTGAATTAGTATTGGATAATTATGTTAATTGACAGCTAGTTGCTGTTAGGAAAGGTTTTGCATTTTATATGAGTTTTGGCATTGTATTTATTTCTTACACGTCTTCGTTAATTGCAAACGTCATTGTGCTTTTAGGTGCAGTGTCTTTGTTTACTTGGCTTGAGCAGGAATTAAACCATAAATTTATTCAAAAATATAAAAATTTAATATTATGTACTCTTGGGTTCATGTTTCTGATATTTGTGTACATGGAGTCATGGGGAAATGGTCACTCATCAAATATGCCAATTGGATTTCACTGGACCTATCTAAATGTAATCATCGTTGCACTTTTTAATTTGATGATCCGGGTTAAAACATGGTGGCAGATAGTTATTTCAGTTTTACTGACAATTATCTGGGCATCCAGCAGTGGTAGTTCTGTAATTTCAGGTGCTTTTATTGCGAAGGTTTTACTATTACTGGTAGTTGAGATATTAGTTTATGTCCTCGCTGCCAATATTGAAAGAAACACACTTTCATATTTCATTTCATTTACTGTGACGGCTTGCTCTATTTTAGCAGTAGCAACGTCAATGTATCACGGTCAGGATAATTTATCCTGGTTGCGACAGATTTTTGCATTACTACTGTTAGAGCTTGCAGTTTATGGTTATACCAAAATCTTACGTCATCAGAACATGATGTTTTTAAAGTTCAAGCATCAGGCTGAATATGATGATCTAACTGGAGTCCATTCGTTTGGCGTTTTTAATCATGATCTTGGAAAATTGTTCAAGGATTTTAAAGAGCATGATACACTTTACGCGATGTATGCACTGGATGTTGACAGGTTCAAAAGTATCAATGATACCTACGGCCATGTAGCGGGTAATGAAGTTTTGAAGACAATTGCTCACCAGATTGATGTTTTGGTAAGCCAGTTGGAGTACCGTGCGAAACTATATCGAACTGGTGGTGAAGAGTTCACGATTATTCTGTTTGATATCAAACAAAATGATCTCCGAGCAGAAGAAATTTCTCGAGAAATTTCTGTCGCTGTCAGTAGACTAAGATTTAATTTTGATGATCACGAGGTTAAAGTGACTGTCTCTATTGGTGAGGAACGTGCATCAGAAGATGATTCCAATTACTTGGATATATATAAACGTGCAGATCAGTTTTTATATGCATCAAAGCATAGTGGCAGAGATGCAATCACTATCCGTGGTAGAACGTTAGATAAAGAAGTCGGTTAAAAATCAGTTTAGTTATTCAATCATCACAAACAAATTTGTGATGATTTTTTTCGTTTCATATTGCAATATATGTCGAAACAACTTATAATCATTATCGGTCGTTACGACATATGGAGGAAAACATGTACGAACTTTTAATTCTAAGTATGCTGACATCTCGAGATATGTCAGGTTATAAATTGGGCCGGGTGCTCAGCAGTACATTAGTTCCCAGGCGTGATGTTTCAAACGGAGTTATGTACCCGTTACTTAGCAAACTAGCTAATGCAGGATATATTGAGTTGACAGAACATCATGAAGATCCAAGAAATAAGAAAATGGCTCACTTAACTGAAAAGGGAACTAAACGGTTTCAGGAGTTAATGAAAAAAGAAATTCCTGATGATTCTAAGCGTGAATCTATGTACCGTTTTAAATTTCGAGGTATGTCTGCGATTAGTCACAATGAACAATTGAAAATACTGACTGATTATAAAAATGACGTCCAATCTGATTTAAACGTTTTTCAAGAAGTAAAAGTTCATTTGAAAGATAAGTTAATTAGGGGAGCTAGCAATTATGACTCGCTAGTGTGGGGAATTAAATCACTGAATTTAAGCATTCAAATTTGTCAGACGAAGCTTCAATGGGTTCAACAGCGTGAACTTGAAATCAATGAAAGTGGGAATAATTAAAATGCAAGAAAAAAATAATGGTGCCAAGCAATGGATCGCATTGGCAGCTATGGGTATTGGAACGTTTATGGGTTTACTGGACGTAACGGTTGTTAACGTTGCATTACCGACAATGGTTAAGGACTTTAACACTACTTTTACCAATCTTCAGTGGATTTTGAATGCATATACCTTGGTATACGCTGTTACATTGATGATTATGTCAAAGCTCGGTGATATGTTTGGACGTAAGAAAATTTTCCTAGGTTCTTTAGTATTATTCGTAATTGCGTCTGCAGTTAATGGATTTGCGTCAAACCTATTAGTTTTGGATATCGGTCGTGGAATTCAAGCAATTGGTGGATCTGGGATGATGTCATTATCAATGGCACTAGTTGCTTCTAACTTTTCTGGTAAAGATCGTGGATTAGCTTTAGGAATCTTAGGATCCGTTATTGGTGTTTCAACAGCATCTGGACCACTGATTGGTGGTTACTTAGTTGAACACTTTAGTTGGCCAGCAATTTTCTTCGTTAACGTGCCTTTTGGTATCATTGCCGTAATTCTAACGGTAATTTACGTTAAAGAAACACCTAGCTACGGAAAGAACCAAAGGGTTGACTTAGCGGGAATGGTGTTATCAGCAGCTGGTCTGTTTGCAATTATTTATGGTTTAATTGTAAAAGAAAATCACCCTCACTGGAGCTGGGTATCTCTAAATGTGATGGGATGGGTTGCAGCCGGTATTATATTGCTGATCATTTTCGGAATTGTAGAAGTGAAGATTGGCAATCCGATGATGGACGTTAATATGTTCAAAAAGCCTCATTTTCTTGGCACCATTTTGGTCGCATTTGCCTTAGGAGCAGGTGTGTACGCTTTTAATACGTATCTGACTGCGTTGATGCAAAATTACATTGGCTATTCTGCTCTTCAAACTGGGATTAGACAGTTAACAATCAGTGTCTGGTCGCTAGTTCTTGGACCAATTGTTGGTATTTTAAGCGCGCGTTTTTCAAAAAAATGGATGATTAGTGGTAGCTTGCTGATTGGTAGTATTGGCTTCTTAACGATTGCATTAGTGATAGATCCAAGTGTGACTTTTGCTGAGTTATGGCCTGGAATGATTCTAATGGGAATCACCAATGGAATGGTCAATCCACTGTTAAACACTGTTGGAATGGAAGGTGTAGCTCCGCAAGAAATGGGCATGGCCTCGGGATTACTTAATGTCTTTCGGCAGTTAGGTACCACCATGGGTGTGGTTGGCCTTGGGCTAATTCAAAGTTCACAGTATGAAAAATATTTAAATGGTCATTTAAGTACTGTTAACATGCCAAGCTCGGCTTTAAGCGGTCTTCACAGTGCGTTGGTTAAAGCAGGTCCATTTTCTGGTCACGGTATTGCATTTTCGACAAGATTAAGCCAGGCACCGTTTGCGGCTGATTTTCAGAAAGTAGTTGTCCACGCGTATGACAACGGCATGAGTGCAGTAGCTTTTAGTTCTGCAGTAATTGTTCTTATTGGTTGTATCGGTTCAGCTATTCTATTAAAAAATCGCGTCGAGTCTAGTGATGTTAAGATTGATAAGGACTAGATAGTCTTAGACGTTAATTACGCTGAATGGTGATAAACTATTAGTGTGGTTGAAGTGGGGCGATATGATGAAACAAGAATCGTTATTTGAACAACAAAGTCAGCAAAATAGTCCATTGGCCAATCGAGTGCGGCCACAATCAATTGACGAGTTCGTCGGTCAGGGGCACTTGCTGGAACATGGTAAAATATTGCGAGAAATCATAGACAGTGACCAGCTATCGTCTATGATTTTTTGGGGACCGCCGGGTGTTGGCAAAACAACGTTAGCTCAAATTATTGCCAATCAAACGAAAGCTCATTTTGTTAATTTTAGTGCTGTAACCAGCAGTATTAAAGATATCAGAAAGATTATGGAAGAGGCAGAAGCTAATCGCGAAATTGGTGAAAAAACGATTGTGTTTGTTGATGAAATTCATCGATTTAATAAGGCACAGCAAGACGCTTTCTTACCATTTGTGGAACGTGGCAGTATTATTTTAATTGGTGCAACAACTGAGAATCCATCATTTGAAATTAACTCTGCACTTTTATCACGGTGTAAAGTGTTTGTTTTAAAACAGTTGACGACAGATGATCTTATTCAACTGATTAAGAATGCAATTAAACATCCTAACGGGTTTCCTAATCTTGAGATTAAAGTGGATGACGATGCGATCCGGTTGATTGCGCAATTTGCAAATGGGGATGCCCGCGTTGCATTAAATACGCTTGAAATGGCAGTTTTAAACGGAAATTCTCATGATCATCAAGTTGATATTAATCGAGATAATTTAAATCAGCTGGTGAATACAAAGTCTCTAAGATATGATAAAAAGGGTGAGGAACACTACAACCTGATCTCGGCACTCCATAAATCGATGAGAAATAGTGATGTAGATGCTGCAATATACTGGCTATCTAGAATGCTTGATGGTGGTGAAGATCCGATTTATATTGCGCGCCGTTTAGTTAGATTTGCAAGTGAAGATATTGGTTTAGCCGATACTAGAGCACTGTCTCTAACAATTGATGTGTTCCAAGCGTGTCAGTTAATTGGTATGCCTGAATGTGACGTTCATTTGACTGAAGCAGTGATATACCTTTCTTTGGCGCCAAAGTCTAATTCGGCTTATCGCGCTCGGTTAGATGCAAAGTCAGATGTCAAAAAGACGGGTAATGAGCCTGTACCATTAGAAATTAGAAATGCACCCACCAAATTGATGAAGGAACTGAATTATGGCAAGGGTTATCAGTACGCGCATTCAACTGAGGACAAGGTCACTTCGATGAAGACTATGCCGCCAGAACTTGAGGGACACGAATATTACCACCCCACGGAACAAGGCAATGAAAAGAGATTTAAGCAACGACTTGAATATCTTAAAGATTGGCATGTTCAGCATGACAATGAATGATGTTAGAAATATTTGCTAGGCACCAGAAACTGCCATATACTGTACCAAGTAAATTATTCGAGGAGTTGTTTAGATATTGTATGCTCAAAATGATCAATTTGAAAAGTTAGAAACTCAATTACGCCAAAATGATGGTAAAAATCAAAATCAAATTATTGAAGTAATCAGCCAAATTCAAGCAAAACCATTGAATGAATGGTTTGATATTTTGTCGGGTTCATTTATTGTGTCAGCAAGTCAGGGCATCAAACAGGCCACTAGCGATCAAGTGACTAACGCTGGAAAAAAGCTCAACGAGGATGGCATTCAGGCGATTACCAATAATTTGTTTAAGCAGTTCTGTGAAGACGCTGGTGATACTAAGACCAGAATTGCCCACTATCTGAACGATGATATTTCGCTAATTCTTGAAAAATCAGCTGATGTGAAGTCCTGGAAAGAGTATGAAAATCTAAAAAATAAAGATCTTTTGCTTTCTCATCTACTGTATATATGGTATTTGGGTTGGCAAAGAGGGTACGCTTTTACAGCTGAAAGTAATATGGAGACTGCTAAAAGACAGAATAATGATCCGAGACTAGCAAATACTTCTGACGAACAAATTCAACAGGCTTGTATTAAAATTGCGGCAACTGAAAGTGTCAAGGTGCTAGGAGAACTGTTCCATGACCATGATACTCAAGAGCGAGTTTACTTGATGATTCTTGCGTATTTACAGACTGGTAGGCAACGATAAGTTAATCTGGGACAAAAGTTCCAATTGATCTATAAATAGTACCCAAAATACTAATTTAATTATTTAATTTGGTTAGTCTAAACGTGCAAAAAACGAATGTTTTCGGCCACATAAGCCCCCAAAAACAAAAATCCAAAATTCAGGATTTTAGTCTTTGGGGGCTTATGTTATGGAAGCGAAGCGCCTTTTTTTCACTTCTTATTTAGAAATAAGTAGTCCAAAATAAATAAATTGCTAGTCCAAAAGCTGCATATGCAACAATGAATTTGAGAGGTCGAACTGGCACATTACGGACTACAATCGGGCCGACATATCCGCCTAAGAACATTCCAGCTCCCATTGGGACAACCATCCACCAATAAACTTTAGTTGTGAATGCGTATACTACGACCGATAATACATTTGTCAGAAATGTTGTAAAATTCTTTATTGCGTTAGTGACTGCGTACGATTTGTTTAGGGTTGTCATTAAAATAGATAGCAAAATTAAACCCGCTGAAGCACCAAAATAGCCAATATAGACACCAACGAGAAAAATTGCAATATATTTAAGTACCGTAACCAGTGTGGATTCATTGTGTTTTTTAGAAGACGGTTGATGATACTGGTTCCAAAGCATTAACAGTCCAGCACCAAAAATGAGAAACGGCACGATTTTTTCAAATGAAGACGCTGGTGAGACTGCTAGAATAATTGCACCGATGACGCCACCAACGAGTGCAACGATGGCAACCTTCCAAGTTGTTTTATGATCGCTACGCAATTCGTTAGATGAAGATATGTATGCCCCAACACCAGTAAACATGAGTGCAGCGGTGTTAGTTGTGTTGGCACTCACTGGCGGTACTCCTAATGCTAGTAGTACAGGGTATGAAATTAGAGAGGCTAATCCAGCTACTGAGGCTAAAAATCCAGCGGCAAAACCAGCGACGAATAGGATAATGATCATAAGCCACAGTGACAAAACATGGATCTCCCTTCGATATATATTCTGCGAATAATTATATCATAAGTGCAGTGGTCTCAGTATGGCGACACAAAAAATGCGGTAGGTCGACCTGCCGCATTTTAGTTCAGCAATTAGCTGGATTGCTATTTAAGTATCAGCCTAGTTCTGGCTGGATAGCTTGTCAGCTTCTTTATCGATGGCTGCGAATCCAGAAACCTTCTTTTTTGGTTGTGGGTTCTTAGCACGTTGCTCTTCAGCCTTTTCGATCAGAGCTTTGCGTTGTTCTTTACTCAGCTTTGCCATGTTCGATCACCTCTTTCACAAACCACTATGAACCAGTGGGGAAGCGCTTTATAACTCCCCACGAGTTTATTGTAGTCCTACCACTGACAGAATATCAAACTTTTTGAATGGTTTTCACGGTTACTTCAGAAAGTCTTTAGATTGACACTTACAATAAATTAATGTAGAATAACAACTGTTAGATTTACAACTATTTAGAAAAGAGGTTATGTTTATGTCACTAACACATCAACAAACGATTGATACTAAAAATGAACTTAAGCAAAATTTTGAATTGTCAGGTCTAAGCGTCAACGACTTAGCCAGTGCACTTGGAACTACCACTGCAACCATTGAACGGACAATGAATTTAGATGCAAATCACATTGAGGATCCTTGGATTATCAAGAATTATTTAGAGAAAAAAATAGTTGCTGATGGTAACCGGCCGGTTAAATTCACAGCGTTAGTTGGGGACTATCACCAATATTGGTTTTTAAATAGTCGGCGAATTGAAAAAGCTAGACTATAAAAATTAGTGGAGGATCGATATGAATGACCTATCTGAAATAGCGCAGTTGGTGTCACGAGAGCGGATGTTTCGTGTGCGTGGCAATAGTGAGATTGCTAACTGTTACTTTAGTGATGCAACCGTTGCTACTAGTTGGCAAAGTGGTCCAGCGTCAGAATTTATTAAAGCAGAATCTACAGAGGTCGATTACCGTTTTCCGATCGTTGGGAGTATTAGTGCGCCGGTGATCCATTTACACGGATCAAAAGCATTTGTCGAATTACCAACCGAGACAAGAATGAGAATGGTTATAAAAAATGTAGTAGTTGAGATAGAATCTTTTCGGCGGCTAATTTATCGGGTTGAGAAACGTCATAATGAGTGGAAGATTGCGAATATGATTTCGATTAATGAAAGTGATAATTTACACCCAGTAATCCCTGGAACTCAGTTTAAAATTGATCCAGAAGAATTAATAGGGTACAGGCCATCATACCAATTTCTATCGTATGTTCGACAAGCAGCAGGTGGCTCTATTAGCCAAGATTTATTGGGCACTGATCGCCCGGACGATGTTTCCAGAATATATCAACAAGCTGAAAAATGGGTTAACGAATAGTTTTAATATGAACGTCCGTAATGGACGCTTTTTTAGTAAATTAGTTGAAAACGTTTCCGACATATGATAAGTTAATATCAATAGAAAAAAGTAATTCGTTGATTTGGGTAAAGTAAAACGTTTTACTTTAAAAACTAAAGGAGACTAAATTATGGCTAATAAAGTGACCGTATTAGGCAGTTTAAATGTTGATACCACTGTGACAATTAAGGCAATGCCTAAACCTGGGGAAACAATTTCAAGCGAAAACAAAAGTAGTGCAGCAGGTGGTAAGGGTGCTAATCAAGCAATTGCTGCCGTTCGTGCTGGCGCACAGGTTGGCTTCATTGGTCGTGTCGGTGATGATGAACAAGGAAAATACATGATTGAATGTTTGCAAGAAGACAGTGTTGACACTGCAAACGTTTCTACTGACCCTTTGATTGGAACTGGTTCGGCCATCATTTTGTTAGATGACAATGGTCAAAACAGTATTATTGTTTACGGTGGTTCAAACCAAAAGGTGACAACCAACGAGATAGATGATGCTCATGATCAAATTATTCAGTCTGACTTTATCGTTTCTCAGTTTGAAACACCTCAAGAGGCTACTTTAGCTGCATTTAAATTTGCTAAAGAACACGGGGTAAAAACGATTTTAAACCCAGCTCCGGCAGCTGAAATTATACCGGAATTGCTAAAATATACAGACATTATTATTCCAAACGAGACAGAGAGTGCAAGCTTGACAGGAATTGAAGTTACTGATGAAGAATCAATGATTGATAATTTTACCGCCTTTAAGAAAATGGGGGTCAAAAACTTAATCATCACTGTTGGTAGTAAAGGTGCATTTTACGCGAATGATCAAGGTCATGAGTTTATCCCTGCATTTAAAGTTAAGGCGGTAGATACCACGGCTGCTGGAGATACGTTTATTGGTGCACTTAGTTCTCAACTTAACGCAGAATTGAGTAATATGACTGAAGCAATTACTTTTGCCCAACGAGCTAGCTCTATTACGGTTCAAGGACTGGGTGCCATGCCATCAATTCCTAAACTGGACCAGATTATTGCGGCTGGTAAGTAATCCAATTGGAGGATATATAATGGATCAAAATGAATTGAAACAACTTGTCGGTGATGAAGCAGTTAAGCATATCAAAGATGGAATGATTGTCGGCCTAGGAAGTGGATCTACGGTTAAGCTAATGGTCGATTCACTCGGTAAGCGGGTTAAAAATGAGCAAATGAATATTGTTTGTGCTTCAACGTCTAAGCGAACAGCTAAACAGGCCCAGGATCTTGGTATTATTGTTAAACCATTGGATGAAATCGATCAAATTGATTTAACTATTGATGGTGCTGATGAGATTAGTAAGGATTTTGACGGCATTAAGGGTGGTGGCGCTGCTTTACTATGGGAAAAAATTGTGGCAACTAACTCAAAGAAAGATTTGTGGATTGTCGATGAAAGTAAGATGGTTGATAAATTAGGGAAATTTCCTCTACCAGTTGAAGTAATTCCATTTGGTTCTAGTCATTTATTTGAACGATTTGAAAAAATGGGGTACAAACCAACTTACCGAATGAATGGTGATTCAATGCTACGCACAGATTCCGATAATTACATCATCGATCTGCACTTAGGCGAGATCGATCAACCGAATGAGTTGGCTGATCAATTAAGTAACATGACGGGCGTTGTTGAACACGGACTATTTTTGAATATTGTTAACACAGTCATCGTGGGTACCCAGCATGGTATAAAAACACTATCTAGAGAAGATTTAGGATAAAAACTAGATTGACTGGTCTATATAAGAATAGTATATTTAGTTTAAATTTAATAAAAGCACTAGGGATGCCGTCAGTAGCGGCTGAGATAAATCTATGGCGATTTGGCCCCTTAGAACCTGTTAAGTTAGTACTTGCGTAGGGAAAGTGTTGGTTAATAACTTTAATTTATTAAGCAAATCAAGTGATACTACTAAGCGCTAACAACCACAGGTTGTTAGCGCTTTTTCATTATTGGGAGGAAGTTATTCATGAAGTATGAGTTACTCGATAAACTGCGCGAGGTTAATCCAATCGCATTTAATATCTGCAATTTTGTGACAGTTCAAGACGTTTGCAACGCAATTAATTCAATTGGTGCATCACCAGCAGCGGTTGAAGCGAATGAAGAAACTAAAGAAGCTGAGGATTTAATCAAGATTTGTGGGTCGTTGACGGTTAATTTGGGAGCACTGATTGATCCAAAGATCGATCAAATTGATACCACAATTGGTTTAGCGGATAAATATAATAAGCCTGTTATTTTAGATCCAGTGGCGGTTGGAGCGTCACCTTCACGTGATCAACGTGCTATTCAACTTTTGAAAAAACATAATATTAGAGTTATTCGTGGTAATGCTGGTGAAATCGCTGCGTTAATTGGTGCTCAATGGAACGCCAAAGGCATTGATGCTGGTGAAGGTGATTTAGATCCTGTCCAAATTGCTAAGGATTGTGCCAATCAGTATCATTGTATTGTTGCACAAAGTGGGAAAACAGATATTATTACAGATGGTGATAACGTTACAAAAGTGTTTAATGAAACTGATCTCTTTAAATTAAGAGTCGGATCTGGTGATATTTTATCAAGCTTAATTGGCTGTTTTTGTGCTGTCTCATCTGATTTTTACGAAGCAACCAGGGTGGCAACAGTTGTGTACGCAACGACAGGAGAATTAGTTGCAAATGTAGTTAACCAACATCAACCTAGCGTGTTTTCTGCAACTTTAATTGATAAGTTAAACGATATTGATGTTAAGATCATTAGCTCTAATGCAAGAGTTCAAAGCACTGACGCGGAGGAATAGTCATGGAATTCAATAAATCGATGTTGAAGACGTATTTGATCGCTGGCACTAGTGATGTGGCAGGAAGCGGAAGAAAATTATCTCAGATATTAAAAGAAGCATTAGAGGCAGGCATTACATCATTTCAGTACCGAGAAAAGGGTCTGGATGCTTTGACAGGAACACGCAAAATTGAGGAAGCTAGGTTTCTGATGAGAATGTGTCATGACTATAATGTTCCATTTATCATAGATAATGATATTGATTTGGCAAATGAAATCCAGGCGGACGGAATACATGTAGGTCAAACTGACACGGCAGTTCAGGATGTTATCAAAGCTGTCGGGACACATATGTTTGTCGGATTATCTTGCCATACGAGACAACAGGTTTTAGATGCAAATGAAATTGATGGTATTAGTTACATTGGTAGTGGTGCAATTTATCCCAGTTTGTCGAAACATGGAGCACCGGTTATTGGACTAGATGGATTGAGAGAGTTAGTTGAAATTAGTAGAGTACCGATTGTGGCAATTGGTGGAATAAACGACAATAATATTTTTGATTTACCTCAAACCGGCGTTGCTGGTGCTTCAGTCATTTCGATGATTACAAGAAGTAATAATGTCGCTAAAACGATCACACTAATGAATAGTGTTGAATACAAATAAAACTAGAAATAAGGGTGCTTTGCTCCCTTAACAGGGACCCCAAGACTAAACACGATGAGTTTTAGCCTGGGGTCCTTCTATTGGAGTAAATGATTATTACATGTTTAGGTTAAACAAATTTAATCGCCCAGTTTAAAATTCAAGTGCAACACTAATCAACTAGACCTTTCAGACTAGACATGAAAGGCCATGAAGACCTATTCTTATTAACGTCGAAATTAATTAAGAAAGCGAGTGTCTTCATGACCCAAAACCAGAATAACATGCCTCGTCATTACCAACAACTCCAAGCTGATGAACGCGGTGAAATTGAGGCGCTCAGTCGCCAACACAAAACCGCGCACACGATCGCAAAAACACTTCATCGCAGTACCAGTACCATTACCCGTGAACTAGCCCGCGGCACGACAACTCAAATTGATTCTCAATGTCATCGCCATTATCAAGCCTACTTTGCGGAAACCGGCGAAGCCGTGTACCGCAAACACCGATCTAATTGTCATCCGCAGGGACTACTTAAAAAAGCCATTGTCTTCTTTAAGAGCTTGACTAGGGCTCTGAAAGCTAACCCGCGGGTCTACAACGTCGATACCTATATTGATCATTTCAAGAAGACCTACCCAGGTTTCCCGTGTCCTTCGGTGCCCACCGTTTATCGTTATATTGATCAAGGTTGTTTGGCGTTACGCAACCATGACCTTCCTAAGAAACTACGGCGCCGAATTAAACAGCCAGGACGCTCTCACTCTCGCTTAAATAAGAAGGTGTTAGGCCGATCGATCGAAGATCGCCCGGCAGTTGTCCAGCAGCGTCAAAAATTTGGCCATTGGGAAGGCGATTTGGTTAAGGCCAAACGCGATGAGAATGAACCAGCGTTAATGACGCTCACGGAACGGGTTAGTCGTTTGGAAATCTTGGTGAAACTACCTAATTACCACGCCAGGACTTGTCGCCAAGCTCTCGAAAAGACTTTGGCCGACTATGGCCCGCAATACTTTAAGACCATTACCTTTGATAATGGTAGTGAGTTCGCTGAACTTAGCCAAGTCAAGGAGACTGAGATCTACTTTGCTCATCCATATTCGCCGTGGGAACGTGGGACTAATGAGAACCTAAATGGACAACTAAGAGAATTCTTTCCTAAGGGTAAATCCTTGGGACCGGTGAATGTGATTGAACTACAGGTCGCTCAAGATACCTTGAATCACCGTCCTCGAAAGCTCTTAGATTATCATTGTCCAGCTGAACTATTACCAGGTCTAGCTGACTAACTAGACCAATCATTGGAATAGGTCATTAACTGTTGCACTTGATTTGACACTTCGGGAACAAATTTAATCATTAAATTTAGTGTTTTTTACAAATAATAGTTTTTTTCTGTCTCTTTATTTAGTTAGTTTATGTTGACATTAACTAACTATTGAAATATAATTCACTTTGATAGAAATGAGAGGCAATCTAAAAATGGATAATGAAACTAGAAAATTAACGAATCTGGATCCATCAATTGAAAAAAAACAAAATGAACTTAGGACTAAGTATGCTAAGGAAAATCAAATCGCAAAGACAGGACAAATTGACTTTGTTGGTTCATCATTAATGGAAATATTCCCGATAGTTAAAATGCAAGCAGATCTAAACTTAGACAAGACTATATATAACCGTGGGGTTAGGGCAACGACGACTGCCGATTTACTTGCTAATATGGATACACTAATCTTTGATTTAAAACCTAGTAAAATATTTATCAATATTGGCAGTAATGATATCGGTTTTGGCATTGCAGAGCAGACATTCTTAAAAAATTACGATCAAATATTTAATCAAATTAAACGTCGTTTGCCTAACACGAAGGTTTATGCAATGGCTTATTTTCCGGTTAATCAGGCTGCGAGTTTTAGTGGTTCAAAAAAGGATCATCAGTCATTGTTTAAAACTCGTAGTACGGAGTCAATGGCTAATGCTAGTAAAGAGGTTCAAAAGTTGGCTGAAAAACATGGATATCAGTTTATTGATGTTAATAAGGGGTTAACTGATAAGGATGGTAATCTACGTCAAGAATTGATTTTTGACGGCGCACACATGATGTCAGCCGGATATAAAATTGTTTTGCAAAATATGCTTCCGTTTTTGGAAGAATAGAAATAAAAAAGAGAAAAGGCAGTTTTTGTGCTTAAAAGCGAGGCTCCAAGACTTGAACCCTGATTTAGGATTTTTGACTGAGGAGCCTCGCTTTTTTATCAATCATTCGTTGCATGCTTAGGTTAGACAACTTAAACCAATAGCAACTATGATGCATATAAATTTTTCAATCTCCTCAATTCGAGGATTAAGTTAACTTAAAATTGGACTATTTCACCGTTTAGTTGGACTTTAATAGGTAGGCCATGCATCAAGGTTACGTGAGAACCTCGTTCAGAAACCGAGAGTTTGATTTGACTACCGTGATACTGGATACATACAACATATGCATTCCAAGAAGGTGGCATAATAGGATCAAGGATTAATTTATTTTCAGTTGCCTGAACATGTGCCAATCCCAATAAAATTACCAGCCAAATGCCGCCCATTGACGCAGTGTGAATGCCATTTGCAGTGTTGTTTTGACTATCCGTCAAGTCGGTTTTAAATGAAGATTGCAGCATCTGATCAAAAGCATCTTGGTCGGGTAAACGTGAAGCGGCGATTGCATAGGCACACCTTGATAATGAGGAATCGTGAGTGGTCAGCGGTTCATAGTATTCATAATTAATTTTTTGCTGCTCGTTGGTAAATCTATATGGCATTAACGCCATAGCTAAAATTAAGTCGGCCTGTTTTAATACCTGATGCTGATATAGGAACAATGGATGATAATGCATGAGAAGTGGGAATTTCGATTTATCCATCGTTTTAAGGTCTAATTTAGGTTTTGACAAAAAGCTATCATCTTGACCAATTAAATTGTCTTCACGAGGAATAAACATCTGTTTAGCGGCCATTTCAAATTGCTGCCACTCTTTTTCAGTGACACCAAATCTGGCGACCTGTGATAAGTCAAAAGACGTTGTTAGAAATTCTAGCTGGTTTTTAACCATTAAATTTGTGTATGAATTATTGTTCACTAACGCAGTGTATTCGTCAGGGCCGGTAACCGTGTTGATCACAAATCCTTTTTCTTTATCCCAGCTACCATAACTGAGGTAAAAACGACTTGCTTCTACTAGCATTTTAAGACCGTATTGACGCATAAAGTGTTCGTCATCAGTGAAGTAATAGTACTGCTGGAGAGCAAACATGATATCAGCGTTGATGTGTACAGCCGCAGTGCTGGCAGGAAAATAGGCGGATGATTCTTCTCCATTAATTGTGCGCCATGGGAACAGGGCCCCTCGATAACCTAGATCCATAGCATGCTCCGTTGCGTGGGACAATTGATTATATCGGTTAGTTAGCAATGATTTGGCAATTTGAGGTTGGGTCATTGTAAAAAACGGGATGATATAAATCTCTGTATCCCAGAAATAATGGCCATCGTATCCTGTACTTGATAGGCCCTTCGCACTTATACCTCGTTTACCATCTTTACCGACCGATTGAAGTAGTTGAAATAGTGCGAATCGGCTGGCCATTTGTAAATCGTCATGGTAGTTTGTAGCAATATGAATGTCGCTATCATGCCAAAACAGACGCATGTAATTTGCTTGTTCCTTTCTTAATGCATCAAATCCAGCTTCTTTACTTTTTTCTAATTCTGCCACTACTGTTTCCGATACCGATTCTCCATGAGATTCCCGAGTATCAAAATAACAGGCGAATTTTTCCATTCTGACCGGTTGCTGATCAATCAATATTTGACTTTGCCATATTTTTTGGTTGTTGCTAACCTTGCCATCCAAATTGTGAATCGCTCCAACCATGGCGGATAGGTCGCTACGTTGAGTCGTAAAACTGAGGCCAATAATTTGATCGTTTTGAGTGTTAATCTGACGGGCATGTTTCATAATTTCATCAGTATTGATTTCACTAACCCTCGGATCATCACTTGAATGTGCGGATAGATTGTCTGAATCGATAGTTGATTTAATTGACAGGATTCCACGCTTGAAATTAACAGGTTTAACAGTCATCTGAATTGCAAAAATATGTTTACGGACATGGCTAACGATCCGCCTAAACGAAACTTGGATTTTTTTACCGCTTAGTTTACCGGTCCATACAAATTTGTGTGTCATTAGGCCCGTTTTCATTGATAAATCTCTAATATTATCAGTAATTTCGCCGTGATTGTGATCTACTGGAATGCCATCCAGTTGTAAGCTGATATGTGATGCATCGGGAAGACTAATCATTGATTGTCGTTCGCTGGGATAACCGTGGGCTTGCTCACCATAGGTAATTGGGGCTGTTTCATAGAAGCCGTTAATATAGGCACCATGGGTAGTCGACTTCTCACTAATGGCATCATCTTCGTAAGCACCGCGCATACCAAAATAACCGTTGCCAACGGTAAGGATTGACTCAATAGTTTGATTGTCGGAGACGGACAATTCGTTATCATAAATCTCCCAATTTTCATTAATGGCCATTGTTGAACCTCCTTGTCAAAAAATTAGTTAACATATAGTACGATTGTAATGTAGGAGAGTTGAATTGTTAAACAAAGAGTGCCAAAAAATGCGATCAGATGCTGTTTTATAAGGAACCCCCAGCTTAACCGTGAACTATGCGGTTAGGCTGGGGGTTCCTTATAAAATGAGCGTCTGCATTTTTTGGCACGTTTAATAAAAATAAGAGGAGAGAACACTTAACCGTGAACTATGCGGTTAGGCTGGGGGTTCCTTATAAAATGAGCGTCTGCATTTTTTGGCACGTTTAATCAAAATAAGAGGAAAGAACACTTAACCGTAATAAACGGATAATTAAAACAGGAATCCAGAATAAAATCTGGATCCCTGTTTGCAATGCAAATCCGTTGAAGTGTTTATTTGCCGTTAAATTTAGCACCGTGCTTTTCGAGAAAGGCGGTCATACCTTCTTTTTGATCTTCGGTGGCAAATGTTTGAGCCCACATTTGAGTCTCAAATGCGATCCCTGTATCTAAGTCAAGATCGGCACCTTTATCAATCACATACTTGGCCATTCGTACGGCTACAGGACCATTTTTCATGATCTTATGTGCAATTTCATCGACTTTGGTCATCAAGTCATCTAACTCGACAACTTCTTCAACTGCACCAATTTCTTTAGCTTCTTGAGCTGTGATTTGGGCGCCAGTAGCAATAATTTCCTTAGCTTTACCACGACCAACTAGACGGGTTAATCGTTGAGTACCACCAAATCCAGGAACAATGCCTAAGCCAACTTCTGGTTGTCCAAACTTAGCAGTTGCTGCGGCCACTCTAATATCGCAAGAATTTGCTAACTCAAAGCCACCGCCCAAACAATATCCATTGACGGCTGCAATTGTGATTTGTGGTAATTCTTGAATTGTGTGGAATGCCTTATGCGCAAGTTCTGATAGTGCGGCGGCTTCAATTGGATTCATTGAGACCATTTGTGAAATATCAGCCCCAGCAACAAAAGCCTTTTGACCTGAACCTGTGATCACTAAAACCTTAACATCGGTATTGTCTTTGACCTCATTTAGGGTCTCGCCAATTTCTCTTAATGTATCTGAATTAAGAGCATTAAGTGATTTAGGACGATTAATAGTTAAAGTACCAATACCATCCTTAACGTCAAACAACAGATTTTCATAATTCTTCATGATTAACATCCTCCTGAAAGAGATGTGATCATAAACACTTTCCAACTTGATGATACATAATTCACAAGCGAAATGGCAAGCATAAAAATAAAAATATTTAGTAATATATTAGTTTTTGATAGCGCTTACTATGCACTACGAAAGCGATTATTGGAGTTTATAACAAATTGTTATCGGTAGTATGAATAAAAATGTAGATTTACGAAATAGTTGTAGGCGTGATAAATTTCATGTGCAAATATTTGCAAATTTTAGGAGGAGGGATTTACATGTCAGATGGACTTGGAATAAAAATGGCTGCTGAATTTTTTGGCACGATGATACTGATCGTGTTTGGTAATGGTGCAGTGGCTAATATGGCTCTAAAGGGTACAACGGGCAGACACGATGGAGGGTGGCTGTTTGTGGCACTTGGATATGGATTTGGTGTTATGATACCGGCATTTATGTTTGGCTCGATATCCGGTAATCATATCAATCCAGCAATTACAATTGCGTTTGCCACGGTTGGATTATTTCCATGGGCAGACGTTTTACCATATATCACGGCGCAATTTGCTGGTGCAATCGTTGGGCAACTGATTGTCGTCGTTTGCTACTGGCCGTTTTACAAGAAAACTCAAGACGAAGCAGCTGTTCTAATGACTTTTTCAACTGGAGACGGTGCCGATAGTACGATTAATGGATTTCTAAACGAAATGTTTGGCACACTGTTCTTAGTGTTCGGAGCCCTGGGAGCTTATCATGGAATGTTTTTGGCACAAAATATCGATATTGCGAACGTGGCAGTTGGCTTGTTAATTATGACACTGGTCATTTCGATGGGAGGTGCTACAGGTCCAGCGTTAAATCCTGCAAGAGATTTAGGACCAAGGTTAGTTCATTACCTGTTACCAATACCGAATAAAGGTAAGTCAAACTGGTGGTATAGCTGGGTTCCTGTAGTTGCACCGATAGTTGGCGCAATCATTGGTGCCGTACTTTTCGTTATGTTTTTTCCAATCAAGTAAAAAAAAGTTTGTGAAATTATAGATTAAATAATGCTTTAAATTACTGACAAATCAAGTTCATAACATACGGTTATCAAAAACATGAATAATCTGTATTTGTAGTATTTACAGAAAGTGATTACATTAATGGCAGAGATAATTATCCTAAATGTTCAAAGCAAGCTTGTTTTTGTACTATCATTTGTGAAAACTTGAATTAAGGCGGCGAGTCCTATGGAAAAGTATCGGTCAATTACAGAAGACGAAATCAAAGTTGGAATGACAAGTGAATTTTGTAAGGAGGTAACTAAGGAAAATATTGAGAGATTTGCTGAAATTACTGGCGATCAGAACCCATTGCATATGGATGATGAGTTTGCAAGTCATACACAGTTCGGTGGCAGAATTGCCCACGGTATGTATTCGGCTTCATTGATTTCGGCGGTGATTGGAATGAAAATGCCAGGACCCGGTGCTGTGTACTTAGGTCAGACTCTAAACTTTAAGGCCCCAGTTCACTTCGGAGATGTGCTGGTGGCGAAAGCAACGGTTGCTAAGATTGTTCAGAAATCAAAGTTTAAGATTGTAACAATTGATACCAAAGTAACAAATCAGAATGGTACGGTCGTGACTGACGGTGAAGCAACCGTTATTCCGGCAAAGGATTAGAAAATAAAATTTTGAGATGCATCGTAAACACTTTCCAGGTAATTACATGGCAAACCAAAATTTTAATTTGAAGGAGTTAATATCATGATGTCAGATAAAATGGTTAAAATCAGTGAAAAGCTTAAAGGTAATGTTGCTCGTTCTGTGAACCCTTACGGTTGTCGCCAAGAGGTCATTAATCAAATCAACTATGTTAAAGGCAAAGGACATTATGACGGAGCCAAAAAAGCGTTAATTATTGGTGGATCATCCAGTTATGGTTTAGCAAGTCGAATTACTCAAGCGTTTGGTTCTGGTGCAGATACTATTAGTGTTGCATTTGAACGACCTGTTAAGGATGAAACGATGCTTGGAACCGCTGGATGGTGGAACAACATTTACTTCAAGCAGGAAGCTGAAAAGGCCGGCTTGTTAGCGAAAAACTTCAATGGTGATGCCTTTACTGAAGACATGAAGAAACAAGTTATTGACTATATTAAAGGCGAATTTGGTGGTCAAATTGATTTATTAGTATACTCAGTGGCTGCTCCAAAAAGAAGTAATCCAAACAATCCTGACGAAGTTTGGCGTTCTCAATTAAAGCCAATCGGTAAAGAAGTTACTGGATATAACATTAACTTGCAAGAAAATTCTTTATTTGAGCAAACAATCGAAGGTGCGACTCAAGAAGAGGTTGATGCAACTGTTCACGTTATGGGCGGCGAAGACTGGGAGATCTGGGTTCAAGAATTAAAGGACGCCGGTGTCTTAGCAGAAGGATTCAAGACTATTTTATATTCATACATTGGCTCTCCTGTAACGTATGATTTTTATCATGAAGGAACGCTTGGCAAGGCTAAGGATGCTGCTGAAGAATCATCACACAAAATCCAAAAGATGATTGACGATATTGATGGTAAATCTTTAATCAGCGTGTCGAAGGCCGTAACTACTAAAGCGTCTGTGGTTATTCCAATATTCCCAGTATATTGCATTGCTTTATATAAGGTAATGCAAGAAAAGGGAACTCATGAGACTCCAATCATGCACAAAGACCGTCTTTTCCGTGACATGGTCTATGGAAATAAGCCAGAATTTGATGAAAGAGGTCGCCTTCGTCCGGATGCTTGGGAGCAAGATGAAGATACGCAAAAGAAGACCGTTGCCTTGATGAAGCAAATTACCCCTGAAAACTTTAATACCGACTTAACGGCTTATAGCACATTTAGAAAAGAATTCATGCAAATCAACGGATTCGAAGTTGATGGTGTTAATAATGACAGCGTTGATTATGATGAAATTACGAAATTACGTCCATAGGAGATGAGAATATGTCAGTAAAATTTGTTGATAGCGAATCGGTTATTAAAGAAATTCCTGATAATGCAACGATTGCACTAGAAGGATTCTTGGGATCGGACGTTGCAGAAGATGTGCTGGAAAATCTTCATAAAACATATTTAGAGACTGGTCATCCCCGTAACTTAACCTTTTATCATGCTTCTGGAATTGGAGACGGTAAAGACCGCGGTACTAATAATTTAGCTGAACCAGACATGGTAAAAAGAATTGTTGGCGGTCACTGGGCACTAGCACCTAAATTGGAACCATTGGTTGAAGCAAATAAAATTGAAGCTTACTGTTTCCCACAAGGCGTTTTATCACAAATCTTTCGGGATTCTGCAGCTCACAAGCCACTTCAAATTACGAGAGTTGGTCTAGGAACATTTATCGATCCGGATCTACAGGGTGGTAAGTTAAATGCAGCAGCCAAGGACGACTTAGTTTCAAAGATTCAAATTAAAGGTAAGGATTACCTTGCTTATGAAGTACCTAAGCCTAACGTCGCAATTTTACGCGGATCATATGCTGATGAAGATGGCAATATCACTTTTGAAGATGAGCCATTAACGCTGGAATCAACAGCAATTGCAATGGCTGCCCATAATAACGGTGGTAAAGTAATTGTTTCAGTTAAGAGAATCGTGAAACGTGGATCAATGGAGCCAAAGGATATTCGAATTCCGGGCCTACTAGTTGACTATGTATGTGAAACTGATGACGAAACGATGACCCAACAAAGTACATCAACAGTTTATAATCCAGATTTTGTTAAGGCCTCTGTTATCAGAGCTGAAGGAGCAATTAATGTTCCATTAGATGTTAAAAAGGTTATTGCGCGCCGTGCAGCAATGTTTCTTGAACCAGAAGATCGAGTAGTTAACTACGGTATCGGCAAATATCCAGAAACGGTATCTCTTGTTCTGAAAGAAGAAAATGCTGCAGATAATATTATTACAACCGTGGAACCTGGAACGTTTGGTGGCGTTCCGCTAGGCGGTGGAGACTTTGGTTGTGCAATCTCACCTCAATCTACGATTGATCAACCTTACATGTTTGATTTCTATGATGGTGGTGGCATTGATATTACGTTCCTAGGACTGGCTGAATTGGATTCACACGGCAATATCAACGTTTCCAAGTTTGGTCCTAAAATTGCCGGAGTCGGTGGCTTCGTTAACATCACACAAAACACAAAGACAACGGTATACACTGGTACGTTTACCGCCGGCGGTTTCTGTGCAGATGTGGAAAATGGAGAACTTCATATCACCAAGGAAGGCAAAAAAGACAAACTGGTTAGTGATGTTGAACAAATTACATTTAGTGGCCACGTTGCGTATGAAAACGGACAAAATGTTTACTACGTGACTGAACGTGCCGTCTTTAAGCTGGTTGCTGATGGAATTGAATTAATAGAAATTGCACCAGGAATCAATCTACAGCGTGATGTGTTGGATCATATGTCATTCACACCCAAGATCAGCGATGATCTGAAGTATATGGACGCTAGAATTTTTGCTCCAGATAAAATGGGTAATGTGGAAAATCATGCATCAAAGTCCGTGGCAGTTACTAATTAAGCGTTTGAATGCATAAAGAAATTATGGAACCATTCCTGGGTATAGTTAACAACTTCACTTTTGTTAGCCGTATCTAGGGTACATAGACTAATGTTCCAAGGGAAAAAGGGTTTAACCTGGCGGTGTTCGATTTCGGTACCGGCAAAATTTTTACCAATGGGGGTCGCCATTAAGGTGATGACGTCTAATTCCTGACACATATTTAAAAGTAAATCCCAAGATCCAGACTGGAAAAAGAACTTTGGCTCAATACCGAGTTGCCGTAAGCGTTGCTTCCACTGATACGTGACCATGAAGCTGTCATCAAGCGACACAATTTTTTCCTTGGCAATTTCCTTAAACGAGATTGGACCATCGAAATCGTGAAAGCGGTGGTGCTTATTAAACCAAGCAGAGACAGAGTCTCTAACGATGATATCTTCGTGAATACCAGGATATGTTGCGGGAGAAACCAGAACAGCAATATCGATGTCTTGCAACATTAACATTTTTTGCAAATCGTAAGCACCAGTTTCGACAACTTTTAAATCTATCAAGGGATTATCCTGGATAAAATGAGGAATCGCGTTATTGAAAAGCGTTGAAATAATTACTGGAGCAATTCCCATCTTCACCGTTCCTTGATTTTCATCAGCAGTGGAATGGAATGCATCCATCATTTGATTAAATTTCTTTTCAATTTTACGACCACGTTCGATTAGCTCATCCCCAGATTCAGTCAAGCCAGTAATCCGGTTACGACTTCTGGTGAAAATGGCGTTGTCCTCAGTTCTTTCAAGATCATTGATAAATTTGCTGAGTGCGGGTTGAGAAATATGAAGTCTCTGTGCGGCTTTGGTTAAATTGTAACCGTTCTCAACAATGCAAATTAAATATTCAATGTGTTTGATATCCATGATGTCCTCCAACTAACCCCTGAAGGGATAAGTGATTTTGTTATGAAACAGTTAAAACATATTTTTTTAAACGATCTATCATCATCTATTATACATGATCAGCACCACACAAACCCTATAATTATTAGTATTGCTGGAAATATTGCAGTGGGTAAATCAACTTTTGCTAAGCAACTTCAAAATGATTTGCAACAAAGAATGCTCAATAAATCGATCGATTTGGTCTGCACGGATAATTTTTTATATAGTAATACCAAACTAAAGAAGATGAATAATTTTGACCATAAGGGATTTCCAGATAGCTATGATCAAAATCTGATTGAAAACTTTATTGAATCAATTAATAACGGGAATGCCATTGATATACCGATGTATGATCATCACGTCAATGATATTTCTAATCAACAAATGGTGGTATATCAACCAGATATACTGATAATTGAAGGCTTAATTAGTCTGCAGCATCCACTTTGCGACATGGCAACAACAAAGATATTTCTTGATGCTGATTCTAGAGATGTTTTTCAGTGGTACGCAGTTCGCTGCCACCAATCAATGCCGCTAGAAACGACTGAACGATTTAATACTAAGATTATGCAGGCGTGGCAATGTGTTGATGTGCCTAATTACCAAAAGTTTGTTGTGCCAACTAGAAAAAATGCCGACATGGTTTTATCGATGAATCGACGACATGAATTGATTAATATTAATTATCAGCATTCATACGAGGAGGTTGAGCTGAATGCGGTTTACAACTAGCGATGGAATTGAACTTGAGTATAGCGATGATGGTAAAGGTTATCCAGTTTTAATTACGACTGGGTATGGTGGGTTTAAAGAAATTTGGTATCAGCAGGTTCGTTGCCTGGTTGATCATGGTTATCGTGTCATTAATTTAGATCGAAGAAATCATGGTCGTTCGGAAGTGACAGCAAAAGGCCTTCGAATGAGTAGACAAGGCAAGGATATCCATGAATTAATCAAATTTTTGCACATTTCGAAATTAAACGTCATGGGGAATTCAATGGGTGCTTCAGCTTTATGGGCATATTGTTCATTATATGGGGATGGAGTCATCAATAAAATGATTTCGGTTGACCAATCACCTAAAATGATTGCAGATGATTCTTGGCCATATGGATTATTAGACTTAAACTGGAATAATTTTCCTGAAGCCGCTGAAAAAATGTATGGTGTTAAAACGACAGTTAAAAATATTGACGATGAAACATATCGACAATTGAAAATGGTTCAATCGGGATACCGATTTGACTATGAGTTAAACAAGCCATTGCTTTATGATCATGCATTTCAAGATTGGCGGGATGTCTTGAAATTAATGAAATGTCCAATTTTATTTATTGCGGGACGGCAGAGCCCATTTTGGTCAAGTGATCACGCAAAAGCAGCAGCCCAAATGTGTTTGAACGGTCAATACGCCATTGTTGATCATGCCGGTCATATTGTAATGTCTGAGCAAACGGATCAATTTAATAAGTTAATGATAGAATTTTTTGAATAGCATCGTTCTTAAGACGTCCTTACCGAGTGAGTAAACATACGGTGAGGGCGTTAATATATTGTTCATTTTAAAGGATTGAATTTATCAATTGATAAAGAAAAACTGGCAGTTGTGAATTAATTAAATCGGAGAAAACTTAATTCAAAAATTTGGCTATTCATGCATGATTAAAAGGATTAGAATTAACTGGTAAATGCTTTGATATACACAAATTCAGTCCGTGCGGTGAAAAATTATGTATAGATATTTTATTCAACCACAGTTAAATAAAATTAATAAGTCAGTTGTTGGCTACGAGCTATTAATTAGACAGCAAGTTGGTAGTCGATGGGTGTTACCAGAACATTTTTCGGATATTCCAATAGACATAATGGTTAATACTCTTCTGAAAACAACAAGTACTCTTTCTTTAAAAGTTAAGACAATTTCAGTTAATTTAAATCGTCGTCAGATTTTAGACCCGCTCATAGACGATGCCTTGATTAGGTGTCAGCAACAAATTCAACCACTAAAATTAGTGATCGAAGTGACCGAGGAACCGGGTGATGAACAGATTACATCTTTGGAGTTGCTGGGGATGCTTAGTCGTTTTTGGGAACATGGAATGGAAATATCTTTGGATGACGTCGGCAGTGGCAATAACCATTATGAACAGATCAAGAACTTTCTGCCAATTGCCTCTGAATTAAAATTTGCACTTCAAAATTTTGATGAGGGAATTGAAAATATGATCATTCAGGATCACATTAAAAGGTGGCAAAAGATTGCCGCCAATAATCGATCTCGGTTCATGGTTGAAGGAATTGAAACCTCAGATGATGAAGAAATTGCTAGTTCACTAGGAATTAAATATTGCCAAGGATATTACTATGGCAAGCCGCATTTATTAAGGTTAGATTAATAGCAAAGAAAATTGTGAAATTGCTTACGAAGTCGTTGAAAAAGCGCTTACATTATGTGATAATTACATTTGTAGGGGAGTACTCAATGAATTCTCGAATTAGCGGCTGCTAGGCCGCAGAAAACAGTGGACTGTTTTGAAGCACCGGTTTGTGTGGGGCGGGTGCTTTTTTGATGCTTTGCTAATGCGCTCCTATATAAAAATGAGACCGAGAATATTTTTCTCGATCTCATTTTGTGTTCACTTTGCAAATTCAGTATTTAAACTATGATGTTTTGCTGAATTACGGTCGTTACCATAAGCAATTAACCTCATTGCGTTAAAAATAACGATTAAAATACTTGCCTCATGGACAAACATACCACTAGCCATATAAATGAATCCGGCCACTAAGCCAAACAACAAGAAAGCAACCACGCCAATTGCAATTGTTATATTTTCCTTTGTATTTAACACTGTCTTTTTAGCTAATCCATATGCGTGAACGAGTGAGTTGAAGTTTGATTTCATTAATACAATGTCTGAGGTTTCGATTGCAACATCTGTACCACTTCCCATTGCAATGCCAATATCCGCAGTTGCGATCGATGGACTGTCGTTAATGCCATCGCCGACGAATGCAACTCGATTACCTTGCGATTGATATTCTTTGACCAGTTCTAATTTTTGTTCCGGCATTAGCTCGGCGTAAACTGTATCGATGCCAACCTGATTGCCTACATAAGTAGCGGTTGCTTGGTTGTCACCGGTTAACATAATCAAATGTTTGGCTCCGTGATTTCTTAATTCACGAAGTTTATCCGCCACTTCTGGCCGAATAACATCCGCGATACCAATAATAAGAACAATCTGGTGATCAATAGCCACGATCACGTTTGAGCTACCTTTCTTTTGCAGCTGTGTTAAATCATTCGCTTGGGCTGTTGAAAGCTTAATACTGTTTTGGTCCATCATTTTTTTATTGCCAAGAAGAAGATGGTGGCCGTCAACAGTTGCATTAATACCTTGACCCTTAATTGCTTGATTATTATCGACGCTGTAATCACTGAAGGAGATTTTTTGCTGGTTAGCATAGTTCACAATTGCGCGACCAAGGGGATGGTCTGAGAGACTTTCAATTTTGGCAGCATAGCTTATTGAAGTTTTGACATCGTTATTATACTGATTAACTTCGGTAACAGATGTTTTCCCCGTCGTCAGTGTTCCAGTTTTATCAAACATGAAGGTATCAATTTTTGCAAAACTGTCCATTGCTTCTCCGCCTTTAACTAAGATACCACGTTTAGCACCGTTGCCAATTCCGGCAACGTTTGAAACGGGTGCACCGATTACGAGGGCGCCTGGACAGCCAAGAACTAGTACCGTGATTGCAAGCTTAAAATCTCTAGTTATTACAAAAACAATTAGTGCAATGATTAAGACAGCTGGCGTGTAATATTTAGCAAAACGATCGATGAATTTTTCGGCATGCGATTTGGTATCTTCGGCTTCTTCAACTAGGTCAATAATCTTAGCAAAAGTGGTATCATCACCAACTTTGGTGGCTTTCACTTTTAAAAAGCCATCGCTAACTATGGTTCCTGAAAAAACATTGTCATTTACTTGCTTACTAATTGCTTTTGATTCTCCAGTAATCACGGATTCATCTGTATAACCATGACCATCAATGACTTCGCCATCAACTGGCACAGATGCGCCTGTTTTCACCAGTACAACATCATTTTCCGCCACGTCATCAACATCGATTTTACTTGTGGTGCCATCAGCATTTACGAGTACTGCGGTTGATGGTGCCATTTCAGTCAGTGATTTAATTGATTGACGAGTTTTGGTTAAAGTTCTTTGTTCTAGATAACCGCCGAATTGAAATAAAAAAGTGACGATTGCAGATTCATTGAACTCGCCGATAATAAAAGCACCAATGACAGCGATACTGACGAGCAATTCAATACTGATCACTTTTGCTCTTAGTGATTGATATGCGTGAATCATAATGGGAACTGCTGCAATGACTGATGCTGTGGCAAGTATGACATTAAAACCCAGATCATTAGCAAAAAGAAATTTACTAAGATAGCCCGTGATAATCAAAATTGCCGAGGCGAGTGTGATTTGATTATTATGTTTTTGAATAAATATCTGAAATTTCATTTGAACCACTCCTCATAAAATGATTTGATGTTGACTAAATCATAACGGGAATGAACGTAAATAAAATTGATGTAAATCAATTTTTGGCAGAAAGGTTTTAATTCATATAATTAGTAGTGTTAACTAGTTCTATGTTAGAATGATTATAAACTAGAAGAGTCAACGAGGAGGCGCAACCATGAAAAACTCAACTAAATTAGGATTAACTTTAGGGGTCGGCATAGTCGCGTTAATATTAGAATTTGTTTTTAAACTACCGAATGCCGCACAATGGTTGGCAACAATTGCGGGGGCGATCGTAGCGATCCTCATGTTTATTGAAATGGTGAAGACACTCAAGTCAGGAAAGTATGGAATTGATTTACTCGCAATTATGGCAATTGCAGCCACCTTAATTGTGGGTGAGTACTGGGCGAGTTTGGTCGTGTTAATTATGTTAACCGGTGGAGATACACTTGAAGATTATGCGTCAAAAAAAGCTGGAGAAGAATTGAAGTCGTTGCTTGAAAATTCGCCGCAACAGGCTCACCGCTTGTCAAATGGGAAACTTAAAGATGTTGACGCGGAGCAAGTTGAGGTTGGTGACCAATTAATTATAAAACCAGGTGAATTAGTGCCGGTTGATAGCCGTATTATTGATGGTGAGTCTTCGTTTGATGAATCTTCACTAACTGGTGAATCGAATCCAGTAAACAAAAAAATTGATGACGAAGTGATGTCCGGATCGGTGAACGGTTCGGCTTCCGTGACTGTCACTGCGCTAAGTACCGCGGCTAACAGTCAGTATCAGGCAATCATCGAGTTGGTTAAAAAGTCGGCAAACCAACCTGCTCGGTTCGTTAGAATGGCTGATCGCTATGCGGTTCCCTTTACTTTTGTTGCGGTATTAATTGCAGTTTTGGCATGGCTAGTATCGGGCGATCCAGTTCGAATTGCCGAAGTCCTAGTTGTTGCATCTCCGTGTCCTTTGATTTTAGCTGCGCCCATTGCACTAGTTGCCGGAATGAACCGAACTAGCCAAAATGGGATTATTGTTAAAACGGGAACAACTATTGAAAAACTGGCACAGGTGAAAACAGCTGCATTTGATAAAACGGGTACCTTAACCAAGGGTCAGCTTGAAGTTAACGATATTCGTCCTCGTGATCCATGGACTGCGGCGAGTATCATCAACTTAGCTGCCAGTGCTGAACAACATTCAGGTCATGTATTAGCTCGGTCGTTGATTGCTAAAGTTGGACCTCGTAATCTTCTTGAAGTCACAAACTTAGAAGAAATCACCGCACAAGGGATTAAGGGAACTGTCGATGGAAAAACAGTAAAGGTTGGTAAGCTAAAATTTGTGACAAGTGAAGACGTTCAACCTCTGGAGCAGACTGCCGTGTACGTCAGTGTTGATGATAAGTATGCTGGATGTATAACATTCTTGGATCGGTTACGGCCAGAGACACCTGCAACCATTGATGAACTTAGAAGTCTTGGAGTACAAAAAGTATTAATGTTGACCGGGGATCAGACCAAGATTGCTGAGTCAATTGGTCAGCCGCTTGGACTGGATGCTATTCATGGGAACTTACTTCCAGAAAATAAAATTGAAGTTCTCCAAAATATTTCTCAAGAAAATCGACCGGTGATGATGGTCGGTGATGGCGTTAACGATGCACCATCATTAACAGCTGCCGATATCGGAATTGCGATGGGTGAGCATGGGGCAACTGCAGCCAGTGAATCAGCAGATGTAGTGATTCTAAAAGACGATTTAAGTAAAGTGGCTCAATCGGTAGAAATCAGTCAGGATACTATGAAAATCGCAAAGCATGACGTTTTGACGGGAATTGTCATTTTGGTTGTACTGATGCTGATCGCTTCAACTGGTGTAATTCCAGCGTTGATTGGAGCATTGTTTCAAGAAATTGTTGATATGGTAACGATTTTATTAGCTTTACGAGCTAAAAATGGTAGTCGCACAAGTCGGAGAATTTTAGCAGACATGCAAAAAAGAATCGATTTAAAAATGGCTTGAATCAAACATTTAACCAACCAATTGCATTTTTGTGTCAGACTAATTTTAAAATTAGCGCTATAATGATTACGATGTAATTTTATATCGTTGAAGGAGGGATTGCTATGGATGAACAGACAATGGCTAAACAGGCTATATTCTGGGGAACTTTCTACCCTGGCCTTGTAATTGTGTATGGAATTATCACACTTCTAGTTTATGGATTGATGAGTGTCAGTGCTGCCCTAGGTTTTGTAATGTGGGGACTCTGGATTGTAGTGTTGGCTCTGATGGTTTTATACCTTAACAGAACAGTACGTTACAGCTGGTATGAGTACCAACATGGCAAAGATAAAAAGTAGTTATATTAACACAAAAAAGCGTCAAGTATGATAACTTCGATGAAGTTTGTACTTGACACTTTTTTAATTTGCCGTGATATGTTTACGCTTTTCAATGCCTTGAGCCCAAATATTAATTGCTAGGGATGCCAGCATTAAAATCAGCGCCATTATCATAATATGCTGTAAGCCGTTATGCAATATACCTCTCATTGATGGAATAAGTTTGCTTGGTAAGCTACTGATGTTAGATGCATCACTCAGTTTATTCATCATCTTCATCGTAATTGTACCACCGGATGATTCGACACCTTTTCGCAAAGCACTATTCATAATAATGCCAAAAATAGATGCGGTAAAAGTTTGACTGAGCATTCGAATTAGAAAGCTAAATGAGGTAGCAACTGGAATGTCTTCAAGATCAGCGTCCTGTTGCACTTTAACCTGAAGCTCGTTGAAACAAGCACCATTGCCGAATCCTTCAAATGCTGCGGCGATTAAGATCAACCAATACGGCGTGTGGACACCCATAATCAGCATAAGGACGAATGACATCGTTAGCGTGATAATTCCAAGACCAATTACTTTTTGCGGTGTCAGGTAGCGACGCAATGGTGCAACGGATCCTGAACCAGAGAAATTTGTGATTGAACTGGGAATTTGAGTGGCACCACCAATTAAAGCAGAGGTTCCCAGCAGTCCCTGTGCCCACATGGGGATGTATGTTAAAAAGGCAATAAACGCACCCCAAATTAATGTAAACAATGCAAAATCAATCATTAGGGATCGATTCTTAAATAAACGTCCTGGAATGATCGGATCGGGGACATGTTTTTCCATATTCATCATTGCGATAAACATTATAAATGCAAAAATAATCAATCCGGCGACAATTAAGTTGTTGGTTGACCCAATTAATTCAATGCCAGTTAGCAAACTGATGAGCCCAATTGTCATTAATGCTGACCCGGCGTAGTCAATTGGACTGGTTTTAGTGTGCTTTTTAGCGTCCTTGTAGTAAAACTGGACTAATAATGCCGAAATAATACCAATCGGTACATTTAGGTAAAAAATCCAGTGCCAACTTAGAGCGTCGACAATTGATCCACCAACCAGAGGGCCGATGATCGTAGCCGTACTATAACTGGCCGAAACAAATCCTAACACCTGCATTCTCTTTCGCGGGTTTGAATATAAGTCTGCGTATATGATGTAGGGTAGTGAAATCATTCCACCATTACCGATTCCCGCGATTGCCCGCGTGACGATCAGGAAAATCATGTTTGGTGACAGACCTTGTAAGAATGAACCTAAAACGAACAAAAGTGCAGCTATTTCATAGCTGCGTTTGTTACCAATGTGTTCGCCAAGCTTGCTCCATAGTGGTGTGCTGACAGCTGTTCCTAGCAAGAATACGGCCACGATCCATCCCATTAATTCAATACCGTGCAAGTCAGAAATGATTGCAGGAAGTGCAGTATTAATAATGGTATTATCAAGCCCACTCATTGCGTTGGACAATACCAATGCAAAAGTAACGATGATGACGTTGCGATTAGACAAAATATTCTCTTCTTCCTCAATTTAAGTTACCGTTTAATATGTTACAACTTAAACAGAGGTTTGAAAATTATTATCTGATAATTATTTAAAGGTAAGCGAATACATTTACAAATAACCTGGAGTCAACGTACCTAAACAATAAATTACCTATTTTTACGTTCACCTTTTGGAACTGGATAGTAATTCTCAACTGGAATATTTTGAAAAATTTCTTGTAATTTATCTGGTTCAGATAATGCAGATTGCGCTTTAGCAGGAGTTACTGAATATTTGGCACGAAACGCTAAATCGGTTAGTTCATTTGTGCTAAGATCGTCCTTGAGCTGGTTGGTCATGTAAGACAAGTAGTATTTATTAATAGCTGCTTTGATTTCTGCACCCGTAAAAATACCGGTATAAATGTCGGCTGATGACTGTTTTTTTGAATAAGATTGAATATTAGTTAGGATGATTTTATCAAACACATCTGGATCAATATCCAGTACGGTGCAAGCCTTTGTTCTGGTATAGAAATGTTTTGATTCAATCAAATCAGGATTAAAATATGGCTGTGACATAGTAGTAGACCTTCCATCTTCAATATTGCGTTAAAGTAAAACGCTTCCAGTTCTGATACTTAATTCTAAAATAAAAATAAATAAAATCAACTCAGCAAAATAAATTTATCAAAATTAGTAGAAACAAAGTTTCATATTATCTATAAAAGGTGCTTAATTACTAATTTAGTGCTCTAATTAATCCAGACTAAACGTCAATAAATGATTGCCTGCAGTTATTAAAGACCCCCAGGGTTAAAATCCAAGTTCATTCAGGATTTTGGTCTTGGGGGTCTTATGTTATGGGAATAAAATGTATTTACTCCCAGTTTTCTAATTTTGTGTTCGAACATATTCTTTTGGTGTCATATTAAAGTGTTTTTTAAACTCGCGGCTAAAGTGACTCGGATCGGAATATGCCAATCGTTCGGCTACTTCACTGACCTGCGTTTTGGGCTGTCTGAGCAAGTTCTTGGCCGCTTCAAGTTTTAACGATATCAGGTAAGCCTGAGGTGACTGACTGTAATATTTTTTAAATATCTCCAATGCATAGCTTTGGCTAATATTATAACTAGATATTATGCCAGACAACGACATTCTTGTGGGATGATCAGAATAGTATATTTGGTCATCCAGTCGATTTTTGATATCTCCAGCAATTTTTTGACACAGTAGAAATTGATCTAAATTAGCTTGTTTTAAACTAAAATTTGGATTTTTTTGAATGGTTGTTACTAAAAACATGATTAGGTTAATCATTGTAACTTGTATATTTAATTTGTCAGACAGATTATAGTCACGCTTAAACAATTTTATTAACGCAAGGACATGGGTCTTAAGACCATCATATTCTTGATCTGCAGGTGTAATAATATGGTTCGCGTAGCGTCTCGTTAACATGTATTTCAATGTTGAATCATCCAAATTAAAATGAACAGCAAAGTAAGTCATGGGTTGATTTCCAAGCACAAAGTTATTATGACGAATACCGTAGGGGATAATAATAAATTCCCCAGCGTGGACATCCATATCCCCAATTTCTGAAATTGTGTGCTGAGTACCTTCAATAATGTACATCAGTTCAAACGCCAAATGCGACTCAGGCTTCCAGTGCCATCCAGGATTAACAGTTTCTTTGTGACCACCAAACAGGGTGAATTGGGTATTAATTAAAGGCATACGTTCCATATGCTAGATCATCCTCCCAAAAGTATTAGTCACATTATACTATTGATTGTTATTGAAGAAACTCCTTCAGGCAATCAACAATTAATTGATGGTCCTCCTCAGATTGCATCCCCGATACAGCAATTGTTCCAATTAATCCAGTCCCTTTAATGACGACAGGAAATGCTCCTCCCGCCGCAGCATACTTGGTCTTGTCAAGTAGGCTTGCATCATCTAGTCCTCTATTTTCGGCTTCCATTTTCAGTTGTTGTGCTAGACTGCTAGTACCAAAATTATAAACCGTGTTAATTTTACGCTGGAGCCATTTGTCATTATCAATGGCGGTTCCCGGCAGTGCAGCATGAAATAGTTGTTGACGAGTCCGCGTAATGTCAATTGTGACTGGTGCTGACTTGGCTTTAGCCATTTCTACTAATCGGTAGCCGAGTTGAAGTGCAGTATCATTATCAAATTTGGTAAATTGAAGTTCTTTTTCCTCTTGTTCGACTTCCTGCGAAGTTGGCATAATCATGATTGTACCTTCTTTCATAAATTATTGTCTTAACTGGAATGAGTCCTTGGTGTATTGCATGAACTCAATTTGATTACCGTCTGGGTCGTGACTCCAGAGCTGGTAAGACTTATCGGGACCAAATTTAATTTCACTGTCAATCGCTAGACCTTTACTTTCAAGTTCAGCCTTGGTAGCCTCCAAATCCTCCACTTCAAGACTGATGTGTAAAAAGCCACGAAAATCGTAACCATGGGTAGCATAGGGAAGGTTATCAAAGTCATAAAATAGTTCCAAAAATTGACCAGGTTTGATCTCTAAATAATTGATCCAAGGATCACCATTTTCATCTTTTAGTTCAAATTTTTGCTTCATACCAAGACCATCGCAATAATATTCAACAGATTTTCTCATATCACTAACTTTGAACGAAGCATGCGCAATTCTTTTAATATCCATTACATTTCCTCCAAGTTTAATTTTAAAAAATCAAAGCACTTTCCTGAGTTGGACCCCAGAAGCCATTATCTACGTATCCAGTTGGCAATGGCTGTGGTTTCTTGAACGTTGATTTCATTTCATATATCTGACCATCATGAGCACTAATATACATACCATGAATTAACTCAAACACATGGTAGGCCATCTCCATGCTTGCACGGTGTGGTCGATCTTTAGCAATTGACCAAGCCATTTCTGCGGCGCCAACGCCGCGGGAATTCTCTCTAAAACCATGAGTAAATGGGAAAGTTGTAATTTCATTATTTGGTTTTTGCAACAGATTTGGTGAATCAAAATTATTGGGATCCCCAAGCTTCAAAATACCGTCATCACCAAAGATATTAAGGACCGGTTCTTCACTCAAAATATTCTCTGAATTGAAGTGAACCGTGCACAAAACGCCGTTCTCATATTCAACAACTGCCGTCAAAATATTGTTATCTTCAACCGTTGAAGTTTCTTCAAACCATGGTCTGTCCACGCGCTTGCCAATTCGGTTTGGCTTATAGGTACGACCAAAGGCAGTAACGCGTTTAGCAGGGCCAAGAATGCTAGCAAGGGCGGTCATGTAGTAACAACCGGTATCAAATGGTAACGTACCGCCTTTTTGATTCATGTGAGGAAAGATGTCAGCGTAGATGTCAAAATCACGATTCAGAGATACAACTACTGATAATGGCTGACCAATCAATCCTTTAGACACAATATAATTTGCGGTTTGAATACCGGCACCTAAAAATGTATCTGGTGCAACGCCAAGTCTTAAACCTTTTTCGTTAGCTAAATCACAGAGCTCTTTGCCATCTTCTAGGTTAACAGCAATCATCTTTTCGGAAAAGACATGTTTGCCGTGATTTAAGGCCTGCTTAATGACATCATAGTGCGCTTTGGGGTTGGTCAAGTTAATGATCATCTTAATGGATTTATCGGCAAGAATGTCGTCGTAGCTTTTTGCGGCAATATGATATTCTTGTGCTTTTGCTTCCATTTTTTCTTGATTGAGATCATAACAAGCAACCACGTCAATAATCTTGAATTTGTTTTGTAGCGATTGAATATAGATGTCACTAATTACGCCACATCCAATAATCGCTGCCTTAACTGTTGGTATTTCCATAATAATCCTCCGTTTGCACATGTTTGGTTCAAGTGATAAGTAACCGGTTACATTATAAATGATAAACTGTTTAAAGATATTAGAAAGTGTGTAATTCACACAAAACTAGCCCTAATTCGCAGTCTGTATGTTTTAAAGCTAAGAAGAAGATAGCAAATATTATAATGAAACGACAGTCCACAGCGAAATAACTAAATAAGGTGACCCAACGAATCAACCGTAAAGCATGATTCGTTGGGTCACCTTATTATTCGTAATTAGATTTGTCGATCTGTTTCACCCTTAAAAAAGATGGCAGTACAGTTAGGACCTGTGTGTGCAACTAATGTCATTCCCAAAGGTAATATTGTAACATTAGCGTCTGGACGGTTTTTGAGCACGTCTTGCTTGAGCTGTTCACCAACTTCTTTTTTATCACTGCTGGCAATTATAATTTCCGGATGAGCGATACTGGTGACGGTTTCAAGTGCTTCGTCAGCCATTGATTGCAGACTTTTTTTCATCGAGCGAGTTTTTCTAATGACTTCAATCTTACCATCGTTGTTAATCGTTAAAATTGGCTGAACTTTCAACAATTGACCAATCATTGCACTTGAACGTGATAATCGGCCACCAAGAACCAGATAATTTAGGTTGCTAATGGTAAACAAGTGATGGTAGTGAAGCTTGGTATTCTCCAGTAACTTGGCTACTTCATGTACATTAGCTCCATTACTGCGTTGATCGATGGCATCCATCACCATCATTCCAATGGCACCACAGGCAGCAAGAGTATCAATTATTTCAATTTCTGCATTAGGATACTCTTCCAAGACAATATCTTTTGCCTGGAGTGCACTACTCAGTGTGCCACTCATGCCAGAAGAAAAACCAATGTACAGGATCGGCACCGATTGCTGAGCCCATTTCGTAAAAATCGTGACAAATTCGCCAACGTTTGCTTGGGCGGTTTGTCCATTATGTCCTGCCGATAGTTCTTGCTTAAACTGTTCAAGTTCAGTTAGACTTTTTGTGTCATCAATCGTATGGTTGTCTACGGTGATATGAAGGGGGATTAAATCAATTTTTTCATCCTCAATTAAGTGCAATGGTAAATCGCAGGCAGAATCCATGATGATTTTAAACATGATGCTTCCTCATTTCTCATCTTATTTGATACTATTAATAAATCGATCTTAGTGATGCTTTTCACCTAAACACTATAATAATTATGATAATAATTCAAGCCATAACCTAATTAAAAGAAAAATTGGAATTTCACTACTAAAAGTCATTGACAGTGAGCAATCACTAGAAATTAGGAGAACAAAAATAATGGATTATGAACTAATACTTTTCGATGTTGATGGGACGCTTGTAGATAGCTTTGCAACTTATGTAACTATCATGGAATCCATTCTGCCTCATTTTGGTGTTAAAGCTAATGCCAGTTTATTACGAAGGACATTTGCAATGCCAGTTGTGCAAGCAATGCAAACATTGAATATTGATGTTTCACGAGTTAACGAACTTGAAAGACAATATAATAATGCCTTAGATAGCGTTTCAGAAAAAGAACATTTTTTTAATGGCATTAAAGAAATGCTTAATGATCTTAATCACATCAAAAAGGGAATTGTTACCTCGAGATCAACAGCTGATATTCGGGTACCTGAACAAAGGACAATGTTTAATTCAATGGATGTGTTAATTACTGCTGAAAAATCAGCAACCCACAAACCTCTTCCAGAGCCAATCATGTTGGCAATGACCGAAATAGGGGTAACACCAAAAAACACCATATATGTTGGAGACGATGTTGATGATGAACAGGCGGCACATTCAGCAGGGGCTAGTTTTGGATTAGCTAATTGGAGTAATCAAGAATTAGGTAAGTTTGAGCATCCTGACTATATTTTTAATGAGCCGAAAGACGTTGCTATAATGCTGAATCACTAATGCACTGAACATCGTCAACTATAAATTATATTGACAAATTATCATGAATTACTCATAATGATCTCATTAAATTAAAAAAGATGAGTATTAATATTTTACCTGACAAAGAGAGTCGTCAATTTGCTGAGAGACGAACATGGTAAATATTAAGAATATGGTCTTTGGGAACATTATGTCTGCAAGCGTTGTTAACGTAAGCTGATGTCGGTTGCTATCCGTTATCATAGTCTCGAGTAGGGTGCAGACGTGCACTCATTAAGGTGGTACCACGGCTATGTCGTCCTTTGTCAGTAATGGCAAGGGACTTTTTTTATTTTTAATTTTTTAATGCAATTAGGAGAAAAGGGGATAAATTATGAGAAGGAATACAAAGTGGTTAATTGGTTTAGGAGTTATTATCGTTTTGTTTGCAGCAATTTTTGGTATCGCCAAGGTTAATTCAGGTAGTTCAACTGCCAAGTTAAAAACGGAAACAATTGGGGTTGCACCCGGCCCTTACGGGGACATGGCTAAAGATGTAATTGGGCCTTTGCTAAAGGAAAAGGGCTATCAAGTAAAAATTAAGGAATTTAATGATTATGTTCAACCTAATAAAGCGTTAAATTCAGGAGAAATCGACGCTAACTTGTTCCAACACACAGCTTATTTGAAGACATTCGCCAAACAAAATAACATGAAATTGTCCGCAATTGGTGAAACTCCAACATTGGGAATGGGGATCTACTCAAAGAAGATTAAGTCACTTAAAGATTTGAAATCTGGTGATACAGTTTCACTTGCTAACGATCCATCAAACTTAGCACGTTCACTTCAATTGTTGGCAGCACAACATTTGATTACTTTGAAGTCTGGAATTAACGTTGCTCAGGCAAGCTTGTCAGATATCGCTACTAACCCGAAGAACTTAACGTTTAAAACTCTTGATGCAGCTCAATTACCACAATCACGTGATAATGTCACAATTGCACTGATTCCTGGTAACTATTCATGGAATGCTAACATCAAGTCAAGTTCTGCACTAGCTTTGGAACATCTTAAAGAAGAATATAAAGAAGTCTTTGTTGTTAAGACTAGTCAAAAGAATTCTAAGTTTGCTAAGGCTGTTAAGTCAGTCCTAAAGAGCAAGAAGTTCCAAACAGCAATTGCTAAGTCTAAGTTCAAAGACTTTGACAAACCTGCTTCATGGAGCAAATAAGGAGGTAAATTATGAGCCAAATCGAACTCACAGATGTTTCGGTCACATTTAAACAAAAAAATACATCAATTGAGGCCGTCAAAAATGTTTCATTAAAAGTAGAAAAAGGTGAAATTTTTGGCATTGTTGGTCTTTCTGGTGCGGGTAAATCAACCCTTGTGCGGACGATTAACGGCCTTCAATTGCCAACTAGCGGATCAGTTGTTGTAAATGATGTTGAGATTACAAAGGCAAGCAAGAGCCAATTAGCTCAAGCACGAAAAAAGATTGGCTTTATTTTTCAAAATTTCAATTTAATCAATAATCGGACAATTGGTCAAAACATTGCATTTGCTCTGACTGCTGGCGGGTATCCCGAGAAGCAGCAACCAGAAAAAATTAAACAGTTATTATCATTAGTTGGGCTTCAAGATCGGGTTAATAATTACCCATCACAGTTATCCGGTGGTCAAAAGCAACGTGTTGGTATTGCCAGAGCACTTGCGAATGATCCAGATATTTTACTTTGTGATGAAGCGACTAGTGCGCTTGATCTGGAAACTGCCCAAGAAATCATTACTATTCTAAAGGATATTAATGAACGTTTGCATATTACAATTGTGTTCATTACTCATCAGTTGGAAGTGGCGAAGAATCTTTTTGATCGTGTGGCGGTTATGGAGGATGGTGAATTGGTTGAACAGACAACTGCGTTTGATTTGTTCGCCAATCCACAATCAAATATGGCTAAGCGACTCGTTAATCGCTTCTTAGATGATCAACTTCCAGATGAGTTGAAGTTTAAGTTAAGAAAAGAACCTGGTACGTTCCTAGCATTGAAGTATCGTGGGGATTACTCCCTTGATCCAGTAATTACTGAAATCGCGCGTGATACTGGTGTTTCAATTAGTATTTTGCAAGGACGAATTGAATTCATTCAAGCAAACGCAATCGGCACATTGGGGGTCTTTATTACTGGGCCAGCCGATGCCATTGATAGGGCAGTTGCGCTATTTAAAGAAAAAGTTGGTGTTGCAAAGGAGGTTGAGCAATGAATCAGACAATCACAATTTTACAAGAAAATTTAGGTCAATCATTATGGGAAACATTTGAAATGGTTGTGATTTCCGGAGTAATTGGTGTTGTGTTTGGAACGCTGATTGGCCTGATATTGTACTACTATTCAAATTCATTGTTTTCACCAAAACCAGTTGTTAACAATATCGTTGGTTTTATTATTAATGCGATTCGCTCGTTTCCGTTTTTAATTCTGATGATTGTGTTAATTCCATTTGCTAAGTTTGTTGCTGGTGATCCGTATACACCAATGGGGGGTGCTGTGTCACTGTCAGTTGCGGCTGTACCATTCTTTGCCAGAATTGCAGAGAGTGCGTTTGCGGAAATTGATCAGGGAGTCATAGAAGCAGCACGTTCTACTGGTGCCGGATTTTTCCTGATTTTCACAGATGTTCTATTTCCAGAAGCACTACCATCATTAATTCGTGGAATTGTTTTAACAATTATCAGTCTGATCGGCTATTCGGCGATGGTTGGTACAATTGGAGCCGGCGGAATTGGTAATTTAGCCATTCAGTTTGGTTATAACCGATATGAAACTGGTGTTTTAATCAGCGTTATTGTGATTTTGGTGATCATTGTTCAGATTATACAGTGGATTGGTGACCGACTTGCGGTACACTTTACTAGAGGTTAAGCTAGTAAGTTAGGTATTATTGTTAGATTTTATAGGAGATGACAAAGAATCATGGCAGATATTAGTGAATTATCACTGACAAATGGTCAGGTTATTACTGACCCAGATGTTTTAAAGAAGTTTGGTAAAAATGATTCAACTCAAGAAGTTGTTAAGGTGTATCAACCGTTAGCAGTTGTTGAGGCACAAAGCATTAAAGATGTGCAAGATACAATGAAGTTTGCGAATGCCCATAAAATTCCAGTTACTACGTGGGGAGCAGGATCTTCGATTGTTAATAGCTCAGCAGGTCTTGATGACGGTATCGTGCTAAACCTGTCAAAGATGAATAAAATCTTGGAAATCAATATTCCTAACCAGTACGCAATTGTTGAAGCAGGTGTCATTAATGCTGATCTTGATAAGGAAGTCCGTAAGCAAGGTTACTTCTTTGCTCCAGATCCAGGTTCTAAGCCGATTAGTTCTGTTGGTGGTAATATCGCTACAAACGCTGGCGGTATGAGCTCGTTGAAGTATGGGACAACCAAGCAGTCAGTGATTGGCTTACAGATTGTTTTAGCCGATGGAACGTTGATTGATACTGGTGGTAAGACTTTTAAGAATAATGTTGGCTATGATTTGACCGATCTGTTGGTTGGTTCTGAAGGAACTTTAGCCGTGATTGTTTCGGCAACTGTTAAATTATTGCCCATTCCATTTGGCAAGCCAGTGACAGGACTAGCAACCTTTGCTAATATGGCTGAATTAAGTGTCGGAGTTCAAAAAATTTCTGCTAGCGGTCTTTATCCATCAATGTTGGAAGCATTAAATGACACTTCAATTGAAGCATTGGACCGACTTGAAGGATCTGACCTAGGCAATGGTGGAACCGCAAAAGCATTGTTGATCTTTAAGCTTGAAGGTGCACCTGCCGGAGCAGTTGATGCTCTTAAAAAAATCCTAGATGAAGCAAAAGCAATTCATGTATCTGTCACAGATGATCAGGAATACTCTGACAATATTATTAAAATTCGCCAGGATTATTACAAAGCAGAAGCTGCATATGGACGTTTAATCGTTGAAGATATTGCAGTTCCTTTGTCAAAACTACCTGAATTAGCTGCTTTTGTTGCAGATCTTAAGTTTACAACAAACGTCACTGCGTTCTTGGGTGGCCACGCTGGAGACGGTAATTTCCATCCAAACATTGCCATTCCGCGTGACTCTGATTCAGTACCAGCTGATGTTCGCGAAGCAATTAACAAAATTTTCACCTACGCTCAGTCAGTCGGCGGTACGATTTCGGCGGAACATGGAATTGGGGAAATTAAGAAGCAATGGGTATTACCACAACTTGGTCAAGATTTAGTCGATCTGCAAAAGAAGGTTAAACTTGCGTTTGATCCTAATAACATTTTGAATCCGGGTCGAAAGATTTAAATCAATATGTTCAATTAGAAAAACATTTGAAGCACGTGAATGTAATCACGGCTTTAGGTGTTTTTTTAATTGTTTAAATAATTATTTTAATAGACGGTTTGCTAAAAACATGGCGGTATGTAACATAATAATTATTTTTTTACTTACATTGTTAAACATATGTAAAACGCATTCATGTGACTAATAAAAATTAACGATTAACGTAATATACAATGGCTATTTATTAAAAAAAGATTAGAAAAATAACTAACAGAGCAATGTTAGCTTTATAAATCAACGAATTTCAATTAATCATATATAAATCTAATTTTATCAAATTCTAATATGATATAATTTTAATAGTTTAGTGAAGGGATGATGAATTAATGTCAGAAGCAGAAAACTATTTAGCTAGTGTGCGTGAGAGCCTTGTTAAGCGGGATCCCCAGCAACCGGAATTTTTAGAAGCCGTGGATAATTTTTTTCACACAATCACACCCGTTTTGGATAAGCATCCAGAGTACATTAAAGCCAATTTGATTGAAAGATTGATTGAGCCTGAAAGAGCATTTCAGTTCAGGGTGCCTTGGGTCGATGATCGTGGTCAGGTTCAAGTTAACCGTGGCTTCCGTGTTCAATTTAACGGTGCGATTGGTCCTTATAAGGGTGGTCTCCGTTTTCACCCAAGCGTTAATTTATCGATTGTTAAATTTCTTGGATTTGAACAAGTATTTAAAAACAGTTTGACTGGTTTGCCAATTGGTGGTGGTAAAGGCGGTAGTGATTTTAATCCTAAGGGCAGGTCTGATGGTGAGGTTATGAGGTTTTGTCAAAGCTTTATGACCGAACTGCAGCGCCACATTGGACCAGATATTGATGTCCCTGCAGGTGACATTGGTGTTGGTGGTCGTGAAATTGGCTACCTTTATGGTCAATATCGTCGCTTACGTGGCTATCAAGCTGGAGTTCTAACTGGTAAAGGGCTAAGTTATGGTGGTAGTTTAGCACGAACAGAAGCAACCGGTTTCGGGCTTCTTTATTACACACAGGCTCTGCTAGCAAGCCAGGACGAACAATTAAGTGGCAAGAAAATCAAAGTATCAGGTACTGGAAATGTGGCAATCTATGCAATTCAAAAGGCTGCCAAACTGGGTGCCACAGTCTTAACTGCCTCGGACTCGAATGGCTTTGTGTACGATCCAAATGGCATTGACTATAAAGTTGTCCAGCAGATCAAAGAGGTTGAACGTGGCCGAATTAAAGATTATGCAGACCGCGTTGAAACTGCTGAATATCATGAAGGTTCAGTATGGGACTTTGACGTTGATTACGACATTGCATTGCCTTGTGCAACTCAAAACGAGATTGACGGCGGCCGAGCTGCACGAATTGCACAGAATGGCGCTGCAGTCGTTAATTGTGGTTCTAACATGCCATGTACCCCAGAAGCCGTTGAAATCTTTCATAGTCAAAAAGTGCTACTTGGGCCAGCCAAAGCGGCAAACGCTGGTGGCGTAGCGGTGTCGGCCCTTGAAATGAGTCAAAATGATGAACGGCTTTCATGGACATTTGATGAAGTTGACGAACGATTGCAAGTAATTATGCATGATATTTTTGCTGAATCTGAAAAAGCAGCAAAGGAATATGGATTTGGCAACGACTATTTAGCTGGTGCCAACATTGCTGGGTTTAAAAAGATTGCCGATGCTATGCTTGCACAAGGCGTAATCTAATTTAACGTGCGCAACTAACGCATTTTTTAGCGTATATAAGGAACTCCAGTCTAAAAACCAAATTTAAAGGTTTTCAGACTGGAGTTCCTTATATAGGGGGAAATTAACTATTTATGCCATTCTTTTTAATAAAAATCTGTTATCACTTTTGTAACTATTTTTTATGAAATCGTGTACAATATACAATATAGTGTTATGGAGGTGATGTGATGAAAGCATTTGGATATCAGCAATTTGGAAAACCAGATGTATTTGAAGAGCTTAATGTAGCAGATGCAAAAATCACTTCGGATGATCAGGTCTTAGTTAGTACCCGTGCTATAGGAATTAATAACTTTGATCGCATTCAACGTGAAGGTAAAATTGGCGGTGGTGAATTTCCAATTATTCCCGGTAGAGACGTTGTTGGTGAAGTCGTAAAGATCGGTGATAATGTAAGCAGTGTCGCGGTTGGAGACACTGTGATTGGTCATGCTGCACCAGCATATGCACAGATGGTTGTGATTCCAGAGAGTAGATTGGTAAAAAAGCCAGTCAGCGTTCGTAACCAAGTGGCTGCAGCAATTATTACACCAGGAATTACTGCTTATAACGCTGTCACAGCATTTACCCACGTTCGCGCAGGAGATCGCGTATTAGTTAATGGTGCAACTGGTGGTGTTGGTTCTATTGCGGTTCAGGTCGCTAAAAAACTTGGTGCATATGTCATTGGTACTGGTTCATCTCGCAACAAGGATCTGCTGGATGAACTGCCGCTAGATGAAGTCGGCTTTTATGATACTGAAAACATTAATGAACGTTTCGCAGATTCAGTTGATGTGGTGATTAATGCGGCAATGAACGGTAACAATGATACGTTGATCAGTGATGTAATCCGTGATGGTGGTCGTGCTGCTTCGGTTGGTAATGCCGCCAATTTGACTAATAAACCCAAGGTTATTTTTGAACATATTCGTCCTTTAGATGCTCAACACGACAAACTCGCACTTGGTGAGTTATCATCTATGCTTGCGGATGGTAGTTTGAAAATGCGTATTTTTAAAACATTACCTCTAACACTTTCTGGGGTGATTCAAGGACACCAGTTACTGGAGGAGCATCACGCTCCAGGTAGGATAATATTAGCAAATGATTAAAATAAATTGTTAAGAGAGTGGCAAAAAGGTGCTTTGCACCCAGAACATAAGCCTCCTAAGGCCAAAATCCTGAATTTTGGCCTTAGGAGGCTTATGTGGCTGGGAACAGCCGATTGTTGCACGTTTGGACTAGATAACTTAAAGAATTAAATCAGTATTTTTAGTACTGTTGATAGATATAATAGGTATTTTGCTTCCAACCTATTTTAAAAAATCTGAAAAAAATAGAGATGATTAGATGAAACTTGCAAAAATTGATGGAGCTGCATACTTGATTGAGGATTCAAGCCATGCAAGAAAAATAAATAATTTTAGTGATCTAGTTTTAGCTGCCAATGCAGGAATAGATCAATTAGAATTAGGGGAACAAAGATCTTTTGCACTAAAAGATTTATCCATGCCAATTGAAAAACCACAACAAATCCTGGCAGTGGGTATGAATTTTCTTGATCATTCAAAGGAAATTCACCTGGATTTACCTAAAACACCTAGTACGTTTACTAAATTTTCCAGTTCATTAACTGGACCTAATCCTGATGTGAAACGTCATGGTCCGAGGACTGACTGGGAAACTGAGTTGGTAATTGTCGTTGGTAAAAGCGGGCGTGATATTAAGGAAGCTGATGCACTTGATCATGTGGCTGGATACATGGTTGGCGAAGATATATCTGATCGAGACGTACAGTTTGCCAATGATCCTGCACAATTTTCGTTAGGTAAGTCTTTTGAAAAATTTTCGCCAGTGGGGCCATGGTTGAGTACCCCTGATGAACTTGGCAATCTGGCAGATGAATTCATTACGACTAGGGTCAACGGAGAAGTGGTGCAACATGCTTCACTGGATCAACTCATTTTCAGTCCAGCCAAATTAATTAGTTATTTTTCTTCAATCATTGAATTGCAGCCTGGTGATTTAATTTTTACTGGTACGCCTAGTGGTACTGGTGTTGGGCACAATCCTGAAATTTACTTAAACAAAGGTGATTTATTGTCTGGTGAAATTAGTAGTCTTGGCAGTCTAAAAATTAAAATAATTAATTAATCAAAAGATAATTATATGCTTAATTAGAAAATTTTTAAGAATAGAGGATGATCATTTCTTCTATTCTTTTTTGTAATCTCATTGAGTTACTGCAAGGTATTTTGATTATTAATGTACGTTTATGTGAATTATCAGTATTAAATTGAACCGTTATTTTTGAATGGCGAAATGGTTCACATTTTTGTCCAATGTTGGTATTATTTACATAAATACAGATATGCATCCTTATTTCAATTATCATATCGACAATAATTACATATTTTTTTAGCATTCTTAAAAAAATGGGGGAAGGTTAATTATGAGAAGTAGAAAAAACATGATTAGGGAGTACAGTGCTAATAGGAGTGAACATTTTAAGTCGTATAAAAGTGGAAAAATCTGGGTGTTCGCTGGTATTACAAGTTTAACAATGGCTGCCGGCCTTGTATTTTCAGTTCCAAGAACGGTAAAAGCTGATACGTCTAACACCGTCACTACCACATCTAATGCGCCAACTATTAGTTCAGGCTCTTCAGTTCAATCTGACAGCTCTGCGGTTCTAATTAGCTCAAGTGCTGCAACTGCAAGCTCAGCATCAATTAGTGGATCTTCAACTGCTAGTTCTGCGACAAACATTAATAGTGAAAGTTCATCAACAACATCTGTAAGCGCAAAGTCAGCTGCGTTAATTACATCAGATAGTGCATCCAGTGCAGGATCTAATTCAATTAGTGCAACAAGTGCTTCTAGTAATTCTGAACCGGTCTCTGAGTCAACATCTAGTGATTCTTCTGAAGCATCTGCCGCGGGTGAGGAGTTATCTATATCAGCATCAGCAACAAGTGATACATCGGCTGCTTCACAGACCAATACCGTCAATTTGGGTGTAGCGAATTCCAGCACCATTGAATCTGCTAAATCCGCTGCTTCAAGCGCATATGCATCTACAGGCGTCGCACAAACTATCACTGCATCATTGGCAAGTTCTGTAACAACTGCAGCCGTTTATGACGATTCAGAACCAGTTGATAGTAATGCGACCGGCTACAAATTATCAGTCGTTCCAACTGGCGTTAATAGTAATTCTGTTGTTACCACCGACACTGCAGGCAATCCATCGGTATATGTAGATGAAGCTTACACATATGCAGTAAGTGAAACAGGGAGCTTTGATGCTGGGGATGTTTTGACTATTACATCGCCGGCAAATGCTGGTCTAACCGTTACTAGTGAAACAACAGACTCAACTGGGTCACTTTATACAACTTCTGTAAGCGGTTCATCAGACACAGGAATGACGGTTACATTTACATTTTTGCAAGCCACTAGTGTCACTTTAACTGTTTATTACTCTTATGGCGATAACACGAAGGCAACGGCCTACTTAAATGCTAACCAGTACAATTATTCGACGTTCGTTTCTACATTAACCAGGAATGGCACAACGTCCGCAATCGGCACTCAGACAGTTAGAATTGATAAGACCGCAGCTGTGTCAAGTAATGTTAGCGTGACACTTGATAATTATGGTAGTACTGTAACCCCAGGAATTACGGATTCAACTGGAAACGTGGTAAATGATATAACAGTTTCATATACTTGGAATGATGGCGGTTCTGAGGGACTTTGGGGCAGTATTATTACGGCTATGAATGACGCATCAACCGGAGTTGGCTCACAGTCAATTTATTATAGTGCTGGGTCAAGCGTCACCATTACGTATGGTAGTCAATTACAAATTGCTAGCATCACATTACCAACATCTTCAGTCTTTAGCGAATATTTTGAAGTTACACAAACAGGTACTAATACAATTACAATCACGGCATTGCAGGACTTTAGCCTTTATGCAATTTCACAGTTAGCCGTTCTGAATACCGCCGCAGGTGCAATTACGGTTGAGCTCGCACCCGCTGATGGAGTTAGTGCCACTAGCTTGACCTCTGGAGCAGATGTTACAGATACAACATATAGTTACAACGTTGTCATCAATGGACAATCAATTGTCGCTTCTGGGACTGATGATAAGGCCAGTTCATATTACTTTGCGGGAGAAAGTTACTCTACAATTAACTCCATCACACTAAATGGGTATACTCCAAACCAGTCTCCACAAAGATATATCAACTATTTAAATGAAAGTGATGAGACTGGAGTAATTGCACAAATCGGCCTCGCAGATGACAGTAATTTTAGACACACGGGTACGTATGTGGCTGATATTTCACTAAATTCGTCAACAACCATCGGTTTCCGTGGTATTTATGTAAATTTGAGCAGTACCTCTGGCATTAATACTAGTGACGCAGAAATTGTGTTCACAACGGCTAGTGGGGTAACAACCACCATGGCCTACACTGGAGCCGCTTGGTACGACGTTGCCAACCTTGATAGCTCAGATCCGGTAACTGACATAAAAATTGAAGCTACTGCGACTGATTCGACACCACTTGATTCTGTTAGTTCAGTTCAATACTCAAAAGTTACACCATCGATTTATGATTTTTCTGATGAAAATGATACCTATACATTCAATGTGACAAGTTATGTGCTTGATGGTGAGGGCAATCAGGAAGGTGTCTACAGCAGGTCATCTAGTAATACAGTATCAACGACGCCACTTATTTCTTTGGTGTCAAGCTATAGCACCAATAATTCTGGCACGATTAATGCAGGAGCTTCGCTCAAGTCAAGTACTAATCAATTTGTAAACTGGTATTCATCGGGAAGTGCAAGCTCTGCCACTGTTTTCTTCTCATCCAATATACCTTCAACTGCTGACACTTTTGATGGTCAAAACCCAGTTACCGTTTTCATTGAAGCACCAACTGGTTCTTCGTTTGAATCTGATGCAAAATTAGATGCTTATTTCTCAACTATCGGTAGTGACGTAACTATTACGCATTTAGCCGATACAGACGGCCGACAGGTGATTGAAGTTTCTGGATTATCCAAGTATCTGTCTCAAAATATCGATATTACAGGCATTCTTGTTGCAAATGCAGATGATCTGCCAGGGACTGTCATTACAGCCAATGATGGTTTACTGTATGTTGATCCCGCATCGTTTATTTCTGGCACTTTGGTGTCAACGGGTGATGCAGCCACGGATTGGACTGAAGGTAATGTGTATAAAATTACAACTAGTGGCACGCTGGCTACGATCATTGCACCATCAGTGTTTACTGCTTCGATTACTGCCCAGGGATCGGGAGATACATCTGCTCAGAGTACCACAGCTCATATTAATTTAAGTGATGATAATTCTGCGACCGTCAAGTCAGTAGCATATAACGGTACTGGTAGCGTTGAAAATAATGGCGAAGTTATCGTCACTGTACCAGCGGGATTGTCACTAGCCGGGGATGTTGAAGTTGTTGACGAAAATGGCAATGATATTACTAGTGAAGCATCAATCAATATAACAACTGATTCGAGCGGTGCGACGATTATAGAGGTAAGTGGCATTAGTCTTAGTGCCCAAAGTGCATATGTGGTTGAAGTGCCAGTATCTATTTCAGACACAACGGTTGACTCAGGTACAACCTACACTGTCAGCTCAGAATCATATAGTGATACGACATCAACTAGTACTCCATTAACCAATTCTGTTGAAATTGAAGCTGAAAGAAATGTTACTAACACGTACAGCTATGTTACTGGTGATGGTGATGGCAACTATACAGTCGACGAGGAAGCAGGAACTCAAACAGGTATTTCTGGTGATACATTTGATGCTTCCAGTGAATATGGTGCCGTTGGTAGTACCGTCAATAACAAATACGTGATTGTCGGTTATTACGATGCAACGACTGGTGAAACGATTTCAGATCCAAGCAGTATTACGTATTCAAATTCTGGTACTGGGATAGGCGATGATATCTACATTATTGAAACGCATGCAACATCTGTGGTGACGGATGCGGTCACCACTACTGGAACTGTTAGTTATACGGGGGCGGGGGATGAAACTCCTAGCGCTGCGTCAACGACTCTGGAATGGAACGAAATTGTCGATAATGTGACTGGCAAAGTGTTGGAATATGAAATTGACACTGATAATTCGAATGCGTCAATTGCAAGTCCTGACGTGACAGGCTACACACCTAGTGAATCTGAAGTAACGTTTAGTACTTCAGACACGACAACGACACCTGTTAATCAAACGGCAACTGTCAATTACTCACCGAATGCTCAGTCTACCACCTATCAGTTTGTGGACAACGATAATGGTGGGACTGTTGTTACAGATAAGAGTGGTAACACCAGTGAGACTATTAGTGGTGTTACTAACGAATCCGTCAATTACGATGTTACAAGTGAAATTCCAACCGGATATGAATTAGCAGCTGGGCAAACTGCAACAGGGACAGTTACTTTCAGTGCCACAGGGGCTGCGACCATTACGATCAATTTAGTTCATCAGCATACGATTACGGCGAACGCAGTTACAACCACCAACACAGTTAATTATTCCGGTGCAGGGGCCGCAACGCCTGCTGCAAGTGTTGCTAATGTTGATTGGACCTCGAATCTTGATGATGTTACAGGAGTGACGACATACACGGCTGATAACGAAACGACTACGATTGATACAACGCCGGTTGCCGGGTATAGTGCCAGTGCAACTCAGACAACATTTACTAATTCAACGACAACAAGTAATCCAACTGATCAAAGTGCAACTGTTACTTATACGCCAGATGCACAGTCAACGTACTATCAGTTTGTTGATGATGACAATAACGGTGCGGTTGTAGATGATGTCAGTGGTAATGCAAATGAAAGCATTAGCGGAGTTACTGATGAAACAGTTGATTATGATGCAAGTAGTGAGATTCCGTCTGGATATGAATTGGCAAGTGGTCAGAGTGCAACTGGTTCGGTCACATTTACTAATGATGGTGCCGCGGTGGTCACAATTCACCTAGTTCATAAAATAAATACATCAACACCGTATGCGACATATAGTGTTGATGTTGACAACAATTCAACTGGAGCTCAACTTGCTAATAGTACTAATACGTATCAAATAGATTATTCTACCGATGAAGTAACCGGAGAACAGACATTAAATTCGGAAACTGGAGATAATACTTCGGTAACAGTTCCAGATGGTTACAGCGTTGATAATTTAACAATTAAATCAAGTGCATCGGGTGACACAATTACATTAACAGCTGCCGAAGTTGCGGCATACGAAGCAGAAGGCATAATCACTGTCAGTGGGAACACATACACCTTTAACATGAAAAATCTTGTTGCAAGTGAAACAACCTCTAGTTCATTAACAGATAGTGAAGACGTTATTAATAGCCACTATGGTTTGATACTGACAATCAACGCATCTGCTAATGCCCAATCTACCACTTACCAATTTGTTGATGAAGATGATAATGGCAGTGTTGTTAAGGATGAAAGTGGCAATGATAGTGAGACAATCAGTGGTGTCACTGATGAAACGGTAAATTATGACGCAACAAATGAGATTCCAGCAGGGTATGAGTTAGCACCTGGGCAAAGTGCGAGTGGAACAGTGACATTTGGTGCTAATGGAGCAGCAGTTGTTTCGATTAAGCTTGTTCATGTTCATGAAACAGGCACGCTTACAACGTCTGATACTGTGAATTACGTTGGTCTACCCGATGACAAATCACAACCTAGTCAAAGTAATAGTATTGTTTACAATACAGATACAGATGAGGCAACTGGGGTCACAACTTATACACCTGAGAATTTAACTGATGTAAGCATTTCGTCTCCTACCGTTGCTGGCTATACAGCTGATCAGTTGAGCGTTGACTTTGGTACACCAAGCGTAACGAATGCGTTACCGACAGATCAAAATAAAACGGTCACTTATTCAGCAAATCCACAAACAGTCACAATTGAATACCTTGATGATGACAGTAATGGTGCAGTGGTTTCGTCTAGTGAAATCGATGGTATTACAGATGGTAGTGTTGACTGGAGTGCCAATGTTCCAACAGGATATGAGCTTGCAGAAAATCAAGTGGCCAATGGCACATACACGTTCACGTCTAACGGCAATCAGGTCATTGAAGTGCATTTGGTTCACGCTCATAAAGTTGGTACGTTGACAGTAACTGACACCGTCAGTTATACAGGTTTACCTGAGAGTAAGTCACAATCGAATCAGAGTATCGATACCACATACACCACGGATACAGATGAAGTAACCGGAATCACAACGTACACACCAAACAACAATGACGATGTGATCATTACCACACCAGTGGTTGCTGGATATCTAGCTGACCAAACGAGTGTCAACTTTGGTACACCGAATACGACTACCATTAAACCAAGCGACAGATCAACAACGGTGACCTATTCTGCATTAACCGATACCGTCACGATTAACTATATTGACACGCAGACTGGTCAAAAAGTTGGCAGCACCCAAGTATCTGGCAAAACTGATGAGATAGTCGTCATCCCTAATTTAAGTGGATTTAGAATTTCAAGTAATGCAACATATTACTATGATCCTGAAACCAAACAAATTAATGTTTATGTGGAGCCGGTTGGTAATGAAAGTAATGGCGAATCATCTGTTAGTTCAAATTCAGGGTCAGGTCACAATACTGGTGAAACCAGTGGTAATCAAACAACTAATGGAGCATCTGAATCGCCAAAAAATCAGACAGCAGCTTCCACGAACAGTTTCTCTAATAACAATGCGGATAGCAATCAGCAAAATCAAAAAGCTGATAAGTTACCGCAAACTGGTGATAATCAACAAGAGTCACAGTTAATGGGAATTATCGGTGTTATATCGCTATCAGTATTAGGTATGTTTGGTCTTGGCAAGCCAAGAAAACGGCGAACAAAATAACCAATATAATAAAAATAGACGACAAAGGACTCAGATTTTTCTGGGTTCTTTGTCGTTTTTGATAACTGGTGATATACTTATGGCATTAAATAGGGTGTCAAGACACCATATGGAGGTAAAAATGAAAAGTTTATCGTTATTAACAGATTTATATGAGTATTCAATGGCTAACGGATTTGAACAAAATCTCGTAAATGATCAGGCTGTTTTTGATGTTTTTTTTCGAAAGGTACCTGATGACGGTAGTTTTGTCATTGTGGCTGGATTGCAACAAGTGGTCGAACAATTAGTTCAACTTCACTTCAATGATTCAGATATTAGTTATTTCAAGGGCCTGAATCTATTTGACTCTAAATTTTTGAACATGTTACAAAATTTTGAATTTGAATGTCGAATTAATGCAGTTCCAGAAGGTACTCCCATTTTTCCACGGGAACCATTGCTAACAATTGAAGGCCCTTTAATTCAAGCTCAAATGGTTGAAACTTTGGTACTAAATATTTTGAACCATCAGTCCTTAATTGCTACCAAATCTCGTCGAATAAACTTTGCAGCCCAAGGACGACCAGTGATGGAATTCGGTGCTAGGCGTGCTCAAGGACCAGACAGTGCCATTTTTGGGGCAAGAGCCGCCGTTATTGGTGGCTGCTCAAGTACTTCAAATGTGTACGCAGCCAAACAATTTAATATTCCAGCTGCTGGCACAATGGCGCACAGTTGGATAGAAGCCTTTGATAGTGAGTTAGAATCATTTCAACAGTGGGCTAGAATATATCCTGAAAATACTGCTTTACTGGTGGACACTTATAATGTGCTTGAATCTGGTGTTCCAAATGCAATTAAGGTTTTCAAGGAGTTAAAAGGTGAAGGCCATGCCCCTATTGGGATTAGGATTGATTCCGGTGATATTGGGTACTTAACTAAGGCAGCACGGAAAATGCTTGACGATGCTGGATTCTATGACGCCAAAATTACAGTTTCTAATGCTTTGGACGAAAGAGTCATTACTTCGCTACTTCAGGAAGGAGCTCCAATTGATAATTTTGGTGTTGGAGAAAAATTAATTACTAGTGCATCTTCACCGGTGCTCAGTGGCGTGTATAAATTAGCCGCCATTGAGCGTAACGGCAAAGTCATTCCAAAACTAAAAGTCAGCGGCAGTCGAGAAAAGGTAACACTACCAGGAATTAAAAAAATTTATCGTTTGTACAAAATCGGATCGGCACAGTCATTTGCGGATTTAATTGCCCTTAATTATGAAGAAATAGGTGGTGAACCACTTAGTGTGATTGACAGTGATCCATTGAGTGTAGGGAAAATGCATGTATTGCGCGGGTATCGGGCAGAAGAACTGCTAAAGGAAATTAACTTAACTCATTTCAGGTCGAATGACGTTTTTAAAATTAAAGATTATTGTCAAACGGAGATTGGCAAGCTACCTGATGAGACCAAACGACTTACTAACCCTAATCGATATACGGTGTACATGACTGAAAAATTAGCTAATTTACAGCAACGGTTATTGAAGAAGAGTGCTAACTAGGATTGAGGGTTTTGATGCCCACTTTCTTAGTGTCTTTGTCGGCAACTGATTGTTTATTGTCACGATTTATTAATTTCGTAAAAACGCTCTCATTCACGTGATATAATAAAAGCATGAAAAATAAGGAAGATGAGACAATGACTACTTATGAAGGTGAACCATTAAATATTCTTCATACAATCGGATTGGATATTTTATACCCAGTTGTGCGAGGAGAAATCAGTTTTGATAAGAGACTGGATCGATCACGATTTGAAAATGCACTAAAATCGGTTACTAGAGTTGTACCAGAAATTATGTGTCGCTATGAAATGTCCAATAACAGTTTCGAGCAAATCACAGACAATGTTTCCGATTTAATTAGGGATAACGTGAAGCAACCAGATTTAGATGCAAAGAAATGGGATCTAATGAAGGATCCCCAAGTGCGCATTTACTGGGAAGATAACGAAGAAAAAACTAGGTTAATTATTTATATTAGCCACATTCTCACTGATGGGGCAGGAAGTAAGCAACTACTTTACTTAATCGCTAATGCTTATTCAAATGGGGATGCAGCACTAGATGGTGTCAAAAATCATCAAGAAATCGATTGGCTTGAAAAATTGGTCAGTCAGCATCAAATGACACCATCGAAACAGACGGATCATCCGAGTGAACCACTATTGTTGCCACATTTAGACACTGATGGCAGTCGAGATTATCATGTTGGGTCTGTGGAATTAAGTAAGGACGAAACAAATCGATTAATTGAAGCGACCCACTTGACCAATACAACCGTTAACGATGTGGTTATGACAGCCTTTAGTCGTGTCATTCAACGATTTGCAGGAATTAATTCAATTTCGATGGCATGTCCAACTGATATGAGGAAGTTCGGTCCAACCGTAGATGGTGTACAAGTTGCAAACTTTACCTCAAGATATAATTTATCAATTGACACACCTCTTAGTGAACCATTCGGTGAGTTGGTAGCACGTGTTCACACCGAAATGAATGAACATAAAAAGCAGTATCAATGTTTCGACTCTATCAAAGGCTTGCTTGAAAATTATCAAACACAGCCCTTAGCTGAATTGCAACAAGTGGTACAAGATAATTATCACGTTCGTGAAATTGCCTATACAAACTTTGGTATTATTGATCAAAATAAGTTGGTCTTTGATGGTGTGAAAATTACTCAAGTTGTGATGACTGGTGGATTTAGAACGGCGCCAATGTATCAAATTGCTACAGCTACGTATGATGATCAGTTGAGCTTAGCTTTCAACATGGTCGGTACGAATGGTGAAATGATATTTGGTATGGCTATTGCACGTAACGTGGCTGATCTGATTAATAATTTTGCACTGAGTGCCTTAGAAAAATAATAATACACATCTTGCGGAGGGTTAGATGATTAATAGCAAGTTGAGACAAGAAAAAATAAAAAGTATTCTTTTAACGGCAAAACAGCCGATTAGCGCCAATTTTTTTGCAAAGCAATTTAAAGTTAGTAGACAAACAATCGTTGGAGACATTGCTCTTCTAAGAGCACATGGAGAAGTAATTCTTGCCACACCAACGGGATACGAGTATAAGCAACCTGACGATTTAAAGTTTACGGTTGTTTGCCAGCACGATCTGAACCAAACTAGTCAAGAAATGTTAACAATTATTCGTGATGGTGGCACTATTTTGGACGTCTCTGTTGACCATCCCCTGTACGGTCAATTGAGTGGCCAATTAACAGTGAGATCTGAGGCTGATGTTAAGCAGTTCATGTATCATCTAAGACAATTCAAGGGACATCTCTTGTCGGAAATTACTGATGGAATTCACAGTCATGATATCGCCGTTGATAATTCGGAACAAATTGAAAAAATTCGTCAAGACTTAAGGGATATTGGTGTTTTATACGAATAAAACTGCTGATAACAATTAATTATTTTAATTAAGATTTGAATGATAAACCTAAATGTGTATATAATCATTCTTAATGGTGATAATTTAAAATTATGACAGTAAATAAATTAATATTCCGTAAACTAACGGACTTAAAATGACATTACTTTGTGAATGGAGATAAAGACATGAATTACTATACTAACGCTGAAAAGTTTATGAAAATATACAAGGGGCATGAACACGAGCTTGGACCAATCTTAAGAGATGACTCTTTTACATTGGGTGAAATTGCCACGATGAAGAAGAACCCAAACGTTTGGCACTTGCCGTTAGACTTAGTAATTAAACTTGGCAAAGAATATGTTTATTATACTGGTGAACAGGCTGCACAAGATCCAGATTTTCATTCAGTCCTAAACAGAATTAAAGAAACCCTTAGTTCTGGAGAAGATGAACCGTACGCCAGCACAGCAGATGCATATCGAAAAATGCTTGATAACAATTTGGATGTGTACGTTCAATTGTATGAAGTGTACCTTCAGAACCAGAATAATAAATAATTTGGGAGCAGATTGATTTGGACATTTTTGAATTAGCATATCGATTTCAACAGGCGTACCGTGATAAATATGATGAATTAGTTCCGCTGGGTTATAGCAAGCACGATATTAAAGCAATTCGGGAAAATTCTATGACTGAGCAATTACCAACTGAACTTGTTTATAAAATGGCAAACGATTATATCATGATTGAAGTCAGAACCATGCGTGGAGACCGCAAGTTCAATGATCAACTAGAAACACTCAGACAAAAATTACTCTCAGATAACGACACAAAGATTATGGCTGAACTGATTGATCGTCAAGCGGCGGTCAATGTTTGGTTGTACGATAAATATAAAAAATAAACACATGGATATTACAATAGTGAATCGAACAGGCAATCAACGCCATTCGATTTTTTATTTGCATTTTTTCATCGCAATAAATATTGGTTGTTACCAGTGATTGAGCAATGATTTAAGTAAAAAATCTGGCTTTTATGGTGGTAAAATGTCAACGTTGTGGTATGATTTTTCTGTTTAATAATCTATACTACGTATTGTAGTTGATTTAGTTCATTTATTTACAAAAAAGGGTGACTAATAATTAGTTTTGTGCTTTAATCAATAAGGGCATGTTTAATTACTAATATATCAGTTATAATGTTAGGTGAGGGGTGATTTCAAATGCAAGGATGTTATGGGCCATTCGGTCATGATGCTGAAATAAAGCAATCAAATAATGGTAGTGAACCAATTCTGCAATTCACGCTTGACCGCATTACTGCACTTCCAGTAGATGAATGGTTGCAACCACTTGCAGATGTATTTACTACTGGAATTCATTCCGGGCTTCAAAGTGCATATCTTGATCAGCACGTTAAGCACCATACTCTAATTTTTGATAATGTTAGTCCACAGACTAGAACAGAGGCGCTATTTGCGGATAGGGAGCTGTTTCCGACATTTGTGTAATGGCTTAACGATCCTGATAGTGTCTCTTTTGTAGAAATGGATGATGCCATTTCAGAATCAATCTTCTCATATAATAATGTCTCAGATTGGGATCAATTAGATGATATTAATCCTACTTTGAGTTTTGATGAATTAATTGATATTTATATTGCTGGTTGGCAATTTGGCTATAAAAATTATATTTTCCAAATGTGGTTTGATGCTGATTTACCCGATAATGAGGATGAACAGTCGTGGATGTATCAACAAGCAACTGCGCGTTCAAACTATGCAGCAAGTCAATTACTGACTGACCATTTGGACGACCAAGGTGTTAGGTCAGAAATTGCAGAACAAATTGTTCAAATCGGTTGGAACGATTTGGAAGTTTAATAACAAATGAGTAATTTAAAATAATATATTATTTAATAAGTAACGGTAAATTATTATCGTTACTTTTTATTTTTTCTTCAAAAAATATTAATAAAATTATTGTTTGAATTATTTACTACTTAATCACACAAATATTATGGATTATGTTATCATTTCTTATGTTAAATATATAAAAATATGAATAAAATATGATTATTTGAAGTTTTTGTGACTTTGTTACAATTAATGTTCAGTAATACCAACAGTTTTAATTGTAAATAGACACTTTTTGTAATTTTTGTAATTAACTGTAATTAAGATGCTACGTGTATGAAATATTTTAGCGCTAACATTCCCGTTAGTAGTTGAGCTACATAATTCAATACTACAAAAAATAATAGGAGTGATTTATTATCAAATCCGTAACAAAAAAAACTTTAGTTGGAACCTTAGGAGCTGCGACTTTGTTGTTTGCGGGTACACAAGTTGCGCACGCCGATACATTGACAATCCAACAGGGAGATACTGTCTGGGGTTATTCACAAAAATATCATGTATCAATTAATGACATCGTAAAATCGAACAAATTAGCTGACGCTAACTTAATTATTGCTGGACATTCAATTAACATCCCAGGTGTAAACACATCTGCTGCTTCAACCACAACTGCAGCAAGTACTTCAGTTACTTCTGCAAGTGCTGCAGTATCTGCAGCAACAAGCACATCGGCTAGTGTTGCATCTTCATCCGCAACTGTTGCTAGTTCTGCAGTGGCATCAAGTGCAACATCTAGCGTTTCTGTAGCTTCAAGCACTGTCGCATCTAGTGCAGTGGCATCAAGTGCAGTTGCATCTAGCGCAGTTAGTCAAAGCTCTGCTGCAAGTACAGCAAGTTATAATACCGCAAGTGTTGCTAGTTCTGCATCATCGACAACAAGCAGTACTACAACTAATAGCACATCAACAACCACGACTTCTTCAAACACTACGAGCTCATCATCAACAAGTGGTTCGTACGCTGGTGGTGGCGTAGCAGCAGCCGTTGCAATTGCTAATGGTAGCACACCATATGTATATGGTGGCAATTCAATGTCCGGATTTGATTGCTCAGGTTTGGTTCAATACGTTTATGGATTAAGTTCAAGTTATCGTACTACCTATGAACAAGCAACTCTGGGCACTCACCACACAGATGTAGCTAATGCGCCTTATGGTTCATTACTATTCTGGGGTTCAGATAGTGCTCCATATCATGTTGCCATTTCACTTGGTAATGGTACTTACGTTGCCGCAGAAAATTCAAGTACTGGGATTGGAATATTCAGTCAGTCTTGGTCAAAACCTAGTTTCTACATCAACTACTAATATTAATTTAGTTATCACTGTGGCCTCGCATTTTGCGGGGCCTTTTTTGATGGTTAATTTCAGCAACATTGATAAGTTAGTTAATAGGGTATTGTAACGAAACTTTATTAATTTGTGTATTAAACTTGAGTTATAATAGAAAAAGTGTGTTATACGACAGTATATTTTCTTGGGGGGATTTTAATGTACTCGAATAGTTTAGAAAAACTAAAGGTGCATGAATGTGAAAAGAGCCTAATGTTGGTTATTTTGTCATCATTTCTATTTGTTATGTTGATTGGGTTCAGTGTTGTTCACGCCGATGCAAGTGAACAGTCAGTGGACAACAGTTCATCAACTGTTGTTAGCGATTCTTCGTCAACTCAAGTAGTTTCAAAAGCTAGGTCGGCGGCGCCAGTGTACGTTACACAGAGTAATTACTATAATAATTTGGATGAGACAGATGGTACAACAGATGACTCTTCAAGTGCACAGACAGAAAACACAGACACATCCAAAACTTCGGTGAAAGATGTTCCTGTTACCGTGAAAAATAATAGTAATGGTGAGGCAACGATTAGTGTGACTCCACCGAAAGTCAAACCAGTTAACGCGAATGCGTTATCACCAAAACCCACAAATTTAAATAATTGTGCAAATGAAGAAATTAAAAGTAAGTTTGAGACCACCACAAATCTTGAGAATAATACAGCGCTTAATCAAAACAACAGTTTTGATAAGTTAACAGCAAATACACAGCAATCTAACACTTCAGGTGATCAATACCAAAAAGTGATTGTTCAAAACCCTGAACCAACTAAAACAGTTCAAAAAAGCACCCATGCTCTGTATTCTCCTGCAAAACAACAAATTGTTGGTACAAAAAAGAATAAGCCTTATTTTGCAATGATTACCATATCCACTTTGTTAATAGTTGTGGTTGGTGGAACGGTTATGATTATCAAAAAAACGACTGATTAAAGTTACTTTGAATCGGTCAATGATGCTGAAACAAAAGTCCCCAAGGCCAAAATCCAAATAGGATTTAGTCTTGGGGATTTTATGTTCTAGAAGTGTGGTGCCGTTTCTTAGCTTTTCTTATACTTATGTCGTTTGAGCTTGTTAATTTTCGTCAAGATGAAATACTTGTTCTGCATTTTGATGACTGATGAGTTCGATTTCATCGTTACTTAATCCACTTTGTGTTAGAAATGAATTGGTGTTGGTGGGCTGTTTGTATGGATAGTCAACGGAGTAGATAATATGATCTGCTCCCATCTCGGTTTTTACAAGATCTAACTGAGGCTTCGTAAACATCCCACTGGGTGTCAGGTAAATGTTGTGGCGGTAGTAGTATGAAAATGGATGCTTTAAATTGCTATACGGGGTAAGTTCTTCATCCAACCGTTCAAAAAACATCGGAATAAACTCACCCCAGTGACCACTTACTAATGTGAGGCTTGGTAATTTATCGAAAATGCCTGACACTACCATTCTCATTATTTGAATGCCAATATCCATGTGCCAGCCGAAACCTGCAGATGACAAAATACCTGTGGCTACATCGGACCAATTTGGGCTATTAAAATAGTGATCAGTAATTGATGATGGAATAAACGAAGGGTGAAAATAAATTGGTGCATCGAGTTCCGCAGCTTTTTCAAAAATGGGGAAGAACATAGGGTCATCAAAGAATCGGTTATCAAAGTTTCCCTTTAACTCAACTCCCTTAAGACCTAGCTTATTGATCGCTCTTTCCAGTTCTTTAACTGCGGCCGCTGGGTCTCCAACGGGCAATGTCGCTAATCCGGCAAATCTAGTGGGATTGCTAGCAACGGCTGCGGCCATTTGATCATTTGCTTGCCTGCAGAGTTCAACTGCCAATGCAGGTTGTAAGTTTTGAGGTGATGAATTACCGTATGACAATACCTGCATATCAATGCCATATTGATTCATAAACTTAATTCTTGCTTGACTGGTGTCCTCCATTTGGTTTGCTGATGGCAGGGAAGTGTGCATGTAATTTAACATGTCCGAACTTAGACTAGGCAATGCGTTGCCGGTTTGTTTTTGAATTGCTTCAGTAATGTTTTTAAATTGGATATGTTCTTCAACTGTAATTATTTTCAATATCATCATTCCTTTTCAATTTGTTGTAAGCAATTATATTAAGGTATGCGGAAATATTAAAGTTAATTATGAGACATATTGGGTATAAATGTATCACTCACGAAATTATGTTTGATTGGCGGGCAGATCAGGTATCAATATTTGGTAAAGCTTAGTTGCTTCACTGACACTAAGTAGATCTGAATGCTTAGTAATCTGTACAGCAAAGTTCAAAATCGAGCTGCCAATTACATTACTAATTATATCCGCATGATTAAGTTGTGCACTACGGTTAATTAGTATCGAATGAACCGTGCCGCTAAACAATTCTGTAATTTGTTTTTCGATGTTACTCCATTCCATCAGGTTAAATAAATTGATATTATCGATTATTAATTGAACGATTAACTGACTGGCATATTGGAAATTAATTTCTTGACGATCATCCACTCTTAGTTTGAAATCGTTGATTAGAATTAAAAATTGAATGTAGATGATATCATCAATTTTTTCGTGATTTCGATAGAAGGTGGCCCGACCAACATGAGCATCTGCACATAACTGTGTGACAGTAATTGTGTTAAATGGTGTTTTCAGATTGTAGAATTGTTGTAGGGAATTAAATAGCTTTGCTTGGGTTTCCTGATGTCTAAAATCGATGTGTAGTGGTGTATTTAAATTTATCTTGACCATTTGATAGCTCCCATTAACTGATTGAATGTGGCAAATTGTTCTGGACAGGAAGTCCGCTACCATCTCCGTCTTTATAACGAGGGATTAAGTGAATATGACAGTGTGAAATTCGTTGCCCGCCAACTGGCCCCACGTTAGACGCTACATTATAACCATCAGGCTGATAATGGTTGTCCAAGTAATTCTTTGCTTTCTTCAATAGATGAATCATATCGTTCATGTCGGCATCAGGCACATCAAAAAGAGTGTCATAATGCTGTTTCGTGATAATTAACGCGTGGCCCTTGGTAACAGGGTTAATATCCATGATCATTCCGGCACGTTCATTTTCGATAATGAATTGTCTGTTCGCTTGTTGACAAAAAATACAATCTTTTATTCGCATTTTACTCACCTCTGGACTGATAATATCTAAATCATATCACGAACCGATTGGCTAATCTGACAAATGACAACAAATTTCTGGTACTTGTCATTGACTTAAAGTTCACTTTAAGTAGTATGATTACTAAAATGATATTAAGTAATGGACAATATGGTGAAAAAATGAATTTTAAAGAGTTAATTAAACATTCAAATCAAGCAACCATTGTTTTTAATTCAAGAATAGGTGTTGAAAGAGAAAGCCAAAGAATTTCGCAAGATGGACGACTTGCACAAACAGATCATCCTAAGTCATTAGGTAGCAGACTATATCATCCGTACGTTCAAACTGATTTTGCGGAGTCACAAATGGAGATGATCACACCGGTTTGCGGAAGTATTGACGAACTATTCGACTGGCTTGCTGCCATCCATAAGGTTGTGTTGCAATCTTTACCAGATGATGAGTTGTTGTGGCCACTTAGCATGCCACCTGCATTACCACAGCTAGATGGCGATATTCCACTGGCAAAATTGGACAAGTTTGAAGATGTTTTATACCGTCGATACCTTTCACAGGTATACGGTAGAAAGAAACAAATGGTTAGTGGTATTCACTTTAACTATGAATTGCCTGACTCTCTAATGCAGTCAGTATTTAACCAGCAAAACGAGTTCAGCGATTTTAATTTATTTAAGACTAATATTTATATGAAAATATCACGTAATTACATGCATTATCGGTTCATGATTACTTATTTATTTGGTGCATCACCATATGCATTTGCAAATTATTTTAGCCAATCAGATCAAGTTCCAAGAGAGCCCATCAGAAGTATTAGAAACAGTCGGTTAGGTTATGTGAATAAAGAAGACATTAGCGTATCTTTCCAAAGTCTAGATAATTATTTATCAGACTTACACAAATTAGTTCATGAGGGAAAACTCATTGAAGAAAAAGAATTTTATTCAGCAGTACGATTAAGAGCTGGAAACCAAGTATCCGATTTAGACGATCATGGCATTGATTATTTGGAACTTCGTAACATTGATGTTAACCCGTTTGATGAATACGGAGTGAATAAACGTGAAATTAAGTTTTTAGAGTTATTCATGCTGTTCATGTTGTGGACTGATGAAACACCTGATTATAATCTCGAAATGAGAGAGGGCAATGTTTTCAATGAAACCGTGGCCAAAGAAAATCCTAATGAACAAACAAAATTATTCGTGCAAGCGATGCATTTAATTACAGATATTAGGACAATGACTAATGAATTAAACATTGATGGTGCTACTGATGTTGTTGACTGGGCAGAATCCCTTATCAAGAATCCTGCACTGACATTAGCGTCTAAAATGGTTGATACTTCTGCCACTGATAAACTTCAGTTTGCTATCAGAACAGCACAGTCTAATAAAGTTGATACATTATCTGTTCCTTATCAACTGAATGGGTTCGAAAACATGGAATTATCGACACAGCAATTAATATTTGATGCAATTCAAAAGGGAGTAACCGTTTCAATAATTGATAAGAATGATCAATTAATAGGTCTTGAGTTTAACGGTAATAAACGGTATGTTAAGAATGGCAATATGACTGATTTGGATTCGTACGTTGTTCCTCTAATCATGAAAAATAAGTTGGCCACCAAAAAGATTTTGAGTAATGCTGGTTTTAATGTTCCAGCAGGCGTCGAATTGATGAATTTGAGTGATGCAAAGAGCTATGCTAGTCAAATTAGTAGTGCAATAGTTGTCAAACCCAAAAGTATGAATTACAGGCTTGGCGTTTCTGTATTTCACCATCAGCCCACCAAGGATGAATTTTTGGCTGCAGTATCACGTGCTCTAAAGGCCGGTGATTCTGTACTGGTGGAAGAATTAATCGAGGGTACTGAGTTTCGTTTCTTTGTGATTAATCATGAAGTTAAAGCAGTGCTAAAAAGGATGCCAGCAAATGTTACTGGGGACGGTTCCCATACCATTGCTGAACTTGTGCAAAGAAAAAATGCAAGTTTAATGCGTGGCGTAGTTGATCGAGCACCGTTAACAAAAATCAATATGGGAACATTAGAACGAAAGATTCTGGCTAGCCAAAATCTTTCGTGGTCAAGTATTTTAAATGTTGGTCAAACGGTATATCTACGTGAGAATTCTAATATCAGTACAGGTGGAGATTCTATTGATTGTACTGATGAAATGGCGGACTATTATAAACAGTATGCGTTGAATGCAGTCGAAACTTTAGGTGCGGTTGTATGTGGTATTGATTTAGTTATCCCAGACATTAATGATACCCAACGAGCTACCATTATAGAGGCAAACTTTAACCCTGCGATGCACATGCATATGTATCCTTACCAGGGGAAGAGCCACAGACTAACCTTGGATGTTTTAAAAATGCTGTTTCCAACACTCAAGGTTTAATACTTTTAGAAGGCGGATGATAATGTGCTTAAAGAAAGCAGCACCACAAAAACATGGCGATTACTGTTATGCATCATTGGCATTGTGATCATTGGCTTATTAATCCGTGAGTTGCTGATTTATTTTAATAACGATATTGATTTATTTATTAAATTTAATAAGCACTATCAGCATCTGTTTTGGAATGATATTAGAGCCCATCAGGGCCAACCGGCTACCCTAGTGTTAGTGATGAGCCTTTTGGTTGCTATGGCAGCCGTGCCTGGATTTCCAGTATCAGCAATTTGTATTCTGATTGGAGCAATTTATGGTAGAGAGATGGGCTTTGGTATTAACCTGGTAGGAATTGTGCTTGGCAATTTAGTCACCTACACTATTTTGGGTAAGTTGGGCCTTTCAAAGTTTATCCAGCATCATGATGGCCGGGTAATTAGAAATATATCCAAAATGAAGTATCCTGCAGTTGGACTAGCAATTGGATATGCAGTGCCCATTATTCCAACCATCTTCGTCAATTTTGCAGCAGCTAAGTTAAAATTAAGACTGAGAAATGTAATTTTATCAATGATTACTGGATCATTACCCGCTGCTGCTTTATACGCAACTGGTGGGGACTTCTTAAATAGGGGTAATTTTAAAATTGGTTTAATTACAATTTTTTGTATCTGTATATTATTTATATTTATTAAACAGCTGATGAAGTATGAGAAGAGTGAAACTCGTTCCAGAGGACATGAAGGAACGGAATAAAAAACGTTTTCAATTAAAATATGATTAGAGTTTATGAATGGTATCGTTATCATTATTATTATCACTTGCATAAGCAGTGTAATGGGCGTAGCCTACGGACTGGTTGAAGGGCGGTGTTAATTTATGATTACGATGTTAATTATCGGATTCATTATTGCGCGTATTCGTCATCATAGATTGACGAATACGCGGAATTGGTTTCATAAAAGAATTAGTTAAAAAAGTGACTTAATTTAATTAAGTTAAGGTCGAATACAATAATCCCGATGCACGAAAATATGTATTTATCGTTTGATTGTGTAGCTATGATATTAATAAATAATTAGCTGATGAATCTTAGGCTAAAAGTGTTGGTGTGGCTCATAAAGTGTGTATTTATCAAGTGATTAATCAAGGATAATTATTTTATTTTAGTATTTTTACTTTTATTTTGTTAGCATTGTTAAACAAAAAAGCTAATATTTTTTTGAATTAATAATGCACTTAAAATAATTACAAATAGAACGTAATCGGTTGAAAGAATTGCGATAGTGCATTATCCTACATTATATTGTAACTGATATTTTTACTATTAATTATTGATTATTTGTTATAAGATATAATTGATATTAAAAATGATTAAGTGGATCGTATAATAATATGTGTTTAGAAGGGGAGTATTAGGATGACCAAGGCAATTGATCTATCTGGTCAGCGATTTGGTAGATTAGTCGCAATAAAACCACAAGGTAAAAGTACTAACGGGAACCTTCGTTGGTTGTGCCGGTGTGATTGTGGCAACTACACTGAAGTTGACGGTGTACAACTCAGGAGAGGTGATAGTCGTAGCTGTGGCTGTCTTCGTCGTGAGGTAATGAAGAAGCAGTATCAAAATAATCCGGCAATGGATGTTTATCGTGGCAAGTCAGATAGTTTTTATAATAAAGACGGAGTATCATACGCATCGATTAAACGCTCAAAAAGAAATCATTCCGGCGTGATCGGAGTTTCGTTTGATGAAAAGACTGATCATTGGTTAGCGAGATTGATGTTCCATGGTCATTATGTTCTTCTTAAAAGTTTTGATACTTTTGAAGAAGCAGTTGAGGCACGACAACACGCGGAAATAAAATACCTTAAAAGGGTTAAAAAAGTTCAAGAGGCATAAAAAAAAGGAGGCGTTAGCCTTCTTTTTTTGTCTCAACGTTACGAATTGCCTGCTTAATTGCTTGTGTGATGAATTCTGACCGGTGTAATCCATGTATCTTTGCAATAGTATCAATTTTCTCAGATAAATCAGCAGGAATTGCAAATGATGTATACGCAGTTTTTTCAGCCATCTATAACACTCCAATCTATCGATTAGTTTGATTATAGCATGTTGAAATCTGAATAGTACGCCTCAGTTAGACGAATTCCTCAGTATTACCAGTTAAATCAAGTAGCACAATGCTACTATCCAAAGTTTCTTCCTCACTTGAAAGGGATAGTGTCTTGTATTTTTCATTGAGATCAAGACGCAAGTTTTCGCCCAAGTATGCTTTTGAGTACGCTTTATACTCAAATTCGCCAATATTAGATTCAAGCTTAGCATCATAGTCGGGAGTTGGTAATTCTTTTGACACAGCAATAATTTGGAACGCTGTATCTAACGAACAAACACCAACCTTTGAAAATGGTCCAACGCCATCATCATAACTTAGTAAAAGCTTTTGGTTAGGATGATTTAAGTGGTTTTCAATATACTTTGCTGCTTCTTTTGATACGGTTAACTTCATTTTGACCATCTCCCAGATTATTTAAACTAGTTGTATATTAGCAGGATATTCAGTTGTGCACAACTGATCTGCTTGTATTCACGGTATTATTATCGTTGCCGAGTATTTTATGCTATTCTAGAGCTGAAAGTTGTTTATTAAATATGGCTCATCGGGGGCGATCAAGATCAAGCAACATGATGAATTATTGCAGGAAAGACGGCAACTTCAAATTAAGTTAGTGTTGTGGATTGTAATGACGATCAGTTTCTATGTTATTCAGTACTTTGTGAGCTGGCAGGTTGTGATGTACGTTGCGTGGCTGTCAGCTGCGTATTGTTTAATATTGTTTTTAATGCTAGTAAGAATTACTTGGCTATTGTCGAAACGCAAATGACTGGTGAGCAAATATGAAAGTACTGATTGTTGATGGCTATTTCCCGCACCCTGATTCAAAGGGTCAATTAACAGGAGATCTTGTTAAAATATTTGGCGAGTTATTCACCAATCGTGGTGATGAAGTTAAATATTCTAACACGAGGGCGTTCAATAAAACTGAAGAAGAAAACAAAATTATTTGGTGTGATATTCTGATCATTCAATTTCCAGTTTACTGGTATCAGGTACCGTCAGGATTAAAACGATATTTTGACGACGTGTTATCTGAGGGCGTTGCATATAAATCAGTTTTGAATTACGGTACTGGACCGTTATTGTCAGGGAAACAATATTTGATATCAACTACATGGGCTGCCCCCGATTCCATATATGAACAAGGACAATTTTTAGATGGTTTTACACTGGATGATATTTTACTGCCGTTAGATTTAACAATGAAATATTGTGGGCTAACCAAAATTGCCGGAGGTCCCATTGGATTCTATGATGTTTTCGACAATACTGATGAAAATCAATATAAACTTAAAATTAAACGAGTTATCGACAAAATAGATCTTTGAAACTGCTACTAGTTTCAAAGATCTATTAATTTGTAGGTACATGTTGGAAAGAAATATGAATTTGTATTATGATATAGACGAAATATGATTGGAAGCCCTTACTTTTATCGGTTATTGGAGGTCAGTTATGGAAATTAATCAGGCATTTTTAAACAAATTGAGTTTAAAAGAGAAAGCGTCAATCGTTTCAGGACACAATTTTTGGTTCACGTACGATGATTCAGCGAATGGTATAAAAAAAATTATGATGACGGATGGACCATCTGGACTGAGAAAACAGGCAGATAGCGGGGACGCACTAGGCATTAACGACAGTGTTAAAGCAGTGAGCTTTCCAGTATCTGCACTGACTGCTAGTTCGTTTGATAGACCGATGATGCACCAACTAGGAGTGGAACTAGGAATCGCTGCAAGGGCAGAAAACGTTAGCATTTTACTAGGTCCTGGTGTGAATATTAAGCGAACGCCACTAGCTGGCAGAAACTTTGAGTATTTTTCTGAAGATCCTACACTTGCTGGAGAACTTGGAACGGCGTATGTGCAAGGCGTGGAATCTCAGGGTGTTGGTGTAAGTGTTAAACACTTTGCTGCCAATAATCGCGAAAATCAAAGATTTACATCTTCATCAGATATTGATGAAAGGTCTTTACGAGAAATTTATTTATTAGCTTTTGAAAAAATTGTTAAAAATGCCGATCCAGCGACACTGATGTGTTCATACAACAAAATTAATGGCACTTTAAATTCGCAAAATAAACGGTTACTAACTGATATATTACGAGGCGAATGGGGATTCGATGGCTTTGTTATGTCAGATTGGGGTGCCGTGGCTGATCACACTGCTGCGATTAAGGCAGGCCTTGATTTGGAGATGCCAGGTAAGGGAGAAGAATCAGTTCAAGAAATCATTGACGCAGTAAATGATGGTTCTCTTGACGAACACCAGCTAGATAACTCGGTGCGGAGAATTTTAGCTACCGTTAAACGCTGGGCCAATAAATCTGATGAGACTGTTGATTACGATAAAGATAGGCAGCATCAATTTGCTAGACAGCTAGCAGCTGATAGTATGGTTTTACTTAAAAATCAAAATAATGTTTTGCCGATTAACGAGCAAGAATCAGTTTTAGTGATTGGCCAATTGGCCAAATCACCTCGTTATCAAGGAAGTGGTAGCTCTCATGTTAATGCGTATAAAGTTTCGGTGCCACTTGATGAATTGCAAGGCCGTGCAAATGTTTCGTATGAAGATGGATATCAATTAGAAGATGTTGATCCTAATGAAAAATTAATTGATAAAGCAGTTTCTGCATCTAAATCTGCTGATAAAATTATTATTTTTGCTGGTTTTACGGAAGATGAGGAGTCTGAAGGATATGATAAAGAAACCATTCAGTTGCCAGACAATCAAGTAGCATTAATTCAGGCCATCGGCAAATTAAACAAGCCTTTAATCGTTGTTTTGCAGAATGGTTCGGCGGTCGAAATGCCATGGATTAATGATGCAGATGCAATTTTGGAAACATATCTAGCTGGTGAAGCCGTGGGTGAGGCCACTGCTGACATTTTGTTGGGGGATATTAATCCTTCGGGTAAACTAGCCGAAACATTTCCAATTCAATTAAGTGACAACCCAACTTTCAATACCTTTAACAAGGATCGTGATCATGAGATTTATCATGAGGGAATCTTCGTGGGGTACCGATATTACGATGCAAATCAAAGAAAAGTTCAGTTTCCGTTTGGGTACGGCCTAAGCTACACTAATTTCGAGTATCAAAATCTAACAACGGAAGTGAATGGTACTCATGTGACGGCTAAGTTTAATGTTATAAATACTGGTGATCGGGATGGCAAAGAGATTGCTGAGGTCTACGTTGCTAATCAAACCAGTGAAATTGAAAAAGCTCCACGAGAATTACGAGACTTTGCAAAGGTCAGCCTCCAGGCCGGTGAAACAAAGTCGGTTTCTGTTGAACTTAATGAACGCTCGTTTAGTTGGTATAACGCTGATCTTGGTAAATGGCAAATTGATAAAGGACAGTATGATATCGAAATTGGTGCGTCATCGCGTGATCTTAGATTGCGTGAAAGTGTTGAAATTAAACCAGTTGTTAACCGTACAAAAAGAGTTACAGAGAGTACCTATGTTAGTGACTTAAAGGATCGACCGGAATTAGATAAAGCACTGAGTGAATCCGGACTTGGTGATATATTAACTGCTGTTGAAAATCAGAGTGACAGTGCTCGGCTACTTGAAAACATGCCGTTGCGTGCAGGTGTGATGATCGGGATGGACAGAAACAAAATCAAAGAGTTTATTAAGCTAGCAAACGAAAATCTGTAGTCATAGAATTTGTTGTAAAAAAAGTGAAGGGCAGGGAAACAAACTCCTACCTTTCACTATTTTTTCTTGGTCACAAATTTAATGTTTTTTATTTAACTATTCACCACCACTAAGAAAATGGTCAAGAGCAGCATTGGCGTCATCACGGTTGTTGTTTTGTGAAGTACTCAATGGAATTCCGGTTGGACCACTTAAAATCATTAAAATATCAAAGAATGGTTTCTTGATGCCTAATTCATCTAGGTCATCGATTGAAATATTGTATCTGATTGATCCCTCATCGTCGTGCTCAACTTTTTGAACCCACTGAGGTTCACGAAGACTTTGACGACCAAGTCCGACCATTTCAAACCCGGCATCGGTTGCCTTAGCTGCATCGGCAGGAGTTTGAACATCACCAACGACGATCAGTGGGACCTTACCATCGAGATGTTTCTTGATGGTCTCATTAAGTGATTCAGAAATGGTATTATCGTTCAACGATTTGCGCCATACGTCACCCATTGAAACGTGAAGATAATCAATTGGCTGATCTTTTAAAACATCGACAAATTGAAGTGTTTGGTCAAATGTAATCCCTGGTTTTTCGATTTCTTCGGGTGAAATTCGATATCCTAAAATAAACGGTTGTTTAGCGTATTTCTCGACAATTTCACGACATTCCTTAATGACAGCAAGCGGGAAGTTCATTCTGTTTTCTACAGAGCCACCCCATTTATCGTCACGTCGGTTTGAGTGTGGTGAGAAGAATTGTTGAATTAGGTAAGTGTTTGCTCCGTGAATTTCAGCACCATCAAATCCGGCCTCAATAGCACGACGCACTGCCTGACCAAAGTCCTTAATGGTTTGTTCAATTTCAGCATCGGTTAATGGCCTTGGCTCTTCTGATCCAGCTCGAACAGCCTTAACGGCACTAGCACTAACAGGTTGATTTCCTCGTAGAATGGCGGTACTGGACATTCTTCCGGCACTAAAAATTTGAACAACAGCCTTAGTACCATTTTTTTTAATTGCTGAAGATAACTTTGTCAATCCAGGAATGAATTTGTCATCGTCAATACTTAGCTCACCTTCAAATCCCTTACCAAGTTCATTGACGTATGCAACGGCGGTGATAAACATTCCAGCTCCACCAGAATGTTTACGGTAATACTCAATTTCATCCTCGGTGACGGTGCCGTCATGAAACGACATGCATTCTGTCATTGGTGGAATTACCACCCGGTTTTTGATAGTTACGCCAGCATGTTCAAAGGTATACGGTTCCAAAAATGAATACTTAGTCAATCTAATCACTCCTTTTTTATATTTGTGAATAGTTTAACACGTAACCGCTTACATGTTAATTGAAAGCTAGTGTAATCTCTATGAGATTAAGCTATGTTAATGATATAATAAGGATGGTCAAAAAGCGGGGGGATTTCGATGAACTTAAAGAGTATCGCACAAAAAACCGGATTTTCGGAATCAACAGTGTCACGTGCGTTGAACAATGATCCTAGAATTAGTCAAAAAACGACTCGAATAATTCAAGAAATGGCCGAAAAAATGAATTATCAAAAAGATTTTGCGGCGATGAATTTAAATAATCAAGAATCAAATATTCTAGGCATTGTCTTTCCACCAGATAATTTTACTAACAGCAATAATCCGTTTTATATTGAGATTATTAAGCAGGCAGCATATGTTGCTGCAAAACATAATTATATGATTTCAGTTATCTTAGCGGCTAATGCCGATGATTTGGCCGAAAAAATTGATATGATGATTTCACAGGGTAAAGTACGAAAATACGTCATGCTTTATAATCTTCAAAATGATCCAATTATCAATAAGCTAAAGCGGTCTAAAGTCAATTTCGTGGTGGTGGGGGATCCAAAAGACGTTGATGTCGTTTTTGTTGATAATGATAATGTTGCAGTTGGTAAGGCTGTTGCTAATAAGGTTATGGATCAAGATCGTAATGCCAGACCACTATATATTAAATCCGTACAAAATTGGCAATTCGAAATTGATCGACAAGCAGGACTTTTAGATGTGTTTGAAAGTTATGGAACGGCGCTGTCGACTACAGAATTTGATGATCAATCTCGATCAACGAAGGATTTGATTAATCAGTACGACACAATCATTGTCTCCAGTGATGATTTATTGATTAAATTGTACGGTTTGCTGGATATTAAAATGAAAACAAGACTTATCAGTTTCAACAACTCGGTATATATTAAGCCGATCAGCGATAAGATAATATCTGTTGATCTTCATCCTCATGAAATGTGGAGTAAAGCAGCAGAATTACTATTTGAGCCTGATTTTTCTGATGTGAAGAAGGCTAACTACGTAGGATATACAATTTAATACGTAGTTAGTTTTTTTAAAAAACTTAATGCAACCGGTTGCACAAATTGTAAGCGTTTACTATAATAAGAGTTGTTCAAAGTTATAAAATTATGTCAAAGGACGTGAGTGTGATGGATAAAAAGGGACTGCCGACCCTACCCGCAAGTAAAATTTGGCTGATGAACTTCGGGTTTCTCGGTGTACAAGTGGCGTTTACTTTGCAAAGCTCTCAAATGAGTCGTATTTTTCAAACAATTGGTGCGGATCCAAACAATTTAGGATGGTTCTTTATTTTACCTCCGTTGGCTGGTTTGCTGGTTCAACCGATTGTTGGCTATTATTCAGATCGTACATGGGCACCAAAGCTTGGCGGCCGTCGATTACCTTATTTGTTAATCGGGTCGTTAGTGGCAGTGATTGTCATGTTACTATTGCCCAATTCTGGTAGTTTAGGTTTCGGCTATGCTTCATTTGCTGCATTGTTATTCGGTGCAATTACTGTCGCTTTTCTAGATGTATCATCAAACATGGCGATGCAGCCATTTAAGATGATGGTCGGAGACATGGTTAACGAAAAACAAAAAGATTACGCATATGGTATTCAAAGTTTCTTATCTAATGCTGGTTCTGTGATTGCTGCTATTTTTCCATTTGTGTTAACCGCGATTGGTGTATCGAACATTGCTTCAAAGGGTGTTGTTCCTAATTCAGTTGTTTGGTCATTTTATATTGGCGCTGCATTATTGATTTTTACCAGCTTATTTAGTGTTATTCGTGTAAAGGAATACGATCCAGCAACCTACGCTTTATATCACGGTATTAACGAAGAAGATAATAAGTCAGGCGGTAACTGGTTCACGCTTCTTAAGAATGCCCCAAAAACATTCTGGAAAGTTTCACTTGTTCAATTCTTCTGTTGGATGGCTTTCCAATACTTGTGGACATACTCTGCAGGTGCAATTGCACAAAACGTTTGGCATACAACTAATGCATCGTCAGCAGGCTATCAAGCCGCTGGTAACTGGTATGGTATTTTGGCTGCAATTCAGGCTTTGGCAGCCGTAGCATGGTCATACCTATTAGCTAAATTACCACCTAGATTTGCTAAGATTGCTTATTCATGCAGTTTGTTCTTAGGTGCCATTGGATTTATTTCCATTTTCTTTATTCATTCTGAGTATCCACTGGTTGTCTCATATGTATTAGTTGGATTTGCTTGGGCTGCAACCAACACATATCCACTGGCAATGGTTACAAACTCACTATCAGGTGTTCACATGGGGACTTACCTTGGTCTGTTTAACGGATCAATTTGCTTACCTCAAATCGTTGCATCCGTTGCATCATTTGCTTTATATCCATTATTTGGCTCATCACAAGTTAACATGTTTGTACTGGCAGCCGTAATTTTGGTACTCGGTGCATTATCAGTTGGCTTTATTAATAATAAGAAGGGAGAAACGGTTAATGGCTAGTACTAGATGGTGGAAAGACGAGGTTGTTTACCAAGTTTATCCTCGGTCTTTTCAAGACACAAATGACGACGGCATTGGTGATTTAAACGGAATCACACAACGCTTAGATTATATTAAGGCATTAGGAGTTACTACCATCTGGATTTCTCCAGTTTACAAATCTCCAATGGTTGATATGGGGTATGATATTGCAGATTACCAGTCAATCGATCCACAATTTGGTACGATGGATGACTTTGATCATCTACTTGCTGAAGCAAAAAAACGTGGATTAAAAGTTATTATGGATTTGGTAGTTAATCATTCTTCGGATCAGCATGACTGGTTCCAACAGGCACTGGCAGATCCAAATAGTAAGTATCGAGATTACTACATTTTTAAGCACACAGACGATGGAAAAGTTCCTAACAACTGGCGGTCAATCTTTGGTGGTTCTACCTGGACTGAGGTTCCCAGTGAACCTGGCACGTATTACTTCCACACATTTGCCCCTCAACAACCGGATCTGAACTGGGAAAATCCAGAATTACGTGAAGAAATTTATTCAATGATTAATTGGTGGTTGGATAAAGGAATTTCTGGATTTAGAATTGATGCAATTACTCATTTGAAGAAAGACCTTGATTGGGCCAGCATTGAGCCGGATGGTGAAGATGGATTAGCAAACGTGGTTAAGAAGGGGCAAAATCGTCCTGGGTTAGATAAATTCTTGATTGAACTCAAGCAAAAGACGTTTGACAAGTATGATGCGATGACAGTTGGTGAGGCTTATGGCGTTCCTACTGCAGATATGCCAAAATTTATTGGACCTGATGGCTATTTCTCAATGATTTTTGACTTTTCATATTTTAATATTGAAGTCAATAACGTTGATGAATGGTATCGTGGTCGATCAAATTGGCATGTTAAAGATTTAAAGAAACTGTTGTTTGATAGTCAATCGGCGATTAAATCAGCCGATGGATGGACTGCCAATGTTATCGAAAACCATGATCAATCTCGTGCTTTGTCGAAATTTATCAAGGATCCCAAGTATCAAACACCAGTTGCTGCCAAGGCTCTCGCCACGATGTACTATTTCTTACGCGGAATTCCATTTATTTATCAAGGTCAAGAATTGGGTGCAAAAAACTTTAAACGTAGTGACATTAGCGAGTTTAATGATATCTCATCCATCAATAACTATCAGACCGGCATTAAAATTGGTATGAAAAAGGATGATGTCCTTGATTTGATTAATTTTAAATCTAGGGATAATGCTCGAGTACCAATGCAATGGGACGGATCGAAATTCGGTGGCTTTTCTGACAACGAACCATGGTTGGAAATGGGCAATGATCGTGATGGAATTAATGTCGCAGACGAGTCCAATGATTCGGAGTCAGTTCTGAAATTCTATCAACATCTGAATATGTTACGTAAGGATCCAATGTATCGTGATGTCATTGTGGAGGGTTCTTTGGAACAAGTTGAAACACCTGATGATGTTGTTGGTTATCGTCGTGCAATTAACAAACAATCTTTACTAGTGTTTGTTAATCTTGGTGAAGAAACCGAAGAAATTAACTTTACTGGCAACTATGAGTTCGTCCTTTCAAATGCGAGAACGTATACTGAAATGAAACCGGGTCAGGTTAATCTAAAGCCTTATGAGGCTGTGGTATTGTTTGAAAACAATAGATAATCGATTTCAAACAAGGTGGAACAAATATCTATTTTAATTTGGATCCTATATTAAAGTTATAGAGATTTAACTAGTTTATATGTACAACAGGTGATTGCTATCACCTACAGAAGACCCTCAAGGTCAAAATCCTAAAAAATTGGATTTTGACCTTGAGGGTTCTCTTTTATGTGAGCAAATAGATTTTTGCACTTTGATTATTACGATAAATCATGAAAAATCGATTGCATATTGATTTCAATTTTTGATAATTCTTCCGCATATCCTTTAAGTTGATCGCCATATTTATCGACCAAGGTGGGATCAGCCTTAGTTTTATAACGTAACTTGTGTTCGAGACTAGCCCACATGTCCATTCCTACCGTTCTAATTTGGACTTCAACGGGAGTGTTCTGGACGCCATTAGTTTCAAAAACTGGCACAGATACGACGATGTGTAAACTACGATAGCCACTTTCCTTAGGATTTTTAATATAATCCTTACGTTTGATCAATTCAATGTCACTTTGTTGCAATAGCGTTTTTTCAACCGAATAAACATCGTCAAGATAATTTGTAATTACGCGAATACCTGCAATGTCATATATGTTATCTTTGATGCCTTTTGCGCTCATTTCATAGCCCTTACGCCGTACTTTTTCAAAAACGCTTGGAATTTCTTTCATTCGTTCTTCCATATGGTGAATTGGATTATGATCGTATTTGAATTGAAAATCACTATCTAGGTTTTCTAACTTGGTACCGACTTCATTGGCCCCTTCAGCACACAGGTGATAATAGCTAATGAATTCTTCAAAGTTTTTAAACTGGCGATCTCCGAGTAGCTGACGTAACTCAGTCTCAGATTTCCTAATATTGATAAAATTTTGTCGTTCTAGGATCATGGGAACCTCCACAATAATTGTTAATAGTAACATTATATAACTTTACAGATAAAAGAAGTGTAATTACGAATAACCTTTAGCAGATATCAAACATTTTTGGCCATAATTTGAAAACGTTTTAAATGAGAGTAAAATCAAATTATTAGATATTACGAGAGAAGGGAAAAAGTTGACTGAAAAATTATATGGAACTGTGTTAATCAAGGCATCACAAATTTTGGATGTCTTGAGTGATGGAAAAAGTAAAAGTGTTCACGACATTGTGCTAGCAACTGATATTGCAGCACCGACAGTTTCAAAGATATTGACAACTCTTTTAGCAATTCGATATGTCGCAAAGAATCAACAAACTCACGAATATCGTATGGGAACTAAGTTAATTCAATTTGGGCAAATCAGAACTAACGTGACAGAATTGATTGAAATCACTAGACCTTATTTAGATGATTTACAAAGCAGGGTGGACGAAACCATTCATTTATCTGTTTTGGAAAACGATCAAGTGACCTATGTGCGCAAACTTGAACCAAAACATCAAAACATCTTTATGACTTCCAAGGTTGGCCTGACAAGGGAATTGTACAGCGCCGGAATGGGAAAAGCTGTTTTAAGTAGTTTTAGTGATCAACAAATTAATAGTTATATTGATAATCATGAGTTAAAGCCGTTTACAGATCACACAATTACAACTGCAACAGATTTATGGCAGGATATTAGAAAAACTCGTGAACGCGGTTACGCCGTTGACGATGAGGAACAAGAAAAAGATTGTTATTGTATTGCATCAACTCTGTTTCAAGGGACGCAGTTAGTTGGAGCAATGAGTATTAGTGTTCCCAAATTTCGAATAACTGACGATTATAAACAATTAATTACTAGCGAGTTGCTACGAACTAAGAAACAAATTCAATCTGTGTTAAACGCTCAATAGAAAAATATTTGCATTTTTGATGTAAGCGTTCTATTCTATATGTGTAAAAGAAATATATATTTCCAAATAGGAAACGGAGGATTTGTAAATGTCATTAAGTATGATTACAAGATACGCACATAGTCCGGAAGATATTGATCACTACAATACTGACCAGTTACGTCGCGAATTTTTAATGGAGAAAATTTTTAATCCAGGCGACGTCTTACTAACGTACACCTACAATGATCGAATGATTTTTGGTGGGGTTACGCCTGTTAGTCAACCGTTAGAGATTAAATTAGATCAGCAGTTAGGTGTTGATTATTTTCTACAACGTCGTGAAATGGGTTTTATTAATATTGGCGGCAAGGGTTCGGTTACCATTGATGGTAATAAAGAGGCGATTGAACCCCATGACGGTTATTACATTGGCATGGGTGTTAATCATGTCATTTTTGAATCTGCAGATGAAGCTAATCCAGCTAAATTTTATGTGGTTTCAACTCCTGCGCATAAGACGTACCCAAATAAAAAATTAGCATTTAAAGATGCAATCGCCATGCCTATGGGTGATCAAGAACACATGAACAAGAGGACCATTTACAAGTATATTGATGCGTCATCAATGGATACTTGTCAGCTTCAGATGGGCTATACGGTTTTGGAACCGGGTAATTCGTGGAATACGATGCCTGCTCACACTCACGCACGGCGAATGGAAACATACCTTTATATTGAATTCGGGTCAGAGGATACACGAGTATCACACTTCTTAGGAACACCGAATAATACCAAACATATTTGGTTGGAACCTGAACAAGCCGTTGTTAACCCAAGTTACTCAATTCATTGTGGCGTTGGCACTACTAATTATTCATTTATTTGGGCAATGTGTGGTGAAAATCAAACCTATGATGACATGGATGCGATCGACATGCATGAGCTTCGTTAATTACTGAAGGGAGAAGTTCAAATGGCACAATCAAGTGAAGAAATTAAACATAATGCTGAATCGTTAAAGAAGTTTTCAATGGATTGGTTCAGCTTAAAAGGCAAAGTTGCGATCGTGACAGGTGGTAATACTGGACTTGGACAAGGATATGCTGTGGCCCTGGCAGAGGCTGGGGCAGATATTTTGGTTGTTAATCATGGTACACAAGGTCGCGAGGAAACTAAGCAACTGATAGAAGAAAAAAATCAGCGAGTAGAATTTTTTCAGGCAGATTTAACAGAGGCCGGTGTTGCCGAAAAAGTAGTCGCAAAAGCGATCGAATTGTTTGGTCATCTGGATATTCTAGTTAACAACGCGGGGATGATTAAACGCAATCCACTGTTAGAGTCCACTGAAAAGGATTGGGACAGTGTCATTGCAATTAACCTATCAGCGGTCTACAAGTTGTCATTAGCAGCTTCTAGGGAATTCGCAAAACAGAAATCTGGCAAAATTATTAATATTGGCTCAATGCTTTCATTCCAAGGTGGTAAGTTTATTCCATCATACACAGCTGCCAAACATGGTGTTGCTGGATTAACGAAGGCCTTTGCCAGTGAAATGGCCGCATACAATGTTCAAGTTAATGCGATTGCTCCAGGCTATATTAAGACAGCCAATACTGCTCCAATTAGAGCTGATAAATCACGTAATGACGAGATTTTAGGGAGAATTGCTGCAGGGCACTGGGGCGAACCCTATGAACTGATGGGCATTGCGGTTTACTTGGCAAGTAATGCATCAAATTACATTAATGGAGCTGTTATTCCTGTTGATGGTGGCTACTTAGTACGGTAATATTAATACCTAGTTAATACTATTGTACTAAGTGGGGCGAAGCATATGGCAGAAATGATAACGATTGGTGAACCAATGGTATTGTTCGCGTCTGACGATCCGGATGTACCGCTTGCGCAAGCTGATCATTATTCAAAGTATTCGGCGGGAGCTGAACTTAATGTTGCAGTTGGAGTTGCGCGACTAGGCCATCGGGTTGAGTATGCATCAATGGTTGGTATAGATCCACTTGGTGAATATCTAGTTCACGAGATTAAGCAAAATAAAATTGGTACGGATTATTTGGATAGAGATCCCAATCATTGGACCGGTTTTTATTTGAAGCAATTGGTGACGGATGCTGATCCTGATATTTTTTACTTCCGTAAAGATTCAGCCGCCTCGCATTTTGATGCTCAGATATTATCAAGAATCAATTTTACTAATTTAAAAATTGCTCATTTGTCTGGCATATTTGCTGCATTATCAGATAATAATTTGGCAGTATTTAAACAAATTAATAATTTGATGCTTCAAAAAAATGTGACCGTTACATTTGATCCCAATCTTCGACCATCGTTATGGCGAAATGAATCAGAAATGATTGAGACTACTAATGATTTGGCTAAGAATGCGCATATTGTTATGCCTGGGCTATCTGAGGGACGGATCTTGACTAGGTTTGCTTCTCCGGAAGATATCGCCGGATTTTACTTATCACAAAGCAAGATAACTAACACGGTGATTATCAAACTTGGAGAAAACGGTGCGTTTATAATGAAACGAAACGGATATTCGGCAACTGTGTCTGGATATCAGATTGATCGTGTTGTTGATACGGTTGGAGCAGGAGATGGTTTTGTGGCAGGAATTTTGACCGCACTGCTGGAAGATCAGTCAATTGAAAATGCGGTGAAACGTGGCTGTGCAGTTGGGGCAATGGCCGTTATGTCGCCTGGAGATAATGATGGCTATCCAACAGTTGAACAATTGACTACTTTTTTGGCTAGTCATTCTGGTGGGAGGGTTACAAATGAAAAGAGCTAAACTACTTCAGCAGATGATTGATACCGGAGTTATTTGTGTTATTAGAGCTAACACTTCAGACAAAGCTGTTAAAATTGCTGATGCTGTAATTGCGGGTGGAATTTCAGGCATTGAAATTACCTACAGCGTTCCTAGAGCAGATCAGGTAATTGCCGATTTAGTAGATAATTATGCGAATCAGGATGTCGTAATTGGAGCAGGAACGGTTTTAGATGCAACTTCTGCCAGATTAGCTATTATTGCTGGAGCACATTTTATTGTCAGTCCAGCGTTTGATGCGGATGTGGCAATGATGTGTAACCTTTATCAAGTACCATATGTCCCTGGAACGTATACAATCACTGAAGCTCAAACAGCTTTAAAATATGGGTCTGAAATGGTTAAGCTCTTTCCAGGACAACTTGCTGGACCGCAAACTATTAGTGCCTATCATGGACCTTTCCCATATTTGAACGTAATGCCGGCCGGGGGAGTCGATTTAAATAGTATGGCAACTTGGTTTAGTAATGGTGCCTCAGTTGTGGGAGCTGGTAGAGGTATCACCAAACCTGCTGATGAAAATGATTTCGACGGTGTAACACAAAATGCACGACACTATATTGAACAATTCAAACAAATTAAAAATTGATTTTATGAGCTAAAAGACTAGAAAACGAACTATTTTTCTAGTCTTTTTTTATATTTCAGATAAATACGAACAAAATATTTATTAACTTTTAATTTCGTTCGTGTTATACTGACATTGCTTTCAAATTAATTCTTATTAGAAGGGAGACACAACTTGAACTCGCAAGTAATCGAAGGAACGTATTATTCGTCGGTCAGTTGTGACCAAATCAAGTATGCCGAAGATGCACTAATTTGTGTGGACGAAACTGGCATTATTCAAAGAATTGTTAATCATGATGATCCGCAATATGGAAAAATTCGTCGGCAAGCTGATCAAAATAATTCATTAACAATACTGGCTAGTGATGAGTATTTATTACCAGGATTGATCGATTTACACGTTCATGCTCCTCAATGGGCACAAGCGGGGCTTGCACTTGATAAGCCCTTAAATGAATGGTTGAATACCTATACTTTCCCACTAGAGTCAAAGTTTAGTGATCTTAACTTTTCAAGACGAGTCTACTCGCAGCTGGTTATGGAAATGGTGGCTAATGGAACCACCACAGTCATGTTCTTCGGAACTATCTTTAACGAATCCAATCTAGTTTTAGCCAAACAGTGTTCAAAATTTGGCTTGAGGGGATTCATTGGTAAGGTTGCCATGGATAATCCAGAACAAACGCCTGAATATTACCGAGACTTATCAGCAAAGCAAGCATTATTAAGTACAGAGGAGTTTATTTTTGCTATTAATGAGTTGCAGGCAAAAAATGGTGGCACATTGGTACCTGTGATTACGCCAAGATTTGTACCTAGCTGTACCGATGAACTTCTAGCAGGCTTGGGAAAACTAGCGCAAAAATATGATTTACCAATTCAATCACATTGCAGTGAAAGTGACTGGGAACATAACTACGCAAAGGAAAGATTCAAAATGCATGACGCCGAAGTTTTGGACCATTTTGGACTGCTCACAGATAGATCGGTTATGGCACATGGAACTATGATTGACGAAAATGATCAGCAATTATTTTACAAACGACAAGCAGCGGTGGCACATTGCCCGATCTCAAACGTTTATTTTGGGAATAGTGTATTTCCGACCAAGAGGATGCTTGAGCATGGCAATAAGGTTGGATTGGGTACTGATATTTCTGGTGGGTATTCACCAAGTCTATATCGAAATATGCAACAAGCGGTTATGTCATCACAAATGCTCCAAGATGGTGTTGACCAGTCGATTAGTAGTAATAATCGCGGTGTTAACAATTCACGGATTTCTATCAAAAATGCTTTTTACTTGGCAACTCGTGGTGGTGCAGAAGCACTCCATTTGAAGACTGGTTCAATTGAAGTGGGGATGCAGGCAGATTTTCAAATCGTGAAAAGTCGACTAGCTCTTTTGAAAATTGATCCTAATGATCAGTTTGAAAGACTGATATATCAGACTGATAGAAACGATATTAAGCAAGTATTTATTGGCGGTAAGCTGGTTTATCAAAACTAAGTTAGGGAGAGAATTATGGAAGAAATTGAAAATGGCATTTTAATCGGACCGGATGACAAGGTTAAACCATCCCAGGCTGGATTATTAGGATTGCAACATGTGTTAGCAATGGATGTGTATGTCCCACCAATCGTGCTTGCTGGATCCTTATCGATGGGTGCAGCCAGTTCATCTGGCTTAATTCAGTCAACATTCTTGGCAGCGGGGATTGGCACAATTTTACAAACGTGGTTATTCATGAAAATGCCCGTATCACAAGGACCATCATTTGTGCCATTAGGAGCCGCAGCGGGAATTGTGTTGGCATCCGGCGGTGTTGAGAATGGAATGGGAACCTTGATTGGTGCCTCAATCATTGGTGCAATTGTGCTTATCTTACTGGGCATTAGCGGTGTTTTTCAAAAGATAATTTCAACACTGGTACCTGCGATTGTCGGTGGAACCATTATCACTTGTGTGGGATTATCATTAATTCCTTCAGCCCTCAATGATAATGTTTTTGAGGCCTCAGGTAATGTGAATCAAAATATTTTACTAGCTTCAATTACAGCATTAACATTATTAATTGCTGTAGCAATCAGTATTCGGTTTCCAAAATTACAACGAGTGTTCAAAACTAGTTCCATCATCATTGCACTTTTGGTTGGATCAGGTGTTTCTGCATTGATGGGAAGATTTGATTGGAAAACTGTTAGCTCAGCACCATGGTTTAGTTTACCTAGCCGAACAATTTTTCATTATGGTGTGCACTTCAATTTATCTGCTATTTTAACTTTTATTATTATTTATGCTATTTTAACAACCGAAACGACAGGGACTTGGTTCGCAATGGGTGCGGTAATTGACCATAAGATTACTGATAAACAGTGGAATCAAGGAATTATTGGCGAAGGACTAAGTTGTTTATTTGCCGCACTAGCAGGGACAACACCTGTTACTGGTTATTCAACAAATGCCGGTGTCATTTCCATTACCGGTATTGCCAGTAAACGAGTTTTTATTGCAGCAGGACTTTGGTTTGTCTTGTTGGGATTCTTTAGCAAAATTTCCGCTTTCCTGTCTGCTATTCCCTCGGCAGTTATTGGCGGTGTATTTGCAATTATCTGTGTGACGATCATGTTGAATGGATTAAACGTCATTCGCCGCTTGCGAACTGGTGAAAGTGATCTTTATGTGATTGGCTTGCCGATTATCTTGACGATTGCGCTAGTTCTGTTGCCTACTAAGGTGATGGATGAAGCTCCACAAATGGTTCAATATTTGTTAGGATCACCGATTGCAGTTGCAGCAATTGCAGCAATTATTCTTAATTTATTGATGCCGAAAAGACAAACATTATCTAGTAAATAGATAATCAGATGATTGATGATTTGAGTGAGAGGTTAAAAAGCCTCTCATTTTTATTATCTTTAGTTATACATAAAAAATAACTACAACTTACATTTATTTGAAAGTAAAATCATCAATTAACTTTATAAAATTAAGTAAATAGACAGTAAGCGTTCGTAAAACACTGTTTGAAATAACTAAAATTGAAATGCAAGCGGATTCATTTTAATTTTTACAAGATCGAAAATATGGTAAATTGATTCGATTATGGTAGAATTTAATCTAATCAATTTTTAATATACAAAAATGGGGTGATAACGAATGGTTAAGTTTTCAATTTTTCCAGCTGGTGATTCGGCCGTTAACGTGACATTTGATAACCGGGTTGATCCACAAATTAATCAATTTATTCGTACGCTTCAAAGAAAGTTGGAATCACAGAAGACTGATGGCATTACAGCGTTAGTTCCTGCGTTCCGAACTTTGACAGTTTTTTATAACCCGGAATTACTATCATTTAATGAACTGACGACGATGGTGCAGGCAATTGCCACACAAGTGAAACAAGTTGACGATCGAAGCAAAAAAATAATTCACATCCCAGTATGCTATGAATCTTCATTTGGCCCTGATATGGGTCACATTGTTGAGCACAGCAATTTATCGATTCAAGAAGTCATTGAGCTTCATACTAAAACCGATTATTTGATTTACATGTTGGGATTTCTCCCAGGATTTGTTTATTTAGGAGGACTGGATGGAAGACTAGCGACACCACGTCTGGCGACACCACGACTATCTATCAATCCTGGAGCCGTTGGAATTGCTGGTGAACAAACCGGGGTCTATCCAATTGCTTCTCCAGGTGGTTGGCAAATAATTGGTCAAACACCACTAAATTTATTTCAACCTCAAAATGAAAACCCATTTTATTACCAAACTGGTGATTACATTCACTTTGATCCGATAACGGCTTCTGAATTTGATCAGATTAGTCGTTTGGTTGATGAAGATCGGTATCAAGTTAAGGTGGAGGAGGGGACTAAGTAATGGGAATTCGAGTTATTGACGGCGGGTTGCTAACTACGGTTCAGGACTTTGGTAGATCAATTGGTTTAGCAAATGGTTTTTCACCTTCTGGTGTAATGGATCAGGATTCAGCGTCACTGGCGAATGTTGTGCTAGACAATGATTATCAGACACCTCTTTTGGAATATAGTGTTTTAGGGCCAACAATCACATTTACTACGGCCACGGTAATCTCAATTTCTGGTGCGACTGTTCACGCAAAGGTTAATGGCGATCGGGTTGAAATGAATCGTGCTTTTACTGTTAAAAGAGGGGATACCTTGATCATTGGACCAACCATTAAAGGACGATATGGTTATTTGGCAATTGCCGGTGGTGTGAAAGTTCCCAAAGTAATGAAAAGCTATTCGACAAGTCTTAAATATGGATTGGGAGGCTTTAAAGGTCGTGCGCTTAGATCTGGTGATTATATCAAAATAACAGTTCCTGCTCCATCGGTCTCAAATTTAAGGCAACGTCAAGCAATATTTTCAACCTATTCAGATGAACCGGTAGTTACTATTAGAGTCACCAAGGGCCCACAATATGATCAATTTGACCAGGACGCTAAAAATCAATTTTTCGTTCATGAATATGAAATTAGTAAAGATTCTGATCGAATGGGTATTCGGCTTAGTGGTGATGCGCTGAATGTTGATAATTTGACCGAAATGTTGTCAGAAGCAACCGTTTTGGGGGGCATTCAGGTGCCCAAGAGTGGTCAGCCAATTATATTACTATCAGATCGGCAGACTACTGGCGGCTACCCGGTGATTGCTGTTATTGCTAGTGTGGATTTAAGCAAGACTGTGCAACTCACACCGGGCCAGAAAATAAAGTTTGAATTTATTGATTTAGCACTTAGTCAGCATTTGTTACATGAAAAAAATGTCAAACTCAAAGCGATTAAATTAAAATTTATGGCGATGACAGATCATCCAGAACGAAGAACGGCTCACCGACTAAACAATCTTTTTGAAGAATAGAGGAGATAAAAGATGAATTTAGAAGAAATTAAATCAGTAGTGGAACTTATGAAGGCTAACCAGATTACAGAATTTGATTATGACAATGGGGATACACATTATCGTATAAAGAGAGATTTAAACAGCGGTAAACCAGTGCCGGTACCATCAGCTTCGACTGAAGCATCGAGTAACAAAGCTGAAAAAATTGAAGCTGTGCAAACAATCAATGCACAGATGGTAGGAATCTTCTACACTTCACCTAATCCCGATGAGGAACCGTTTATAAAGGTCGGAGATGATGTTAAGGAAGGCCAAACAATCGGCGTTATTGAGGCTATGAAGATGGTTCACGATGTTAAAGCGGATCAATCCGGAAAAATTACTAAGATTTTAGCGGCCAATGAAGAAAACGTCGAATTTAATCAGCCATTATTTGAAATAGAATAGATAAGGAAAGTGATCGAATGCAAAAAGTATTAATTGCAAACCGTGGCGAAATTGCGGTCCGGATTATTAGAGCATGTCACGAACAAGATTTGCAGACGGTTGCCGTCTATTCAACGGTCGATGCAAATGCTATGCACGTGAAGATGGCCGATCAATCTGTCTGCATTGGGCCTGCTAATCCTCAGGATAGCTATTTGAATCAAGATAATATTATACAAGCGGCATTGATGACCGGTGCGGACGCAATTCATCCCGGTTATGGCTTTTTGTCAGAAAATGCAGAGTTTGCGAAATTGTGTGAAGTACAGGGCATCACATTTATTGGCCCTCATTCCGACACAATTGCTTTGCTGGGTGATAAAGCGCAGGCACGTGAGGTCATGCAAGATGCAGATGTACCTGTAATTCCAGGTAGCCGTGAAGGATTTACTGAGCTTGACACTGCCCTGTTTCAGGCTAATGAAATCGGGTATCCTGTGATGCTAAAGGCTGCAGCTGGCGGCGGTGGTAAGGGTATGAGAATGATTCATACCGAGGATCAATTGCGTCATGAGTTTCCGCTAGCCAAAGGTGAGGCACAACAAGCATTTGGAAATCCAGAAATGTATTTAGAAAAGTTTATCGTGCGACCTCGCCACATCGAAGTACAAATTTTAGCTGACACTTATGGAAACACAGTATCTTTGGGAGAACGTGATTGTTCATTGCAACAATACCATCAAAAAGTGATGGAAGAAGCTCCCAGTTCAATTGATCATAAGACTCGTTACGAAATGTTATCAACGGCTCGCAGAGCGGCTAAGGCGTTAAAATTTTTAGGGGCTGGAACGATTGAATTTTTGTACGCTGGTCCAAGTCAGTTTTATTTCATGGAAATGAATACGCGTATTCAAGTGGAACATCCAATTACTGAATTTATCACGGGAACTGACTTGGTTGCTGCTCAGCTGCACATCGCAGCCGGAATGAAATTGGCGATAACCCAAGAAGAAGTCGCATTAAATGGTTACGCATTGGAATGCAGAATTACGGCAACTGTGCCGGGCAATATTAAGGGGCTACATCTCCCAGGTGGTAATGGCGTTAGAGTTGATACTGCTTTATATGATGGATATCAAGTGCCCGCTAATTATGATGCCCTATTAGCAAAAGTGATTACGTATGCTCCAACAAGGGCAATCGCCGTAAAAAAAATGCAAGTTGCAATTGAAGAAACTGTGATTGAGGGAGTAGGAACCAACCTCGATTTTCTGTATCAATTATTGAACAATAATGATTTTTTAGCTAATAATTTTGACATTGAATTTATTGAACGTTTGACAAACGGAGGTAACGCTAATGAGTAATCAATTAACTCCTGTTGAACTACGTCATCAATCCAGATCAGGAATATTTACCGATCAGACAAGTGGCCTATGTCCAGGATATACGCAAGCTAACTTAGTGATCTTGCCTAAATCACAGGCATACGATTTTCTTTTATTTGCCCAGCGCAATCCAAAACCTTGTCCAATTCTTGAAGTTGCGGATGCGGGATCTCGTCAGTTACGAACATTTGCACAAGACGTTGATTTGGCAAAAGATTTTCCAAAGTATCGCGTGTACGAAAATGGAAAAATGGTCAGTGAACCAACGGATGTTGCTGATTTGTGGCGTGATGATCTTGTTTCCTTTCTAATCGGCTGTAGTTTCTCATTTGAAGCTGCGTTAATTGCTGCGGGAATTGAGATGCGCCATATCACGATGCATCGTAATGTACCAATGTATAGCACTAATATCAAAGCAAAATCCGCTGGCATTTTTCACGGCAATTATGTCGTCAGTATGAGGCCAATTCCTGAATCACAAGTGGTTAAAGCAGTGACAATTACTGAAAGGCTACCACAGGTTCATGGAACGCCACTACAAATTGGGGATCCAGCTGCAATTGGCATTACAGATTTGGATCATCCTGATTTCGGGGATGCGGTTGATATTCATCCCGGTGAGGTCCCTGTATTTTGGGCTTGTGGGGTTACCCCTCAGCAAGTGGTAATGCAAAGTAAACCTGAGTTTGTGATCACACATTCTCCGGGTCATATGCTAGTTACGGACGTGAAAGATAATCAGCTAGCAGATATCTTATAGGAGGGATATTGTATGGTACAAATTGATTTGAACTGCGATTTAGGTGAAAGCTTTGGACGCTATAAGTTGGGGTTAGATGAACAAGTTTTGCCGTATATTACCTCAGCTAATATTGCGTGTGGTTTTCATGCAGGTGACCCAGAAGTAATGGAACACACAGTTGATTTGGCAAGTGAAAATCATGTTGCTCTTGGAGCCCATCCTGGATTTCATGATCTTGAAGGCTTTGGTCGACGTCAGATGCAAATTAATCCACAGACTGCTGAAGCAGACGTTCGTTACCAAGTTGGTGCACTACAAGCCTTTAGCCCCAATCATAAATTACATCATGTTAAGCCACATGGAGCTTTATACAACATGGCGGCCAAGGATTATGACTTAGCTAGTGCAATCTGCAAGGGCATCTATGCGGTTGACCATGATTTGATATTAATTGGTTTGGCAAATAGTGAGCTAATTCATGCTGCTAAGGAGATTGGGTTACCATACGCTCAGGAAGTTTTTGCTGATAGAAATTATGAAGTGGACGGTAGTTTAATGTCTCGTAGTAAACCTAATTCAGTTATTACTGATGAGGACGTGGCTGTTGCTCGCGTGATCCAAATGGTTGAAGACCACTCTTTAAAGGCTTATGACGGAACCGTGATTGAAATGATTCCAGATACAGTATGCGTCCATGGAGACGGTATCAAGGCAGTGGCATTTGTTAAAAAAATTCATCAAGCGCTTAACAATGAAGGTATTGAAGTAAAAACCGTGTAATTAAGGGAGGATAACTGGTATGAAAGAAAAAAATTCACAGACTAAAAAAAGGTCACCTCTAAACGTTGCAATGGGTGCCGCATTCATGATGGCGATGGCTGCTGTTGGACCAGGCTTTTTGACCCAAACTGCGACATTTACAGGACAAATGGGTGCGAACTTTGGTTTCGCTATTCTAGTATGTATTGTTGTTGATATTGTTGTTCAATTAAATATCTGGAGAATTATTATTGTTTCTGGTAAGCATGCCCAAGTATTGGCCAATGAAGTTGTACCTGGTCTTGGTTATGTTCTTTCAGCGTTGATTGTCATTGGTGGTTTTTTCTTTAACATTGGTAATATCGGTGGTGCTGGACTGGGATTAAATGTTCTTTTTGGTATTTCTCCCGAAAATGGCGCACTGATTGCTGCGGCATGTGCGATTATTTTATTTCTTGTCCGCAATGCAATGCTAGTAGTGGACAGAACAGTGCAGATTCTTGCCGTTATCAAGGTTTGTATTTTGATTTACATACTAGCTGTTACGACAGTTCCATACCAAAGCGCCATTACCCATTCGTTTGCGCCAACAACTATTAACTTCTATTCAATTGTGACAATCGTCGGTGGGACAGTTGGCGGATATATTTCATTTTCTGGTGGTCACAGGCTTCTTGAAGGTGGCGTTAGTGGGGTTAATAACATAAAGTACGTTAATGAGGGTGCATTGACTGGCATTGGCGTTGCTTCTGTTATTCGTGTGATGCTGTTTCTTGCTGGGTTAGCCGTTGTGATGACTGGTGCCAAACTTGATCCTTCTAACCCAGCCGCCACCATTTTTAAAGTAGCAGCCGGTAATTTCGGTTATAAATTCTTTGGTTTGTTATTGTTAGCTGCAGGGATGACTTCCACTTTGGGATCAACGTTTACCTCAATTTCATTCCTAGACTATAACAAGAGTAAGGAAGACCACGAAAGCTGGCGCTCATGGGTAATCGTACTGTTTATCGCTGCTTCAACAGCAATTTTTTATGTTATTGGTAGTCCAGCAAAGGTCTTAGTCGTTGTTGGTGCCCTGAATGGATTGATTTTACCGATCGCCTTAGCAATTTTATTGATTGCAGCAACGCGAAAAAAGATTATGGGGACTATGTATCATCATCCACGTTGGCTATTATTCACAGGTTGGATCGTTGTGCTCTTTATGGCTTATGCCGGTATAAAAACATTACTAAGCATTAGTCTTTAATTTCTAAATTTAAAAAATATCGACTCTTGAATAGTTCAGGAGCCGATATTTTTTACATTCTAAACGATTAATACGCCTAAATGGTTAACATTTAACAAAGTTTATAAATCGTAATTAACAATGTGTTAACTATCCATGGTATCATTAAAGTAGTACATTACGATTTTTATCATAATTTCAATGTACCACAGTTTAATTGTTAGGTTGGTGATGTGTCAGTGGATATTAATAAATTACTGTTAAATCAACAGGATGATCAAAAAATCAAGCTACTGGTTTTTTTGAAAGAAAATCCTAACACCAGTCTATACAACTTTTACTTGGCACAAAACTTGCCGTACAACAAAATCCTTTATATTTATCATAAACTAATTGCAGACCTGAAAGAAATGACTGGTAACCCAGATAAAACAATTTCTGAACTAATCGAAGATTTCAGCTTTGATGAATATCGTCATGCGATATTTAAACAACAAATTGGATATCAGTTGTTGATGTCGCTAATGACACAGGATGATAAGTCGGTAGCAGAATTCTTGAAAAAAAATGACGTATCCAGGACCAAACTGTACCGAGTTACCACAGAGTTACGTAAGACAATCGCTAATTTCGGTGTAAATGTAAACTTATCTGAATTCTCAATTGAAGGTAATGAAGTGATTGTTCAAAGCTTTTTGTTGGTTTTCCTTAATGAAACTGAAACTAAAATTAACGAATTTATGGACTCACGTTGGGAATCGCTGGTCAAACGTTTCTGTGTTGATTATTTAACGCCTGACGGTCAGTCTGAAGGATTGTTGGTTAATCAAAGACAACGGATGTTTGCAATTTGTTTGTTGAGATTGACGCAGGAATATCGATATCAGCAGTTAAACCCCTTTCCAGATAATTTCAAATTAGATCTTAATTCGAAAGGTGCTGGTAGCCTGTTAGACTTTTTTGAGTTGAATTACAATATGACGGCCCAAGAGGCTCATAGTCAAGTGGACACTCTTCAGTTTTATTTGAAATTTGGTTCTAATTTTATTGTTGATTTAAACCATTCCGAAAAAGATAAGCTATTGCTCCGTATGAATGATTCTAAAGTGTGGAGATCGCTATGGCAAAACGTTGAGCACAATACTTCCGTTGGCCTGGTTGAAAACATGGAATTACGTATTTACAGTGACATATTAGTTACTATGTATTTTGGCGAATTATCCATTTCACGTAATAATTATGTTAATACGCTTGTTAACCAATATGTTAACGGCAAAGAAGCCCCTCTGACAACGACAGAAATGGGTAAATTATCCAAAAAAACGCTCAGAATGATTGAAGAATTTGGTATGCCTCATCCATCAAATAAACAATTAAAGCTGATTGCTTTACTTGTAAAGGGTGTTAAGGCAGTACTAAGTGATTTACCGCACCACGTGATTATATATATGCTGGATGATACATTTGACGCTGAAAGTGATTTTATTAGTTATTTATTTCAGGGAATTGTCAAAGTTCTTCCGTTTGGTGAATATAAGTCAGGGGATGCCGTGTCAGTACTGGAGTATAATGAGGAGACTGAACAAGTTAAAACTTTTTTGAAGGAACATGATGACGTAATCGGTTTTCATTGGATACACCAATTGCCATTAACTGAAAACTATTCAAGATTACTGTTGTTAATAAACAAGCACCGTTTTGAACTATTAAAAGCTTTGTCAATTGATGACAATTAGGAGGTTATTGAAGTGAGGGTAATTATTGTCGGTTGCACACATGCCGGAACAATGGCGGCACAACAGATATTAGCGGCTGATCCTAAAGCCGAAGTTGTAATATATGAACGTGATGATAATATTTCGTTTTTGTCATGTGGCATTGCGTTGTATCTTGACGGAACGGTTAAAAGGCTTGAGGATATGTTCTATTCCTCTCCTGAAGATCTTGAACAACAAGGAGTTACTGTTAAAACGCAGCATAATGTGATTGAGATCGATGCTAAACAACGTCGGATTCGTGTAGTCGATATGAAGAGTGATCAAATTTTTGATGATCATTTTGATAAGTTAATCATGGCAACTGGTTCTAGTGCTGTTGTACCACCGTTAGTTGGTATTGATCAGTCAAAAGTCTTGATGTGTAAAACGTATGCACATGCGCAAGAAATAAAGGATTCCGCTGAGAATGCCAAAACTATTGCGCTGGTGGGTGGCGGCTATGTCGGTGTTGAACTTGCCGAAAGTTATGCTAGAACCGGCCATGAAGTTGATTTGTTTCAATCATCTGATCAGATCTTAAATCACTACATTGATAAGGCAACCTCGGATCGATTAATCAAGATGCTAACTGAGCATGGAATTCGCGTTCATTTGAACCATCGCGTGAAGTCTTTTGAAAGAAATGACAATCAAGGGTTATCCATCAATACTGGCGACGAAAAATTTGATGCAGATTTAGCAATTGTCACGACTGGTTTTATGCCTGTGACCGAATTACTTGAGTATCAAGTCGAGATGGATCGGCACGGAGCAATTATCGTGGATAATCATTGTCAATCATCAGATCCAAATGTTTATGCTGCTGGTATTGCGCAATTAGTAATTTTAATCCGACTGGCAAACCAGCTTATGCGCCGCTAGCAACAAATGCTGTTAGGCAGGGGATGATTGCTGGTAACAATGTTGTCTCTGATAACTCAATGCCGTACATTGGCACACAAGCAACTTCTGCGATGTCATTGTTTGGCTATACAATTGCTTCTAGTGGATTAACAATTGATTATGCTTTAAAAAATGGTCAAAATGCTGACTTTGTCACATTTAACGGTACTTGGCGACCTGATTACATGCCAACAACGGACAATCTTGAAATCACGTTAGTTTATAACCGTGATACTCGTGAAATTTTGGGAGCCCAACTAATCAGCAAACATGAAGTTTCGCAATCTGCCAATGCAATTTCAATTGCAATCCAGAATAAAAATACAATTGACGACTTGTCATTCGTTGACATGTTGTTTCAACCTTATTTTGACTATCCATTTAACTACTTAAATTTGGTCGGTCAGATGGCGGTTCAAAAAGAACGTGAAGCTGGTAACCATCATCCCCGATATACAGCACTTGGTAATCAGCAATAATAGATAACAAAAAATAATCCCGATTTTTATGCAGGTTAAACATAAAAGTCGGGAATTTTTAATAAATTAGGCCACCAATAATTGATAAAGAATCAACGATATTTTATAGTTTTTGTATTGATAAGTAGTATTAATCGTTGCCAATTATCAACGATCTACTTCATAAAAATTACAAATTTGGTGGTGAATATTGTGACTCGTGCAGTTGATATGACAGGTAAAAGGTTTGGCAGGCTTGTTGTAATTAAGCGTGCCAAGAATGCTAAAAATGGTGGTGCAAGATGGTTATGCCAGTGTGATTGTGGCTCGACAAAGGTAGTGGATGGCACACGACTTCGGTCTGGTGTAACCAAAAGTTGCGGCTGTATCAGAGCTGAAATGGCTAAAGAACGTTTCAGAAAAGACCCCAAAATTAGGCAAAACATGCGTCACAAGGAATTCCTCTATTCACCACAAGGAATCCCGTATTCTACGCTAAAGAAATCTAAGCGAAACCGTACTGGTCAGGTTGGTGTATCTCAGGATCAACAAACAGGTAAATGGTTTGCTAGATTAATGGTCAATAACCATTATGTGTTGCTAAAGAGTTTTACAAACTTTGATGACGCCGTTGATGCAAGGAAAAATGCTGAGAAAAAGTACTTGTTTGTTAAATAAAATTATAAAAATAACACGAGTAACAAGTTAGCATCTTGATCGGGTGCTATCTTGGTACTCGTGTTTTATTAATTAGTCAAAACTAGAAAATGATCGGCGAACTGATCATTTTACCAGCAATGTATCGGATATCCGCTTTTTGAATTTTAATCATATCTTCCTGATTGTCAACATTATAAACTGTTAGACGACGACGTTGCTGACGGGAAAATTGCGCCCATTTAGTTAGATTGTCAATGTTTTGACCGGTCACACTAAGTTTAATCCCATTAGTCATTTCAACATATGGCAACACGTCTTTTTGATTTTTGAATTGTTCGGCATGGTCAATAATAATCTTAATGCCATGTTGGTTATAGTTTTCAGCCTGTGCAAACAGTAATTTACGGTTGTATGATGGGGTAATTTTAAGCTCAATTGATAACATAAAAGGGAATACACGGTGCTGAAATTTAATAACTGCATCAGCAACTAGTGGATTTGTAAATTGTGAACATGTCAAATTAAAGCTCAGTCCAGCAATTTTAAATTGTGGATCAAGACTAATGCTTTCAACGAGGCCAATAAAAGAATTGTCGCTGATGGTTGCGCGTTTTCGCCATCTCTTTTCGCTTTTGTAAAATGGCATAAACTCAGCATTAACGTAAGAATTATTAAAATAATTGAGCGTTGGTTCAGTAAAAAAACGATACATCATAATCACCTAGTCAGTTTCTCTGTTTGTTAATTATAGCACGAATTATTACGGTAATTCCCGATCTTTTAAAAGTTTTAATGATAAAATCGTTCGTGGTTATTTAGGTCACTGGCAGTGCTTTTCTTAATAAATTATATTCGTAATTGCGTCGAGTCGTAAATGAAAGTATATTGTATACTGATTGTAACATCAGATGGAGGATAACATGGGAAAAAGTTTAGTTTTAGCTGAAAAACCAAGTGTAGCTAAAGATCTGGCCAAAATACTTGGTGCAGACCAAAAGCACAAAACGTACTATGAAGGCAGTGGATACATTGTAACGTGGGCCTATGGACATCTTTTAACATTAAAGATGCCGGAGGATTTAAAACCAGAATGGCGTGAGTGGCAAATGGAACTGCTACCAATGATTCCAAATCACATTGGTATTAAGCCATTACCTAAAACAAAAAATCAGTTAAAAGCAATTGGTAATTTAGCGAAACGCTCAGACGTCAATCAGGGCATTATTGCCACCGACTCTGGTCGTGCTGGTGAGCTGTTAGCAAGGTGGATTCTTCAGTGGGTTCGCTTTAACAAGCCGTTAAAGCGACTCTGGATCTCTTCTCAGACCAATAAAGCTGTTAGAGATGGCTTTGCCCACTTGGCGCCGGCATCTAAATATGACCATCTATATGAATCTGAATTAGCTCGTACGACCGCTGATTGGCTGGTTGGGCTAAATGTAACTCGTGCACTGACTTTGAAGTACGATGATCGACTGAGTTCAGGTCGTGTTCAAACTCCTACGTTAAATCTGGTTAGGCAAGCTCAGAAAAGAATTGAGAACTTCAAACCTAAAACATACTATTCTATAAACCTAAAGTATCATGACCAAACTGCCAAACTAAGTTTAAATAATCCAATGTTACTAGATTCAAGATCTAAAGCCGAAAAATTGGTTGATGAACTTAAAAAAGAACAACTTGTGGTAACGTCGGTTACTGGCAGTCAAAATAAAATTAAGGCGCCCTTACCGTATGATTTAACAGAAATTCAAAAAGTGGCCAATGCAAGATATCAGATGTCTGCCAGACAGACGTTGAATACGATCCAACAACTTTACGAAGTTCATAAGGTAGTTAGCTATCCAAGGACGGATTCTAGGTATTTACCTCAAGATATTGCGGAAACAATGCGCGACCGTCTTAGCGCTGTCGCATCGTTTAACACAGATGCCAAACAAATGCTTCATCAAAAAGCACCTGTTACAAAGACGGATGTTTTTAATGACCAAAAAGTCAGCGACCATTATGCATTAATTCCGACTGAAGAAAGACCGAAGTTTGAAAAAATGTCTAATGACGAAACGAAAATATATCGATTAATTGTTGAAAGATTTTTAGGATTATTTGCACAACCTCAAGTGAATGAAGTGACTAAGGCGGTTGTTACTGCTGGTGATCACGAGTTTGATTTTAAATCGAGTAGAGTAATTCAATCTGGCTGGAATTTCGATATCAAGGTGTCAGCGGAAAAACAAAATTTAAAAAACGGCGAAGCAATAGAACCAAATTTTAAGATAAAAAAGGAAATAACTAAAGCGCCAGCGCTGATGAGTGAAGGTGAACTACTTTCAAAAATGGACCAGCTTAATTTGGGGACTCCTGCTACCAGAGCTGAAATTATAGAAAAATTGATCAAGTCTGATTTGATGGAACGAAAGGGGAGATATCTGTCAGCTACTCCAAAAGGAAAGCAACTGCTAGCATTGGTTAATCCTTCTCTTGTTAGCTCAGATCTCACAGCTAAGTGGGAGCAGAGCCTAGAACAAATTGCTGATGGTCAACTAAGCGCAAATAAATTTATTGACTCGATTCAAGTTGACACTAGAAGATTAGTGGGTGAGATTAAGTCTTCTCAAGTCGAATACCATGACTATTCGCTGACAACTAAAATTTGCCCAAAGTGTGGTAGCCATTTGAAAGAACGGTCAACCAGAGATGGTAAAATTTATGTTTGCAGTAATCCTGATTGTGATTATCATCGGCGAAAGGATCCTAAAATTTCCAATCATCGTTGTCCAAACTGCCATAAAAAAATGGAAATTATTGATGGTCCCAATGGTCAATTTTTTAGATGCAAATTTGATGGTACAACCGAAAAAATGATGGATAAGAAAAACCGTAAAAAGAAAATGAGCAAGCATGAAACAAACAAATTAATGAAAAAAATTAATCAAGATGAAGAACCCGTTGAGAGCCCGTTTGCCGCATTAAAAAACCTGTACAAGTAAAAAAGAAGCCAGAAATGGCTTCTTTTTTCATGCTCTAATTATTTAGACTACTATTTTTGAATGCAGATACGTAACCGACTGCCTTATTATTTTCGATTTGCACCTTAAAGTTAACCTTATCGCCGGATTGAGTCAGGGCCGCACTCTTGTAGTCATCACTCTGAACAGTATAAATCGTGTGATGAGAGTCGTCTTTCAATGTGAATAGCAACAGAGATTTGTTATCACTTGTGGTAACACTCGCACGATCGACGGTGCCGCTAAGTGTCTTTTTGGCACTGTTAGAGGTATTTGTAGCTCCTCCTTCATGTCCGTCAATTAATGCTTGATTGTAATTGTCTAACGCCTCATTAGCTGTATCGCCAGTTGCATGAATTGATTGGTCTGCAGCGTTAATGTAGTAGTAACTTCTGAACGCGTGCGTATTATCAAGAATCGATAGTACCCAAGTTGGATGGCCAGAAATGTTATAAATTACAGGCATCGCTGCGGTCCATTGCTGTGCTTTATAATTATTATTAGCATTTTCTGAGGCACCAACTGAATCCATGATTCCACTGGTCTTATAATACGTTAATTTACCTGTTCGAGCATTGATCATTGAATAGCCAAGTGCACTATCGGCTTCCGTTTTTGGATTGGTAAAATCATTAAAGTATTCAATCTGACCGTTCTTATTAAATGTTGAAATAACACTCTTTTTAGTTGGTCGTTGAACCCCATTTTTAAAGATTGTATAGTTGATCCAACCTTTTTGATACTCACCAAATGCGGTATTCATTGAATGGGCGACTTCCGTTGTAATTCCTTCGTCAACCCATTTAGGCAGGCTCTTCAACGTGTAAAGTTTAGTTTTGCCAGTTTTAGCGTTCATAATCACCACATGCAGTTTAGAATAGTCAATCCGATGACTTAGAGGAATTGGTTTATACATGGTTTGCACGTAGTATGGAGTGCCATTTTCATCAATTTCAAGTTGAGGATTACTACCATCAGCCACCAACCACTCAGGATAGTGGCGGTACATAATTCGCTGAGCCTTTCGGTTAAAATATGATGTATTCGTGTAATTCAATTTAGTCTTAACAAATTTGGGCTCCGCTGAAAGTGACGTCGCATTAATAATGAAGTAACCTGGCGTTGACTGCCCAGCCGTGTAGTATTTAAAGATACTGTCAAACTCAACTGGGGCAATGTAAACAGGTTTGCCATGGTAGTACTGCGCTTGAATCTCCCCAAGGTGGAAGTACTGTGAATTCGGAACATCACTCATGTTCTTATTCATTCGATTTTTGATTGTGCTGGGTGCTAGTGCTACCGGTGTTACTCCTTTCTTAAAGGTGGGCGCCTTACTGCTCTTTTTGACTGTTGAATTGACGCTTTTGGCGACAGGCTGAAGGAAAAAGTTAGAGTGCCATTCACCACCAATAAACACAATAAAAATGATTAATAAAATTACGGCACCAATGCGTGGTGTGATCATTTCTTGATCAGTGAAAAGGACCGTTAAACCAGTTAAAATTGCTGCTGTTAAAACGCCAATTGCGAAATTAACTATTAATAGTGATAATACGTTTCGCGATGGCAATTGAAAGTAAATAATGCCACTATATACGATTGCTTCAACGATTAAGAAAATCAAACCGTATTTCTTAACGCGAGATCCTGCCTTTGGATGAAAAACGAACGACAGGTAGACTAGTATTGGGGCAATAAAACTGAGTACCAAAATGTATAGCATAAAAATCCTCCCATAAATGAATGCGTTACCACTTATCATTATAAAGGATTGGTATGATATATACTACTTCAATACTTATCATATCCGTGTTTTAAACTGGCTTAATTTTAAAAATGTCGTTATAATGTTTGTTGACTAACGATTGAGGGGTGCTAAGAATGACTATCAAACTTGTGGCGGTTGACATGGATGGCACATTTTTAAGAGATGATAATACATATGACGGAGAACGATTCAAAAGCCAGCTATCAAAGATGGTTGAGCGAGGTATCCATTTCGTCGCTGCCAGTGGATCACAATTAAGTCGCTTGCAGGATCAATTTGGCGAAATGAAAGATAAGATAGATTTTATTTCGGAGAATGGATCGATTGTCTACAGCGAAAATCAATTTTTATCTGTCAAAGAAATTCCAAATGATTTGTTAATGCAGTTGCTCAAGATTATTAAGGAGCATTTTCAGATGCCGGTTGCGTCAACAACGGTCACCGGTAAATCTGGCGCCTACATGGATGAAAGTGAACCACAAGAAATTTTTGAACTTAAGAATCGTTACTATGCCAAGCTTAGCCGAATTCCTGAAATTTTGAATTACACTGAAGGTAAATTCAAAGATCAAATTGTTAAAGTTGGGCTTTCATTTGCCAGCAGCGACAACTTTGATAGTCAGGTTCAGTTATTAAGGAGTTTGTTGCCCAAGAAACTGGCAAGTTTAAATTCCGGATTTAATACCGAACTAATAGGGTTGGCTGATGTCGATAAGAGCACCGGATTAAGGAATTTACAAAATAAGTACGGTGTTAAAAACGATGAGATTATGACCTTTGGTGATAATGAAAATGATTTGGCAATGTTAACAATGACTCCTCACGGATACGTCATGGATAATGCAAAAGACAGCATTAAAAAGTTGGTTAATAAGACCGCACCATCCAATAACAAAGATGGTGTTTTAACAGTTTTGGATCGGTTACTTAGTTAGTAATTAATTATTAGCTTGTTTTTAAATGACGATTTGTTATAATATGTCGAGTGTAAAACTATTCCAACGATGAAAGAGTAGTAATCATGATTAATATGTTAGCGAGCTCGTGATGGTGTAAGACGGGTCATATTGAATGATGAAGCGTGCTTTCTAGGTAGATTTAAATATATGAGTGGAATTTATTTCAAGTAGAGTGGTACCGCGGGAAGTCTCGTCTCTGATAGGCATGCAATATTGCCTGTTAGGGACTTTTTTTGTGGTAATTTTAAATTATGGAGGAACGAGCATGGACGGAAAAACTCAAGTTGTTGAAGCAATCAAAAAAGCATTACCAGACGTTAACCAAGAAGATATTGAATCAAAAATTGAACGACCAAAAGATAATAAAAATGGGGACTACGCTTTTCCAACATTTTTCTTAGCTAAGATTAAGCATCAAGCACCCCAAATGATTGCTGCAGATTTAGTTAAAGAAATTGATCAAAGCGGTTTTGAAAATGTTGTGGTTGCTGGACCATATATTAATTTCTTTCTAAATAAGGCACAAATCGCTGCTGGTATTTTATCTGATATTATTACTGATCCTGAAAACTATGGTAATGCTAATCTTGGTAACGGCGGCAATGTACCAATTGATATGTCATCACCAAACATTGCTAAACCAATGTCAATGGGACATCTACGTTCAACGGTAATTGGTAACTCTTTAGCTAATATTTTAACTAAAGTTAACTACAATCCGATTAAGATTAATCATCTTGGCGACTGGGGCACACAATTTGGTAAATTAATGGCTGCCTACAAGATGTGGGGTAGCGAAGAAGAAGTTAAAGCTGATCCAATTAACACATTACAAAAGTACTATGTGCGTTTTCATCAAGAAGATAAGGAAAATCCGGCACTCGATGATGATGCCCGTGCTTGGTTCAGAAAACTGGAAGATGGGGATGAAGAGGCCACATACTTGTGGAAATGGTTCCGTTCAGAATCATTAAAACTATTCATGAAAATCTATGACCTGCTAGGGATTGATTTCGATTCTTACAACGGTGAAGCTTTCTATAATGACAAGATGGACGAGGTTGTCCAAATGTTGGAAGACAAGGGACTATTGCAAGAGAGCAAAGGTGCTGAAATTGTTGATCTTGAAAAATACAATTTAAATCCTGCTTTAATTAAAAAGACTGATGGGGCAACGCTATATATTACCCGTGATTTGGCAGCAGCAATTTACCGCAAGAGGACCTATAACTTTGTTCAGTCTCTTTACGTTGTCGGCAACGAGCAACAAAACCACTTTAAGCAACTCAAGGCTGTTTTAAAGGAAATGGGATTTGACTGGTCAGATGACATTCACCACATTCCTTTTGGTCTTATTACCCAGGGAGGTCGCAAGTTATCTACCCGTGAAGGACGAGTAATATTACTTGAAAACGTACTAGATGACGCCATTAATCTTGCACGTAAGCAAATTGCGGAGAAGAATCCAGACCTTAAAAATGCTGACGAGGTTGCTAAGCAAGTTGGTGTTGGAGCCGTGGTGTTCCACGATCTTAAGAATGAAAGACTTAACAACTTTGATTTTAATCTTGAAGAAGTTGTTCGTTTTGAAGGAGAAACGGGGCCATACGTTCAATATGCTAACGCCCGTGCACAGAGTATTTTGAGAAAGGCTGGCAATCCCGATCTAACGAACGTCAACATGGAATTAGGTGATGCAGACGCTTGGGAAGTTATTAAGATGCTTGGTCAATTTGGTGAAACTGTTCAACGAGCAAGCCGCGAGTATGAACCATCAGTAATCGCTAAATATTCGCTTCAACTTGCTAAAGGTTTCAATCAATACTACGCTCATACAAAAATTTTAGTTGATGATGATGAAAAGCTCGCACGTCTGGCACTAGTTACTGCAGTTAGTGATGTTTTAAAGTCATCCTTATCATTGTTGGGTGTCCAAGCACCAGATGAAATGTAATTTGAATAATTATTAGAAAATATGCTTGTAAATTCGCTAAATGTGTATTAATATTCAATTATTAAGTAAAAAACGATCCAATGTTTAGTGGAGGAAGTCGCTGAATGAAAAAATCTGTACGACAAGCAAAAATCGAACAATTAATTAATCAGTATACAATTACAACTCAAGATGATTTGATGCAGCGTTTAAAGGATAATGATATTACGGCCACTCAGGCAACCATTTCTCGTGACATTAGAGAAATGCAGATTGTTAAGGCTGCAGATGGTAATGGGAGCTTACGTTACACGATCTTTAAGGCTGGTAACAAGAGTGAAGAGTTAAGACTTTATGATACAATCTACGAGGTAGTTACGAATATTACTCAGGTAGAGTTTATGAATATTGTCCGGACGCTCCCTAGTGATGGTAATTTATTAGCTGCAATAATTGATGATCTAAATCTTCCAGAAGTGGCAGGAACACTAGCTGGTCATGACACGATTTTTATTGTTAGTCCAAACGAGAATGTGGCAAAGCAGTTTAATGATAAGATTGTTAGTCATGTAAATCCTGATCTTTATTTGGGAAATTAATATATAAGTCAGACTGATGCAATTCAAAATTGTTGATGTCTGGCTTTTTGTATATTGCAATCAAGCAATTTGCAATATACAATTATTGAGGTCAAAAACATGGTTTAATCATATAATTTTTCTTAAATAATCGTAAAATGCTCCTCTCGTTCATGTTGATGCTCTGATCTATGATAAAATTAGTCTTGATTACTTATGAATGGGGAACATAAATATGGAAAATAAACCATCAAGATTTAAAAGATGGCTTAACGAATTCAATAAATGGTTTGCCCCATTGTGGGGGAAATTTAAGCAATTAATTAAACGCTTATGGCGTAGATTTCAAATTACTCGTTGGATTATCGTTGTCGTATTAACGCTATTTTTAATTTTGAGTACTTATTTGACCGGAGTGGCGAAAACATCTCATGTAAGCAATTTGCAAGCCACACTGGAAAAACCAACTATGATTTACGATCGTAATGGTAAGTCTGCAGGTAGCCTTTATTCACAAAAAGGGACATATGTTTCTTTGAATAAGATTTCTAAAAATGTTCAGAATGCAGTACTGTCCACTGAAGATCGAAATTTCTACCACGAACATGGGTTTTCTGTTAAAGGAATTGCCAGAGCTGCTTTCCTTTATGCTAAAAATAAAGTGTTAGGTAGAGACTATATTTCAGGTGGTGGGAGCACCTTAACTCAGCAGTTAGTTAAAAACGCCTATTTGACACAGCAGCAAACGTTTACGCGAAAAGCAAAGGAAATTTTCATCTCTATTGAAGTTGAAAACGTATATTCAAAAAAAGCAATTTTGACGATGTATTTGAACAATGCGTATTTTGGCAACGGAGTTTGGGGTGTTCAAGACGCAGCCGAGCGTTACTTTGATTGTAATGCCAGTGAATTAACGGTTCCAGAATCTGCTGTACTGGCCGGTATGTTAACATCTCCAAGTGGATACGATCCTGTAGCACATCCTAAGGCTTCAAAAGAAAGACGAAATGTCGTTCTTCAGTTGATGGTCGAAAATGGAAAGCTAACGCAATCTGAGGCAAACGAATACAAAAAAACACCTCTAACTGTTACTAATGGATACAAGCAGACCGATACTTACAAGTATCCATACTTCTTTGATGCCGTCATCAGTGAAGCAATAAGTAAATATGGTCTTTCTGAGTCTGATATCATGAATAAGGGCTATAAAATTTACACTACTTTGGATCAGTCTCAGCAAAAAATTATGCAGAATATTTACAAGAACGACAGTAATTTTCCAAGTAACGCCAGTGATGGAACAATGGTTCAATCCGCTTCAATTGCTGTTAATCCAAATAATGGCGGTGTTTTGGCAGTTGTTGGTGGGCGTGGTACCCATGTCTTCCGTGGGTTCAACCGAGCTACCCAAATGAAGCGTCAACCTGGTTCGGCACTTAAACCAATTGCTGTGTATGCACCAGCTCTGGAACACGGTTATTTCTATGATTCAACTTTGACTGATAAGAAACAGTCATATGGGACAAACGATTACACGCCTAAAAATTATGATGATACGTATAGTGGCAAGGTGCCTATGTATAAAGCATTAGCAGAAAGCTTAAACGCGCCTACTGTCTGGTTACTAAATAAAATTGGTGTTGATAATGGCTATGCTTCAGTTAAGAAATTTGGTCTACCGGTAACTAAGAAAGATAAAAACTTAGCTTTAGGCCTTGGTGGACTTTCAACAGGCGTCTCACCAGAACAAATGGCAGGGGCATATACCACTTTTGCTAATGATGGCGTAAAGACAACACCGCACTTCATTACCAAAATAGTTGATGCGTCTGGCAAAGTAATTGTTAACAATACCACGGTCAAAAAGAAGCGCATTCTTTCAAAGAAGATTGATAAAGAAATGACCAGCATGATGCTCGGAGTGTTTGATCATGGAACGGGGCAAACTGCTAAACCATATGGCTACTCTGTTGCCGGTAAGACAGGAAGTACACAATCCGATGTTACAAATGGACAAGATTCTGAACGTGACAAATGGATTGTTGGATATACACCTGATATTGTAGTTGCAACATGGGAAGGCTATGACAGCACTAGTGTAGGCCATACTCTTCCTGACACAACTTATCGGAACACCAATACTTTATTTAAGACCGAATTAACCAAAATGCTTCCCAACACGAAACAAACAGCATTTGATACTAAGGATGCTTATACTTTGGCAGCTAACAAGTCATCATCGTCTAGCACAGATTCATCGTCTGCTTCAAGTATTTGGGATAATATTGCTAACAATGCATCAGAGTCAGGCGATAAGGTTACCCAGGGGGCAAGTACAGTTAAAGACAAAGCATCACAACTTTGGAGCGATGCTAAATCAATATTAAATCCTTAGTTTGTATGTGATGAAACGCTCCCAATTTAACCTTTGTCTATGGTAAAATGAAACATAACATATTTTAGGAGGTACAAAATGGTAGTAAACATTTACGATTCAGCAAATCAAATGGAACGTGATTTGCGTGAAACTCAGCAATATGCTGATTTAAAGAAAGCTTATGAAGATATGAAGCAGGATGCTGACACGTTTAGCTTATTCAAGGACTTTCAGAATAAACAAATGCAACTTCAACAAAAACAGTATACGGGTCAACAGCCATCCGATGATGAGATCAAAGATATTCAAGAAATGGCCGAAAAAGTTCGCAAAGTTGATGCAATTCAAAATTTAATGGATAAGGAACGTGGAATTGACCAGCTGTTAAGTGATCTTAATAATGTCATCACAAAACCAATTCAAGAATTGTACCAAGATTAATAAAAAGCTGAGTGGCATTAAATTGCTGTCTCAGCTTTTTTGATAAAAAGGAATTGATAATAATGAAATTCATCCATACTGCGGATCTTCACTTAGATAGTCCATTTCTGGGCCTTAAGCATGTGCCTGAGGATTTGATGGATCAAATTTACCATTCGACATTTAAGTCATTTGAACAAATAATAAACGATGCAATTAGCTTAAACGTTGACTTCATCTGCATTGCAGGTGATATATTTGATCGTGATGAGCACAGTATGGCCGCAGAAAACTTCTTTGTTAGCCAGTGCGAGCGGCTAAATAAAAAAAATATTCCTGTTTATCTATGCTATGGCAATCACGATTATCAAAATGTTGAATCAAACCACGTTTTAATGCCCGATAACGTACATGTGTTTAAAAATTCTGTAGAAACTAAGACATTGACAACTAGATCTGGTGAAAAGGTTGCTATCAGTGGCTTTAGTTACGCTAGTCGTTGGATTAATAGCGATGAAGTTGTTGACTATCCATTGCACTCATCTATGAGTGACTGGCATATTGGAATGCTCCATGGTGCGATAGCCTCCGGGACAGCAAAGCAAGATAATTATGCGCCATTTTCGTTAGATGAATTAAAGTCAAAAAGGTATGATTACTGGGCGCTTGGTCATATTCATAAGCGTCAAATTTTGAACGATACCCCACCTATTGTCTATAGTGGAAACACTCAAGGTCGTCACAAAAATGAAACAGGAGAAAAAGGATACTACCTTGTCACTAGTAGTGGCAGACAGTTAGTGCCTGAATTTCACGCCGTTTCCACAATTAATTGGCAGACCATTTCAATAAAACTACTCAAGCACGAGACAATCAATGAATTTCTGACACGTTTTGAAAGCGTAGTTTCAGATACTATAGATAACCAAGATATTCCAACACTTGTGTCTGTGAGCATCACATCAATAAATAATGAAAGTGAATCATTTAGGGTACAACTTGCCAATGGAGCAATTTTGGCGAGAATGCAGATGATGGCTAAAAATAGAAATTATCATTACTGGCCATTTGAAATACGATTACCAAAGACAGATGAAATACCACAGATTTCAGGTATCGATCAACATTTCTGGCTAAATGCTTCTGATGAGGTCTTTCAAATAAAAGCCATCGCAGAATTAGCCGATAAGCTATTCTCACAAGACTTTATTGAAAAAAAATTTAATAATGAAAATGCCGTCTCCTTGTTAAAAAATAAATCTGTATCATACATTGATGAAACTGTGCGGAAGGGGCATCGACATGAGGATTGAAGAAGTGCACATTTCAGGATTCGGAAAATGGTCAAATGTGAATTTTGAATTAAATGATGGACTACAGGTTATAACAGGATCAAACGAAGCTGGTAAGTCAACTTTGGCATCATTCATCGTCAGTATGTTATTTGGATTTGCCAACGGACATCAGCCTTATGAGCAATATTTGCCAAAAAACGGTGCAGCATATGGTGGTTGGATTAAAATCAAAAACAACGATGAAACCTACCAAATAAAAAGAATTAAGGGTAAGAACGGTGGTGAGCTAACGATCACTAACGAATTGGGAGATCAGGTTCCCAATTCAATGCTTGACAGTATGCTCAGAAATATTGATTCAAATTTGTACTCTGCGATATATAAGTTCTCCCAACAGGATTTGAATTCAATATTTCAGTTAACTAGTAATGAATTTGAAAGCCAATTAAAAAGAGTGGGTGCAATAGGTAGCCAAGCTTGGATCGATGAAATAAATCACTTGAATCAGCAGGCGGATAATATTTATAAAGTGCGAGGGATAAAGCCTGAATTGAACCAACTGCTAAAAAGTTACGAAGATAACGACAGGCAAATTCAGAACTTTGAAGACGAATACGATCAATATGAAGAACTGCTGATCTCCGCAGATCGGTTAAAACGGGATATCGACGATAACACCAATAAGATAACATCGTTAAAATCTGAATATGATAATTTACTGAATCTAAAACGATTGTGGCCAGTTTACAATCGACTAAAAAATTTGAAAGTCAATAATGAAGATGATACCAAATTCATGGGCAATGATGACATCGCTGAAATTCAGGCATTGAGGGCCGATATCACTGAAATTGATCGTCAAATTAGTCAGGCTAGGGCGAAGCTTGCTGATTCATCTTTTATGGATCAGAATGAAACAAACCAACAATTTTACATTGACAATGACCAGGAATTAACTGATCTAAGAGAAAACGGTATTCGCATTAAAATGCAGCTTGATCAAAAGAGTGAACTTCAACGTAAAATAAGAAATCAGCAGTCCGAAAAACAACAGCTTTTGTCTCGTTATGAAACAAATCGGTTGCCCCGTCCGCTTGATGAGCAAGCAGTCATTGAGTTACAGAAACTTGAAAATGATTATTATGATAATGGTGAAGAAAGTAATTCAAGAACCAGCAGAAGTAGATCGGTAACTACTCAATCGTCACTGATTCCATTGATTATGGGTGTAATTGGCATTTTGGCACTAATTCTTGGAAGCTCTTGGCTGATTAAAATTATTGGCATTGGGATAGTTGTCCTTAGTATTTGGATATGGAAAAGCCTAAATACAAACAAAAAGGCTGACATCATTGATGATTATTCAAATACTTCCCAAAATAATAAAAGGGAATTAGTAATTTTTGGACAAAAGTATGGTTTAGGCGGTTTTAAAAGCAGTATGTGGTTAAGAATGCAAGGTGACTTACACCGTGGGCAAGAATTGGACCGTCAAATCAGCCAAGATGCGGCAAAACTACGAGAAATTAATCTAAAAATAAATCAATTTGAACAGTCTGCAAGCTTTGCTCAAGCAGCTATCGGACCGTATGAATCTACTGAGCAATTAATTAATAAAATTAATTTATTGATAGATTCACAAAAGAAATTTATTAATGATCGTCAACGCCAACAGCAAAGAAAACATGTTTTGGAAGATCAAATTGAACAACTAAACCAACGAATTCAAGAAGTTTCGACAAAAAAGCAGTCCATATACACTCGATTTAATTTAAGTAATGATCATGATTTTGATTTGTATTACGATAACTTTTTAAAATCGACTGTCGCTCAAGAAAGATCAAGCGCGCTTTCTGATCAGCTGGATGCCAATCAAGTACAAGAACTTGATCAATTTCAAAATGAAGAAAGTTTAAATAAATCCGTGGATGCACTCAAAAACGATATTAATGAAACTGAGACAAAAACGGAGTCTGATCGTCAAAAAATGGTTAGAAATCGGGTTAAAGCGGACCAAATGGCACAAAATGGTTCTCTAACGAAGCTTCGTCAACAGCAAGCAAATTTACAAGAGCAAATTAATGATTTAACCGAAAAATGGTTAACTACCAGACTAACTGCTAATTGGATCGATCGAGCATTGCAATTGGCGACATCGGATCGTTTCCCACAGATTATCTCCCAGGCAAAACAGTATTTTAGTTTATTGACTGACGGTCATTATGATGACATAAAATTAGAAGATGATATTATTAGGGTAGTATCTAACGATTCAACTAGCTTTGACGTTGGCGAATTATCACAAGGTACCGCTGAACAATTGTACGTTTCACTAAGGCTAGGTTTTGCTTTTGTGATGAGTCATGAGGTAAACTTACCGATAATTATCGATGATGGATTTGTTAATTTCGACCAGAAGCGACGAGATGCAGTTTTAACTTTATTAGATACACTCAGTCATAATAATCAAATTTTATATTTTACCTCAAGTAAGAGCGTTAAAGACAAAGTCGGTTCGAGAATAATTAATTTGAATGAAATGCAGGTGAATAGATGATGGCCGAACTTTATGATTTTAAAGTTGATGAAATAATGGACGTTTTTGTTTTAATTAAAAGTGCAGATAAACGAACGGCCAAGAATGGAAAAAAATTTATCGCTTTTGTATTTGAAGACCAATCTGGGGAGCTACCGGGAATGTACTGGGATGCTAGTGATGAAGACGTTGTGCTATTTCAACCCGGCAAAGTAGTTCGTTTAAATGCAAAAAGAGAAAATTACCAGGGAAAGCCACAGGTAAAAATTATTGGATTAAGACTTGCCAAAGAAACTGAGCCTCATGATGCTGACTACTTTATGCCTCACGCACCCGAAAAAAGGTCAGAAATTGAGGATGAAATTAATCAATTTATTTTCGATATTACGCAACCAACTTGGGCAAGAATTGTCCGAAATTTACTACAGAAACATCACGATGAGTTTTTTGTGTATCCGGCAGCTAAGACCAATCACCACGCTTTTGCGGGAGGCCTTTCATTTCACACATTGTCCATGTTGCGACTTGGGAAAGCAGTTGTTAATCAATACGAATGTATTAATGCAGCTCTGTTATACGCTGGCACTATTTTACATGATATCGGTAAAACAGTAGAGTTATCGGGTGCGGTGTCAACGAGTTACACAACTGCCGGAAATTTGGTCGGGCACATTTCGATTGCTGACGGTGAGATTGTTGCGGCATGTCAAACCTTGAAAATTAATCCTGAACAGGAAGACGTGTTACTTTTACGCCACATGATTTTATCCCATCATGGACTATTGGAATATGGTTCACCGGTGAGGCCACGACTTTTGGAAGCTGAAATTTTACATCGACTAGATGAAATGGACGCATCAATTATGATGATTGAAACGGCCCTGAAGCATACTCCAAATGGTGATTTTTCAGAAAGAATTTTTGGAATGGATCAAAGGAGCTTTTATAAGCCTAACGACCGTTCTGATAAAAAAGATTAAAAAAACAACATCACTCATTTTGAGTGATGTTGTTTTTAAATGGTTCTACAATATTTGGTACTGATAGATTT
>NZ_AZGF01000049.1 GCF_001434475.1 Paucilactobacillus suebicus DSM 5007 = KCTC 3549 | reverse complement strand
GATCTACGTTAATTAGATATTTTTTACCATCACTCCAGTAAACATGATAAACATATTCGTCCGCAGATGACTTATCAAAACGAACCGCATAACCTTGATAACCAATAATTCGCATACAACTTTCAATACGTCGTTTCTCGTCTGGCATTACCATAACCCCCAATTTTATACGGTCGTAAACTCTGCACGTCTAGTGTGGTCTTAGCATGTTCTTTGGCATGCTGCACCATACGCCGCTTCTTTTTCTTGATTGCTGAGCGTTTGTGTCCGTGCTTCATTCATCTTCACCTAACTTTCTGCCGCACATTGGGCAATAGTTAACAAGAACGTTTGGTGCATCATCATACGGGCTACACAACTGATTATCGCTATTAAACCAGAACCCAACACGATCACCACCCTTAATGATGTCATGTGGTTCGTGGCAATATGGGCAATCAGCCTGTTTTTTATCTAATTCAGTCATTCGTCTACCTCCGCTATCTCAAACCGTGGGCAATCCTGCAACTTGAATTTTTCAATCTGTTCCAATAAATCTTTACGAATTCTAACTTTATCTCCTACTTTATATTTCATTACATGCCCTCCAGTTTAATGTGCATACGTTTAGCGCGCTTAGTTACTACATCACGTGTGACTTCATGTTTGATCTTAGACATGTCATTCAAATACTTAACTAGATCATTAACATTCATTTCAGTGTTCATAGCTACCTCAATCTGTACATCAACAATTCGCTTTTCTTCACCAGTTAATTCTGGCTTCATCTCATGCTTAGGGATCAACTTACGGTACCGATGAGTAACGTAAGGCGCGTCAACAAATGATCCATATCCTAGATCATTAATCATGGTTGCAATTTGATCATGTGACTTTCCGTGTGCTTTCTTATCCAAAATAATTCGATCAATATGTGCCTGATCATTATGATCAAAGTCCATCGGCTTTCTTGTTAAACTAATTGACCTAAACGATATACGTCTTTCAATTTGTGAATTAGTCACATTGGTTTGAAGCGGTCCCGACTGATTAAGCCAATAAAGTGTCTCTGCCTTTGACCAACCGTTCTTAACACCTAATGATATATATTTGTCCAGTGCTTGATTGATCTTCACCACACGTGATGATTGTCGGTCTTCTTGACTTCTTTCAACCATGAACGGCTTACGTAATTCTGCTAGTCGTTTGTCATCTTCTGGGACATGGGAAAGATCCCCATAGTCACTCTCCAACACATGGAGCAATTCCATATCAATTTTCGTCATTTGTTTACCTCCTGTCAGTCTTCTCAATCTAAATTAAACTTAGTTGTTCGCAAATTTGGCTGTTAAATACTGATTCATATCCCGCATACCGTCCCATAAACTTACTGAGATCTTTTGTGCTTGAATTGTATTTAAACCAACCGACGTTTGTCATAATCTTAATTGTTTCTCCATCAACGGGGAGCACACCAGAACAGCCAATATTGTGATTTAAAAAGTAGGCTTCAATATGTGCTGGCAATTTGATTGGTCTTGACATATGCGTTTGCTTCCTTTCTAACATTCATAATCCGATTGATTGTATTCTGCTCAGCCTCACCAAAATCTATATAGCCACGGCCATCACACCGAATACATTTATTTCCTGCATAGGGGTATTCCTTAGTCCCCAAACATGCTGGACATTTAATCTTTTGCATTTTATATGCCTCGTACATCTTTCATGTTTAAAAACGCTAATTGTTGACTTGCTGGCTTGGGCACCAGCCGACTGATCAGTTTATCATTGTACATAGCCTTTAATTCACTGACAGAATTGTTTGTTGTGATAATCGTCGATCTTCTAGGTGCGTTCATCTCAAAATCAACGCGGGAGTTAGCTATGCGATACATCATCGTTTGCATGTCTCTGCGAACCGGCTTGATATCCTGCTTCATACCGCCTTCTGTACCGAAATCATCTAAGATTAGCACATCAGTTTCCGTCATGGCTCGCTCAATACCTGTCAATCGTGCTTTCACATCGCTTAATTCGTATTGCTGACCGATCAAACTAGCCAGTTCAGCAGTTGATACAAACATGCCACTTTGACCTTTATCAGATAAATAATCCATGATAGCCAGTGCTAACGAAGTTTTACCGGTCCCTTTATCACCCGACATAATGACATTGAGCGGCGTTTTATCCATTCTGATTGCCAGCTGATATGCCTGTTTGCCAAGCGATTTAGCTAGCTCATGATTATCTTGCTTGTTGACTTGCCAACTAGAAAACTGAAAGTGCAGTGGAATATTGCCACCGGGCCAAACTGACATGGACGCAAAAACCTTAATACGTTTATGGGCAATCGCTTGTTGTGCTTTTTTAACGGTTTGTCGTTCAATTTCGTCTTTTGAAGGTAAGTGCTGTTGATCAACACCATGCGCTTTAGCAACACGATCAATAAAGGCTTCACTGAACATTCCTTGCGTCGTTTTCATTGCCTAAACAAGTCCTCCTTTGTGGTAGGCCGTTGCTCTTGATCCGTGCCATGGATTTCTAATTCATCATCAAAGCGCCCATTAAACCAAGTTGAGCCATTCATAGGCCGATACCACCTGTTTTGCTGACAATAAATTTTGTAAAATTTCAATCTCTCGATTAAATATGAATTGGTGTGTTCCTTTGACTTTTTGCGCCAAGCCTTGTAATGATTAAATGCGTTACCTTTACCCTGTTTGTTAGGATAGTCAGCCCATATTTCTTCGAAATCACTTTTTAATTGAGTCAATGATGGACCATTGGTTTTTGATGCACTATATTCTTTTGTATTCTCTGTTGTAGTCTCTGGTAGTCTATTGGTATTGGTTGGTACCGCTGGTCCCTTTGGATTGGTACTATCAGTCCCAATCGTTGGTACTGTCGGTCCCAATGCTCGACCCAAATTGTCTAATGCGTCATAGTCGATTCTGTACCACTTCGTACGATCAAATTTGGCTTTGTTATAGTTGCCAGTAATCAACAAACCACGATTTTCTAAATCTTTTAAATAGCGTTGAACCGTTTTTTCAGACAACCATGGGAACTGTTTTTGCCAATCAGAAGCACTATTATAAATCCATTTGTTTCCGTTTCTAATATTCGTTGATTTGTTCAACCAGTAATGAACTTGCTGGATGATAATAGCTTTATCAGAACTTTTTAACTCATTAGCTAGTGACGGTAACACTTGAAGCGGCGGCTCTGAAATCAACAGATTACTCATAATATTTCCCCATTTCTATCCTATAAATTCTTGATCTGTTTAAATTTGCGTGAAAGTTCATCGGAATCTAAATGCGTGTAGATGGTGGTAGTTTGAATACTGGCATGGCCTAACATCTGTTGCAATTCGGTTGAATCTCCACCGTCTGCTATGAATTGCTTGGCAAAATAGTGCCGCAGTGAATGCGGATAAACCTTAGTCTTGTCGACCATTGCTTTAGTCGCACACCGTTTCAAAGCTTGTCGATAATGGGATTGGGTTTTACCGAAAATAACCGCATCGTCATTTTTCAACGCGACAAATGTTTTCAGCTTTTTCTTGACGAATCCTGGAATCCCAATAATTCTGGTCTTGCCTTTATTATTCACAATCACATTTTTTTGATATAAATCACGTTTCTTTAGCCGGCATACTTCACTGATCCGTAATCCGGTATTTCCAATGGTCAGAATAAACAAATTAAGTTCTCCACTTGAATGTTTAAGCAATCGTCGGTACTCGTTCTGGTTGATTGAAGCACGATGACTATTCGACTGTTGCCGCAACATTTTAAGTTTCATGTCATCTTTATGCTGCCAAGTTAGAAAAATGTTAATGGTATCAATTTTATGGTTGATGGTGTCCACCTTGTATTGTTTAGCTTTTAGAAATTGCTTGAACTTAATGAGATCATTTTTGTTCAGATATTCAACCGTGTTATCTTGCAGCCACTGGGACAATTGATTCAGCGTGACACGGTAATTTTTAATAGTATTTTCTGCCAATTCATTTTCCATACAATACAAGAGATAGTCCTCAATATTCATGTCATTCAAATAATCAACACCCCCTTAAAATCGTTGCGAATACTCTGTATAATCGCAACTACTTATTTATTGCTGTCAGTCGTTCCATATCAACGTTTGTAGCCGTTATTGTTCACTACCCTTTTTTGGCTTGTAATCACACCACCCCATTGCTTCATTCAGCTCATACTCATACTTACCTAATAGTTCATATGCTTTATTCAAATCAGATAATGTACGCTCGTCTTCTGGTACCCATAACGTTTTAATTAAATGCCATTGAACTTGGATTTTTCGTTTGGCGTTGACGGCTTTATTTGGCACTTGCAAAACCTCCCTAATTGTTATATATTCTACCCAGATCCCCTCCCCAGGGATTGTCAGGCATTACTCCGTGTCGATCATTCCTCCCAAAATGGTTGGCTCTTTATTTGCAAAATCTCATTATTTGTTGTAAATTTCTGTCAGGCTCCTCTTCGGAGCCGCATACTACCTTTTAACCGACTTGCGATTTTTTCGTGAGCCGGTTTTTTGTATATGCATGCCGTTTCTAGTAGCCAGTAATTATGCTCGATCATCTTGTTCTCCCCCCAGATCACTCATAACCTGGGAACATTGCTCACAGATCCAAGACCCATCATCATTTTGTAGAATTGCCACCTGCCCGCATGATGCGCAGTGTGGCTTTTTTATATGGATTAAATAGAAATTCTGAATCCATAATTTAATTGAATTAATCATTCTTCATTACCTCCTAATTTTCGATGACAATGTGGACACTCATCAGCTTTTACAAAACCATCATCACGGTAGTAGCCAACATATGCCACACCGTCCACATTCTTACACCATGGACAAGGTAACTTTTCTCCCTCGTCACTGATCATGTATCCCGGTTCAATCAAACAGATCACCCTTACTTGCGTGCCAGCCAATGAAACCACCAATCAAAGCAACTACGATTACAAATCCAATTTGGCCTATAATTAACATACTGTCAGCTCCTTCCGTCCAATCAGCTCATCAATGCTGACGTTAAAGTAATCAGCTAATTTGATTGCGCTTTCCATGCTCGGATAATAGCGACCAGATTCATATTCTGAAATAACGTTATATTTAATACCGGTTGCGCACGCTAAATCCGCTTGTGTCATACGCTTAGCGTGCCGCAACCTTGCTAACTGTGATTGCGTGTGATTACTCCTAGCTCAATTTAATTGTTATTGTGTCGATTGATGACATATGGTTTAGATAGCCCTCAATATCGCTCATGCTTGAATTAGCATTACTAGGAATATTTTTACCACGTTGAATGCTGACGTCGAATCTTTGACCGTCAGAACGCTCGGCGGTTCTAGAGCCGACAACGTTAAATTCAGGTTCGAATGACTGAATTTGATCTAAAGCATACCGGAGATCATCAATTTTTCTCTGCACTGCCTTTACGTATTGTTCAAGTTCATTTCCATTTTCTAAAACTAGAATTACACCTGGTTTGCCCTTTTCATAAGTTGCTTTATCGAATGATTTAATACCAGTTAATACTTCTGTTTTTTTCATTTTTATTGTTCCTTTCTTTCTGCGATATACTTAACTTATCTAAATGGAAGTGTGGTGAAAATTATGACTTTTTGTGCAAGAATATCCTTCAAAAACATGGCAACGAATAATGATTTTTTCATAAAAAGAATATTTGCAATAAAAGTTAACGGTAAAGATGTTGATCCTAAAGATTTTTCCTTTGAAAGCGCTAAAACAATTACATTTAATTTGAACGTTCAAGACTCTAAAGATCAAAGCAAAAATTGTTCGTCGACAATTGCAATAAATGCTGAAGAAGTTCTGTATATACAAATGACAGAAGAAAAATAATTAATTTAATTCTTTATATATCCTAATCAGGATTGCCTTCTTGATTAGGCTTTTTGTATTAAGAGCCTTATGAATTAATTCTTGTTTTAACTGGCATAATTCGTCGATAGTTTCGGGATCCATATCTACACCTTCTTTCTGCGATATAATTAATCCACTTATGGAAGTGAGGTGATATTGATGATTGACAAAGAATTGCTAAATGTTGCGGCAAATCTCACAGATACTCTTTTAAGGACAAACACTGAATCAATCATAGCTGATACAGGACACATTCCAGCTACCTTAAAACCGAGTGATGTCGTACGAACTACTTTAAAAATATATGATCAATTGAAAATGGAATTTAAATAATTTCCTTGCCTGTGATTGGATCAATATATTTTTTTGTACCATTAGGGGCCTCCGTGTTACTTGCGATAATGCGAAGGTCTTTTTCTATTGCCGATAAAACATTGATTAATTTTTTCATTTCTGTCTTTCCTTTCTTTCTGCGGTTAGGCTGATTGATCTTGTTCGATCATCGGTAACACATCATGTTGCTTGAGCGTTTCATAAATGAAGATATGACCCTTTTGTGTCCACTTTGTCTGTGGCTTAATATCCTCACGTCCGTCTTTATGTTTATATGGCACTGGAATGGTGTGCGTGTAACCGTTGCTCTGATACTTGCTATATAGATACCAGCTACCAGATTGGTTGTACTGAATTCCGAGATCATGTAAAAGCTTGTTCAATTCGTTTGCTGTCATACCATAGTTCTTAGCAATTGATGTAGTTGTCACCAATCCCTTATTTGCAAGAATTTGATCATAATAATCAGCCTTTGGTTGTAATTCTTTGACTTGTTGCTCAGCGATCAATCGTCCTGACCGTTCCGTTTTGAGTTGCGTGGCTAGTTCAATGATTGTATCTGGGTTACTTAGAATCTCTTCGATCTTTAAATCGGTCATGTATGCCCCGTGTTTCCGAATCGACGGTAAGACTTCCTCGTAGACCCAATCTTGGAATGGTTCGGCAGATGGCAGCTTACTTTGACCTGCTAACTGATATAGGCCCGGTTCGGAGATGACTACAACTTCTCTATTTTGACCTGCCAGAACGATTCGTTCGGTCAGCTTGTACTTTTCTTTTACGTGGTCTACGTTTGCTTGCTGCCATGTGGCTTACCTCCTACGCTGATTGATCATTCAAAAACTTGTTAATAAAATACTGTTGGCCCTTACCTGTTACTTTTGGTGTCTTAGTTGTGACAGTCACACCGTCACTATTGATGTGCGTTGATTCTTTAATCTCAAATAATTCACGCTCCATCGAGTACTGTGTTGGCGAGTTATAGTCAGCACCTTTACGACTAATTAAGTAGTGATGTTCTCGAAGCCAGTTGAATAGCCTGCGTGCACCAATATCGACACCATTTTGCTTAATCATCTTAGCTAGATCGCCAACTAAGATCGATGTATGGCTTACACTTACTGCATCAGCAAAGAGTGCCTTAGGTTGCATTTGAGTGTTCTCAATCTTCAAGCGTGAATTTTCATCTTGCAGAATTGCGTACCCACGTTTTACAATTTCCGCCGGGTCATTCCATTTGCGTTCCAGCTCAATCAGATAACGCCGATACACCTTTCCTTGCTCACTGTGGCTCATCATGCACAACTCTTTAGCCATTGAAATTGTGAGTGCGTAGTCTTGAAGTTCTCTTTTAGCTCCGTTATTTACAACCGTACTTTTACGTACGGTTGTAAAATCCGCGTTCTCTTCGAAATCATCAAAATTATCAGATACCCACAAACTGAAACGCCTTGCAATGTTCAACCCATCATACAAATCGCGTGCTGAAATGACTTGCTGATTACTCCGGTTAACTGTTACCTTGAGTAATTCTTCCATTTGTTACACTTCCTTTCTATACTGGCTGTTCTTTGCTCGGCTTAAAAAGAAATTTAAGCTCATATTCTGGAAAGAACTCTTCTTGAATTTCAATTGCTTCATTGAATTTAAATGATGATTTTCCATTTATCTTGTCTGAGACCGTTTGATATCTAACGTGAAGCAAATCAGCAATGTCTACTAGAGAAACGTTTTTTTCATGTCTAGCCTTTTCTAAATTAATTAGCATATCTTTCCTCCTTATCTATATACGAATTTTCGTATTTTTGATTGAAAATAAATGCGCTTGTCTTAAGCACAAATACATAATATACGAAAATTCGTACCAAGTCAATACGAATTTTCATGTTTTTTTATTTTTTTATATATACATACGATTTTTCGCATGTTATAATATACGCATACTTAAAGGAAGGAGGAAAATATAATGAGTAGAGAAGAATATCTAAAAAACCTAATGGAAATAAAATCAGGCAACGTAAAATCATTTTCGGAATCAATTGATTTAGCATATACAACCGTTAGATCGATATTAAGCAGAGGCGTCCTTAATGCTAAAATGGAAAATATTATCAAAATATGTAATGGTTTAGGAATAAACCCGGAAGATTTAATAGATATAGATGGTTCCATAATAAGCCAAACAACTAAAAAAATGATTCTTCTTAATTCTGATCGTCAGCAAAACGTCTACAACTGCGCTACACATCAGTTGTCAGAACAGAATAACAACGTTGTACAGCTATCTGACTACACAGACAACGTAGAACATACCGAAACAGTTTATGGTGCTGTATCAGCCGGTACAGGCCAATACCTTGATCATGAGCAACCTGAACAAGTTGTTGTTCGTGGACCCGCACCAGAACATGATTTCGCGGTTAAAGTCGTTGGTAACTCGATGGAGCCAACATTTAATGACGGACAGATTGTTTATGTAAATAGATTGGTTGACGAAAATGACGTTCGTAATAATCAATTTGTCATCGCAGAAGTTAACGGTGAAGCATTCATCAAGAAACTATCGTTTAACGATGACTATGTAAGGCTTATATCGCTAAACCCTAACTACGACGACATTATAATTCATGACTACGACGACTTCTTGATACGAGGAATTGTTGTAATATAAAAAAAGCCGCCCTAAGGCGACTGACAGCGGATACAATGTGATTCTACCACATTGTATTTTTTTGTGCTATTATTAATTTATTCTTATATATTAGGAGGAAATTATTTTGAAAAAACCTTGGTATAAAAAATGGTGGATATGGTTAATAGCTGTGGTGGTTATATTTATTGGTTTAAGTTCACTGGGATCTTCATCATCGGGAAGCACTAATTCAAAATCTAATAATACTTCATCTAAATCATCATCAAAAAAAGTAGAAAAGAACACTGCCGTCGCAAAAAACTTAAATGCTGGTACTTTTAAAGTTGGTGCAGATATTAATCCAGGTCGTTATATGGTAAAAGCCACTAGTGGAAGTGGTAATTTTACTAATAGATCAGGCAGCATAAACGTAATTCTTGGAACATCGGTAGATAACAGTTTAGGACAAGTTGATTCATATACTGTGACTCTTGTAAAAGGAGAACAAATTAAGCTTGAAGGCATAGAATCTGCTTCCTTTACACCAACACCTAGCAAATATTCATATAAAACAGAACTATCTGCTGGTAGTTGGACAGTTGGTAAGGATATCAAACCAGGAAGATATGACATTACTGCAACTCAAGGAAGCGGTAATATAGATACAAATGACGGCGATGTTAATGAAATTCTAGGAACTTCAAAAGACAGTGAAACTGGTCAAGTAACAAAAGTAACTGCTACATTACACAAAGGCCAAGTATTAAACACATCTCTTGAAGGAATAAAATTAACAGCTAAATAAAATTTAATATTATGACAAATGAATTTGAAAAATTACTTGTACCAGGCAAAAATAGTGTAGCAATGTAACACTTATTTGCCTAATTACGAAAAATTTGCTATTATGACAAATGAAAAGGGAACTAGCGTGAACTAGTTCCCCGTGCAAGCCGCTTCAAAGACGGTGGCATTAACTACAAAGTAATTTTAGAGGTCACCCTGTAACTAGCCAAAGTTGAGCAGGGCGGCTTTTTTATTTGTGGTGCTTGTCGATATAGCTGAGGAGTGCGATTAAAAACGTGCCAAACAGCAACATCAACGAGAGTGTCTGGAAGACGCTCATTGACTGCGAAACCTTTCGAAAGATTTTTCCATGTTCCCATAGACATCACCTCGCAAGGGAAAAGATAGCCGCCGCCCTTAAAACTTCTTGCTCAAATAGTATAGCACAATGACTGTTATTTTATTTAGCGACAAAAAATACAAGCTATATTATTAAAAGATCATGGCTAAGCAGATTAATTGCCTGCCAGCCGAATCAGTTTATAATGAAAACTACTCTTATTGAACCGAGGTTACTAGCTAATGCCAGTAACCTTTTTTATGGATCAAATAACATGTAGGCAATAATACCAGAGTAGTAATGCCTACATAGTCAAACTGCCCATAAGCCAATGATTAGTAGCTAACCAAGCTTGTGAAATTTGTTAAATAAAATTGGTCTAGTTTCAAAACCTTGATTTAATAGGTTTCTGTTTTTGCCAAAGTTAGTGAAATTTTGTTATGTATTTACTCAAATTAGTTGACTTATCGGGCTACCCTCGCTTGATTGAGAGGTTGGTTGAGCGGTGAATGGCAAAGCTGTACCCTAGTCACGAGCAAATTTTAAAAATAAGCGTCGCACTAGAGTACAACTTAACTGCTACTTGACCGATCGGCCGTCTCACGTATTCTAGTTAACCTCGTAGCTGCTGTCTCTTCGACAAACTAGTCACCCTATTAATTACTGCCCTAATAGCATTGTGACTAGTCACCGTGCTCGTAAGCACCAGTAAACCGCCCTGACCCTTATTGGTGGTCATCACCATTCATCACCCACAACACGAGGTCGTTGCTTATGTGATATAGCCAGTCGTTATTGCGGTCGCACTGGCAGACGTGTCTATTTGGTTTGGACTTTATCCATGCAGGTTGGCTTCTACATTGTCAAAATTCGCCACGCGTGCTACAATACAGTTAATTAGTAATAAACTGTTTAGTTGCGCCCGATGCCAGTCGGGGGTGGCTTTTTTTATATTCAATTGTATTGCTTCGGTTAATTAGCTTTAATCGGGGCTTTTTTAATACACCTTATTAGGTTATGACTACATAATACCATTCATCAAATACATGTCAATACTATTTTTATACAGCACTACAGCACTATAGAACTCATGCACTATAGAACTACAGTGCATTTGCACTATTGCACTAAAGAACTAGTGCACTACATAGTTCCTTGTAATGACGGCTTTTTGGCCACCTTTTTGTTTATTTCAAAAGCACTACAGAACTAAAGAACTACCGAGTATCAGCACTATTGACATACAGAACTGCATAGTGCTAAAATTTAAAAAACAAATGGAGGATATTGCTGTATGACACAGGTAATCACGTTTGGTAATTTCAAGGGTGGAGTTGGAAAAACTAGCAATTCTACGATGGTCGCATTAGAACTCAGTAATCGTAATTTTAAGACATTACTCGTTGACCTTGATCCTCAAGGCAACGCAACCAATTTATATTTAAAAACAAAATTGAATATTAGTAATGAAGTCGGTCATTTTGATAAAACTTTAATGTCTAGTGTGGAAGATAGTAATCTTAGCAATTCCGTAATCAATATAAAAGACAATTTAGACTTATTGGCTTCGGCGCCAGATTTTTCGTTATATCCTAGATACATGGAAAAACTTCATAATTATGATGATCGTGTTAAAGAATTTGATCGATTACTGAAACCATTAAAAGAAAAATATGATTATGTAATTATTGATATACCACCTACAATTTCATTAATTACTGATAGTGCGTTATATGCTTCTGACTACTGCTTAATAATCATGCAAACCCACGAACATAGTTTTGAGGGTGCTGAAGCATTTATTAAGTATATCCAAGAAGAGGTTATTGATGAATATAAAGCACCACGACTAGAACTGGTTGGCATTTTGGCGGTTCTGCTACAAGCTGGTGCGCCTGTAGATGAAGCAACGGTAACCAATGCAATTTCTGAATTTGGTGAAGAAAATATCTTTAAAAATAAGATTCATTCCATGCAGCGGCTCAAACGGTATGGCATCACAGGGATCACTTTTAAATCCAAATTTGATAAGAAAGTATTTGCAGTATATAAGGATGTAACAGATGAGCTTCTCTCAAGAATTGAGGTGATCGAACATGGCTAATTCATTAATTAGGTCTAATAGAAATAAGGAAAACAGTATCCCTAAACCAGATAAACAGGCTAAAGCATCTGACTTTGATAATAGCTCTGTAAATAGTGAAGTGATAAGTTCTATCACTTTTGATACCAACCTAAAAATAAGTAACCACAGTCGAAATAAATTACTAGCAATGGCGATGATTGGTTATGCTGAAAATCAACGTCTTGCGGTTGATACAGCAATTCAATCATTCTATGAGCAACTATCGTCAATTGAGCAAAGAGAGTTTGAACTACAAGTTAGTACACTAGAATCACGTGACGTTCGACTAAAAAGCAAAAAATAACTAAAAAAACAGGCCTCCTAGCGATTAACTGAGAGGCCTGCTTTCATATACTTGTACGTCTTTTGATTTAAAATTGCCGCAGAATACGTTTGAGAGCAAATAAAAAAGCCCCAATCCAAAAAGGACTGAGGCTTGAAGCGAAATATAAATGGATAACCTATTACATAATACATAGTATCACATTTTAAAGTGGTTTCACACTCTTGTTTCAATTAAAACAAAAACCCCAGTCAAATTAAGGACTGGGGCTACTCTTAGGAAGTGATGTGTTATTAGCGCATCGACTACATAGTATCACTATTTTAAAAAGGTTTCACCCCATTATTAATATCACGTTGAATTTGTTTCCACATGAGTGATGGCCGACTAACCTTACCATCAACTGGAGTGCCAAGTTTACGTTGCATGGCTCGATAAGTAACTGGACCGAAGTAGCCATCTTGGGTAAATCCTAAGTGCTTCTGGATTACCTTAACAGTTGCTGATGGAGAACTAATCTTGCCGTCTTGAACTTTCATACCATAAAGTTTCTGCAAACCTAGGTAAGTGTTGTAACCTGGAATCCCATCAACGGCAATCTTATTAGACTTAGCCGCCGTTTGGGTAG